>NZ_JAYRPN010000087.1:0-32361 GCF_041911175.1 Tabrizicola sp.
AGCGTGCAGGCGTCGAGGGCGGGCAGATCGGCCATGTCGTCTTCGGCCACGTGATCAACACCGAGCCCCGCGACATGTACCTGAGCCGGGTCGCGGCGGTCCAGGCGGGTATTCCGAACGGCACGCCGGCCATGAACGTGAACCGCCTCTGCGGCTCGGGCGCCCAGGCGGTTGTCTCGGCGGTGCAGGCCCTGATGCTGGGCGACGCCGAACTGGCGCTGGCGGGCGGCGCGGAATGCATGAGCCGCTCGCCCTATATCCTGCCCGCCGCCCGCTTCGGGCAGAAGATGGGCGACACCCGCGCCATCGACATGATGACCGGCGCGCTGACCTGCCCCTTCGGCACTGGCCACATGGGGGTGACGGCGGAAAATGTCGCGGCCCAGTATGGCATCACCCGCGCCGATCAGGACGCCTTCGCGCTGGAAAGCCAGACCCGCGCCGCCCGCGCCATCGCCGAGGGGCGCTTCGCCGACCAGATCGTCCCCGTCGAGATCGGCGGCAGGAAGGGTCCCGTCACCTTCGCGGTGGACGAACACCCGAAGACCACCAGCATTGAGGCGCTGTCAGGCCTGCGCCCGGCCTTCCAGAAGGACGGCACGGTGACGGCGGGCAATGCGAGCGGAATCAACGACGGGGCGGCGGCGCTGGTCCTGTCGCGAAGCGCGAAGGGCAGCCGCGCCCGCGTCATGGGCTACGCGCTGGCCGGAGTGGACCCGAAGGTGATGGGCCTTGGCCCGATCCCGGCGGTGCAGGCGCTGTGCGGGAAGCTTGGCGTGAAACCCCAGTCCTTCGACGTGGTGGAATCGAACGAGGCCTTCGCCGCCCAGGCCCTCGCCGTCTCCCGCGCGCTGGACCTCGACCCGGCCCGCGTCAACCCCAACGGCGGCGCCATCGCGCTTGGCCACCCGGTCGGGGCCACCGGCGCGATCCTGGTGGTCAAGGCGCTTTGCGAACTGGAACGGACCGGCGGCCGCACCGCCCTGATCACCATGTGCATCGGCGGCGGGCAAGGGATCGCTCTGGCCATCGAGCGGGCGTAGCCGATTTCTTTGAAGAAATCGTGCCGGAGCCTTCAAAGGCTCCGATCCGGAGTTTTCGAAAACTCCGGCGCTACCGCACCCGCACCTGCACCCGGTCCGACCGGCCTTCCGCGTCGATCACGCTCAGCGTCACGAAACCCGTGCCCGGCATCGCCAGCATCGCCTCGCGCGCGTCCGAGGCGACGACCACCGGCACCCCGTCGGCCAGCCAGGTGAAGGGCGCGGTCCCCCCCGCGACCTTCACCTTCAGGCCTGACGCCAGCAGCTCCACCTCGGCCCCGTCCGGCGGGAAGGACACCGCAGGCGCATCCGCCGCCGCCTCGAACACCGCCGACCGGGACCGGAACCGCTGCAACGGCTGCGGCAGGTCGGCGTTCGCCACCAAGAGGGTGGACTTCGGCGCAGGCGGCTGCCGGTCAAGCTTGCCTTTCAGCCGGTTGAAAGCCTGGAACAGCACCGGAGCCGCCACATCCGCGCCGAAGGCCCCCGGCACCGGCGTGCCATCCGCCCGTCCCATCCAGACCCCGACCACATGCTTGCCGTCGAAACCGATGGCCCAGGCATCGCGGTGGCCGTAGGAGGTGCCGGTCTTGTAGGCCAGCCGGTTCGACGGCGCGCCCGGCGGCGGTGCGAGGCCCGCCAGAATATCCCCCACCTCCCAGGCCGCAACCTCCGACACCACCCGCTGCCCCTCGGGCACCTCGGCATCCTGCCGCCAGGACAGGGGCCGCACCACGCCACCCCGCGCGATGGCCGCGTACAGCTGCACCATGTCGGCGAGCGTCACGCCCACGCCCCCCAGCGCAATCGCCAGCCCCGGCTTGTCGCCGGGAAACACCGGCTTCATCCCGGCCTTTTCCATCGCCGACACCAGCTTTGCAGGACCCAGCGCATCGGTCAGCGCGACGACGGGGATGTTGCGCGACAGCTGCAGGGCCTCACGCATACGGATCGTGCCCAGGTAGAGCTTGTCGAAATTCTGCGGCGCATAGGTGCCGAAGGACATCGGCTTGTCGTCGATCATCGTTTCGGGATGACCCAGCCCTTCGTCGAAGGCCAAAGCATAGACCAGCGGTTTCAGCGTCGATCCCGGGCTTCGCAGCGCCGTCGTCATGTCGACGAACCCCTGCCGCAGGTCGGCCTGATAGCCCGCCGATCCCACGCTGGCGAGGATCTCGCCCGAGGCATGGTCCGCCACCAGGATCGCCACCTGCAACCGCTCGCCGCGACCCGCCACCGCCTCCTGCGCCAGCAGCTCCAGCTTCTTCTGCAACCCGCCGTCGATGGTCAGGTGATGGGCAACCGCCTGCGGCTCCTCGGCCTTCGCCCGGTCGGCCAGATGCGGCGCCAACGCCGGGAAGGGTTTCCGCAGCCCCGGCACCGCCTCGCGTTTCGCCGCCTCCGCCTCCTCCGCGTCGATCACGCCTTCCGCCACCGCCCGCGCCAGCACCCGGCTCCGCGCCGCCTCGGCCCGGTCTGCCGCCCGGTCGGGACGGCGGCTTTCGGGGCTTTGCGGGATCGCGACCAGCAGCGCCGCCTCTGCCGGGGTCAGGCGATAGGGCTCCTTCCCGAAATAGCTGATCGAGGCAGCCCGCACCCCTTCAAGGTTGCCGCCGAAGGGCGCGAGATGCAGGTAAAGCTGCAGGATCTGGTCCTTCGACAGCCGCCGCTCCAGCGCCAGCGCGACCCGCATCTGCCGCAGCTTTCCGCCGACTTCGCCGGTCGTCCCCTCCTCCAGCAGTCGCGCCACCTGCATGGTCAGGGTCGAGCCGCCCGAGACGACATGCCCGTTCCACACCGCCTGCAACGCCGCCCGCAGGACCGACCGCGGGTCCACCCCGGAATGCGCGCGGAACCGCTTGTCCTCGTAGGCCAAGAGCATCTTCAGATACAGCGGATCGACCTTGGCGGGCGGCAGGGCCAGCCGCCAGCGGCCATCGGCCACCGTATAGGCGCGCAGCAGATCGCCATCGCGGTCCAGCACCTCGACCGACATCTCCAGCGCGAGCGGTGGCAGCACCGTCGCGTCGATCCAGGCATCGAAACGGTCCCGGCCCAGGGCGGCAAGCCAGAGGCCCGCCGCCAGAACGATGATCCACCGCGCGCGCATGATCAGAAACCCCGTCCCGGGCCTGACCCGGGACCTCGCGCCGATCCGGTCGCGACGCCCAAGGCAGGCAGAGGCCCCGGATCAGGTCCGGGGCGGGCGGCCCTGGAAGCCTCACCTTCCCTCCCCACCGGGAGGAGGAGAGGCGCATATGCCCGACCGCGCCCCATGATCACTTGGTGATCGTCAGCTCGCCCGTCTCGCTCCGCGCCCGGAAGTCCGGCCGGTACATGTCCTCGACCGAGGCCGCCGGGTGGTGGAACGTGCCGGGGCTGACCGCGCGGACCACATAGGCCAGCTTGAACGGCTGGTCCGAGGACCAGTCGACCGCCGTGATGAAGCGGTCCTGCCGGAACTCGGAATGCGCCACCTCGTTCAGCGCATCCAGCCAGGACAGCTCCGAGGTGGACCCCGCCGACATCAGGTTCGGGTTGTCGATCTCGAACCCCGCCGGAAGCGGGTCCGAAACCATCAGCCGCGCCTCGCCATAGGCGAAGGGCGTCACCTCCAGCACCGTCACCAGCCGCGTCCCCGCCGCCACCTTGTCCAGCGCCACTTCCTCGCCGGTCATCGTGTAATAGGTCCGGGTGATGGCATAGCCGTTGCCCCCCGCCGGTTCCGGCTCGGACGGCACGCCATAGGTGGTCACGGTGACGGTCGTATCCCCGCCGTCGTTCTTCACCACCACCGGCGTGACCGCGCCCGCGTCCAGCACCCGCACCAAAGGCCCATCGGCGGGCTTGCCGTCGATGGTCACGCCCTCCGCCCCCGGCCGGTCGATCAGCGCATTCGTCGCCAGCAGCGCCCAGGTCGCCTCCTGCGTCGAAAGGTTGGTGCCCTGCGTGGCGATCCGGTCGGTCAGCGCCTCGCGGTCCACCGCCTGCGACCCGGCCTCGACCGCCAGCGTCAGCAGCGCCGCCGCGTCGCGGTAGCGGGTGCCATAGTCCACCCGCCAGATCTGGCCCTGCTCCGGCTCCAGCGCCTCCATCTTCGCCACCGCCTTGCGGAACATCGCATCCGCCCGCGCCTGGTCGCCGTAAGAGGCCAAGGCCGCCCCCAGTTGCCCTTGCGCCAAGGGGGTCGCAAAGTCATCCCCCTTCACGTCGGCATAGTAGCGCAGGTCGCCGATCGCCGCCGCGCCTTCGCGGGCCAGCACCATCAGCGCATAGGCCAAGGCCTCACCGCCGCCGTTCGTCTCGGCGCTGAAGTCCGGGGCGTAGTTCACCTGGTTGCGCAGGTTCGCCAGCGCGTTCCTGAACGCCACGTCCGGCACCTGATAGCCCTGCGCCTTCGCCCGGCTCAGGAAGTCGGTGACATAGGCGTCCAGCCAGAAGTCGCCCTCGCCCGGCCCCCACAACCCGAAGCCGCCGGTCGAGGACTGGTTCGCCAGGATTTCCACCACCGCCTCGTCGATGCGCTTCTGGATGTCCTCGGCGCCCTTCAGGTCCATCACCTGCGCCACTTCGTCGAAGTAAAGAAGCGGCAGCGCCTTCGAGGTCATCTGCTCGGTGCAGCCATAGGGATAGCGATCCAAGGCCGCCAGAAGACCCGGCGCATTCAGCCGCGCCAAGGGGCCGACCGCCATCACCGCCTTGCCCGAGCCCGGGACCAGCCCGGCGAAGACATTCTCGTCGAAGGTGAAGGTCTGGCCCTTCTTCAGCTCCAGCCGACTGATCCGAGCCACTTCGGGGTCGTTCACCTGCACCGGCACGGTCAGGGTCTTCTTCAGCACCTTGCCGTCCGGCGTGGTCAGGCTGACCTCGATGGTCTGATTGCCCACCGCGCCCGCCGTCACCGGCACCTCGAACACCGCCTTGGCCTTGTCGCCCAGATCGAAGCCCGCAGGCACCTCGCCCAAAGTCAGGCCCGAAGCCGTCACGTCCAGTCCCATCCGGCCCGAAGGTCCGGTGGCATGAACCACTTCCAGCAGCAGGCGGCTGGTATCGCCGGGAGACATGAAGCGCGGGACCGAGGCCGTCACCACCACCGGATCGCGCACCAGCACGTCCGCAGATGCCTGCCCGACGCCGGTCTTCGACCAGGCCACCGCCATCACCTTCACCGTGCCGTTGAAGCTCGGCAGGTCGAAACTCGCACGGGCATAGCCGTCCGCCCCAACCGTCACCGGCCCGGTGAAATAGGCCACCAGTTCTTCCGTGGGCGGAGGCGCCTGCAGCCGCGCCTGCGCGCCCGCGTCGCCGCCGGAACGGACCTCGCCCGTCGCCCCGTTCAGCCCGTCGATCAACCGGCCATAGATATCGCGGATGCCCACGCCCAGCCGCCGCTGGCCGAAGTAATAGTCGCTCGGGTCCGGCGCCTCGAACCCGGTCAGGTTCAGGATGCCCACGTCAACGGCGGCGATGGTGACATAGGCCGTCTCGCCCGCCGTCACCCCGTCGACCTTCACCGCCACATCCAGCGGCCCGCGCGGCGCGGCTTCCGCCGCCACCTCGACCTTGGCCTCAAGCGCCCGCGCGCCGGGGTCGATCGCGGCATGGGTCAGCCCCAGCGCCCGCGCCGGGTTGCGCCCCGCCGCCACATCCATCGGCCGCAGGACCGAGGCCGTCACATAGACCCCCGCGCCCCATTCGTCCGTCACCGGCAAGGTGATCAGGTTCTCGCCCTCCTTCACCTCGACCGCCTGCATCGCCACCAGCCGGTTCGACAGCACCGTCACCAGCGCCGTCCCCGCCGCGCGCGGCACGATCCGCAGCGTCGCGGTGTCGCCCGGCTTGTAGGCGGGCTTGTCCAGCGACAGCTCCAGCGTGTCGGGCGTGGCCGAGGCATCGGCGGGCGCATACCAGCCCGCGTAGAACTCCATCGACGTGGAGGCCTTGCCGCCGTCAGACCGCTCGACCACCAGCTCATAGGTGCCCCAGGTCACATCCGCCGCGATCTCCACCGGGGCCGACCCAAGGTTCGACGTGCCCTCGACCACCACTTCGCGGCTCACCACCGGCTCCCAGCTCCAGTTGCCGTAGCTCTGGTACCACTGGTAGTCATAGTTCACTCGGTTGACCGTCCACTTCACCGGCAAGCCGACCATCGCATCGTCCTGCACCGCGATGATCTGGAACCGCGCCTCGCCGCCCTCCGGCGCAACGCCGCCCTGGAACAGGGGCTTCACCCCGATCATCGGATCGGCCGAAGAAATCGCCTTGGTGACCTCCCGCTCCACCGGACGGCCCGAGCCCTCCGCGACGCGGATCGTCACCTGCGCCTCCAGCGGGCGGTGCGGGTCCTCGATCATCGGCAGGTAGACCGGCAGGGTCGCATTGCCCGCCCCATCGGTCTCGGCCCCGTTCAGCGATTCCATCTGGGCGCTGAACGGCTGGTCATGCCGCCCGAAGACATAGCCCGGGAAAGCGGCCAGCCCGTCGGCGGCGCGCAGCAGCACCTCGCCCTCGATGGCCAGCCCCGCACCGGGCGCCCCGAACAGGTACTTCGCCGCCACGGTCAGATCGACCGCCGAGTCGCGACCCACGAACAGCGGCTCGTCCGCCAGCGTCAGGTCAAAGTCGATGCGCTCCGGCAGGAAATCCTCGACCAGAAAGGTCTTCGACGCCAGCGCCGGGGCCTCCAGATCGGCATACATCTCCAGCCGCCACACCCCGCGCGGCGCGCTGCCCGCGATGGGAAGCGAGAACACATGCCCGCCCGCGCCCTGATCCTCGACCAGTTGCCGCGAATATTCCACGCCATCGGGGCGGCTGAGAACCGCCGTCAGCGGCAACCCTTCGACCGCCGCCTGTTCCGCATCGCGGGCAAGTGCTGTGACATAGACCGTCTCGCCCGCACGATAGGCGCCCCGGTCGGTGGTCACGAACACATCCACCGGAGGTGCGGCTTCGCGGCCCTCCACGCCCCGGTCGGACAGGTCGAACTCCGGGTCGGTCAGCGACAGGAAGGCGATGTCCTCGGTCCCGTCCTTGACCACCACCATCGCCGGGGCAGACCCGCCCGCACCGCGCGTCAGCCCGGCATCGAAGCGGGCATAACCCTGGTCATCGGTCGTGGCCGTCCCCAGCACGGTGTTCGCGCGGTTCAGCAACTCGACCGAGACGCCCGCCTTGGCCCCCGCCGTGCCCAGCGAGCGGACAAACACATGCAGCCCATCGACCCCCGACATCGTCGTGACCCCAAGGTCCGAGACGACGAACCACTGCCAGCCCGGCGGAATGGTGTAGGGATCGACCCCCGGCACTTCCGCCTTCAGCGCATAGATCCCCGCCGGAAGCCCCTCCAGCGCCTCGCCCAGGGGCAGGCGGGTGGTCACGTCCTTGTTCACCTCCTGCGCCACGGTGGCATGACCCGTCCACAGCTCTTCGCCCACCGTGTCGGCGAACATCTCCTCGGAATAGACGTTGATCGGCGCGCCGAAATAGTAGTCCTGCACCGAGCGCAAGAGGTTCCGGTCCGTCACCCGGTACAGCGTCAGGTCAAGCTTCTCGGTGTTCACCGTCTCGACCGGCAGCGCTGGATCGCCCGCCTTGGGCAGCACATAGCCCCGACCCGGGAACTTCACGCCCGGAGCCCGGTCGCGGATGTATTGCGTGATCTCGACAGCCTTCGCCATCGTCTGCCCGTCGGCGGCGGGAAGCCCCTCGCGGAAGGTCACCGTATAGCGCTTGCCATGCTCCAGCCCCGCCACGCAGAGCTGCCGCCAGCCGCCGTTTTCCACCACCATCCCGGCTTCGGGCAGCTGCACGAAGGTGGAATAATCCACCCCCGAGGCGACCAGATCCTCGCTGAACGTCACGCAGATGCGCGGCCGCGCCAGATCGGACTGCACCAGCGTCTCGGCAATGCGGAACCCGTATTTCCCGATCGCATCATCCAGAAGCGCCGCCGTATCCACCCGCTCCTGCAACGACTGCGCCAGCCGCAGCGCCGAAACGGTATCCCGTCCCCGCCCGTTCCGCTCCAGCACCTCGCCCATCGTCAAGAGGATCGTATGCCGCAGGGCCGGGCTCTCCGCCCGCAGATAGGCGTTGATCGACGACAGGAACGCCTGGTTGAAGAAATAGCCCGACTGGTTCGGGTCCGCGATCCCCGCCTGCAACTGCCGCCGCGCGAACTCGCCCCAGGTGGCCGCGTCATCCGTCAGGTTCAAGGCCGCCCCGGTATAGGCCGCCGCCCCCGCCCAGTCGCCCCCGGCTTCCGCCTCAGCCGCCGCCGCCAGATGCTCTTCCGCCGTCCAGGGGCCCGTCGTATGCTGCCGCCCCAGCCCCTGCGCCTGGTCGAAGGCAGGCTGGATGTCCCAGTCCGGCAGGAACGCGATTTCCCCCCGCCGCGCCTTCGCCGCCTCGCGCAGGGCCTTGTCCGCCTCGATCACCGTGGCCGAGAAGGCACCCGCGAAATAGGCCCCTTCGCCCGGCCCGTTCTTCACGAAGCAGGACCCGTTCTTGGTGTTGTAGACATAGGCCGTGCAGCGCGCATTGGTCACGCAGGCGCGCTCACAGGCCTCGATGGTGGTGTCGAAGATCGACGCGATGTCGCCCCCCGGCAGGTCCTGGTCCTGCGTCACGACGAATCGCCGCTCGGGGATCAGATCCTGCGCCGAGGCCAGCCCGGCCCCACCCAGAAACGCCGCCGCAATCGCCGCTTTCAGAAACCAACGCATCGAAAATGCCTCCCAATGGATTGGCGGAATTGTCGCATGGCCCGGCACATGGTGGCAAGCGCACCCCAATCTCTTTCAGCGTTAAGCCTTGGTTCATCTTGGCTTGCGAGGGTAGTCGCGAAAACCGGACGTTGCGGCCCCCGCAGCCCGGCAACAGGCAGAATGTCGGCTGGGAAGCGATGGATCTTTCGGAACGTCTGGTCAGGGAACGGCGCGCACGGCTGGCAGCCGAACGCCTTCTCGAACAGAAAAGCCGGGAACTTTTCGCCGCCAACGAAAAGCTTGCCATCCACGCGCGGTCCCTGTCCGACCAGATCGTCGAACAGCGCCAGGTGGTGAAATCCGCGCTCTCCCAGGCCGAAACGCTCAAGGACCAGAACCTGCGCTTCGTCGAGGATCTCGACCGCGCCCATACCGCCGCCGTCATGGCCGAACGCCGCCTCTGGGACGCGCTGGAAACCATAAACGACGGCTTCGCCGTCTTCGACAGCGCCAAGCGGCTGGTCAGCGCCAATGCCGCCTGGATCGGCCCGCTGGACAGCAAGCTTGTCGCCCCCGGCTGCCCCTATGACGAGATCATCCGCCACTCCGCCGAAACCATCATCGACCTCGGCGACGAGACGCCCGCCGATTTCGTCGCCCGCATGCTGGCGCGGATCGACGGCGATCCGATCGAACCCGTCACCCTGAAACTCCGCGACGGCAGCTGGATCAAGGTCCAGGAACGCCGCGCCCGCGATGGCGACCTCGTCTGCCTCGCCATCGACATCACCGAACAGATGCGCATCTGGGCGGCCATCGACGTCTTGCCCGATGGCTTCGTCCTTTTTGACCGGGAGGAACGGCTTTTGGCCTGCAATCAGCGATACCGCGACATGTTCCCCGACTCTGCCCCGATGGCGCAGCCCGGCATCACCTTCGAGGCGCTCTTGCGCCACGGCCTGAAGAACGGCCACGTCCCCCAGGCTATCGGGCGCGAGGAAGACTGGCTCGCCGACCGCCTCGCCCATTTCCGCGCCGCCGATACCAGTGCCGAGAACACCCTCGCCAACGGACGGGTCATCGTGGAATCCGACCATGTCACCCCGGACGGCGGCCGCGTCGGGCTGCGCACCGACATCACCGCGATCCGCGACCAGCAGGCGCAGCTCGAATCCGCCCGCAAGGCCGCCGAAGCCGCGAACCGTGCCAAATCCGCCTTCCTCGCCAACATGAGCCACGAGATCCGCACGCCGATGAACGGCGTCGTCGGCATGGCCGAGCTTCTCTGCGACACCGCTTTGTCCGAGGAACAGCGCCTGTTTGCCGAAACCATCCGCTCCTCGGGCGAGGCACTTCTGGTCATCATCAACGACATTCTCGACTACTCCAAGATCGAGGCCGAACGGCTGACCCTCCGCCCCGAACCCTTCGACCTCGAACGCACGATCCACGAGGTCACGATGCTCCTCCAGCCCCGCGCGCGGGAAAAGGGCATCGACCTGATGATCGACTTCGACATGTTCCTGCCCACCCGCTTCGTCGGCGATCCGGGCCGCTTGCGGCAGGTGCTGACCAACCTGATCGGCAATGCCGTGAAATTCACCGAAAAGGGCCATGTCCTGACCCGTGTGGTGGGCGTGGACGACGCCGAGGGCACCCAGACCCTGCACGTCACGGTGGAGGATACCGGCATCGGCATCGCGCCGGACTACCTCGACCACATTTTCGGCGAGTTCAACCAGGTCGAGGATGAGCGCAACCGAAAGTTCGAAGGCACCGGGCTGGGGTTGGCCATCACCCGCCGCCTGATCGAACACATGGGCGGCGCGGTCTGGGTCGACAGCGATGTCGGCACCGGTTCCAGCTTCGGCTTCCGCATCACCCTGCCGGTGGCCGAGGATGCCGCTCCGGTGCAGGTTCCGGTCAGCGTCAAGCGGGTGATCGCGGTCGACGACCAGTTCATCAACCGCACGATCCTGGAACGCCAGCTCGCCCCCTGCGGGATCGAGGTGACGCTTTGCCGCTCCGGCGCCGAGGTGCTGGAGCGACTTGCGCAGGACCCGGACTACGACGTGGTGCTGACCGACCACGCGATGCCCGAGATGGACGGGGTCCAGCTTCTCGACCATATCCGCGTCGCCGGTCACAAGCTGCCGGTGATGCTGCTGTCGTCCAACCCCACCGGCCTCGGCACTCTGGCGCATGACTTCGCGGCGATCCTGCAAAAGCCGATCCTGCGCTCCGACCTCTACCGCCACCTGCAAGGCCTGACCGCCCCTGCGGCAGAGGTGGCCCCGCCCGAAGCCCCGCCCTTGCCCTCGAACCTGCGCCAGATGCGGGTGCTGGCAGCCGAGGACAACCGCACCAACCAGCTTGTCTTCCAGAAGATGGTCCGCGACATGGACATCGACCTGCGCTTCGCCGACAACGGCCGCCTCGCGGTGGAGCTGTTCGGGACCTTCCATCCCGACCTGGTCTTCATGGACATCTCTATGCCCGAGATGGATGGGAAAGAAGCCGCCCGCACGATCCGGGCGATGGGATCGCAGGTTCCGATCGTGGCGCTGACCGCCCACGCGATGGAGGGCGACGCCGAGGCGATCCTCGCCGCAGGGATCGACCGCTACCTCACGAAACCCCTGCGCAAGACCGCCATCGAGGGGGCGCTTGCCGAATACCGCCCCCCCGAAGCCCGGCCCCCGGTGTCAACCCCGGAAGAGAGTGCCGCCTGAACGTAGGTCGGGGTTCACCCCGACTCTGCCCGCCAACCTGCATCCGTCGCCTCAGGGCCGCGAACACCGCACCTGCCCAACCCGTAGGTCGGGCTTCAGCCCGACTCTTCCACGCTCCCTCGGCGCGACAATACCGCGCCGAAAGAAAACCAGAACATTACCAAATGCCTAACGTCCGCAACCAACCCATTGAAATCATTCACACCAAAATTCTGTCCACCGTGGACACCCGCGCTCACCCCTCCCGCAGCACCGCCAGGAAGGCCTCCCCGAACCGCTCCACCTTTTGCTCCCCCATCCCCTGGATCGCCACCAGCTCCCCCAGCGTCGAGGGCCGCCGCTCGGCAATCGCCCGCAGGGTGGAATGGGTGCAACTCAGGTATTTCCCCGTCCCGTCCTCCCCCCTCGCCAGCGAAAGCTGCACCTCTGCCAGCCGGTCGAACAAGGCCCCCTCCGGCCGCCCGACCAGCTTCATCCGCGCCGGGTGCATCCCCTCCGCAGCCCCGGTGATCACCTCCAGGAACGCCGCCCCATAGCTCTCCAGCTTCCGCGCGCCCACCCCGGTGATCCCGGCCATCTGGTCCAGATTGCCAGGCTTCTTCTCCGCCATCTCGATCAGGGTCTTGTCCGGGAAAACCACATAGGCCGGCACGTTCTGTGCCTCCGCCAGCGCCCGCCGCTTCGCCTTCAGAAGCGCCAGCAGCCCGGCATCCTCCTCCGCCACCTGCGCCCGCACCACCGGCTCCCGCTCGCCCGCCGCCACCACCGTGTCGCGCCGCAGCGTCACCGAAGCCTCCCCCCGCAGCACGGGCCTGGCCGCTTCCGTCATCCTCAGCGCGCCGTGCCGGTCGGGGTCCGGGCGGACGAGGTCGCGGCCCATCATCTGCCGGAACACCGCGCCCCAGGCGGGTTTCGACAGGTCGCGGCCCACCGCGAAGGTCGGCAACTGGTCGTGCCCCCTCTCCCGCACTTTCTGGGTGACCGAGCCGGTCAGGATGTCGATCAGATGTCCCGCCCCGAACCACTCCCCCGTCCGTAGGATCGCCGACAAAGCCTTCCGCACCGCCTCGGTCGCGTCGAACAGCAAGGCCGGTCGGTCACAAAGATCGCAGTTCCCGCAAGGCTCCGCCGTCTCGCCAAAATAGCCGAGCAGCACCTGACGGCGGCAGCCCAAGGCCTCGGCCAGCCCCAGCAGCGCGTTCAGCCGGGCGTGGTCAGCCGCCTTGCGGTCCGGCGGGGCCGCCCCCTCATCGATCTGGCTCCGCCGCAGCCGGATGTCGTCGGGGCCGTAGAGCGTCATCGTCTCGGCGGGGGAGCCATCGCGCCCGGCGCGGCCGATTTCCTGATAATAGGCCTCGATCGACTTCGGCAGGTCGGCATGGGCGACCCAGCGGATGTCTGGCTTGTCGATCCCCATTCCGAAGGCGATGGTCGCCACCACGATCAGCCCATCCTCGCGCTGGAACCGCGCCTCGACCCGGCGGCGCTCGTCCGCCTCCATCCCGCCGTGATAGGCCACCGCCTCATGCCGCGCCTCGCGCAAGGCCTGGGCCAGCGTTTCGGTCTTCGACCGCGTCGCGCAGTAGACGATGCCGGACTGTCCGCGCCGCGCGCCCGCAAAGCGCAGGACCTGTTCGCGTGGCTTGTCCTTGACCGCGAAGGCCAGGTGGATGTTGGGCCGGTCGAAGCCCCGCAGGAAGGTGACCGGGGCCTCGCCGTCGAACAGACGGGTGACGATCTCGGCCCGCGTCTCCTCGTCCGCCGTGGCGGTGAAGGCGGCGAGCGGCACCCGCAGGCTGCGGCGCAACTCGCCGATCCGCAGATAGTCGGGGCGGAAGTCATGGCCCCACTGGCTGACGCAATGCGCCTCGTCCACCGCGATCAGGCTGCATTTCGCCCGTCGCAAAAGCGCCAGCGCCCCGCCTGAGGCCAGCCGCTCCGGCGCCATGTAGAGAAGCTTCAGCCGCCCCTCGTCCACAGCGCGGAAGACCTCTTCGGTTTCCTCCTCGGTATTGCCCGAGGTCAGCGCCCCCGCCTCGACCCCCGCCGCCCGCAAGGCGCGGACCTGATCCCGCATCAGCGCGATGAGCGGCGAGATGACGACCGTCACCCCCTCGCGGCAGAGCGCGGGAAGCTGGAAGCACAAGGACTTGCCCCCGCCCGTTGGCATGATCGCCAGCGTGTTGCGCCCTTCCAGAACCGATTGCACGATCTCGGCCTGGCCGGGGCGGAAATCCGGGAAGCCGAAGACCGAATGCAGCAGCCGGGAAGCGCCGTCCACGCCGCGGCTCAGAGGAAGGCGGCGATGTTGTTCCGCAGGACGATCTGCAGGGCGTAGATCGCGATCAGCACCGCCAGCGGCGCGAGGTCGAGGCCCCCCATCGGCGGCAGGATGCGCCGGACGGGGGCATAGAGCGGCTCCAGAAGCCGGTTCAGCCCGTCCCAGATTTGCCGGACCAGCGGCTGCCGGATGTTCAGGACCTGGAAGTTGACCAGCCAGCTCATGATGACCTGGGCCAGGATCAGGAACTGCGCGATCTGCAGGATCATCATCAGGATCTGGTAGAGCGAGGTCATCGGGCACTCCATCTGGACTGCGCCACAGGTAGCGGCAGGGACGGGCAAGGGCAATGGCTTCCGCAGCGTTCTGCTTGACGACAGGTGAAGGCCGGGCCAGTTGGGCGACAGACCCGGAGGCCCCGATGTACCCTTTCCTGCGCATGTTCAAGGAACTGGCCCGCGCGAGGGCCATGCCGCCCTTGGGCCTGTTCGACACCCATGTCAGCCATCACCTGTGCTGGCCCTGGGACCTCGACCCCTGGGTCGAGCTGAACAACGGCCGCACGCTGACGCTCTACGACCTGGGCCGCCTGCCGCTTGGGGCGCGGACCGGTATCCACGGCATCCTGAAGGCGAAGGGCTGGGGGATGACCGTGGCGGGGTCATCGGTGCGCTACCGCAAGCGGGTGACGGTGTTCTCGAAGCTCACGACCTACAGCCGCTGCCTCGGCTGGGATGACCGCTTCCTCTACATGGAACAGTCGATGTGGAAGGGCGGGGACTGCACCTCGCAGGCGCTGATCCGGTCGGCGATGGTGTCGAAGGCGGGGATCGTGCCGCCTGCGGAACTGGCGAAGGCGGCGGGGATCTCGACCATCAGCCCCGGGCTGCCGGACTGGGTGCAGGCCTGGATCGAAGCCGAGGCGACCCGGCCCTGGCCTCCCGTGCGATAGGCAAGCGTCAGCGACACCCGTAGCCTTCGCTTGCGCCGTCCCGCGTTTCCGGCTTCACTTCGCGGAAAACAGGGGGCAGGCATGGCAACGGCACGGCAGCGGATCTGGGGCTGGTATTTCTTCGACTGGGCCAGCCAGCCCTACAACACGCTGCTTCTCACCTTCATCTTCGGCCCCTATTTCGCCGAGGTCGCCCGCGGCTACTACATGGGCACGGGCCTTGACGAAGAGGCCGCGAAGGCCGCCGCTCAAGGCCTTTGGGGCTTCTGGTACGCCTGCTTCTCGCTGATCATCGCCTGCCTTGCGCCCGTCCTTGGCGCCGTCGCGCAGGGGACGGGACGCAGGTTGATCTGGGTCTGGCTCTTCTCCGCCCTCTATGTCTTCGGGGCCTTCAGCCTGTGGTATGTCGCGCCGGGGGGCGAGCTGGACATGCTGCGCCGGGGCGCGATCCTGTTCGGGATCGGCCTCATCGGGATGGAATTCGCGACGATCTTCACCAATGCGCTGATGCCCTCGCTGGCCGAAGGCGACGATATCGGGCGCATCTCGGGGTCAGGCTTCGCGTTCGGCTACCTCGGCGGGCTGGTGGCGCTTTTCGTCATGCTGTCGCTCTTTGCCGACAATGCCGACACCGGCAAGACGCTGATCGGCATCGACCCGATCTTCGGCTTCGACACCGAGGCGCGCGAGGGCACCCGCTTCGTCGGCCCCTTCACGGCGATCTGGTTCGTGGTCTTCATGATCCCCTTCGCGCTTTGGGTGCGCGAACCCCACGGCGGGGCCGGGTCGCTGCATGTCGGGCGGGCGCTGGCCAGCCTGAGAGAGACGATCCGCAGCCTGCGATACCGCCGCAGCCTCTCGGCCTATCTCGGTTCGGCTTTGGCCTACAGCGATGCCCTGACCGGCATCTATGCCTTCGGCGGGGTCTATGCCTCGAACGTGCTGGGCTGGTCGATCACCCAGATCGGCGTCTTCGGCATCCTCGGCGGGGTGACGGCGATGGTCGCCAGCTGGGTCGGTGGGCGGCTGGATGCGCGGTTCGGGCCGAAGCCGGTGATCGTGGGCTGCCTTCTGGTCCTGCTGGTCGTCTGCGTGGTCATCGTCGGCATGGACCGCGAGCAGCTTTGGGGCCTTCCGCTGGACGAGGCTTCCTCGACCCCCGACCTGATCTTCTACATCTGCGGCGGGCTGATCGGCGCAGCTGGCGGGCCCTTGCAGGCGGCAAGCCGGACGATGGTGCTGCGCCACACCACCCCCGACCGCGCGACCGAGGCTTTCGGGCTCTTTGCCCTCTCCGGCAAGGTGACAAGCTTCGTCGCCCCCGCGCTGATCACCCTGGCAACCGCCGCGACCGGCAGCGCGCGGCTTGGGATTTCGCCGATCATCCTGTTGTTCCTGATCGGCCTCGTCCTGCTACTCTGGGTTCACCCGAAGGGAGAGATGCCCGCATGACCTTCACCCGCATCCTTCTGATTTCCCTGGCCCTTGCCGCCCCGGCCCATGCCGAGAAACTGGCCAACAAGCTCTTCGGCGCGATGGCGGACCCGTCGAACCAGGATTCGATGCCCATCGGCAGTTACGCCAAGGGCTGCGGTGCAGGGCTGGTGGAGCTGCCGGAAACCGGCCCCACCTGGCAGGCGATGCGGCTGTCACGTCACCGCAACTTCGGCCAGCCGGCGATGATCCAGTTCCTGATGGACCTCTCGGCCACCGCCCGCGACATCGGCTTCGGCAAGGGGCTCTACATCGGCGACATCAGCCAGCCGCGCGGCGGGCCGATGACCAGCGGCCACGCCAGCCACCAGATCGGCCTCGACGCCGACATCTGGATGCTGCCGCCGCAGAGCCTGACCCTGACCGAGGCGGAGCGCGAGGAGATCAGCTCGATCCCCGTCCGCTCGGCGGACCAGCGGTCAGTCACGGAAAACTGGACCAAGGTCCACCGCGAGCTGCTGAAGCAGGCCGCGCTCGACCCCCGCGTCGACCGCATCTTCGTCGCGGCCGCGGTGAAGATCGAGATGTGCCGCACCGCCAAGGCCAAGGACAAGAAGTGGCTGCAGAAGATCAGGCCCATCGCGGGCCATGACACGCATTTCCACGTCCGCCTGAAATGCCCCAAGGGCGCGAAGCTGTGCCAGACGCAAAGCCCGACAGTGGCCGAGCTGTCGAAAGGCGGCGATGGCTGCGACGAGACGCTGACCTGGTGGGTGACGGACTACCTGAACCCGCCCAAGGCCGACCCGAACAAGCCCAAGGACGAAGAGGGGCCGAAGAAGAAGGGCCCGCGCGAGTTCACGATGGCCGACCTGCCGAAGCAGTGCAAAGGCGTGCTGGCCGCGGACTGAGGTTGACTTGGGGCCTGCCATCGGCATAGATCGCGCCCGCCCAACCGGGCCAAGTCTCCGCGACCTTGTCAAAACGGAAAGCAACATGCGCATCCTTCTTCCCGGCATCCTTGCGATGGCGATCATCGTCGTCGCCTCGAACATCCTCGTCCAGTATCCCTTGGGCGCCTTCCTGACCTGGGGGGCCTTCACCTACCCCTTCGCCTTCCTGGTGAACGAGATCGTGAACCGCTTCGAGGGCCCTGCCGCCGCCCGCAAGGTGGTGCTGGTAGGCTTCGCCACGGGGATCGTCTGCTCCTTCATCGGCACGCAGGTGCAGGGCGAGTTCGGCCCGTTGGTGACACTCCGCGTCGCCCTCGGCTCCGGCACGGCCTTCCTTGCCGCACAGCTGCTGGACATCACCGTCTTCAACCGCTTCCGCCGCGGCCTCTGGTGGAAGGCGCCGCTGATCTCTCCGGTCATCTCCTCCACCCTCGACACCGCGATCTTCTTCACCATCGCCTTTTCGGCGGCGCTGACCTTCCTGGAGCCCGGCGTCGACCTGTCCTGGGCGACGCAGCCGACCCCCCTTCTGGGCCTTGGTCCCGAGGCCCCGTTCTGGGTGTCGCTGGCCGTTGGTGACTGGTTGGTGAAGCTTCTGCTGGCCGGGGTGGCATTGTTGCCGTTTCGCCTGGCACTCGCCCGGTGGGCCGCAAAGGTTGCGTGAATTGTTTTGACAAACACAAAATCTGTGTCACGCTCCCCCTATCGGCAACCATTTGAAAGGAGGTGATCCAGTGTCTAGAGTGATATTGGAGAGAGGTGTCGGGACAGTCGGGAGGCGTATTTTCTAAGGGCAGCCCCTGGGAAATAAACCACCGGTTGGATTTGGATGCCTAACTGGCCCATCTCCTTGGATCTCGGAAAGGGTTGCCCGAAACAAGGCAGCCCTTTCTCTATTTTGGCTGAAACCAAAAAAAATTTCGCGAAAATTTTTTGGCTCGCCGCACAGTAAAGCCCGCGTCATAACCGCAATATGCTGCACGTCACCGAAACCCTGACCATCGCCGAATGGGAGTTGAGCGAAAGCTTCATGCGGGCCTCCGGTCCCGGCGGGCAGAACGTCAACAAGGTCTCGACCGCCGTCGAACTGCGCTTCGAGGCGGAACGCTCGCCGCATCTGGCGCCCGGCGTGAAGGCGCGGCTGAAGAAGCTGGCCGGGCGGCGCTGGACCACCGAAGGCGCCATCGTGCTCCAGGTCGACGAAACCCGAAGCCAGGCCCGCAACCGCGACATCGCGCGGGAGCGTCTGGTCGAGATGATCCGCGCCGCGCTGGTCGCCCCCAAGCGCCGGATCGCGACGAAGCCCACCCTCGGCAGCCAGCGCCGCCGGATCGCGGCGAAGACCCAGCGTGGCGAGGTCAAGGCCCTGCGCGGCAGGATCGGGGACGAGGAATGACCCCGCTTGAGACCGCCGCGCGGGCCTGGGGCGCCCGCGTCCTGCGCACCCTGCGCGACCGCGAGAACCACGTCTGTGAATGCGCCCTGCCCTCGGGCGACCGCGCCGCGCTGCGCCTGCACCGGGCGGGCTACCAGTCCCCCGCCGCCATCCGGTCCGAGCTTTGGTGGTGCGCCGAACTGGCCCGCGCAGGCTTGCCGGTTCCCGCCGCGCTCCCTGCGCTGGACGGCCAGTTTCTCGTCAGTCTGCCCGATGGCCGCCAGGCCTCGGTCATTGCCTGGATCGAGGGAGAGGCTCTGGGCGAGGCGGCGAAGCCCTTCACCCGCCCGCTGCCCGAGGTGCTGGACGCCTATCATTCCCTCGGTCAGCTTCTGGCGCGAGTCCACCAGACCACCGACCGGCTGACCCTGCCCGAAGGCTTCACCCGCCCGCGCTGGGATCTGGAGGGGCTTGTCGGCGACCAGCCGCACTGGGGCCGGTTCTGGGAGCATCCCGCCGCCACCCCCGACCAGCGCGCCATCCTGATCCGCGCCCGCGATGCCCTGCGCGAGCGTCTCACCGGCGAGATCGGTCTGATCCATGCCGACGTGTTGCGGGAAAACGTACTGGTGAACGGTCGTTCGGTATCGTTGATCGACTTCGACGACTCGGGCTTCGGCTTCCGCCTTTACGACCTCGGCACCGCCCTGGTGCAGACCGTCTACCACCCCGAGCAGCCGCAGCTTCGCGCCGCGCTTATGGCGGGCTACGGCACCACCGACGAGCCGATGGTCAAGGCCTTCACCCTGGCCCGCACCCTGGCCTCGGTCGGCTGGACCATGCCGCGCCTGCAACCCGACGACCCCATTCACAAAAGCCATCTCGCCCGCGCGGTGATGGTCGCCGGGCAGGTCCTCGGTCCCCCGTAACGCCAACGGAACAGATTGCGGAAACCTTCGTGACCGGCTAGTCAGCGCGCCTGAACGCAGGTCCACGCCCGGAGAGTCGCCATGTTCAAGCTCATCAAGGCCATCATGCCGCGGTCGGACAATTTCTTCGACCTGTTCGAGGCCCAGGCCCACAAGGCGCAAGAGGCGGCGCAGACCCTGCGGGCGATCCTCGACGGCGGCCCCGACACGGCGGACACATGCACGCGCCTTTCCACGCAAGAGGAAGAGGCCGACCAGATCAGCTACGAGGTGATGCAGTCGATCCGCCGCAGCTTCATTACCCCCTTCGACCGCTCCGACATCAAGGCGCTGTCCACCTCGCTGGACGACGCCATCGACCAGATGAACAAGACCGGCAAGACGGTGATGCTCTACGACGTGGCCGCCTTCCAGCCCAACATGCGCGCGATGGGCGACCGGATCATCCTTCTGGCCAACATCGTTGCCGACGCCCTGCCGCTGATGCGTGACATCGGCACCAACTCCGGCCGGTTGCACCAGATGGTCGGCGAGATCAGCCGGATCGAGGAACAGTCGGACCAGATGTACGACACCGGCCTGAAAGAGCTGTTCAAGGCCACGCCGAAGGATCAGGCGCTGGACTTCGTCATCGGGGCCGAACTTTACGACCGGCTGGAAAAGGTCTGCGACCGCTTCGAGGATGTGGCTCATGTGATGAGCGACATCGTGATCGAGCACGTCTGATGGACGCGGGTTCCGTCACCTTCCTGCTGGTCTTCCTGATCGGCATCGCCTTCCTGTTCGACCTGTTGAACGGGATGCATGACGCCGCGAACTCCATCGCCACCATCGTCTCGACGCGGGTGCTGTCACCCTTCCTGGCGGTCCTCTGGGCCGCCTTCTTCAACTTCGCCGCCTATTTCATCGGCCACCATTTCGGCTTCGAGGCCAAGGTCGCCTCGACCATCGGCAAGGGGCTGATCGACCCCGAGATGGTGACGAATGCGGTGATCTTCGGCGCGCTTATGGGGGCCATCGTCTGGAACGTGATTACCTGGCGGCTGGGGATCCCCTCGTCCTCCTCGCACGCGCTGGTCGGCGGGATCGTCGGCGCGGGTGTGGCGAAGGCGGGCTTCCCGGCGATCCAGTGGGCAGGCCTGTCGAAGACGCTGATCGCCATCGTGCTGTCGCCCGTCACCGGCTTCGTGCTGGGCATCCTGCTGGTCGTGCTGGTCAGCTGGCTTTTCGTCCGCGCCAACCCGGCCAAGACCGACGGCCTCTTCCGCAAGCTGCAGCTTCTGACCTCGGCACTCTACTCCATCGGCCACGGGTCGAACGACGCGCAGAAGACCGCCGGGATCATCGCGGTGCTGCTTTACGCCAACGGGTATTATACCGAGTTCACCGTCCCCGCCTGGGTCGTGCTGTCCTGCTTCACCATCATGGGGATCGGCACCATGCTGGGCGGCTGGCGGATCGTGCATACGATGGGATCGAAGATCACCCGCCTGACCCCGATGCAGGGCGCCTGCGCCGAAAGCGCCGGGGCGCTGACGCTGTTCGCGGCGACCTATCTGGGCGTGCCGGTCTCGACCACCCACACGATCACATCGTCCATCGTCGGCGTGGGGTCCGCCCGCCGGGTCCATGCCGTGCGCTGGGGCCTGGCCCGGCGGATCGTCTGGGCCTGGATGATCACCATCCCCGCCGCCGCAATGATGGGCGCACTGTTCTACGGAATCGGCGAGCTGTTCATCCGCTAGACCAGAACCTCCTGGACCTCCTGCTTGCCCACCCCGAACACCCGCTTGTAGCGCTCGACCTCGTCCTTCGGGCCCATCGCCTTGGCCGGGTTGTCCGACAGCTTGACCGTCGGCCGCCCGTTCGCCGACAAGGCCTTGCAGACCAGGCTGAACGGCGCCAGCGCGTCGCCCGCCACCAGCCCGCGAAAGTCGTTGGTCAGCATCGTGCCCCAGCCGAAGGACACCTTCACCCGTCCGTTGAACTGGGCATAGAGCGTCTCAATGGTATCCACATCCAGCCCGTCCGAGAAGATCACCAGCTTCTGCCGCGGGTCCTCGCCCCGCTCCTTCCACCAGCGGATCGCGATCTCGGCCCCCTTGGCCGGGTCGCCGGAATCGATGCGGATGCCGGTCCAGCCCGCCAGCCAGTCCGGCGCATTCTTCAGGAAGCCCTCGGTGCCGTAGGTATCGGGCAGGATGATCCGCAGGTTGCCCTCATGCTCTTCCTGCCAGTCGGCCAGAACGCGATAGGGGGCCTGACGCAGTTCCTCGTCGCTATTCGCCAAGGCACTGTAAACCATCGGCAATTCGTGGGCGTTGGTCCCGATGGCCTCGATGTCGCGACGCATGGCGATGCGGCAGTTCGAGGTGCCGGTGAACTTCGACCCCAGTCCCTCCTGCATCGCCTGCACGCACCAGTCCTGCCACAGGAACCCGTGCCGCCGCCGCGTGCCGAAGTCGGCGATCTTCAGCCCGTCGATCTGCTTCAGCCGCTCGATCTTCTCCCACAGCCGGGTCATCGCCCGGGCGTAGAGGACCTGCAACTCGAACTTGCCCATGTCATTCAGCACGGCGCGGGAGCGCAACTCCATCAGCACCGCCAGCGCCGGGATTTCCCACAGCATCACCTCGGGCCAGCGCCCCTCGAAGGTCAGCTCGAACTGGCCATCGCGCTTTTCCAGGTGATAGGCGGGCAGGCGCAGGCCTTCGAACCACTCCATGAAATCGGGACGGAACATCTGCCGCTTGCCGTAGAAGGTGTTCCCCCGCAGCCAGGTGCTTTCCCCCCGCGCCAGCGAGATGGTGCGCACATGGTCCAGCTGTTCCCGCAACTCGCCCTCGTCGATCAGGTCCGCCAGCCGCACCCTGGTGGAACGGTTGATGAGCGAGAACACCACGTTGGTGTCCGGCTTGTTGCGGAAAATCGACTGGCACATCAACAGCTTGTAGAAGTCGGTGTCGATCAGCGACCGCACGATCGGGTCGATCTTCCACTTGTGGTCCCAGACGCGGGTTGCAATGTCCACCATTTACGCCTCCAGCGCGACGTCGGCCGCGCGCATCTTGTCCCGTGCTTCGGCGAGGGAACCGTTCAGGTCGATGGCCCGTGTCGCGCCTTCCAGCACCGTCGCCCTGAACCCCAGCCGCGCCGCATCCAGCGCCGAATAGGCGACACAGTAGTCGGTGGCGAGGCCGACCAGCGTCACCGCCGTCACCCCCCGGCTGCGCAAGTAGCCCTCAAGGCCAGTCGGGGTGACATGGTCGTTCTCGAAGAAGGCGGAATAGCTGTCGATCCCGGCGCGAAAGCCCTTGCGGACAACCAGTTGCGCCGGATCGGTGCGCAAGGCCTTGTGGAATTCCGCCCCTTCCGTCCCCTGCACGCAATGCACCGGCCACAGCACCTGCGGGCCGTAGGGCATCTGGATCAGCGTGAAGGGCTGGGCGCCGGGATGGTTCGCCGCGAAGGACGAATGGTCCGCCGGATGCCAGTCCTGCGTCAGCACCACGGTCGCGAAATCGCTCATCAACCCGTTGATCCGGCTGATGATTTCATCGCCCCCCGCCACGGCCAGGGCACCGCCGGGGCAGAAGTCGTTCTGCACGTCGATCACGATCAGCGCTTCATTCGCGGGTTTCACCGGCGGCCTCCCTCGTTCACCCTTCTTGGTTAGGTCCGGGGGCGGGGTGCGTCAAGCGAAGCGCTTGAAATTCCGAAGGCTTGGGCGCAAAGGGGGGCCATGCTGACCGTCGCCGCCCTCTATCACTTCACCCGCTTCCCTGACCCCGCCGCGCTGAAGCCGGGGCTGCTGGAGACCTGTCAGGCGCAGGACGTCAAGGGATCGCTCCTGCTGGCGCGCGAGGGGATCAACGGCACCATCGCCGGAACGCGGCAGGGGATCGACGCGGCGCTGGCGGCGATCCGGGCCTTGCCTGGGTGCGAGGGGCTGGAGTGGAAGGAAAGCTTCGCGGATTCAATGCCTTTCGGGCGGATGAAGGTGAAGCTGAAGCGCGAGATCGTGACGATGGGGCAGCCGGACGTGGACCCCTTGGCGCGGGTGGGGAACTATGTGGCGGCCCAGGACTGGAACGCCTTGATCAGCGACCCCGAGACGGTGGTGATCGACACCCGGAACGACTACGAGGTCGCCATCGGCACCTTCCAAGGCGCGGTGGACCCCGGAACCCGCGCCTTCGGCGAGTTTCCCGACTGGTGGCAGGCGAACCGGAACCGCTTCGCGGGCAAACGGATCGCCATGTTCTGCACCGGGGGCATCCGTTGCGAGAAATCGACGAATTACCTTCTGGGCCAAGGGGTTAATCAGGTCTACCACCTGAAGGGCGGCATCCTGAAATACCTGGAGGATGTGCCGGAGTCGGAAAGCCTGTGGCAGGGCCAGTGCTTCGTCTTCGACGACCGGGTGTCGGTCGGGCATGGGCTGGTGCCGGGTGGGTTGAAGGTCTGCGGTGCCTGCCGGAGGCCGGTGATGGCAGAGGATCAGGCCGCGCCGGAGTATGAGGAAGGCGTCTGCTGCCCGGCCTGCGCCGAGGAATACTCGACCGCCGACCGGGCGCGGTTTCGGGAAAGACACCACCAGATGCTGTTGGCGGCCAAACGCGGGACACTACATCTGGGAAGCGGTGCGCTGTAGCGCACCCTACGTCGCCCTATCCGCCAGCATGTCCTGCACCATCGGGATGACCTTCTCGCCGTAAAGCCGGATGCAGTCCATCAGGTCGGCATGCGGCACCGGGCCGGTGGAGTACTTCATGTCGAAGCGCTGGATCCCCAGCGCCTTCACCGTCTTCGCGATCTTCCGCGCCACCGTCTCGGGCGAGCCGACATAAAGCGCGCCGTGGTGGACTTCGGCGAGGTAGCGGTCCTTCGTCACCGGCGGCCAGCCCCGTTCGCTGCCGATGCGACCGAACATCTCGGCGTAATGCGGCCACAGCTTTTCCTGCGCGATTTCATCGGTTTCCGCGACGAAACCGGGGGAGTGGACGCCGATGGGCCGCACGGGTTTCTCCAACTGGGAGCAGGCGCGCTGGTAGAGGTCGACGTAAGGCGCGAAGCGCGCCGCATCGCCGCCGATGATCGCCAGCATCAGTTGCAGGTCCTGCCGGACAACACGGACCACGCTTTCGGGCGAGCCGCCGACGCCGACCCAGACCGTCATCGGTTGGCCCAGCGGCGGGAAAACCGGCTGGTCTTTCAACGGGCTACGGGTTTCGCCCGACCAGGTCACGCGCGGCTCGCGCAGGAGTTTGGCGAAGAGGTCAAGGCGTTCCTCGAACAGTTGGTCGTAGTCGTGCAGGTCATGCCCGAAGAGCGGATAGCTTTCGGTAAACGACCCGCGCCCGAGGATCGGTTCGGCGCGGCCGTTCGATAGCGCATTGAGGGTGGAGAAGCGCTGGAAGACGCGCACCGGATCGTCGGTCGACAGCACCGTGACGGCGGTGCCAAGCTTGATCCGGCTGGTGCGCCCGGCGATGGCGGCCAGCACGATTTCGGGCGAGGAGATCGCGAAATCGGGCCGGTGGTGTTCGCCCAAGCCAATGAAATCGATACCGATTTCGTCGGCGAGCGTGGCCTGGTCCAGCACGTCGCGCAAGACGCGGTCCATGCGTTGCGGCTGGCCGTCGGGGCCGACCGAGACATCGCCGAACGTATCGAGGCCGAGGGAGATGGGGGTCATGGGATGCTCCTTTCCGGCCAAGGTAGGGAGTGACCTGCGGGAAATGAATGCGGTTTTCGAGAGAGGGGCGGTTCGGCGGTGCACGGCGCGGTGCAAGCCCTTGTGAACGCTGGTTTAACCGATCAGCCTTGCGGCAATTTCGGCGTCTGCCTTCCGTCTGGAATGCGTATGGCTTCCATACATACGCGCGGATGTCCCGCAACCGATTAACCATAGCGGCGAATCGACGTCCGGGGCAGGTTGGCGGGCGAAGGAGACCGACATGACCTCACCCGAGAAGCTGGCCATCCAGATGGGCCTCGACATCCCCGACTTCGACCGCGACGGCTATTACGGCGCCGACTATGGCACGATGAAACCCTATCACCGGGTGGGCAGCCTGCTGTTCCTGTCGGGCCATGTTGCGCAGAGGGGTGCGGAGATTACCCACAAGGGGCGTCTGGGCCAGGACGTGACGGTGGAGCAGGGCTACCTTGCCGCCCGCCAGACCGGGCTGAACGTGCTGGGCGGCATAAGGCAGGCCGTGGGGTCGCTGGACCGGGTGAAGGGGATCGTGCGCAGCCTGAACTTCGTCGTCTGCACGCCCGAATTCGAGGAGGTGCACAAGGTCTCAAGCGGCCTGTCGGACCTGTTCCTGGAGGTCTTCGGGCGCGAACGGGGGCTTGGCGGGCGGGCGACGATCGGGGTGATGGCGCTGGCGAACGGGGTCTGCTTCGAGACCTGGGTCACGGTCGAGGTGGAATAGCGCAGGCCGACGCGGAGATTGCTCCCGCGTTGCGCCGAAGACTGAGTAATTGGGCCAAGAGGAAGGGCCGGTGGGTTAGAAGGGCCGGTCGGCGGGCAGGCCGGGCGCGGGGCGCGGGGCGAGGAGGCTGTGGAGCCGGGCCATCGCGGCGCGCCAGACTGCCTTGCGGGCGGTGCGCCGCGCGTCCAGAAGTTCCGCCCGATGGTGGGCGTGCGGGTTCTTCGGTCGGCCATCGGTATGGTAGGGGCCGAGGTGGAGCAGATCAAGGTTGACGCCGTGCATGGCTTTCGTCCGGGAAGCAGGTTGCCGTAGTGTATTGACATGTTCCATGCGATATTCCGACTCAGGAATTTCCTTGGGACGAAAGTTGAACTTACGTCATGCGCTGGCGCGACCTGCCTTCCCTCTCTGCCCTGCGGGCGTTCGACGCCACCGCCCGGCACGGCAGCTTTGCCGAGGCGGGCCGGGTGCTGAACGTCACCCATGCTGCCGTCACCCAGGCGGTGCGGGGCCTTGAGGCGGATCTTGGCGTGGCGCTGGTCCGGCGGACGGGGCGGACGGTCAGCCTGACCGAGGCGGGCGCGCGGCTGGCCCGGGCGCTGGACGACGGGTTCGGCACGGTGGCCGCCGGGATCGAGGCGCTGCGGCAGGCCGAGGCGCGGCGCGTGCTGCGGGTGACGACCACGACCTTCATCGCCGAAACCCATGTCATGCCGCGCCTGCCGGAATTCTGGGCGCGCCATCCGGGGGTGGAGGTGGCGCTGTCGCCCAGCCCCTCGCGCGTCGACATCCGACGCGAGGGGTTCGACATGGCGATCCGCGCGCTGTCGGACGGCTGGACCGAACCGCCGGACGAGGAGGTGCGGCCGTTGGCCCGCATCCCGCTGCTGGCGGTCTGCGCCCCCTCGCTGGTCGCGGACCGGGTGCCGGACCTGCAGGCGCTGCCCTGGATCGTGGGCGAGGACAGCCCCTGGGACGATCTCCAGTTCACCACGACGGGGATCGACCCGGCCCGGCTGAACCGGGTGAAGGTCGGCAGCCCGCATCTGGAGATGTCGGCCTGTCGGCAGGGGCTGGGGGCGATGCTGGCGACCGAGATCATCTGCAGGGCCGACCTCGAGGCGGGCCGCCTGGTCCGCCTGCCGCTGGCGGGCTTGCCGGTGGTGACCTATGCCGCCGTCCTGCCGCGCGGCCCGCGCCGGGAGGCGGTGGACCAGTTCGCCGACTGGCTGGAGACGATCTTCTGACCCCGGTCAGGCCGGGATCAGGCCTTGTCGCGGACCATCAGGTGATTGCCCTCGCCCTTCTGCACGTCGAACCGTCCGGTGCGCTTCAACAGGTCCGAGAGCTTCTGGCTGCCATAAGTCCGGCTGTCGAAATCGGGATAAAGCTGGGTGAGGACCTGGCCCAGCTGACCCAGGGAATAGCTGTCCTCCTCGATCCCGATCTTCTTCATCGCGGCCAGGACCAGCGGAATGGCCTTCGACGGCGGGTCCTTTTCGGCCCTGACCGGCTCTTTCGGTTTCGCCGGGGTGGGCGTGTCCGCAGCGGGTTCGGGCGTCGCGGCGATGTTTTCCAGGAAGATGAAGCGGTTGCAGACGTTGCGCAGGCTTTCCGGGGTCTTCCTTTCGCCGACGCCGATCACCTGCAGCCCGTCCTCGCGGATGCGGCTGGCAAGGCGGGTGAAGTCGCTGTCGGACGAGACGAGCACGAAACCGTCGACCTTGCCCGCGTGCAGGATATCCATCGCGTCGATGACAAGGCCGATGTCGGAGGCGTTCTTGCCCTTGGTGTTGGCCGATTGCTGGTGCATCACCAGACCCAGGCTGCGGGCCTTTTCCTTCCACTGGCCCAGCGCCTGCGACGACCAGTCGCCATAGACCCGGCGGACCGAGGGTTCGCCATAGGTGGCAAGCTCGTCGAGCACGGCCTCGATATGCCGGGCGGGAATGTTGTCGGCGTCGATCAGGACGGCAAGGCGCAGCGCACGGTCGTCGGCGGGCATCGGGGTCTCCCTGGGTTTGCCCTGTTGTCGCCGAGCCGGGGCCGCAAGGAAAGCGCAATCGGCTGGTTGACACCGGACAGGGCGCACCGAAGATCGCCCGAGGTGATGGCAGGGGCAGTGCGGGAATGATCGGTGGCTTGCAGATGCTGCGGGGCGTGGCCGCGACCCTGGTCGTGCTGTTCCACCTGCAGGCGGCGGCGGTGGCCGAAGGTTACGACGCGGGGCTGCTGGGCTGGTTCCGGGGCGGCGAGGTCGGGGTGGACGTGTTCTTCGTCCTGTCGGGCTTCGTCATCTTCCACGCGGTCGAGGGACGGCGCGACATGGGGGCCCTGCGGTTCCTGCGGCAACGGTTCTGGCGGATCGTGCCGCCCTACTGGGCGGTCCTGGCGCTGACATTGCTGTCGCTGGCGGGTCTGTGCCTCATGCGGGGCGACTGGTCGGAATGGCCGGGCTTCGGACGGATCGTGCTGTCGGTCCTGCTGCTGCCCTTGCCGGATCATGTGATGGCGGTGGCCTGGACGCTGGCGGTCGAGGGGCTGTTCTACCTGCTTTTCGCGGCGACCTACTTTCGCGGCGGGGCGGCGGCGGCCATCGCGGCGCTGGCGGTCTGGTCGCTGGTGACCCAGGTCTGGAACCTTCTGCGCCTGCCGGTCGATCCGGCTTTCGGGGTGCTCCTGTTTTCCGGCGTGATCGAGTTCCTGTTCGGCGGGCTCATCGCGCTGGCAATCGGGCGGGGCTGGCGGGCAGGGGCGGTTCCGGCGCTGATCCTCGGCGCTGTCGGGCTTGCCCTGGTGGTGACGGGTCACGTCACCTTCGCCTGGGGCCGGTCCTGGGTGGCGGGTCTGCCCTCGGCCGCGCTGGTCTACGGGCTGGCCGCCGGGAACTGGAGGATGCCCGCCTGGACGCTGGTCTGGGGCGAGGCGTCCTATCTGCTGTATCTGCTGCACCTTCTGGTGTTTTCCATCGCCGGAACCCTGCTGCGCATGACAGGGATCGCACCCTATGGCTCGACCATCAGCATGTTGGGGCTGGGAGCGCTGTCCATCGCCGTCTCGGTCGCGGCGACCCTGTGGCTGGAGCGCCCCTACCGGCGCTGGGCGAAAGGACGGTAAGGCTCAGGCGATCAGCGGCAGGGATCTGGCCGCAAGGGCGTGCAGGGCGGCCTCGGGCGGCAGCGACAAGAGAAGCCCACGCTGACCGGCGTTGATCCAGACGCGGGGGGCGGTGCAGGCACTGGCCTCGACGGCGGTCGGGACGGCGCGCTTCTGCCCGAAAGGAGAGATGCCGCCGACATGGTAGCCGGTCAGCTTCTCGGCCTTCGGCGCAGGCATCATCGCGGCGGATTTGGCCCCGAAGGCCGCAGCGACTTTCTTCATGGAAAGCTGCCGGTCCGAGGGGATGACGCAGCAGGCGGGCTTGCCATCGACCTCGACCATCAGGGTCTTGAGCATGACGGCAGGGTCGATCCCCAGCGCCTCGGCGGCCTGCAAGCCCGTCGCCTCGGCCTTCGGGTCATAGGCGTAGGGGTGCAGCGTGACCTCGATCCCGAGGGCGGCCAAGGCGCGGAGGGCGGGGGTGGAGGACAAGATTGTATTAGCTGTCGGCATCAAGGCCGCAGGATCGCGCGTTCAGTATATCGGCCAGCCGTTCGGCATCGTCCGGCCGTTCCAGTGCAAGCGGGATCGTCATACCGCCAATTTCTGATTGCACAAGGATCCGCGAGACTTCCTCGCCACAGATGCGAAGTGTTCCCGTCTGACCGACGACGCCTGCCGTGAACGGGCCGAAACTTTGCGGGAAGTTGGTGTTGAAATCGACCACAAGGCCCATCTCACCGCTGTTCGTCGGTCGAGTGTCCGCCGCGACGAAATCTTCCATCGGGAAGACATAGGTTGCAGTCGGAAACTCGAAGGACATGACCGAAGGGTCCGCCCAGGCCGGGCTGGCAAGGGCGGACAGGAGAAGGGCGGATTGCCGGATCAATAAACCACCACGGCCCGAATGCTTTTGCCCGCGTGCATCAGGTCGAAGCCTTCGTTGATCTTCTCCAGCGGCAGGATGTGGGTGATCATGCTGTCGATCTCGATCTTGCCGTCCATGTACCAGTCGACGATCTTCGGCACATCCGTTCGCCCCCGCGCGCCACCGAAGGCGGTGCCTTTCCAGACCCGGCCCGTCACCAGCTGGAAGGGCCGCGTCTCGATCGTGGCGCCTGCCGGGGCCACCCCGATCACGATCGACTGCCCCCAGCCGCGGTGGGTGCATTCCAGCGCCGCCCGCATCACCTTGACGTTGCCGGTGCAGTCGAAAGAATAGTCCACCCCGCCGATCTTGTCGAAAGGCGTTTTCGTCATCCCGACGATGTGGGCCACCACGTCGCCCTCGATCTTCGTCGGGTTGACGAAATGGGTCATGCCGAACTTGCGGCCCCACTCCTCCTTGTCGTCATTGATGTCGACGCCGATGATCTTGTCCGCGCCCGCCAGCTTCAGCCCCTGGATCACGTTGAGGCCAATCCCGCCCAGCCCGAAGACCGCCGCAGTGGCGCCCTGTTCCACCTTGGCGGTGTTCAGCACCGCGCCGACCCCGGTGGTGACACCGCAGCCGATGTAGCAGATCTTGTCGAAGGGCGCGTCGTCGCGGACCTTGGCCAAGGCGATTTCCGGCAGGACCGTGTGGTTCGCGAAGGTCGAGCAGCCCATGTAGTGATAGATCGGCGTGCCATCCAGCATCGAGAACCGCGTCGTCCCGTCCGGCATCAGCCCCTTGCCCTGCGTGTCGCGGATCGCGGTGCAGAGGTTGGTCTTGCGGGAAAGGCAGGACGGGCATTCCCGGCATTCGGGGGTGTAGAGCGGGATCACATGGTCGTCCGGTTTCAGCGTCTTCACGCCGGGGCCGCATTTCACCACCACGCCCGCGCCCTCATGCCCCAGGATCGAGGGGAAGATGCCTTCCGGGTCGGCGCCGGACAGGGTGAATTCGTCGGTATGGCAGATGCCGGTGGCCTTGATCTCGATCAGGACCTCGCCTTCCTTGGGGTCGTCGAGGTTGACCTCCATCACCTGCAATGGCTTGCCTGCGGCGACGGCAACGGCGGCACGGGTGCGCATGGGGTTTCCCTCCCTTGAAGAATTTTTCGGAACCTGTGCCAAACTTGGGCGTAAAGCAATGACGGATTCGACTCCGAAGCATGAAGGATGCGACCCATGAAACACGCCTTTCCCCTGCTCGTCTGCGCCCCCCTGCTCTTGTCGGCCTGCGTGATGGAGCCGGTGCCGATGCCGCCCCCCGACCCGCTGGCCAGCTGCGGCGCGGACGAGTTGCAATACCTGGTCGGCCGCCCCGGCGTCGTCCTGGACGGGATGCGCTTCAGCCAGGATGTGCGGGTGATCCAGCACGGCATGGCGGTGACGATGGACTATAGCGCGACGCGGCTGAACTTCTGGCTCGACCGCCGCGACGTGATCGAACGCGTGACCTGCGGCTGAGCGCAAATGAAAGGCCCCGGCCTTGCGACCGGGGCCCGAAGGCAACCTGCGCGCAGGTTACTGCTTCATGATCCGGTAGGTGGTGTGGCAGTCCTTGCAGGCTCCGCCCAGCGCGCCCATCCCGGCCTTCAGCGTATCGACCGAAGCGACGTCCAGCGCGCCTGCGGCGTCGCCCGCGGCCTTGGCCTTCTTCAGGAAGTCATCCCAGTTCGCCCAGATTTCCGGCTTGGCTTCCGAGGCCGGATCGGCGGCGCCCTGGTCCTTGAAGGTGGCCTCGATCTTGCCGGTCGCCTCGACCAGCGCGGCCTTGGCGCCTTCGGCAGCGGCGGCGTCGAAGGCGGTCTTCCCGCCAGCCATGTCGCCGATGATGCCGATGTTCTTGCCGATGGTGGTCATCAGCTCCCCGCGCGCGATGGCGTTCGGATCGGTGCGCTCTTCCTCGGCGTAGGCGGCGCCGGCGGACAGGACCGCGCCGAGGATCAAGGCTTTGGCAAACTTCATGGACTGGCTCCCGTGTTGGCTGATCGTGGTGACTATAGGCGCGACATTCCGTCGCGGTAGTTTGCGCTCTGTGCTCTCACGCACTTGTCATCTGCGGCGGTGCAGGACTCGACAGGGTCGCGGCAGGATGGCAAGACTGGAACATAGCGTGAACATCCTGAGTCGGTGATGGCGGGTCGGCGCATCCTTTCCCTGTGGTTTCCACGGCTGGCGGCGGATCGGGTCGCGCGGCGGCGGGCCGATGTGGTGCCGATGCCCCTGGCGGTGGTGGACGACCGCAACGGCGCACAGGTGCTGGTCTCGCTGTCGGCAGAGGCCGAGGCGGCAGGCCTGTCGCCGGGCCAGCCGCTGCGCGATGCGACCGCGATCTGCCCTGCCCTTCTGACCGTCGCCGCCGATCCCCTGGCCGAGGCCCGCTTCCTTCTGACCCTGCGCCGCTGGGCCGGGCGCTTTTCCCCCTGGGTGGCCGAGGAACCCCCGGCGGGGCTGATGATCGACCTGACGGGGGCCGCG
>NZ_JAYRPN010000088.1:0-9730 GCF_041911175.1 Tabrizicola sp.
AGCAAAGATGAAAGAGCAACGCGAAGGGTGCCGGTCGTTCATGGAGGCCGCGCTGGTGGAGGCGCGGGCGGCGGCTTTGCGGGGCGCGGTGCCGGTGGGGGCGGTGGTCGTGTCGGGCGGGCGGGTGCTGGCCCGGGCGGGGAACCGGACGCGGGAGCTTCAGGACCCGACGGCTCATGCCGAGATGCTGGCGATCCGCGAGGCCTGCCGGGTGCTGGGGTCGGAGCGGCTGGTGGGCTGCGATCTCTATGTGACGCTGGAACCCTGCCCGATGTGTGCGGCGGCGATCTCGGCGGCCAGGATTGGGCGGCTGTATTACGGGGCGGCGGACCCGAAATCGGGCGGGGTCGCGGTCGGGGCGCGGGTGTTCTCGCATCCGCAGTGCCACCATGTTCCCGAGGTCTATGACGGGATCGGGGCGGGGGAGGCGGAGGGCTTGTTGAAAGGGTTCTTCGCGGGCAGGCGGGGATGAGTGTCCACGGTGGACAGATTTTTGGATCCCATGTTTTCAATGGGTTGGTCGCGGACGTTAGGGATTTGGCAAGAATTGCCGATGGTGCGGCCCCCTCACCCCGACCCTCTCTCTCCGGGGCAGCGGTTGTGCCCCTTGGGAGGTGCCGGTTGCGGGTTGAAGGACCGGGAGCCTCCGGCGGGGATATTTGGGCAAAGATGAAAGGTGGGGGCACCGGGCCCGGGCGAACAGGCCTGACGGCGGGTAAATGCCCGCCGTCAAGCCGTTGATCTGAAAGGGGCCGCGATGCCGCCCAGCGTGGACAGGCGCTAGATGCGGATCGGGTCCAGCACTTCGGGCTCGATCACCTCGATCCCTGGCGGCAGGCCTGCTTTCAGCACGCTCGCATCCTGCGCCAAAAGGCCGAAGGTCCGGTAGTGGCAGGGGATCACCCAGCGGAAATTGAACCATTTCCGCGCGGCCCAGGCGGCACGCTCCATGTCCATCGTATAATGCCCGCCGCAGGACAGGATGCCGATGTCGGGCTGGTGGTATTCGGCCATCCAGGCCATGTCGGCCATGATGTCGGTATCGCCCGAGAGGTAGATCGTGTGGCCTTCCCCCGCGATCATGAAGCCTGCGGCGTCCCCGGCAGGCAGCAGCCCCTTACCGGTGAAGTCAATCGAGGCCGAATGGACGGCATGGACCATCGTCACCTTCGCGCCGTTCAGGGTGAGGGTCCCGCCCTTGCCGAAGCCGACCGTCTCGGCCAGTTGGTTGGCCTCCATCCATTCGGACAGTTCATGGATGCAATGCACCTTGATGCCAAGCTTTTTCGCCAGCCGCGCGGCGTCGGAGGCGTGGTCGCCGTGGGCGTGGGTGAGGAGGATGTGGGTCGCGCCCGCGACCGCCTCGTCCTCACGCCCCACTGGGAACATCGGGTTGCCGGTCAGCCAGGGGTCGACCAGGAGTACGGCCTCTTCGATTTCGATGCGGAAGCCGGAATGGCCGAGCCAGGTGATCTGCATGGGTCTCTCCTTCTTGGGCAGCAAGGGGTCAGGCTAGGGCGTAACTTGTATCCATGACAATCATTCCGTCGGGGGATGCGCGGGAATGACCCGATGGGCCTGTGGCGCGACCGGCACAGGGGGGCGGGAAAATCCGGGCCGGGGAAAAGAATCCGTGCGTGGCGGGCTGACCTTGGGTAAGGAGGCGGTCTTGCAACCGCGTAAGCCAGGGGAGGGGCGGACATATGACTGCATACATCCGCCAAGATGTTCCCGCTGGACTGGCCACCGGAGCAACCGCCACTTCGTGCTGGCGATATCGCCGCGCGTAAGGCGTGCCGGACCTGAGCGCCAGAGCGCGCGGGATTCGTTTCTTCCAGACCGCTGAACGCTGACCGCCGGGCAGGTTGCCCGCATCCGGTCGGCCCCAATCCCCAGAGCAGAGGACCGGCTGGCCGTGTGCTACCGGATTTGATCATGACCCATACGACCCTTCCCCGCCCGATCGCGCTGCGCGTGACGCTGGACGAGATCATCGACAGCCACGGGCTTTTCGCCGTTGTCAGGACGCTTGCGCTCCGCCCTTTCCGGCGCAAGCCCGTTCTGCCGCTGCTGGGGCTGAACGCCCATCTCAGGCGCGACATCGGCCTGGAGCCGGACTGGGACGACGGCCTGCCCCGGGACCCGCTGCTGTAGGGCCTGCCCCCGCTTCACCCGCTTGCGGGGCGGGGCGGGGGCGGCTAAACGGGGCCAAATCCAATGGAGAGCCCGATGGCGATTGACATCGACACCGCCCGCAAGGTGGCAAAGCTGGCCCGTATCCGGGTCGAGGAAGCCGATCTGCCGAAGCTGGCCGGTCAGCTTTCCGGCATCCTTGGCTTCATGGAAGAGCTGAACGAGGTCGACGTGACCGGGGTGGAACCGATGACGAGCGTCACGCCGATGCGGCTGAAGCGGCGCGCGGATGTGGTGACGGATGGCAATATCCAGGCGCAGGTGTTGAAGAACGCGCCGGATGCGCGCGAGGGGTTCTTTGCGGTGCCGAAGGTGGTGGAATGAGCGCGAACAGCTGGACGATTGCGGCGGCGCGGGAAAGCTTGCGCAAGGGTGAGATTTCGGCGGTCGACCTGACCATGTCCTGCCTGACGGCGATTGATGCGGGCGACGGGTTGAACGCCTTTGTCCACAAGACGCCGGAGCTTGCGCTGGAGCAGGCGCGGGCGGCGGATGCTCGGCTGGCTGCCGGGGATGCCCCGGCGATGTGCGGGATTCCGCTGGGGATCAAGGATCTCTTTTGCACCAAAGGCGTGCCATCGCAGGCGGCGTCGAACATTCTGCGCGGGTTCAAGCCCGAGTATGAGTCCACCGTCACGTCGAAGCTGTTCGGCGCGGGCGCGGTGATGCTGGGCAAGCTGAACATGGACGAGTTCGCGATGGGCTCGTCGAACGAGACCTCGTGCTATGGCAATGTGGTCAGCCCGTGGCGGCGCAAGGGGTCGAACGTTCCACTGACGCCGGGGGGCTCTTCCGGCGGGTCGGCGAGCGCGGTGGCGGCGGACCTGTGCCTGGCGGCGACGGGGACGGATACCGGGGGCTCGATCCGGCAACCGGCGGCGTTCACCGGGATCGTCGGGATCAAGCCGACCTATGGGCGGGTCAGCCGCTGGGGGATCGTGGCCTTTGCGTCCTCGCTGGATCAGGCGGGGCCGATGACGAAGTCGGTGCGCGATGCGGCGATCATGTTGCAGGCGATGGCGGGGCATGATCCGAAGGATTCGACCAGCGCGGATATTCCGGTGCCGGATTTCGAGGCGGCGTTGACCGGGGATGTCCGGGGCAAGGTGATCGGCATCCCGAAGGAATACCGGATGGACGGGATGCCGGGCGAGATCGAGGCGCTCTGGGCGCGCGGGATCGAGATGATGAAGGATGCCGGGGCGGAGGTGCGCGACATTTCCCTGCCGCATACCAAATATGCGCTGCCGGCCTATTATGTGATCGCGCCTGCGGAGGCGTCGTCGAACCTCGCCCGCTATGACGGGGTGCGCTATGGGCATCGGGCGAAGCTGGGGCAGGGCGACGGCATCACCGAGATGTACGAGAAGACCCGGGCCGAGGGCTTCGGGGCGGAGGTGCAGCGCCGGGTGATGGTGGGGACCTATGTGCTGTCGGCGGGGTTCTACGACGCCTATTACAACCGGGCGCGGAAGGTGCGGGCGCTGATCAAGCGCGACTTCGAGATGGTGTTCGCGGACGGGGTGGATGCGATCCTGACGCCCGCCACGCCTTCGGCGGCGTTTGGCCTGGGCGAGATGGCGGATGCGGACCCGGTGAAGATGTATCTGAACGACGTCTTCACGGTGACGGTGAACCTGGCGGGGCTGCCGGGGGTCTCGGTTCCGGTGGGGCTGGACGCGCAGGGCTTGCCTTTGGGGCTGCAACTGATCGGGCGGCCCTGGGAAGAGGCAGAGTTGCTGAATTACGCACATGTGTTGGAAAGCCGTGCGGGGTTTGTGGCCAAAGCGGAAAAATGGTGGTAAGGGCCGCAAAACGCATCCTTGAGGCAGTGATGAGCCGTACTATCCTTGGTCCCGCCGCGGGCACCCTTTTGTCTGCACTGATGCTGGCGGCCTGCACGCCCACGTCCTCGAGCACGGGGCCGGGCGTCGGATTCCAGGACTACAACAGCTATGTCCGTGGCGCGGCTCCGGCCCCGGCGGGTGCGCCGGTGACCGTGGTGCCGCCGGGCGGCGGGTTCGACCCGGCGGCTGCGGCTGCGGCCATCGACCGTTCGCAAGGGGTGGCGCCGGTGGCTGCGGCGCCGGTCGTTGCGCCGACCCCGACCGCGACCCCCCTGCCGACCGACAGCGCCGAGCGTCCGCGCGGCGGGGCTCCGGCGGGGATCAAGGAAGAATCGGGCGAGGTGGCCAGCCACACCGGGATTTCCGACGAGCAGGACTTCGACGCCGTCTCCTCGCGCGAGACCATCGAGAGCGACAAGGAACGCATCGCGAAGAACCGGGCGGACTATGTCGTGGTCCAGCCGAAGGACCTGCCGCAGCGACCGGGCGATACCGGGCCGAACATCGTGGAATTCGCGCTGGCGACGACCCATGCGCCGGGCGTGCAGATGTACAAGCGGTCGGGGATGAGCCTGCGCAGCGCCGACGCGGCCTGTGCCAAGTATTCCTCGCCCGACCAGGCGCAGCAGGACTTCCTGGCCAAGGGCGGCCCGGACCGCGACCGGATGGGGATCGACCCTGACGGCGACGGGTTCGCCTGTTCCTGGGATCCGCGCCCGTTCCGTACTGCGCTGCAGTGAGCCTGAGCCACCCCTCGCCAAACTTTGGCGAGCGGCGGGGCGGGGCCCGGGTGGAGCTTGTTGTCCTGCACTACACCGCCATGCCGTCCTGCGCCGAGGCGCTGGAGCGGTTGTGCGACCCCTTGGCCGAGGTTTCGGCGCATTACCTGATCGACGGGGATGGCACGGTCCTGTCGCTGGTGGACGAGGCCGCGCGGGCCTGGCATGCGGGGGCGGGGGAGTGGCGCGGCGCGGGCGATGTCAACTCGCGGTCCATCGGGATCGAACTGGCCAATACCGGGCGGGAGCCCTTTGCCGAGCCGCAGATGGCGGCGCTGGAGCGGCTGCTGGCGGGCGTGCTGGAGCGGCACGGGCTGGGGCCGGAATCGGTGATCGCGCATAGTGACATGGCGCCGGAGCGGAAGGGCGACCCGGGGTCGCGCTTCGACTGGCGGCGGTTGGCGGTGCAGGGGCTGGTGGTCTGGCCTGACCTGACGGATGCCCCCCCACCCCAGCCCTCCCCCACGGGGGGGGAGGGAGGCGCTATGGCGGAGATGGCGGGCTTTCTGGCCGACCTGCGCGCCTTCGGATACCCCGAGGCCGCGCCGGAAGCCTTGCTCACCGCCTTCCGCCTGCGGTTCCGGCCCTGGGCTGCGGGTCCGCTGGACGACACCGACCGCGCGCTGGCGGCGGGGGTGCGGCGGTTTGCGGTTGACGCACCGCGCGCCGATGCCTAACTGACCCCCGCGCGGAGGGCTGGATGGCCGCGGTCCCGGAAGGGGTCGAGGAAAGTCCGGACTCCCGTTGGCAAGGGTGCCGGGTAACGCCCGGCGGGGGCAACCCCAGGGAAAGCGCCACAGAGAAGAGACTGCCCCTGTTCGCAGGGGTGATGGTGAAACGGTGGGGCAAGAGCCCACCGCGGGACTGGCAACAGGACCGGCACGGCAAGCCCCACCCGGAGCAATGCCAAATAGGGGCCTCGCGCGGGGCAGGTCCGGGACCTCGGTCCGGGATACCGCCGCAGGGACGCCAACGCCCGAGAGGCCCGGGTTGGCAGCTTGACCGCCGTGGCAACACGGTTGGCAGAGGAATGGTCATCCAGCCCCGGATCACGGTCCGGGGTGGACAGAATCCGGCTTACAGGCTCTCCGCGCAATTTGACTTCCGCCTGCCGTTTCGCGGTTGACTCTGCCGCCCGCGTGGCTAAAAGGCGGGCTTCAAGGATTTGACCGGGGGCCGCTGGATTCCCCGATGCAGAGGAAGTCATCATGGCAAAGCCCGCCACCATCAAGATCCGCCTGAACTCGACCGCGGGCACCGGCCACTTCTATGTGACCAAGAAGAACGCCCGCACGATGACCGAAAAGATGGTCATCAAGAAGTACGACCCCGTCAAGCGGGAGCATGTCGAATACAAGGAAGGCAAGATCAAGTAAGATCGCGCCGATCCGCAGGATCAGGGGCCGTGTCCGAGGGGACGCGGCCCTTTTTCTTTGCCGGGTAAGCCGATGCTGACGGAGCCCTGCCTGCTTGCACTTGACGGTCTTGCCCGGAGCCACGAGGACTGGAGCCAGCAAGAAGGGGCCGGTCATGGAACGCAATCACCGGGAAGACCACTATGTCGCACGGGTTGGCTGGCTGCGGGCGGCGGTGCTGGGGGCGAATGACGGGATCGTCTCGACCGCCTCGCTGATCGTGGGGGTGGCCGCCGCCTCGGGCCGGGGCGAGGTGCTGCTCGCCGGGATGGCAGGCCTTGCAGCGGGGGCCTTGTCGATGGCGGCGGGAGAATATGTCTCGGTCTCGTCGCAATCCGACACCGAAGCCGCGGATGTCGAGCGCGAGAAGGCCGAGATCGCCGCCGACCCCGAGGAGGAGTTGCGCGCACTTGCAGGGATCTACGAGGACCGGGGTGTGCCGCCGGAGCTTGCGCGCCAGGTGGCCGAGGCGCTGCATGCCAGGGACCCGCTGGCCGCCCATGTCCGCGATGAGCTGGGGATCTTCGAGCATACCGAAGCACGGCCGCTGGTGGCAGCGGGGGCCTCGGCGCTGACGTTTGCGGTGGGGGCGGCGCTGCCGCTGGCGACGACGGCGCTGGTGCCCGAGGCGGTGATCAGCCTGTGGGTCACCGGGCTGTCGCTGGTCTTCCTGGCGGTGCTGGGGGCGGTCGGGGCGAAGGCGGGCGGGGCGTCGGTCTGGCGGGGAGTGGTGCGGGTGACCTTCTGGGGTGCGGTGGCGATGGCGGTGACGGCGCTGGTTGGCAAGCTGTTCGGGGCGGTGGTCTGAGGGGGCTTCACAAACGAAAAGGGCCGGTCCTGCGACCGGCCCTTTCGTCATCCTGTCAGGCGATCATTCGCGATTGCCGAAGAATTGCAGCAGGAACATGAACAGGTTGATGAAGTCGAGGTAGAGGTTCAGCGCGCCCATGATGGCGGCCTTGCCGAGCCATTCCTGATCCATCGCCTGCGCATGAGCGATGTAGGTGTTCTTGATGTTCTGCGTGTCGAAGGCGGTCAGGCCCGCGAAGATCAGCACGCCGATCACCGAAATCGCGAAGGCCAGCGCCGAGGAGGCGAGGAAGATATTCACGACCATCGCGACCAGAAGCCCGATCAGGCCCATCATCAGGAAGGTGCCCATCGCGCTCAGGTCGCGCTTGGTGACATAGCCGTACAGCGACAGGCCCGCGAAGGCGATGGCGGTGATCAGGAAGGTGCTGGCGATCGAGACACCGGTGAAGACCTGGAAGATCCAGGCCATCGACAGGCCCATCGCCGCCGCGAAGGCGTAGAAGAAGAGCTGCGCGGCGGAAGCCGACATCCGGTTGATCAGCGCGCCGAAGGCGAAGACCATGCCAAGCGGCAGGAACATCGCGATCCAGCCGAGGATGGTCATCCCGCCGGTGACGGGGTTGCGCAGGAGCGAGAAGAGTTGTTCCGACGAGCCGACACCCCAGGCGACGCCGGCAGTGACGACCATTGCCACGGACATGAGCCCGTAGACCTTGTTCATATGGGCGCGAAGCCCCTCGTCGATCTGAGCGCGGGCACCGACGCCTACGCTGCGGATCGTGTCATATTCAGCCATTGAAGCCTCCGATGTTGTCCCTAAGGGCAACGCCGGGGGAACCGGCGCGACCTCATGCGGGAAATATTGGGAATAGGACCCGTGATTTCAAGCACCTTGGTCGCGCCGGAAGGTGATTTGGGGGGTGAAAGCGCATCGGCGTCAGCCCCGCCAATGTGCCGGCGCGTCCCAGCTGGCCCGGTCGGCCTCTGCCAGCGCCTCGGCCCGGGTGAGGCCGATGTCGCAAAGCAGGTGGTCGTCCAGCAGGCGCAGGCTGTGGCGCGACCGGGCAAGGCCGGAGGCGGCAAGGAGGCGGCTGCGCAGGCGGCCAAGGCCGGACGGGTGGAGGAGGGCGGATTGGAGCGACAGGAGGCGGGTGGGCATGGCGGGTTCCTTCATCTGCATTGGTGATGGGTCGATGCGGTTGCATCAGGATGCTTGAACATTGCGCCAGGCCGATGCATTATGGAAACGAATGATTGTGAACCCTTACATCAGGATTCGTGATATGCCGCGCAACCTCGACCTGTCCGCCCTGCGTTCCTTTGTCACCGTCGCCGATGTGGGTGGGGTCACGCGGGCGGCGGGGTTCCTGAACCTGACGCAGTCGGCGGTTTCGATGCAGATCAAGCGGCTGGAGGAGTCGCTGGGACTGTCGCTGTTCCTGCGCGCGGCGCGGAAACTGGCGCTGTCGCCGGAGGGCGAGCAGCTTCTGTCCTATGGCCGCCGGATGCTGGCGCTGAACGACGAGGCGCTGTCGCTGCTCTCTTCCACCGCCTGCGAGGGGGAAATCCGGCTGGGGGTGCCGCATGACGTGGTCTATCCGGTGATCCCCGGCATCCTGCGGCGGATGGCGCAGGCCTATCCCCGGGTGCGGATCAACCTGGTCTCGTCCTTCACCTTGCTGATGAAGCAGGAGTTCGCGAGAGGCGGTTTCGACGTGATGCTCACGACGGAGGAGGCGCCCGACCCGACGGCGGAAGTGCTGTCGTCGCGCGGGCTGGTCTGGGTGGGTGCGCATGAGGGCAATGCCTGGCAGCGGCGCCCGCTGCGGCTGGGGTTCAAGGATACCTGCATCTTCCGGGGCCGGGCCCAGGCTGCGCTGGAGGCGGCGGGCATTCCGTGGGAAATGGCGACGGGCGGGGAAAGCGAGCAGGCGGTCGAGGCGACGGTGGCGGCGGACCTTGCCGTGTCGGTGCGGATGCTGGGCAGCATTCCCGAGGGCATGGAGCCGATCGCGGGCGAGAACCAGTTGCCGCCCGTGGGCGAGATGAAGCTGGGGCTCTATCGCGCCACCCGGCGCAGCGACGAGGCGGTGGACCATCTGGTCGGCGAGTTGCGCTGCGCCTACGGGTCCTGACCGACGCGGATCACCACCTTGCCGGTGGCCTTGCGGTCGCGCAGAAGGGCCAGCCCCTCGGGAAAAGCCTCGAACGGCAGGATCTGGCTGACATGCGGGCGGATCAGCCCTTCGGCCCGCCAGCGCAGAAGCTGCGCCATGCTGTCGGCCACCAGCTGCGGGGCGTGGGCCTCAAAGCCGCCATACCAGAAGCCCGAGACGGTGAGGTTCTTTACCAAAAGCAGGTTGGCCGGGATCTGCGGCACCTCGCCCGAGGCGAAGCCGATGGCCAGGAGCCGCCCGTCGGGCTTGCAGGCGCGCAAGGCGGCGTCGAAAGCCGGGCCGCCGACCACGTCATAGACCACATCCACCCCGCCCTCGGCGCGCAGTGCCTCTTTCAGGCCGGGTGCCTCGCTGTCGATCAGCACGTCCGCACCGGCCTGCCGCGCCATGCCATCGTTGCGACGAAAGCCGCGACGCAGGCCTTCAGCCACACCGTGAAAATGATCTTCTACGGCGTGCCGCTGATCACGGCAGTGGATACAGGGCTGCCGCCCTGGTGGTTCTTC
>NZ_JAYRPN010000089.1:0-21925 GCF_041911175.1 Tabrizicola sp.
AAACCCGAACCGAAAGAGAAATCGGAATGAAAACAAAACCTAGCGATTTCAGGGATTTAAGTGGTGCCCAGAGCCGGAATCGAACCAGCGACACGCGGATTTTCAATCCGCTGCTCTACCAACTGAGCTATCTGGGCACCGTTTGGTGCGCGGGTGATACCCAAGGGCGGGGGGGCTGTCCAGAGGGAAAACGCCCCTAGTGCGGCTTCGGCGGGGTGTCGTCGGGGGTGACGTCTTCGGGCTCGTCCTCGCCATCGGCGGGGACGCGATAGCCCTCGGTCAGCCAGCGGCCAAGGTCGACGTCGGCGCAGCGGCGCGAGCAGAACGGGCGGTAGTCGCGGGCGGCGGGCTTGCCGCAGATCGGGCAGCTCATCGCAGCAGGTCCGAGAGCGGCAGGCGGTCGCGCTTGCGGGTCAGCTCGTAGAGACCAAGCGTGGTCCAGCCGGCAAGGTTGGTCTCGCCCTCGGCCTTGAAGGCGGACTTCATCACCTGGTCGAGGATGTGGCGATCCCGCTTCGGCATCGGCGCGAAATCCACCACCACCTGCCCCCCCAATCCCCGCAGCCGCAACTGGCGCGGCAGGTCGCGGGCGGCGGCGACGTTGGCCTTCAGGGCGGCGGCGGGCGAGGTGTCCGGGCCGGTGTTCACATCGACCGCAACCAGCGCGCGCGTTGGTTCGAGCATCATGTGCCCGCCCCCCTCCAGCCCCACGCGAGGCGTGCGCAGGGTCTCCAGCGCCTCGGTCACGCCCTGGCGTTCGAAGCTGTCCGGCTCGGTGTCGGCTTCGTCCACCGCAGGGTCGAGCCAGTCGCGGAAGGCGAGGTCATGGGCGGAGGCGCCGTCGACCAGCAATTCCGGCGGGCCGCTGAGGTCGGCCAGCACCGCCTCGGCGAGGCCGCGCATTGCAGCGATGTCCTCGGCGATGGCCTGGTCCTCAGCCTCGAGGCAACCAGAGCGCAGGATCAGGCCCAGCCGGTCGTCGGCGCCCGCCATCCCGGCCTCTGCCATCGCCGACAGGTCCGCCCGGCGCTCCTCGTCCTTGATCTTGCGCGAGATGTTCAGGCCGGGGGCATCCGGCGTGACGATGGCGAAGCGCGACTTGAAGAGAAGGCGGGTGCTGACGGGGATGGCCTTGCCGGGCTCGGCCGGGCCGGTCACCTGCACCAGCAGGCGCTGGCCGGGGGCGACGCCGGAAATCTGCCGCAGGAAGCCCGACCCGCCGGGAAGCTTGACGAAGATGCCGCCCTGCCCCTTCACCGGCCGGTCGGCCACGGCGCGGTAGATCGCGCCGGGGATCGCCACGTCGCCTTCGGGGTCGATGGCCAGTTCCTCCAGCCGCCCGTCCAGCATCAGCGCGGCGGCCTGGCGGCCGTCGATCTCGTCCAGAACCAGAACGCGGCCCTTCATTCCTGCCTCCAGACCGGGTAGCCGATTGCGGTGAGAAGCGCAGCCGTCTCGGCGACCGGCAGGCCCATGATGCCGGTGAAGGACCCGGAAATCCACGGGATGAAGGCCCCCGCCAGCCCCTGTATTCCATAGCCGCCCGCCTTGCCCTGCCAGTCGCCGCTGGCGAGATAGGCGTTCAGCTCGGCGTCGGACAGCCGCTTCATCTTCACCGTGCTGAGGCTTTCCCGCACGAGAACCCGGTCGCCCCGCCGCACGGCGATGGCGGTGATCACCTGATGCCGCCGCCCGCCGAGCGCGGTCAGGAACGCCGCCGCCTCACCCGCATCAGCGGGCTTGCCGAGGATGCGGCGGCCAAGCGCGACGGTCGTGTCGGCGCAGAGGACCACATCCTCCGGCCCCGCCGGGACGGCGCGGACCTTCTCCCCGGCCAGCCGCAGGCAATAGGGGCGAGGAAGCTCTCCCTTCCGGGGGTCCTCGTCGATGTCGGGAGGCAGGATCAGGTCGGGCACGATCCCCAGCTGCGCCAGCAATTCCTTGCGGCGCGGGCTGCCCGATCCCAGGATGAACCGCAACTTACTTGAAGCGATAGTTGATGCGGCCCTTCGACAGGTCGTAGGGGGTCATCTCGACCTGCACCTTGTCGCCGGCCAGAACCCGGATGCGGTTCTTGCGCATCTTGCCTGCCATCGTCGCGATCAACTCATGGCCGTTCTCGAGTTCGACCCTGAATGTCGCGTTCGGCAGGAGTTCCTTCACGACACCGGGGAATTCGAGAATGTCTTCCTTGGCCATGCTTTCTCCATTGCAGATGGACCTGCGGTTGGCCGCAGGCGTCCGCGGGCGATATGAACCCGAAAGGGGCGGTTTACAAGCAGATTCTGGATTGCATCAGGGGCGAAGGCGGAAGCGCTGGATCTTGCCGGTCTGCGTCTTCGGCAGCGCATCGGTAAAGATCACCCGGCGGGGATATTTGTAGGGGGCGATGGTGCGCTTGACGTGGTCCTGCAGGATCTTGACCAAGAGCCCGTCCGGCGTATGCCCCGGCGCCAGCACGACATGCGCCTCGACCACCTGGCCGCGCTCCTCGTCCGGGCTGCCGATCACCGCGCATTCCAGTACGGCGGGGTGCGACAGCAGCGCCGCCTCCACCTCCGGCCCCGCGATGTTGTAGCCCGCCGAGATGATCATGTCGTCCGAGCGGGCGGCAAAGTGGAAGCGGCCCTCCTCGTCCTGCCAGAAGCTGTCGCCGGTCAGGTTCCAGCCGCCCCTGACATAGTTCTTCTGCCGCTTGTCCGAGAGATAGCGGCAGCCGGTCGGTCCGCGCACTGCCAGCCGACCGGTTTCCCCGCGGGGAAGGTCCTGCATGTCCTCGCCGACGATCTTCGCCTCATAGCCCCTGACGGGCCGCCCGGTGCAGGCGGGGCGGTGGTCATCGAAGCGGTTGGTGATGAAGATATGCAGCATCTCGGTCGAGCCGATCCCGTCCAGCATTGGCTTGCCGGTCTTGGCCATCCAGTCCTCGTAGACCGGGCCGGGCAGGGTTTCCCCCGCACTGACCGCTGCGCGCAGCGAGGACAGGTCCGCGCCTTCGGCCATCGCCTTCAGCATCACCCGGTAGGCGGTGGGCGCCGTGAAGCAGACCGTCGCGCGGTGCTTCTGGATGATCTCGATCATGTTCGGCGGGCTTGCCTGTTCCAGCAGCGCCGCCGCCGCCCCGAAACGCAGCGGGAACACCGCAAGGCCCCCCAGACCGAAGGTGAAGGCCAGCGGCGGCGAGCCGATGAACACGTCCTCGGGCGTGACGCCCAGCACTTCCTTGGCATAGCCGTCGGCGATGATCATCAGGTCGCGGTGGAAATGCATCGTGGCCTTCGGCTCGCCCGTGGTGCCAGAGGTGAAGCCCAACAAGGCCACGTCGTCCCGGCCCGTCTGCACCGCCTGGAACTTCACCGATTTCGACAGCGCCACCCGGTCCAGCTCGGCATCATGGTTGGCCGTCCCGTCGAAGCCCACCACCGTCCGCAGGTGTTTCGAGACCTTGGCGCAGGCGACCAGCTCCTCCATCAGGCGGGTATCGCACAGCGCATGGCTGATCTCGGCCTTGTCGACGATCTGGCCCAGCTCCCCCGCCCGCAGCATCGGCATGGTATTGACCACCACTGCCCCCGCCTTGGTCGCCGCCAGCCAGCAGGCCACCATCGCCGGGTTGTTCGCCGACCGGATCAGCACCCGGTTCCCCGGCTTGACCCCGTAATCCTCGACCAGCGCATGCGCGATGCGGTTCGACCAGTCGGTCAACTCCTTGTAGGTGCGGCTGCGTCCGTTGCCGATCAGCGCGGTGTTGTCGCCGAAGCCCTTGGCCACCATCGCATCGGTCAGTTCGACCCCGGCATTCAGCCAGTCGGGATAGTCGAAGCCCTGAAGCCTGATCTCCGGCCAGTCCTCCGACGCGGGCAGGCGGTCACGGGTGAAGCTGTCGCTATGTCCTGTCGGTCCAAGCATGTCCCGGGTCCTCCCAAACCCTGCGTCCGCGTCCCTATTTGCCGGGAATGACGGCGGTCGCCTCGATTTCCACTTTCGCCCGGTCCTCGACCAGCGCCACCACCTGCACCAGCGCCATCGCTGGATAGGTCCGCCCGATGACCGCCTTGTAGACCGCACCCAGCTCTTTCAGGCTGCCCAGGTATTCGCGCTTGTCGGTGACATACCAGGTCAGCCGCACCAGATGCTCCGGCCCGGCCCCCGCCTCGGCCAGGATCTCGACGATCGACCGCAGCGCCTGCTCGACCTGGCCCACGAAGTCGTCCGTCTCGAATTCCTGATCCGCGTTCCAGCCGATGATCCCGCCGGTGAAGACCATCCGGCCCTCCGCCGCGATGCCGTTGGCGTAGCCCCGCGCCGCTTTCCAGTGCTTCGGGTGAAGGACCTCATGCATCCTGCGTCTCCTTGTAGCTCACCAGCGCCGCCCGCATCTCCGCCGGCCAGGGTGCCGCCTTCATCCCGTCGATCCAGGCCAGCGTCATGCCCACCCGCAGCCGCAGGCCATCCGGCCCCTGCCCCTCGACCCACAGCTTCACCGACGAGCCCCCGACCCGCTCCACCTTCAGCGTAAAGCGCACCTTCTCGCCCAGGCGCGAGGGGCGCTGGAACACCGCCTCGATCGCCACGGTGGGCACACCGTTCCTGCCGCCGTCGTTGTGCATCGCGGCGAAGGACCGCCCGACCACATCGGCGAAGAAGTTCTCGATGACCGAGTTCACCATCTCGAAATAGCGCGGATAGAAGACGATCCCCGCCGGGTCGCAATGGTTGAACTCGATCTGGATCAGGCGCTCGTACATCTCAGTCGTTGGCCTCGGGCGGCAGGAAATCCACGTCATGCCGGGCCGAAGCCTCGACGATGGCCGGGATGTCGGTCATGTCATGCAGCGTCTCGAACAAAGCCTCCAGCCTGCCCGCGGGCGAAACCCAAAACAGCGCGCGCGCCGGCTTGTCGGACTTGTTGAAATAGCCATGCGGTACGCCCTTCGGCATCCGCACCAGGTCGCCCGCCTTCGCCACCGACCAGACCCCGTCCAGCTTCAGGTGCAACTCGCCCTCCTGCACCAGGATGAATTCGTCCTGATGCGGGTGGACATGGACCGGCACGAACTGCCCCGGCTCGCTGTTCGTCTCGAAGCTGAAGGTGGCGTCGCAGGAGGCCTTGGGGAAATACCGCTGCCCCAGGATGTTCAGCATCCGCCCGTGATAGGCCGCGCCGTTGCGGGTGATCCCGCCTTTCAAGTCTGCCATCTGTCCCTCCCTTGGTTATCCCAGCAGGCTCCGCGCGATGACGATGCGCTGCACGTCACTTGCCCCCTCGTAGATCCGCAGCGCGCGGATTTCGCGGTAGAGGCTTTCGACCGCAAAGCCCTGCCGCACCCCGTCGCCACCATGCAGCTGGACCGCCATGTCGATCACACGGCTCGCCGCTTCGGTGGAGAAAAGCTTCGCCATCGCGGCCTCGCGGCTGACCCGCGCCGCGCCCATGTCCTTCACCCACGCCGCCCGGTAGACCAGCAAGGCCGAGGCGTCGATCTCCAGCGCCATGTCGGCCAGATGGCCCTGCACCAGCTGCAACTCCGACAGCGCCTGCCCCTGGATGCGCCGCGATTGCGTCCGCTGCAGCGCTTCGTCCAGCGCACGCCGCGCGAAGCCCAAGGCCGCCGCCCCGACGGTCGAGCGGAACACGTCCAGCACCGACATGGCGATCTTGAACCCCTCGCCCGGCTTGCCGATCAGCGCCTCATCCGGCAGTTCCACATCGGTCAGCCGCAGATGCGCCAGCGGATGCGGCGCCATCACCTCGATCCGGCTGACCACCTCCAGCCCCGTGGCCGACGCAGGCAGCAGGAAGGCCGACAGCCCTTTCGCCCCCGACGCCTCCCCCGTCCGGGCGAAGATCACATAGACATCCGCGATCCCGCCGTTCGAGATATAGGTCTTCTCGCCGGACAGCCGCCAGCCGCCCGGCACCCGCTCGGCCACGGTTGCCGTCGCCGCGACGTCCGAGCCCGACCCCGGCTCGGTCAGCGCAAAGCCGGAAATCGCCCGGCCTTCGCGGGTCTTCCCCAGCCACTCCCGCTGCGCCGGTGTGCCGAACAGGCTGACCGCCCCCATCCCCAGCCCCTGCATCGCAAAGGCGAAATCCGCCAACCCGTCATGCCGCGCCAGCGTCTCGCGGATCAGGCTCAGCGAGCGCACGTCCAGCCGCTCCCCCTCCCCCGCACCGGAGAGCTTCAGCCACCCGCCAGTCCCCAGCGCCGCGACCAGCCCCTTGCAAGCCGAGTCCACATCGCCATGCGACACCGGCAGATGCGCCGCGCACCACGCCTCCAGCGCCGCCGCCAGCTCACGGTGGCGGGGCTCGAAGAACGGCCAGTCAAGGAAACTCGTGTCGCTCATTTCATCTTTGTCCAAATATCCCGGGGGTCCGGGGGCAGGCCCCCGGTCCACCCTCAATCCCCCTGAAACACCGGCTTCTCCTTCGCCACAAAGGCCCGGTAGGCCCGCTCGAAGTCCTTCGTCTGCATGCAGATCGCCTGCGCCTGAGCCTCGGCCTCGATCGCCTGCTCCAGCCCCATGTTCCATTCCTGGTTCAACTGCGTCTTGGTGATCCCATGCGCAAAGACCGGCCCGGAAACCAACCGCCGGGCCAGGGCCATCGCCTCCGCCTCCAGCACCTCGGCCCCGTGCAGCGCGTTCCAGAAACCCCAGCGTTCGCCCTCCTCGGCGCCCATCACCCGGCCCGTATACAGAAGCTCCGCCGCCCGCCCCTGCCCAATGATCCGCGGCAGCATTGCGCAGGCCCCCATGTCGCAGCCTGCGAGGCCCACCCGGGTGAACAGAAACGCGCATTTCGCCGCGGGCGTCGCCAGCCGCAGGTCCGAGGCCATCGCGATGATCGCCCCCGCCCCCACCGCCACACCGTCCACCGCTGCGATGATCGGTTTGCCACAGGAAATCATCGCCTTGACCAGATCGCCGGTCATCCGGGTGAAGGCCAGCAACTCCTTCATCGGCAGACCGATCAGCGGGCCGATGATATCATGCACATCGCCCCCCGAGCAGAAGTTCCCGCCATTGGACGCAAAAACCACCACGTCCACATCCGTCGCATAGACCAGCGCGCGGAAGGTATCGCGCAACTCGGCATAGCTGTCGAAGGTCAGCGGGTTCTTGCGGTCGGGCCGGTTCAGCCGGACCACGGCGATGCGGTCCTTCACCTCCCACAGGAAATGCTGCGGCTTCAGCCCTGCCATCCTGGTTCCCGCCTGAAAGCTCATCGTCCCATCCTCTTCAGGATCGTGGTCAACTGGTCGAGGTCATCCTCGCTCAGGCCTGCGAACAGCCGCGCGACCTCGGCCTCATGCCCCTCGGCCATCGTCTCGAAAGCCGCCGTCCCCTCTGCCGTCAGTGCGACATGCACCGTCCGGCGATCCACCTCGGAGGGGGTGCGCCGCACCAGCCCCTCGCCTTCCAGCCGGTCGACCACCGCCGTCGCATTGCCGTTCGACACCAGCAGCATCCGGGAAAGTTCGCTCATCGTCACACCCTCGCGCCGACGATACAGCGCCGCCATCACGTCGAAGCGCGGCAGCGTGGTGTCGTGCTTCACCCGCAGATATTCGCGCAGCCCGTTTTCCGCCCCCCGGGTCACGCCCAGAAGCCGGATCCACATCTTCAACCGCCGCTTCGACCCCTCGCTCACACCTCGCCCCCCGAGATCGTCAGGCAGGCCCCGTTCACCCCCGATGCCGCCTCCGACGCCAGATACAGCGCCGCCGCCGTCACTTCCGAGGGCTGGTAAAGCCGCCCCTGCGGGCTGAGCCCCTCCAGCGCCGCCCGCGCCTCGGCCAGGCTTTTCCCGGTCTTCTCCGCAATCACCTGCACCGAATGCTCGGTCATCGGCGTGTCGAGGAACCCCGGACAGATCGCGTTCACCGTGATCCCCTTCCGCGCCACCTCCAGCGCCAGCGACCGCACCAACCCGATGACCCCATGCTTCGCCGCCGCATAGGGCGCGACCTTGGCATAGCCCTTCAGCCCCGCGGTCGAGGCCACCGCGATCAGCCGCCCCTCGCCCCGGAACTGGCCGAGTGCCTCGCGGAAGGTCAGGAACACGCCCGTCAGGTTCACCGCAAGCATCGCGTTCCACTGCGCCAGCGTCGTCTTCGCCATCACCGCGCTGTCCGCCGCCCCCGCATTGGCGATGACGATGTCGCAAGGCCCGGCCTCCCGGAACATCGCCGCGACCGAGCCCTCGTCGGTCACATCCCCCTGCACCCAGCGCGCGCCCAGCGGTTCTGCCACCGCCTTCAACGCCTCCGCCCGACGACCAGAGATTACCACCTCCGCCCCCGCTTCGGCAAAGCCGCGCGCAAGGTCGGCTCCGGCACCGGAACCGCCCCCCGTGATCAGCACGCGCTTGCCCTGCAGTGTCATACCCGGATCACCTCCTGTGCCCGCGCCTGCAGCCGTAGCGCCTGGTCGCGGCCATTCAGGTAGGGGTTCGGCCAGAAGACGCTCTCGTCCCCCGCCTTCACCGCTGCATGCAGCGTCCAATAGGGGTCGGCCAGATGCGGCCGGGCCAGCGCCACCAGATCGGCGCGCCCTGCCAGCAGGATGCCGTTCACCTGGTCCGCCTCGGTGATGTTGCCGACCGCCATCGTCGCCAGCCCCGCCTCGTTGCGGATGCGGTCGCTGAACGGGGTCTGGAACATCCGGCCATAGACCGGCCTGGCATCGGTCGAGGTCTGCCCGGCGCTGACGTCGATGATGTCGGCGCCTGCCGCCGAGAAAGCCTTGGCAATCTCCACCGCCTCTTCCGGCGTCACGCCTTCGTCGCCCACCCAGTCATTCGCCGAGATGCGGACCGACATCGGCTTGTCCTCCGGCCAGGCTGCCCGCATCGCCCGGAACACCTCCAAGGGCCAGCGCAGGCGGTTCTCCAGGCTACCACCATACTCATCGGTGCGGATGTTCGATTTCGGGCTGATGAAGGACGAAATCAGATAGCCATGCGCCGCGTGAAGTTCGATCATGTCAAATCCGACCCGCTCGGCCATCCGGGTCGAGGCGACGAACTGGTCGCCCACCGTATCCATGTCCGTCCGTGTCATCGCCTTGGGCACGGCGTTGCCCTTGCTCCACGGCACCGCACTGGCGCTCATCACCGGCCAGTTGCCCTCCGCCAAAGGAGCATCGCCGTCCTCCCAGCCCAGCTGCGTGCTGCCCTTCCGCCCGGAATGCCCGATCTGGCAGCACAGCTTCGCCTTCGTCTCGGCATGAACGAAATCGGCCAGCCGCTTCCACGCCACCTCATGCTCCGGCGCATAGAGCCCCGGACAGCCCGGCGTGATCCGGCCCTCGGGCGAGACACAGGTCATCTCCACATAGACCAGCCCCGCGCCGCCCTTCGCCCGTTCGGCGTAATGCGAGAAATGCCAGTCGGTCGGGCAGCCATCCACCGCCTTGTATTGCGCCATCGGCGAGACGACGACCCGGTTCTCCAACCGCATGCCGCGCAGCTGGAACGGCGCGAACATCGGTTGCCGCCCCGCCTGCCCCCCGGCCTGGCGCTGGAACCAGTCCTCGGCGGTCTGCAACCACTCCGGGTCGCGCAGGCGCAGGTTCTCGTGACTGATCCGCTGGCTGCGGGTCAAGAGCGAATAGGCGAACTGCATCGGCGCCATGTCGAGGTAGCGTTCCACCCGCTCGAACCATTCCAGGCTGTTGCGCGCCGCCGATTGCAGCCGCAAGACCTCGACCCGCCGCTCCTCCTGATAGCGCTGGAAGGCGGCTTCCATCGTCGGTTCCGAATGCAGGTAATCCGCCAGCGCGATGGCGCTGTCGAAGGCCAGCCGCGACCCCGAGCCGATGGAGTAATGCCCTGTCGCCGCCGCATCGCCCATCAGCACGACATTGCCATTATACCAGCGCTCGCACAGCACGCGTGGGAACTGCATCCAGACCGCCGAGCCGCGCAGATGGTTGGCGTTCGAAATCAGGTCGTGCCCGCCCAGATGCTTCGCGAAGATGCGCTGGCAGGTGGCGACGGTCTCCTCCTTCGACATGTCGGCAAAGCCCGCCCGGTCCCAGGTCTCGGGCATACAGTCGACGATGAAGGTCGCGGTATCGGCGTCGAACTGGTAGACATGCGCCCAGAACCAGCCCCACTCGGTCTCCTCGAAGATGAAGGTGAAGGCGTCGTCGAACTTCTGATGCGTGCCCAGCCAGATGAACTTGACCAGCCGCTGGTCGATGTCCGGCTTGAAGACGTCGGCATATTCGCGGCGGACCAGCGAGTTGATCCCGTCCGTTGCCACCACCACGTCATAGTCGCGGCGGTAGTCCTCGGCCGACTTGAACTCGGTCTGGAACTGCAGGTCCACCCCCAGCTGGCGCGCCCGTTCCTGCAGAAGAAGCAGCATCTTCATCCGCCCGATCCCGGCGAACCCGTGCCCGCCCGAAACCTGACGCTCACCCCGGTGCACCACGGCGATGTCGTCCCAATAGGCGAAATTGGCCTTGATCGCGTCATAGCTTTGCGGGTCGTTCTTCTTCATCCGCGCCATCGCGTCGTCCGACAACACGACCCCCCAGCCGAACGTGTCGTCCGCCTTGTTCCGCTCCATCACCGTGACCTGGTGCGACGGGTCGCGCAGCTTCATTGAAATCGCGAAATAGAGGCCCGCCGGACCACCTCCAAGGCAAAGAACCTTCACCTGACCCTCCCCGAGTCCCTGACTGACCAAAGCCTGCCATCCCGGGAAAATAATTTCAAGCTTGAAATTTCCAGCTTGAAATTTTGGCGTGGTGATGCAGGATGCAAGGCATGGATCTGATCATCGAACCGCAGGGCGCCTGGACCCGGCTGGTGCTGAACCGGCCGCAGGCGAAGAACGCGCTGAACACCGCGCTTCTGGCGCAGCTGGCCGGGGTGCTGACCGAACTCGCGGGGGATCCCGCCTGCCGCGCGGTGCTTCTCACCGGAGCCGAGGGCAACTTCGCCGCCGGGGCCGACATCGCAGAGATCGAGGGCAAGACTGCCGCCGAAGGGGCCACCGACCCCCGCAAGGCGCATTGGGCCCGCATCCGCGCCTTCCCGAAGCCGCTGGTCGCCGCCGTCGACGGTCTCGCCCTGGGCGGCGGGTTCGAGCTGGCGCTGATGGCCGACTGTCTGGTGCTGGGGGCCACCGCGAAGGTCGGCCTGCCCGAGACGAACCTCGGCCTGATCCCCGGCGCGGGCGGGGCACAACGGCTTCTCTCGCTGGTGGGCCGGGCACGGGCGACGCGGCTGGTCCTGACCGGGGAGATCCTGCCCGCCGCCACCGCCCATGACTGGGGCATCGCGGGCTGGCTCTCGGACGGCGCGGCGGAGGATGTGGCCCGCCCGCTGGTCGAAAAGCTGGCCGGGCGCGCGCCCCTCGCCCTGCAAGCCGCCAAGGCCGCCCTTGTCGCCGGGGCCGAAGGCGCGCTGGCGCTGGATCAGGAACGCGCCGCATTCGAGGCCCTGCTCGACACCGCCGACAAGACCGAAGGCATCCGCGCCTTCCGCGAAAAGCGCAAACCGGGGTTCACCGGCCGATGACCGACCGTCCCACCATCGGCGTTGTCGGCCTTGGCACGATGGGCCTCGGCATCGCGCAGGTCTATGCCCAAGCGGGCTTCCCCGTCATCGCCACCGACGCCCATCAACCCGCCCGCGACAGCGCCCGCGACCGGCTGACACAGACTCTGCACTCCCGCGTCACCGCCGGGAAGCTGACCGAAGCCGACCGCGACGCCACCCTCGCCCGCCTTTCCGTCGCTCCCGACCTGACCGCGCTGGCCCCCTGCCACCTCATCATCGAGGCCATCGTCGAGAAGCTGGCGGCCAAGCAGGCCCTCTTCGCCGCGCTGGAGCCATTGATCGCCCCCGATGCGATCCTTGCCACCAACACCTCCTCGCTGCCGATCCACGGCATCGCGGCAGGCCTGAAACACCCTGACCGCACCCTTGCGCTCCATTTCTTCAACCCGCCTCCGGCAATGAAACTGGTGGAACTCGCCCCCCATGCGGGCACTACCCCTGCCACCATCACCCGCGCACAACACTGGACCGAGGCCGCAGGCAAGACCGTCATCCTCTGCCCCGACCGCCCCGGCTTCATCGTCAACCGCTGTGCCCGCCCCTACTACGGCGAGGCGCTGGCCCTCCTCTCCGAAGGCCGCAGCGCCGGCGAGATCGACGCCGCAATGACCGCGGCAGGCTACAAGCTTGGCCCCTTCGCCCTGATCGACCTGATCGGCGCCGACATCAACTTCGCCGCGACCGAGGGGATGTATGCCGCGATGGGGAGCCACCCCCGCTACCTGCCCTTCCCCGCGCTGAAGGCCCAGGTCGCCAGCGGCAACCTTGGCCGCAAGACCGGCAAGGGTTTCGTCTTCCCCGACACCCCCGCCAGCCCGCCCGCCGATGCCGACGTCATCGCCCTTCGCATCGAGGCGACCCTCGTCAACGAGGCCCACTGGCTCCTCGCCGAAGGCGGCACCACGCCTGAAGGCATCGACACCGCCCTGCGCCTCGGCCTCAACTTCCCACGCGGCCCGTTCGAGGCGCTTGCCCGGCATGGCCGCCAAGCCGTCCTCTCAGAACTCGCCCGCCTCCGCGCCATTTCGCCCGAGCCGCTGAAACCCCGCTACGACCCCGCACCCATGCTGGAGGCGAAATGACCGAAGTCTTCCTCTGCGCCCACCGCCGCACCCCCATCGGCCGCTACGCCGGTGCGCTCTCCCCGATCCGCGCCGACGACCTTGCCACCCGCGTCATCGACGGACTTCTCGACCTGCACGACCTCCCCGTCGACGAGGTTATCTTCGGCTGCGCCAACCAGGCGGGCGAGGACAACCGCAACGTCGCCCGCATGGCCACGCTCCTCTCCCGCCTCGGCCCCAAAGTCCCCGCCCTGACGGTCAACCGCCTCTGCGCCTCGGGCCTCGACGCCGTCATCACCGCCGCCCGAACCATCCGCGACGGCGCTGCCGAGGTGATCATCGCAGGCGGCGTCGAAAGCATGTCCCGCGCGCCCTTCGTCATGCCGAAGTCCGAAACCGCCTTCGCCCGCGCCCCGGAGATCTTCGACACCACGATCGGCTGGCGCTTCGTCCACCCCCGGATGGCACAGCTCTGGGGCACCGAGGCGATGCCCGAAACCGCCGAAAACCTCGCCGCCGACCATGCCATCAGCCGCGAGGATCAGGACCGCTACGCCCTCCTCTCGCAATCCCGCTACGACGCCACCTGGCACGCACCGGACATCCTGCCCGTCACCATCCCCGGCCGGAAGGGCGACACCGTGGTCAGCACCGACGAACACCCCCGCCCGACCAGCCTCGAAAAACTCGCCGCCCTCACCGCCCCGTTCCGTAAGCCCGGCACGGTGACCGCAGGCAACGCATCGGGCGTGAACGACGGGGCGGCGGCCGTGATCCTCGCCAGCGCCGCAGCGGTCCGCCAGCACCACCTCACCCCCCTTGCCCGGATCGGGGCGGCTGCCTCGGGGGGGGTAGAGCCGCGCGTGATGGGCATCGGCCCGGTCGAAGCCGCCCGCCGCCTGACCGCCCGCACCGGTCGCGCAGCGCAAGACCACGAGGTGATCGAGCTGAACGAGGCCTTCGCCGCCCAGGTCCTCGCCTGCACCCGCGCCTGGGGCATGGCCGACGACGACCCGCGCCTCAACGCCCACGGCGGCGCCATCGCGATGGGCCACCCGCTTGGCATGTCCGGCGCCCGCCTTGCCGGAACCGCCGCCCGCCGCCTGGCCGAAACCGGCGGCAAATCCGCCCTCGTCACGCTTTGCGTCGGCGTCGGCCAGGGCGTCGCGCTGGAGCTTCTGCCCGCCTGACCTTGCGCCCCACCAGCCCCTTTGGCTAGCTTGCCCGGAAACCGGAGGCCGCCATGTCCCACACCCTTTCCGCCCGAGGCATCAGCCTGACCTTCGCCCCGCAGGGCGGCGTCCTGCACCAGTTCGAAGTCACCGACGAGGGCGCGACCATCGCCCCCCTGCACCGCGCCCCCTGGTCGCCCGAGGAGGTTCCCGCCGACGCACCCCCGCACCAGCGCTGGCTGGCGGGAGACTTCCTCGCCGTCCCCTTCGGCCCCTCCCCAGACGGGTTGCACGGCCTGACGGCGAACGGTGACTGGCGCGTCACACCCTCCGCCCCCGGCACCCTCCGCGCCGTGCTGGAAGGTGCCGTGCAGGGCGCGACCGTGGTCAAGGAACTGTCGCTCGCTGACGACCACCCCTTCGTCTACCAGCGCCACCTCTTCATCGGCGGCACCGGCGCACTTCCCGCCGCCAACCATGCGATGATCTCGGTCCCGAACGGCGCCAAGCTGTCGTTTTCCCGCAAGCGCTGGTGGGAGAGCCTGCCCGAACCGCCCGAGACAACCCGAGGCCGGTCCTGCCTCGCCTACCCCCGCCGCGCCGAGGACGCCGCCGAATTCCCCGCCGCCGACGGCACCACCGTCAACCTGCACCGCTATCCCTGGGGCGCGGCGCATGAGGATTTCGTCGCCGGGATCGAGGACCCCGCTTCCCGCCTCGGCTGGACCGCCGTCGTCCGCCCCGCCGAGGGCGACCTCATCCTCACCCTGCGCAACGCCCGCGCCCTGCCGATGACGATGCTCTGGCACTCGAACGGCGGGCGCGACTATGCCCCCTGGAACAGCCGCCACACCGGCTGTCTCGGGATCGAGGAAGGCGCAGCACTCCCGGTCCTCGGCCTCTCCTCGCAAGAGACCCCCGATCCCCTGACCGCCGCCGGACAACCGGCGCTCCTGACGCTCGCCCCCCTCGGCACGGTCGAGATGCGCCATATCCTTGGCGCGATCCGCTGGCCCACCGGCCAGTCCGTCGCCGGGGTGATGCTGGAGGGCGACGAGCTGACCGTCACCGGCGACTGGGGCGCGGAACGCAAGCTGCCGCTGCGTGCCGCCTGGCTTGGGCTTGGTGCTGACCCGGTCGCAGCGAAGAAACCGCTCGACTGGGACCTCTGACTACGCGTCAAACCCCGGCTTCTGCGCCCAGGCCCAGGCATCGCCGATCATCTGCCGCAGGGTCGAATGCCTCGGCTCCCAGCCCAGTTCCTCGATCGCATGGGTCGAGGAGGACACCAGCGCCGCCGCATCCCCGGCCCGCCGTCCGCCGATCACCACCGGCACCTCGCGGTTGGTGACCGCCCGGCTCGCCTCGATCACCTCGCGCACCGAAAAGCCCCGCCCGGTGCCCAGGCAGAAGACGCCATTGCCCTTGCCGTCCAGCAATCGACGCAGCCCCAACACATGCGCATCGGCCAGGTCGGTGACATGGACATAATCCCGGACGCAGGTCCCGTCCCTTGTCGGATAGTCGGTCCCGAACACCGTCAGCGCCGGACGCTTGCCCGCCACCGCATCCAGCATCAGCGGGATCAGATGCGTCTCGGGCACATGCTGCTCGCCCGTCTCGCCCTCAGGGTCCGCGCCCGCAACGTTGAAATATCGAAAGATCACATGGGAGATTCCGGCCGATTTGCCGAAATCCTGCAGCATTTGTTCAATCGCCAGTTTCGACCCGCCATAGGCATTGATCGGCCGCTGCGGCGTTTCCTCGGTCAGAAGCACCCCGTCCTGGTCGCCATAGGTCGCGCAGGTCGAGGAGAAGACGAAGTTCCGCACCTCCGCCGCCGCGCAGGCCTCCAGAAGATTCAGCGCGCCGCCCACGTTCACCCGCCAATAGCGCCCCGGGTCCTGCATCGACTCGCCCACCAGCGACAAAGCCGCGAAATGCATCACCGCCACCGGGCGATGTTCCGCCAGCGCCGCGTCGATGGCGGCCCGATCCATCAGGTCGCCCCGGACCAGCGGCCCCCATTGCACCGCGCCCTTCCAGCCGGTCGAGAGGTTGTCGAAGACCACCGGCTGAAATCCGGCCCGCGCCAGGGCCTTGCAGGCATGTGATCCGATATAGCCCGCCCCGCCCGTCACCAGCACTTTATCTGCCATAGGCCCAGCCTTCTTCACAGGAACAGGATGTCGTCGGCCAGAAGGTTTGCGTCAAAAATCCCGGCAATGTCCAGCGAGTTCCCGCCGCCGAGGTCAATGTGCAGGCCCGTCGATGTCACGACCGCCGCAGACAGGATGCTCGCCACCGCCGGCGGGGGTCCCTCCCACAGATGCAGGTCGAGGATGATCTTGTCCTGCCGGTCGCGAAAATCGGTCACCAGATCGGCCCCGCCGCTGAAGACGAAACTGTCGACGCCAAGCCCGCCGGTCAGCACGTCGCTCCCGGCACCGCCGTCCAGCCGGTCATTGCCGTCGCCGCCGGTCAGCACGTCGTCTCCCGCGCCGCCATCCAGCCGGTCGTTGCCGCTGCCACCATCCAGCAGGTCATCCCCCTCGCCGCCGACCAGCGTGTCCGCCCCAAGCCCGCCCGCCAGCGTGTCGTTCCCCGCCCGCCCGTCAAGCTGGTCCGACCCTCCGCCACCGATCAGCAGGTTCGCCTGCCCGTCCCCCAGAAGCGTATCGTTGCCGGTGCCCCCCAGCAGGCCCTCGATCCCGACGAACTGGTCCCCCAGCGCCTCGCCGGTCGAGAGGCCAGGCTGCGCCAGGTCGACGCGCAGCGCCCGCGCTTCCGCGTAGGAGGCAAGGTCAAGTCCTTCGCCGCCGTCCAGCCGGTCCGCCCCCGCCCCGCCGGAAAGGGTGTCGTCCCCCGCGCCGCCCAGCAGGCTGTCATTTCCTGCCCGCCCGAAAGCTGGTCGTTGCCGTCAAGACCCAGGATCAGGTTCGCCGCCGAGGTGCCCGACAGCGTGTCGGCATAGGCCGAACCCTCCAGGTCCTCGATGGCAACCAGCACATCGCCCTTGGCATCGCCGGTGTTCTGCGACGCGGTGGTCATGTCCACCTTCAGCCCCTGGGTCGCATCGGCATAGGACACGAGGTCCCGTCCAAGCCCGCCGTCCAGCCGGTCTGCCCCGGCGCCGCCCATCAGGGTGTCGTCGCCCTCTCCGCCGAACAGCAGGTCATTGCCCGCCCGGCCCGCAAGCCAGTCCGCCCCGCCCTCGCCGCGAAACTTGTTGGCGAGCCCGTCGCCCGCGATCCGGTCACCCAACCCGGTCCCGATCACCTCCTCGATGCCGATCAGCACGTCGCCAGCGGCCGCGCCCGCGTTCTGCCCCGACTGCGCAAGATCAAGGACCAGGGCCTCCAGCCAGCCGGCGAAGCTTGTTGTGTCGAAGCCCGCGCCGCCGTCGATCAGGTCGGCCCCTGCGCCCGCCAGGATCAGGTCATTGCCGTCGCCGCCCAGAAGCAGATCGTCGCCTGCCCCGCCGTCCAGCAGGTCGTTGCCCGCGCCGCCCTCAAGCCGGTCGGCCCCCTCGCCGCCCCACAGCGTATCCGCCCCGTCGCCGCCCGAAAGCGTGTCGTCGCCGCTGCGCCCGTCCAGCTGGTCCGCGCCTCCGCCGCCGATCAGCAGGTTCGCCTGCGCATCCCCCAGAAGCGTGTCGTTGCCGGTCCCGCCGATGAGCCCCTCGATCCCGTCGAACTGGTCCCCCAGCGCCTCGCCGGTCGAGAGGCCCGGTTGCGCCAGGTCGACCCGCAGCGCCCGCGACTCGGCATAGGACGCCAGGTCCAGCCCCGCGCCCCCGGTCAACCGGTCCGCGCCCGCGCCGCCCGAAAGCGTGTCGTCGCCATCCCCACCCGTCAGACTGTCATTTCCCGCTCGCCCGAAAAGCTGGTCGTTGCCGCCAAGCCCCAGGATCAGGTTCGCCGCCGCATCGCCGCCCAGCGTGTCGGCATGGGCCGATCCCTCAAGTCCCTCGAGCCCGACATAGATGTCGCCCTTCGCATCGCCTGTGTTCTGCGACGGCGTCGCCAACTCGGCCCGCAGACCGGCCGCCGCATCGGCGTAGGAGGCGAGGTCCAGCCCCAGGCCACCCTCCAGCCGGTCCAGGCCCGCGCCCCCCATCAGAGTGTCGTCGCCGTCCCCGCCGTAGAGGCAGTCATTGCCCGCCCCGCCCGAAAGCCAGTCCGCCCCGCCTCGGCCGGTCAGCGTGTCGTTGCCCGCCCCGCCCCAGGCGCGATCCGTCAGGTCGGTGCCCGCAAAACTGTCGGCCAGTGTCCCCAGCACGAAGCCCTCGATCAAGATGAACTGGTCCCCCGCCGCCTCGCCCGTGGCCAGGGTGGCGGCCGTCAGGTCGATCCTGATCGCCGTCGTCGCCCCCTCATAGCTGGCGATGTCGAAGCCGTTGCCGCCGTCCAGCCGATCAGCCCCCTCGCCACCCGCCAGGGTGTCGTCACCCTCGCCGCCATAGAGGCTGTCGTTGTCCTGCCGTCCCTCGATCCGGTCGTTGCCGTCCAGCCCGTAGATCGCATTCGCCTGGGCGTCGCCGCCCAGCGTGTCGGCGCGGGCCGTCCCTTCCAGGTCCTCGATGCCGACATAGCTGTCGCCTGCCGCGTCGCCGGTGTTGCGCGCCGCAAGCGAGAGGTCGGCCACCAGCCCGCTGGCCGCATCGCGATAGCTGGCCCGGTCCCGCCCGATGCCGCCGTCCAGCACATCGGCCCCCGTGCCCCCGGACAGCGTATCGTTGCCATTGCCGCCAAAAAGGCTGTCCGCCCCGCCCGCCCCGTACAGCTTGTCGTTGCCGTCCCGCCCTTCGATCCGGTTGTCTGCCGCATTGCCGGTCAGCTGGTCGGAAAACCCCGAGCCGATGATCCCCTCGATCGAGACATAGCTTTGCCCGGCGGCGATGTTGGTGCCCTGGCCGGGAGAGTCCAGATTGACGCGCACCCCCGCGGTGGCCCCCGACAGGACGATGCAGTCGAACCCGGCCCCGCCCAGGATCGTGTCTGCCCCGGCCGAGACGATGAACATCTCGTCAGTCTCGGTCCCGGTCAGAAGGTCCGGCTGGTTCGTCCCGAAGATCGTGTTCGGCAGGTCCGGCGGGGCGGGAAGCGCGTGCCAGAGCCCGGTGAAATCCTCCGCGCGAAAGCCGCCCGGCAAAAGTGGCAATCCATTCGGCGTGACCAGTTCCAGCACCTCGTCGCCCCAGGAGATCAGCGCGCCGGTCGCGGTCGCCGTGATCTCCAGCGCGCCGAGCGAATGGATCGGACCCCAGGCCGACAGGTCGATCCGGTCGATCCCCAGCTGGAAGTCGGCGATCCGGTCGTAGCTGCCATCCGCCGACAGCACGAACAGATCGTCATCCGCGCCCCCGAACAGAATATCGCGGCCCGCGCCGTCGCCCAGGATGTCGGCCCCCGCACCGCCCTGCACCAGCTCGTCCCCGTCGCCGCCCAGGATCATGTCGGCCCCGGTGGTTCCGCACAGAAGGGCCGCGTCGGGCCCGCCCTGCTGGATCGGCGTCAGCGTGCCGGGGTCGATCTGCAACCGGGTGATCCCGGTGCCCTCGCCGGTGACGAACAGCTCGATCCTCCCGCCGGTCACATGCGCGGTCATCGCGGTGATGTTGTCCAGGGCAAGCCCCGGCACCTGCAGCATCTGCCCGCAGGCCAGCAGCCGTCCCTCGGGCGTCAGCACCATCACCGTCAACCCGTCGTCACCGCCGCCCGCGATCACGAAGACCCGGTCGCCGATCTGCGCCGTCGCCAGCGCCTGCACGCCCTGGAACCTTGTGTCCAGCGTGTCGATCACATGGTCGGCCACCTGCATCGACCCGTCGGCCGCAAGCGCGATCACGCTGACCGAGGACGACCCCGCCGAGGCGACCAGCAGATAGGTCGCCCCCGCCATCTCGACCACCTTCACCGCCGAAGGGTCGGCGATCCCCAGCCCCTGCGGCGCGCCGATCATCTGCGGCGGTCCCAGCGTGCCATTCGCCGCCACCGGAAAAGCGCGCACCACGTCCGCCTCCAGCGACAGGCTGACCAGAAAGCGGCTTCCGCCCACCGTCACCGGGGTCAGCGCGGCGATGTCGACCCCGGTATGCGGCCCGTCCAGCACCCGCGACCCGACCAGGGTCATGCTGCCGTTGGCTGCGACGGCATAGGTGTGGATCGTGCTTTCCCCCGCCCGGGCCGCGTAGAAATAGGTCGCCCCGTCGACCTGCACCACGCTTTGCGCCGCCAGCGCGCCGGACAGGCTGCCCGGCAACTGCACCGAGGCCCCAAGCGCCCCGTCATTCGCCAGCGCATAGGCCTGCACTCCGGCCAGGTTTGCCCCGGTGACAATCAGATGCGGCGTGCCGTTGATCACCACCCGTTCGATCTCGGCTTCGGCAGGCAGGGCCAGCCCCGGCGCGATCAGCTCCTGGTCGACCAGCGCCATCGCCCCGTCGACCTCCAGCGCCAGCACCCCGCCCCCGGCCCGCGTCGCGGTGTAGAGCATGGTCTTGCCATCGCGCTCCACCAGTTCAAGATCGGAAATACCCGACACCATGTTCAACGGCGCCGCCGTGAACGTCTCCACCACCTGAAAGCTGATCACTTCCGGCCCCAGTCACACCCGTTTACCCAAAGCCAAGAGTGGCAAAGCCGCTGGGGGGGCTCAGGCCGCAATCAGGGCGCAATCGCGGCGAATGACCGCGATTTTCCGCAAAGCCTAGGGAAACCGGTGGACCGGCCTCAGCGCCCGACGCCGACGTAAGCCGTGAAGCCCGCCTCGCGCACTTCGGCCGGGTCATAGACGTTGCGCAGGTCGGCCATCTGCGGCACCGCCATCTTCCGCGCCAGCTTGGCCAGATCGAGGCCGCGGAACTCGTTCCACTCGGTCAGAAGCACCACCAGATCGGCATCGTTCGCCGCCTGATAGGGATTCTCGATCCACTTCACCCCCGGCAGCAGCGCCTCGCCCTCATGCCGGCCCTGCGGGTCGCTGATCCGCACCCGCGCCCCCGCGCCCACCAGCGCCGGAATGATCGTCAGCGACGGAGCCTCGCGCATGTCGTCGGTGTTCGGCTTGAAGGTCACGCCCAGCACGGCGATGGTCTTGTCGCGCAGGGACCCGCCGCAGAGGTCGACGACCTTGTCGATCATCCGGCGCTTCACCTCGTCATTGACCTTGATCACCGTCTCGACGATCTGCATCGGCACCGCATGGTCCTGCCCTATCCGCGCCAAAGCCTTGGTATCCTTTGGGAAACAGCTGCCGCCATAACCGGGTCCCGCATGCAGGAACTTGTCGCCGATGCGCCCGTCCATGCCGATGCCGCGCGCGACCGTCTTCACGTCGGCCCCCACCTTCTCGCACAGGGCGGCGATCTCGTTGATGAAGGTGATCTTGGTCGCAAGGAAGGCGTTGGCTGCGTACTTGATCATCTCGGCGCTTTCCAGCCCGGTGTAGACCATCGGGAATTCGCGCAGGCTCAGGGGGCGGTACAGCTCGGCCATCACCTTGCGCGCCCGCGCCGTCTCCACCCCCACCACCACCCGGTCGGGATGCATGAAGTCGTCGATCGCCGCCCCTTCGCGCAGGAACTCCGGGTTCGAGGCGACATCGAATTCCGCCGCCGGGTTGGCGGCGCGCAAAGCCTCGGCCACCTTGCGGTTGGTGCCCAGCGGGACCGTCGACTTGGTCACGATGACGGCATAGCCGGTCAGCGCCCGCCCGATCTCAGCCGCCGCCGCCATCACATAGCTCAGGTCCGCGTGACCGTCGCCGCGCCGGGTGGGGGTGCCGACCGCGATGAACACCGCCTCGGCACCGGCCACCGCGGCGACCAGATCGGTCGTGAAGGACAGGCGCCCCGCCGTGGCATTCTTGGCGATCAGCGCCTCCAGTCCCGGCTCGAAGATCGGCACCTCGCCGCGCGTCAGCCGCTCGATCTTGGCGGCATCCTTGTCGACACAGACCACGTCATGCCCGAAGTCGGAAAAGCACGCCCCCGAGACCAGCCCGACATATCCCGTTCCGATCATCGCTATGCGCATCGTGCCGCCTTCCCGTGAAGCCGAAGGCATGTCTATGCAGGGCATGGCGGGCTGTCAAACCTTGCCCTG
>NZ_JAYRPN010000090.1:0-1756 GCF_041911175.1 Tabrizicola sp.
CGCAGCCGACCAACGTGCTGAGCTGGCCGTCCGAGGAGCGGGCGGCGGAGGTCGTGGGCGAGGCGCCGGACCTGCCGGAGCCGGGGGAGGCGGACGATCCCGAATCCCTGGGTGACATCGCGATCGCCTGGGAGACCTGCGCGCGAGAGGCGGAGGCGCAGGGCAAGCCGATGGCGGACCATGTCACGCATCTTCTGGTGCATGGCGTGCTGCATCTTCTGGGCTATGACCACATCGAGGAAGAAGACGCGGCACTGATGGAGGGGCTGGAAGTGCGGATACTTGCCAGCCTTGGGGTTTCTGACCCATATTAGGGGCCGCGCCCGCGTGACGGGTGGTATCTGGACAAAGGACCGATGGGCAGTAGCACCGACGGGTCTCCCGCAGCGCAAGGCGCGCCGCAGGTCGAGACCGATGAACCCGCCTCTGAGGGCCAGCGCGGCTTTTTCGGCAGGCTCCTTTCCGCTTTCACCCCCGGCTCCGATGCGGCTGCGCCCGAAACTGCGCCGGGCGCGTCCGCCGCGCCGCCGGGCCTGCACGCGCTGCGCCGGATGCGGGTGGATGACGTGGCGATCCCCAAGGCCGAGATCGTCGCGGTGCCGCTGGACATCGGCAAGGACGAACTGGTCGAGGTCTTCCGCCAGCACGGGTTCAGCCGGGTGCCGGTCTACAAGGGCACGCTCGACCATCCGCAGGGGCTGGTACTGTTGAAGGACCTTGCCTTGCAGCACGGCTTCGGCGCGACGGGGCGGTTCAGCCTGAAGCGGCTTCTGCGCCCGATTCTTTACGCGCCGCCGTCGATGCCGACTGGCGTCCTTCTGCAGAAGATGCAGAAGGAGCGCGCGCATATGGCGCTGGTCATCGACGAATATGGCGGGGTCGACGGGCTGGTGACGATCGAGGACCTGATCGAGACGGTGATCGGCGAGATCGCGGACGAGCATGACGAGGACGAGGGTGCGCTCTGGAAAGAGGAGAAGCCCGGCGTGATCCTGGCGCAATCCACCGCACCGCTGGAAGAGATCGAGGCCGCGCTGGGCATTCCCCTGCGGGCGGGCGAGGAGGACGAGGAGATCGACACGCTGGGCGGGCTCGTCTTCCTGCGATCCGGCCGGGTTCCGGCGCGGGGCGAGGTGATCGGCCACGAGAGCGGCGTCCAGTTCGAGATCGTCGATGCCGACCCGCGCCGGATCAAGCGGCTTCGGGTGCGGGCACCGGTCGCGGGCGCTGCGTGACGCATGGTTGAGGGCTGGCTGACCGGCTGGCGCCGTATGGTGCTGGCCTTCGGGCTGGGTGCCGGGGCGGCGCTGGGGCAGGAGCCCTGGCGGCTTTGGGGGGCAACGCTTGTCGCGCTGGCGGCGCTGGTCTGGCTCTTGGGCCGGGTGCCGGACCGGCGCGGGGCGTTCTGGACCGGGCTTTGCGCCGGGACCGGCTATTTCGCGCTGGCGCTGAGCTGGATCGTCGAGCCCTTCCTGATCGACGTGGCCGCGACCGGCTGGATGGCCCCCTTCGCCGTGGTGTTCTTGTCCGCAGGTCTTGCCCTGTTCTGGGCGGTGGCGGCGGTTCTGGCGCGCCTGTTTCCCCGGCCTGCGCTGGGATTCGTCGTGGCCTTCGTCGCGCTGGAAGGGCTGCGGGGGGTGATCTTCACCGGCTTTCCCTGGGCGATGCTGGGGCATGTCTGGATCGGCACGCCACTCGACCAGCTTGCCGCGCTGGGGGGGCCGTCGCTGCTGAGCCTTGTGACCCTGCTGGGTGC
>NZ_JAYRPN010000091.1:0-26131 GCF_041911175.1 Tabrizicola sp.
CGCAAACCCCACGGCTATTTCGAACGATCCTACTTCCGCACCGGCTTCGACTTCCTCAGAACCCAAATCCGCGCAAACACACACCTCGCCAAACACCTGGCGACAATCCTTCAAACACCACAACGAACAACGAGAGTCGTGGACGTTACCAAATCCCTAACGTCCACGGCCAAGTCTTTGATTTCAAACGAGACGAAAATCTGTCCACTGCGGACAGCCCCGCCTCACCCCGCCCGCAGGGCCTCGATCAGCCCGGCCATGTCGGTCGGCAGGGGCGAGGAGAACTCCAGCCTCTCCCCCGTCACCGGATGGTCGAACCCCAGCGTCGCCGCATGCAGCGCCTGCCGGGAAAAGGCGTTCCCCAGCGCCGCCCCCTGCCCCAAGGCAGCCCCGAGCCGCTTCTTGCCGCCATAGGTCTGGTCACCCACCAGCCCGTGCCCGGCATAGGCCAGGTGCACCCGGATCTGATGGGTGCGGCCCGTCTCCAGCCAGCAGTCGACCAGCGCCGCCTGCCCCGCGAAGGCCTCCACCACATGGACACGGGTGACGGCGTGGCGGCCCTGTTCCCAGACCACTGCCTGCCGCTGCCGGTCAGTCTTGTGCCGGGCCAGATGCGTCGCGATCCGCAGGATGCCCCCCGCCTCGAAGCTGACCCCCTTCAGCCCCCGCAGTCGGGGGTCGGTGCCCGAGGGCACGCCGTGGACCACCGCAAGATAGTGCCTGTTGACCGAGTGATCCTCGAACTGTCGGGCGAGGCCATGATGCGCCCGGTCGGACTTCGCCACGACCAGCAGCCCCGAGGTATCCTTGTCGATCCGGTGCACGATTCCCGGCCGCTTCTCGCCCCCGATCCCCGACAGCGTGTCGCCGCAGTGGTGCAGGAGCGCGTTGACCAGCGTGCCCGAGGGCGAGCCCGGCGCGGGGTGGACGACCATCCCGGCGGGCTTGTCGATGACGATGAGGTCGGCATCTTCCCAGACGACCGACAGGGGAATGTCCTCGGGCAGGGTCGCGACCTCGACCGCCGGGTCGAGCCGCAGGGTATAGACCTCGCCCTTGGCCACCTTCGCCTTGGGGTCGGTCACGGCCTGACCGTCCCGGAAGACCGCCCCTTCGGCGATCATCCGCATCAGGCGCGAGCGGGACAGGGCGGCATCCTCTGGCACGGCGGCGGCAAGCGCCTTATCAAGGCGGGCGGGGGCGTCCTCGCCGATGGTGACGGCCAGCGACCCGTCCTCGTCCTCGAAAGGCTCTTCCATGTCCGATCCCGCCACGCCCGAGGCCTCCGATGCCGCCCTGCCGCCCAGCCTGCGGCTTCTGAAATGGCTGGTCATCCTGCTGACGCTGTCGATGATCGGCGGTGTCATAACCGTGGTCTGGCTGATTGTCACCCGGATGCCCGCCACCTTTGCGCCCCCGACCCCCACCGTGCCCGAGGCCGTCGCCCTGCCCGCAGGGAAAAAGGCCGCCGCCGTGACCTTCGGCCAGGGCTGGATCGCCGTCGTCACCACCGACGACCGCATCCTGATCTTCGGCACCGACGGCACCTTGCGGCAGGAGGTCGCCATTTCCCCTGCTCCGGGGCCTTGACCGACCGCACAGCCATGAGGCTACTGTCAGGCTGACATTTCAACCTCTCGGTGCGACTGCCTGATGGCCTCCTCCCCCGTATTGTCCAAGGCCGAAGGGGAGAGACTGCGCGACGAGCTGCTGCGCCAGTATCGCATCATCCGGGAAGAATTCGTCCTGCGCATCGTCCTGGTGGCGCTCGCCTATTCGCTTTGCGCAGTCTATGTCGCGCCCTGGCTGATGGCGGTGCTGTTCCTGGTCGAGCTGACCGGGGAATTCGTGGCGCAGCGGCTGCTGCGTCGGCTGGACCCGGCGCGGTCGCCCGGGCGCTATCGCATCTTCCTGCTGACCCTGGTGCCGATGGAAGCTTCGCTGATCTCGGCGGCAGGGCTGGTCTGGTTGCAGGACGACCCCTACGCCAAGGCCATCGCCATCGGCCTGGTCATGGGGTCGCTTCTGCACCTGAGTTCGGTCCGCTCGATTCACCTGCCGCTTGGCGCGGTCGGGATGGCCACGGTGTCGGTCGTGGTCCTGGCGTTCAACACACTGCACTGGGTGACGCTTGGCAATTGGGCCGGACTTGCCGTCTCGACCGTGACGGCGGTGATCGGGCTTGGCTATGCCACAGTCGCGATGGTGTCGAACAACCGCCTGCACCGCGCCGGGTCCGAGGCCACCGCCGCGGCGCGGGCGGCGAACGTGGCCAAGGGGCGGTTCCTGGCACAGATCAGCCACGAGCTGCGCACGCCGCTGAACGCGGTGATCGGGCTGAGCGAGATCGAGGCAGCGGCGGCGAACGGCGCCTCGCGGCAGCGGCTGCGGACGGTTGTCACTTCGGCGCGCGACCTGGCGGTGATGCTGGACGATGCGGTGGACTACTCCGCGCTGACCGAGGGCCGGGTCGCCATCACCCCGCGTCCGGTTGCGGTGCGGCCGGAACTGTCGGCAAGCCTGCTGGTCTTCGAACTGCAGGCCCGGCTGCAGGGGCGCGAGCTTCTGGTCACGATCGACAAGGACGTGCCGCAGGTTCTTCTGATCGACAGCCAGCGGGTGCGGCAATGCCTGGGCAACCTGATCGGCAATGCGCTGAAGCATTCCTCGCGCGGGGCGGTCACGATCTTGGTGCGACATGCGAAAGCGCGGCTGGTCGTCGAGGTGGCGGACCAGGGCAAGGGCATCGCCCCGGCGCTGCACGAACAGGTGTTCGAGCCCTTCTATCGCGGTTCGACCGAGACACCGGGCGTCGGGCTGGGGCTGGCGATCAGCCGGGCGGTGGCGCGGCAGATGGGCGGGGACCTGCTGGTGGTGCCCACCGTGCAGGGGGCGACCTTCCGGTTGACGGTCCACGCCCCGGAAGCCGCCGCGGCGGTTGACGCAGCGAAACCGGCCGACCTGCGCAGTTGCCTCGTGCTGGTGGTGGACGACATCGCCACCAACCGGCTGGTGGCAAGCCAGCTTCTTGCAGCGGCGGGTGCCCGCGTGGTCGAAGCATCGAGCGGCCCTGAAGCGCTGGCCCGGCTGGCGCAGGGCGGGATCGACGCGGTGCTTCTGGACCTGATGATGCCAGGGATGGACGGCGCCGAGACGCTGCGCCGCATCCGCGCCACGCACGGGCGGACGGTCCCGGTGGTCGCGATGACGGCCGACGTGCTGGCCATCCGCAGCGACGATGCCCTGCGCCAGGCGCTGGACGGGTTTTTGCCGAAGCCGATCCTGCCGGAAACCCTGCGAGAGGTGCTGACCAAGGTGCTGCACCGGATCTGACCGATTGCGGCAGGGCGTGTCGGTCGCAGGCATGACGCACAGCCGCCCGACGCGGCAGGCTGGCGGGGCGATACAAGGAGGCACGTCATGATCGGCGATCTGGGGGCAACGGACGCGACCGCGCTGGCGGGGCTGGTGGCACGGGGCGAGGTCAGCCCCACCGAATTGCTGGATGCCGCGCTGGCGGCGGTCGAGGCGCGCAATCCGGCGATCAACGCGGTGGTGTTGATGCAAGAGGGCGTGGCGCGGCAGGCGATTGCCGATGGTCTGCCACCCGGCCCCTTCCGGGGCGTGCCGTTCCTGATCAAGGACCTGGGCTGCGAGGCGAAGGATTTCCCGTCGCACAATGGCTCGCGCCTGTTCGCCAACACGGTCTACGGGCAGGATTCCGCGATCTTCGAGCGGATCAGGGCGACGGGGGTGGTGACCTTCGGGCGCACGACCTCGCCCGAGGGCGGCGTGGGCACGGTGACGGAAGCGGCGGTCTATGGCGGGCCGACGCGCAACCCGTGGAACCTGGACCATACCTCGGGCGGGTCTTCCGGTGGGGCGGGGGCGGCGGTGGCGGCGGGAATCGTCGCGATGGCGCATGGCTCGGACGGGGGCGGTTCGGTCAGGATCCCGGCGTCCTCCTGCGGGCTCTTCGGGTTCAAGCCGACGCGGGCGCGACTGCCGGACGGGCCGTATGCGGGCGAAGGCTGGGCGGGGATGGCGATCGACGGGTTCCTGACCCGGTCGGTGCGCGACACGGCGGTGATGCTGGACGCCTGCGAAGGGCCGGACCTTGGGGCGCCCTATGTGGCGCCACCTTTGGGCAAGGGTCATGCGGCGGCGATCTCGCGCCCACCGCGGCGGCTGCGGGTGGCGATCTGCGACACCACGCTGACCGGAGAGCCGATCCACCCGGAGGTGGCCGAGGCGGTGCGCGCGACCGGGCGGCTGCTGGAGAGCCTGGGGCATGTGGTGGAACCGGCGCGCCCGAAGGCGGACGTGCCGATGATGATGCGGGCCTGGACCGACATTGTCGGCGTCGGCACCGCGCTGTCGATCCGGTCGAAGCTTGGCGACCGGCCGCCGCGCGCGGATGAGGTGGAAGGCGTCAGCCGGGGCGCCTGGGCGCATTCGCAGACGCTGCATCCGACGCGCTATCTGCAGGCGGTGGGCGAAATCCATGCTTTCGGGCGGCAGATGGCGGGGTTCTTCGACCGGGGTCCCGACATCCTGCTGACCGCCACGCTGGCGGAACCCCCGGCCAGGGTCGGCCGCTTCACGCCGACGACCGAGGACTACGTCGCCTACCGCACCGGGCCGCAGGGCATATTCGCCTATTCGCCGTTCTGTGCGGCCTTCAACGCCAGCGGCCAGCCTGCGGCCTCGCTGCCGCTGGGGTGGTCGTCGGACGGGCTGCCCATCGGGGTGCATCTGGCGGCGGCCTATGGCGAGGACGAGGGGCTGATCTCGCTCTGTGCTGAGGTGGAACGCGCCGCGCCCTGGGCCGAGCGTCGCGCCGCGCTGGCGGGCTGACACGGAAGGAATCGCTTGTCAGCCCGGACGCGGTCGGATCAATATGATCAAATACGGGGAGAGCTTGGGGGTAGCCGTGGCCGATGAGGTGACGATCTCTGCCCGGAATGTCGTGAAGGCCTTCGGGCAGGGCGCTGCGGTCGTGCGGGCGCTGGACGATGTTTCGGTCGATATCCGGCGGGGAGAGTTCTTCACGCTACTGGGGCCCTCGGGCTGCGGCAAGACCACGCTTTTGCGGCTGATTGCCGGGTTCGAGATGCCGACGGACGGCACGATCCTCTTGGACGGGGCGGACATCACCACCCTGCCGCCGAACCGGCGCCCGGTGAACACGGTATTCCAGAGCTATGCCTTGTTCCCGCACCTGACGGTGGCGCAGAACATCGCCTTCGGGCTGGAGATGCTGGGCAAGCCGGGGGCGGAAGTGAAGGCGCGCACGGCGCAGATGCTGGCGCTGGTGAAGCTCGACGCGATGGCGGGGCGGAAGACCAGCCAGCTTTCCGGCGGGCAGCAGCAAAGGGTGGCGCTGGCGCGGGCGCTGGCGCCGCAGCCGAAGGTGTTGTTGCTGGACGAACCCCTGTCCGCGCTGGACCTGAAGCTGCGCAAGGAAATGCAGATCGAGCTGAAGCGGCTGCAGACTGAGACCGGGATCACCTTCATCTTCGTGACGCACGACCAGGAAGAAGCCCTGACCATGTCCGACCGCATCGCGGTGATGAGCGCGGGCAAGATACAGCAGGTCGGCACGGCGAAGGACATCTACATCCACCCGAAGAACCGCTTCGTCGCCAGCTTCATCGGCGAGACCAACTTCCTGACCGGCGACGCCGAGGATGGCGCGTTGCGGCTGGGGACTGGCGAGCGGATCGAGGTGCCGGGGCTGCGCGCGGGCGGGACGGTGACTGTCAGCATCCGCCCCGAACAGCTGCGCCTTGGCCGGGCCGAGGATGGCGGGTTGCAGGCCAAGGTGAAGACGCTGGTCTATTTCGGCACCGACACCCATTGCCACCTGGCGCTGGCGGACGGGACGGAGGTCGTCGCCCGGCTGCAAAGCCCGGCCTCGGGCGAGGCGGGGTTGGCGGAGGGCCAGTCGGTCGGCATCCGCTTTGCCGAAGGCGCCGTGCAGCGGGTGGAGGACTGATGAGCCCCGCCGAGGAAAACGCCGTCAGGACCTCGGCCCGCAACGGCTGGCTTCTGTCCCTGCCCGCGCTGGTGGTGCTGTTCCTGGCGGCGGCGGGGCCGCTGATCATCGTCGTCTGGTATTCCTTCCTGACCGCCAACGACACCGGGGGCATCATCCGCACCTTCAGTGTCGAGGGCTGGAAGGGCATCTTCCTGACCTACGACATCTTCGAGGAAAAATACGCGCTGGCCGACGCGCATCTGACGATCTTCTGGCGATCCGTCTGGCTGTCGCTGGCGACGACGGTGCTGACCTTCGCCATCGGCTTCCCGACCGCCTGGTTCATCGCCACACGACCCGTCCAGCAGCGGCCGATGTGGCTGTTCCTGATTACCATCCCGTTCTGGACCAACCTTCTGATCCGCACTTTCGCGATCAACGAGGTGATCCGCAACGAGGGCATCCTGAACACCGCGCTCATGTGGCTGGGCGTGATAGATGCGCCGTTGCAGATCGTCTACACCGAGGTCGCCGTGCTGATCGGGATGACCTATGTCTACCTGCCGCTGATGGTGCTGCCGCTTTACGCCACCATCGAACGCTTCGACATGCGGCTCCTGGAGGCCTCCTACGACCTTTACGCCAGCCGCTGGCATACGCTGCGCCGGGTGATCCTGCCCATCGTCAAGCCGGGGATCGTCGCGGGCTCGATCCTGGTCTTCGTGCCCTCGCTCGGCGCCTATGTCACGCCGCGCATCCTGGGCGGCGGCAAGAAGATGATGATCGGCAACTTCATCGAGCTGCAATTCCTGCAGGGCAAGAACTGGCCGCTGGGCGCGGCGCTGTCGGTGCTGCTGCTGATCATCGTGACGGCGGCGCTTCTGGTCTATGTGCGGGTCGCCAACCGTGATCGGAGCCAGGGTCATGGCTGAGCGCGGGTTCGAGATCAGCCGCCTGCCGGGCTTTGCCACCGTCGCCGTCGCGGCCTTCGTCATCCTCTACCTGCCCATCGTCACGCTGGTGATCTTTTCCTTCAACGATTCCAACTCGGTGGCGACCTGGGGCGGGTTTTCGCTGCATTGGTACGGCAGTGCCTGGGCGAACGAGGACGTGAAGGCGGCGACAGTGCGCTCGCTGATCATCGGCGTCTCGGCGGCGGCGGTCTCGACCACGCTGGCGACGCTCGCCGCGCTGGGGACCACGCGGCGCAAGGCGTTCAAGGGGCAGACCTTCATCTATGTGATGATCAACCAGCCGCTGATGGTGCCGGAAATCGTCACCGCCGTCGCGCTCCTCATCTTCTTCGGCATCGTCAAGGTCGCGACCGGCTATCAGGGCCTGGGCTACCTGATCGCCGCCCACAGCGCCTTCTGCATCCCCTTCGCCTACCTGCCGATCCGCGCCCGGCTGGAAAGCATGGACCTGTCGCTGGAGACCGCCGCCGCCGACCTTTACGCCAGCCCCTGGGCCACCTTCCGCCGGGTCACGCTGCCGCTTCTGGCGCCGGGGATCATGGCTGGGGCGATGCTGGCCTTCGTGATCAGCCTCGACGACGTGGTGATCACCGAATTCGTGAAATCCGGCGGGCAGGACACCCTGCCGACCTATATGCTGGGCCAGCTTCGCCGGGCCTTCACGCCCGAGGTCAACGCGATCTCGACCATGCTTCTGGGGGTGACGGTGGCGATGCTGACCGCCTTCTTCCTGCTGACGCGCAAGAAAGACTGACCAACTGGGAGACGACAAAATGAAAAGACTGATGACCGCGACCGCGATGGTCCTCGCCTCGGCAACGCTTGCCGCTGCCGAGGGCGAATTGCAGCTTTACAACTGGGGCAACTACACCAGCCAGGAAATGCTGGACAAGTTCGAGAAGGAAACCGGGATCAAGGTCACGGTGACCGACTACGACAGCAACGACGTGGCGCTCGCCAAGGTCGAGGCCGGCGGGTCGGGTTTCGACCTCGTCGTGCCCTCGGCCAACTATGTGCCGATCTGGGTGGAGAAGGGCCTGATCGTGCCACTGGACGACAGCAAGCTGCCGAACAAGGGCAACATCGCCCCCGAATGGAAGGACGTGCCCTGGGACCCGGGCCGCGCCTACACGATCCCGTGGCAGTGGGGCAGCACGGGCATCGCGGTGAACACCAAGGTCTACGGCGGCGACATCAACACCTCGGCCGTCTTCCTGGACGTGCCGCCGGAACTGGTCGGCAAGATCAACGTCGTGCCAGAGATGAACGACATCGTCAGCCTTGCGACGATGTATGTCGGCGGCAAGCCTTGCAGCGAAGACCCCGAGGTCATGAAGAAGGCGCGCGACGTGCTCTTGGCCGCCAAGCCCAACTGGATCAGCATGGACTACGGCGCGACCGAGCGGCTGTCGAACGGCGACTGGGCGGCTTCGGTGAACTGGAACGGCTCGACCATGCGGGTGCGGCTTGCCACCAATGGCGACGTGAAATACGGCTACCCGAAGGAAGGCTACCCGCTGTTCATGGACTCGGTCGCCCTTCTGAAGGACGCCCAGCACGTCGAGGAGGCCTACAAGTTCCTCGACTTCATCATGCAGCCGGAAAACGCCGCGCTGATCTCCAACTTCGCGCGCTATGCGAACGGGATTTCAGGGTCGGAGAAGTTCATGGACCCGGAAATGACCGCCGCGCCGGAAGTGATGATCCCGGAAGAGTTCAAGGCCGCAGGCACCTTCCTGCCGACCTGCACCGGCAAGGCGCTGGACTACATCACCGCGATCTGGACCGAGCTGCAGAAGTAAGCGCTCTTCGTTTCGGGGGCCTTCACGGGCTCCCGGACGTTTCTTGAGTATTTTTGCCAAGAGGAAGCCATGCTGGATTGGTCTGCCACACGGCTGTCGGCGGCGATCCATGCGCGCGAGGTGGCGCCCTCCGAGGTGATGGCGGCCTGGCTGGCGCAGGTCGCGGCGCTGAATGGCGACGTCAACGCCATCGTCTCCCTGCGCGACCCCGACGCGCTGATGGCCGAGGCACGGGCGCTGGACGATGCGCCACCGCGAGGTTGGCTGCATGGCATTCCCCTGCCGGTGAAGGACCTGGTGGCGACGAAGGGGCTGTGCACCACCTGGGGCGCGCCGCTTTACGCAACCCATGTGCCCGCGAAAGACGACATCCTGGCGGCGCGGATGCGGGCGGCGGGGGCGATCTTTCCGGGCAAGACCAACGTGCCGGAATGGGGCCAGGGATCGCACAGTTTCAACCCGGTCTTCGGGGTGACCCGGAACCCCTATGACCTGACCCGCAGCGCGGGCGGGTCGTCGGGGGGCGCGGCGGCGGCCCTGGCGACACGGATGGCCTGGGTTGCCGACGGGTCGGACATGATGGGGTCCCTGCGCAACCCGGCGGGGTTCTGCAACGTCTATGGCTTCCGCCCGACATGGGGGCTGGTGCCCTCCGATGCCGAGGGCGACACCTATTTGTCCACGCTCGCCACCGAAGGCCCGATGGCGCGGAGCATCGAGGACCTCGCGCGGCTTTTGCTGGTGCAGGCGGGCGAGAACCCGGAAGCCCCCTTCCCCCGCGCAGTGCCGGATGTGCTCTCCGGCCTTGATCGTGGCGTGAAGGGGTTGCGCATCGGCTGGCTGGGCGACTGGGGCGGGGCCTATCCGATGGAGCCGGGTATTCTTGCCACCTGCGAAAATGGCTTGCGGGTGCTGGAGGACCTGGGTGCAGTGGTGGAGCCCTTGGCGCCGCCCTTCCCGGCCGAGAAGCTGTGGTCCTCCTGGGTCACGCTCAGGGCCATGCTGAACGCGGGAGGCAAGCGCGCTCTGGCCGAGGACCCGGCAAAACGCGCCCTGACCAAGCCCGAGACGATCTGGGAGATCGAGCAGGGCATGGGGCTTTCCGCGCAGGCGGTCCATGAGGCGAGCGTGATCCGCAGCCGCTGGCACGCCCATGCCGCGCGGCTATTCCAGCGCTTCGACGCCGTGGTCCTGCCCACGGCGCAGGTCTGGCCCTTCCCCGCCGACTGGCGCTGGCCTGCGGATATCGCCGGGCGGAAGATGGACACCTATCACCGCTGGATGGAGGTCGTCGTTCCCGCCAGTCTGATCGGCCTGCCCGCGCTGTCGGTCCCGGTCGGATTCAGCCCGGATGGACTGCCCTGCGGCATGCAGATCATCGGGCGGTCCGGCAATGATGCAGGCGTGCTGGCGATGGGGCAGGCCTATCACCACGCGACGGACTGGCCCGGTCGGCGCCCGCCTCTGGTGGCAGGCGCGGTTTCGCGCTAGGGCTGGACCCGCGAGGGAGGTCTCATGCGCGTTCTCGTCATCGGTTCCGGCTCCATCGGGCGGCGGCATCACGACAATCTGCAGGCGCTGGGGGCCGAACCCAGGCTGGTGTCGTGGCGCGAGGCCGGGCTGGCGGGTGCATTGGCCGCAATGGAGGATACCGAAGCGGTCGTCATCGCCACCGCAACCGACATCCGCCTGCCGCTGATCGAAGCCGCCGCCACACGCGGGTTGCCAATGTACATCGAGAAGCCGCTCGCCTTCCGGCCTGCAGAGGTGGAAGCCATCGCCGCTGCCGCCGCCCCGGTCGCCGGGCGGTCGATGCTGGGCTACATGATGCGCTATCATCCGGCGGTGCGGGCACTGGCGGGGATGGACCTGTCCGACGTGTTCCAGTTCGCCCTGACCATCGGCCATGACGTGACGCAGTGGCGGGCGAACTGGCGGTTTTCCGAAAGCTATGCCGCCCGGGCCGAGGGCGGCGGGGTGCTCCTCGACCTCTGCCACGAGCTTGACCTGGCGGTCTGCCTCTTCTCCGGGCTGAGGGTGACGCGGGTCGAAAGCCTGGGCCATCCGGCCTTCCCCGGCGTGGACTTCGCCAGCCGGATTTCGCTGGCGGATGAGGGGTTGGTCGGCGACGTGTCGATGGACTACCTCACCCCCCTCCTCCACCGCCGCACCACCTTGCGCGGCACCGGGCGGATGCACGACTTCGACTTCGCCGCACAGGTCTACCGGGTGACGGAACCCTCCGGTCCCCGGCTTCTGGACCTGCCGCTGGAGCGTAACGCGATGTTCCTCGACGCGATGCGCGACTTCCTCGCGCTGGCCTCCGGCGGCGAGACTTCCGGCAACCCGCTGATGCCGCGGCTGGACCTCTGCCTCGGGTCGGCCCGGCTGGTGGCCGACGCCTGGTCGAAGCGCGAATTCATCGGCAGCATCACGAAGGAAATCCCATGATCCTGGGCCATATCGGCGCGCGGAAGGGCAGCAAAGGCGTGCCGCGCAAGAACTTCCGGATGATCCACGGCAAGCCGCTGATCGACTGGTCGCTGGATCAGCTCTTGGAGCATCCGCTGGTGGGCGCGGTGGTGGTCAGCACGGATGACGAGGAAATCTATGACCACGCGGTCGCCAAGGGCTGCCTGAAGATCGGCCTCCGCCCCGCGCATCTGGCGACCGATACGGCAGGGAAATGGGGCGTCTGGCAGCACGCGCTGGAGTCTTCCGAGCGGCTCATCGGGCCGGTGGAAGCCTTCCTCGACCTCGACTGCACCTCGCCCCTGCGCCTGCCAGAAGACATCACCGCCGCGCTGGAGCTGTTCCGGGCCGAGCGCCCGGACATGGTGATGAGCTGCTGCGAGGCTCGGAAGAACCCCTATTTCAACCTGGTGGAGCCGGATGCGACCGGGGCGCTGCATGTCTCGAAACCGCTGCCCGGCGGGGTGGTGGCCCGGCAGCAGGCGCCGGTGGTCTATGAACATGCGGCCTCGACCTATGTCGTCGATCCCGCCTATCTGAAACGGTCGAAGGGGTTGTGGGAAGGCCGGGTGATCCCCTACCTGATGCCGCCCGAGCGCTGCGTCGACATCGACACGCCCTTCGACTTCCGCCTTGTCGAATTTCTGATGCAGGAGGCCAAGAATGGCTGAGCAACTCAAGGGCCGCACGGTCTTCATCACCGGGTCAGGGGGGGTGCTGGGCTCGACCTATGTCCGCCGGATGCTGGCCGAGGGGGCGCGAGTGATCGCGTCCGACCTGCCGGGCAAGCGGGCGGAGGCGCTGGTCGCGGCGCATGGCGGGGACGAGGCGTTCCGGTTCTACCCGCTGGATGTGGCGAACGAGGATGAGGTGACCGGCATCTTCCAGCGCATCCTGAAGGATGGCTGGGAGCCGAATGTCGTCCTGAACAACGCGGCGATCACGGGGGAGCTGTTGATGGGCGCGGGGCAGCCGTTTCCGGACTTCGCGGACCTGAAAGTGTCGGACTGGGAGAAGACGCTGCGGACCAACCTGACCGGGCCGTTCCTGATCGCCCGGCAGATGGACCGGGACATCGTCGGGAAATGGCCCTGCACGCTGATCAACGTGGCCTCGATGTATGCGCTGAACGGGGCGCATCACCGGATCTACGAGGGGATGCCGTTCAAGAATTTCTCGGCCTACGGGGTGACGAAGGCGGGGATTCACGGGCTGACGGTCTGGCTGGCCGGGTATTGGGCGGCGCGGGGGGCGACGGTGAACACGATCGCGCCGGGGGCGGTGTTCAACAATCATTCCGAGGAATTCCAGCGCCGGGTGGGCGAGCTGATCATGCTGGACCGGATGGCGAAGCCGGACGAGATCGCCGATGCGATGCTGTTCCTGGCGAGCGCCCAGGCGGGGTATATGACCGGGCAGATGGTCAACGTCGACGGCGGGTTCAGCGGCTGGTGAGGGGTCTGTCCACGGTGGACAGATTTTTGCGGTCAATGAAATCAATGGGTTGGCTGCGGACATTCAGGATTTCTTAACTTCTGCGTCCAGCACGGCGAGGGTTTTTTGCGCGGCCCCGGAATGAGCCTGGAAGAAGGTCTCGATGGCCCGCGCCCCCGGCCCGGACCAATCGGTCAGGGCCTTGGTCAGCGCCTCGCGCGTCTCGACCCGCAGGCAGACGCCGGCCGCAATCGCCTCGACCGCCGGGTATTCGATGGTGTGAATTTCCGGGCCGACGATGACCGGGCGCTTCAGGGCCAAGGGCTCGATGATATTGTGCGCGCCGTGGGGCGTGAAGCCGCCACCGGTGACGGTGCGGTCGGAGAGGGCGAGGTAGAAATACATCTCGCCAAGGCTGTCGCCGAGCAGGATGTCGGGGCCTTGGCTGGCCGGGTGCCCCCCATCCCACGGGGAGGAGGGGAGGTTCCGGGGTGTCAGCGTGGCGTCAAGGGCGGCAGAGCGGCGGATTGCCTTTAGCCCTCGGGCGGCAAGCATCCCGGCCACCTCATCGAAACGTTCGGGCTTCCTTGGGACGTAGACCACGAGGGGCCGCGACGGGTGCTTCAGCGCAGCAGTGATGGCGTCGAGGTAGAGGTCATCCTCGCCCTCGACCGCCGAGGCGAAGGTGAGGATCGGGCGGGTTCCTGCGAGCAGGGGGCGGAGCGCTTCGGCAGCCGCGAGTTGCGCGGGGGGGATCGGTTGGTCGAAGCGCAGTTCTCCGGTGACGTGGATGTTCGGCACACCGACCGAGGCGAAGCGTTGCGCTTGCAGGTCGGACTTCACGAAGGCCCCGGCATAGGCTTGCATCAACTTGTGACGAAGAGTGAACTTCGCGTCGCGCGCCATTGATTTCGTGGGATATTGCGCGTTGCACATGAAGAGCGGGACGCCCGTGTTCCGGGCGGCGAAAATCATCCGGGGCCAGACCTCGATCTCCATCACCAACCCGGCACGCGGGCGGAAGGCGCGGAAGAAACCGGCATAGGCCCAGGCGGTCTCGAACGGGACCCAGACCACGGCCATGCGTCCGGCGGCGATCTCGGGGGCGAAGACCCGTTCGGCCTCGCGCCTGCCCGCCGGGGTGAAATGGGTGGTGACGACGCGGTCGCCCCGGTCGAGGAGCGCGCGGATCAGGGGGACGGCGGAACGCATCTCACCAAGGCTGACGGCATGGATCCAGATCGCGCCGGGCAGGCGTTGCGGGTAACGCCCGAAGCGTTCGGAGAGGTGCCGGGCGTAGAGCGGATCCTTCTGCCCGCGCCGCCAGAGGTAGACCAGCACCACAGGCAGGCCGAGGTGCCAGAGGAGCGACCAGAGGCGGAGGAAGAGCCAGAGCCTCATGCCAGCCCGGCCAGGTTCAGAAGGTCAGCGGCAAGCGGGGCCAGTGCGCCTTGGGCTGCGTCGGAGAGCGCCTTGGCGCGGGCGGCCATCGCGGCATGGTCGGCGGTCAGGGCGGCGATCACGGCTTCGGGCTGCACCGCCTGCGCGGCTCCGGCTTCATGCAGCGCGGCGAAATCGGCGGCAAAATTGGCGACACGCGGGCCATGCAGGATGGCGGAGCCGAGCGCGGCGGGCTCCCAGGGGTTGTGGCCCTCGGTTGGCCCGAAGGTGCCGCCGATCAGGCAGGTGGCGCAGAGGCGATACCAGAGACCCATCTCGCCGAACGTGTCGACGATCCAGACATCGGCGGTCGGCCCCTGCCCCGCGCTGCGGCGGGTGGCGGTGCGGCCGTGTTCGGCGGCACGGGTGGCGATTTCGGCGCCCCGATGAGGATCACGCGGGGCGATGAGGAGGAGCGGGCGCGGATGGGCGGCGCGCAGGGCGGAGAGGGTGACGAATTCATCCTCGGGGTGGGAGGAGGCGAGGAGGACGGGGTTTCGGCCGGTCAGGGCCTCGCGCGCCTGGGCCAGTTTGTCGGGGTCGGCAGCCAGAGGCGGGGCAGCGGCCTTGAGCGATCCGGTGACACGGATGCCTTTCGCGCCAAGGGCTTGCAGGTGGCGGGCGGTGGCACCGTCCTGCGCGGTGATCAGGCGGAAACGGGCGAAGATGTCGGCGTAAAGGCCCCTCCAGTGGCGGCGGCGGGCGTAGGCCTCGGCATTCATCCTTGCGTTGACCAGCGCCAGCGGGATGCCGCGCGCGGCGGTGGCGGTGACGGCGCCGGGCCAGAGGTCCTGTTCCGCCCAGACCGACAGCGCGGGGCGCCAGTGGTCGAGGAAGCGGGCGAGGTAGGCGGGGGCGTCGAGCGGGAGGAACTGGTGGCGGGTGCGGGGCGGCAGGTTCTGCGCCATGACCTCGGCGGAGGCGCGGGTGGTGGAGGTGACGAGGAATTCCGCCTGCGGGGCCTGGTCGGCCAGGGCGGCGATGAGGCCCCGCAGCGCGAGGGTTTCACCGAGGCCAACGGCGTGGAGCCAGATCAGGGGGCCTTCGGAGCGGGGCTGCGAGGGCTCGCCCAACTTCTCCCGCCAGCGGTCGGGGAGGTCCTTGCCCTTCTTGAGGCGGCGCTTGAGGACGGCGGGGGCGACAAGCGGGATCGTGCGGATCAGCGCCAGGGCGAGGCGCAGTTGCGCACCCTTTGGCCCGGGATCAGACGTGGTCACGGAACGCCTTTTGCAGGCTCACGGCCCAGAACTCGGGGCGGGCCAGGACCGCGACGAAGCGGTCGGCGGCGGAGCCCTGGCCGAAGCCCTCATGCCGGTCAGCGGGGCGGCCCCAGTGGGTTTGCAGGAAGTCGAGGATCGTGGCGCGGTCCGCCGCCTCGCAGGCGATGACCGAGGGGGCGTCGGAGCGGTTGGACTGCCTTGTGCCGATGTCGAGCGAAGGCAGGCCGAGGAAGGGCGCCTCGCGCACCCCGGCGGAGGAATTGCCGACCATGCAGGCGGCGTTCTTCATGAGTTCGGAGAAATGCGAAAAGCGCATCGAGGGGAGGATGCGGAAGCGGTCTTTCGGAAGGGTATCAAGGACCTGGAAGATGGCTTGCGAGCCGGGGTCGTTGTTCGGGGCGATGACCACGAAGCTGCGGCGGGAGGCCTCAAGGGCGCCGAAAAGGTCCGCCGCCTGCTGGCCGATCGTGTCCTGCTCGGAGGTGACGGGGTGGAAGGTGGCGATGCCGTAGTCGGCGAAGGGGATGGCGTAGCGCGCCTGCACCTCCTCCAGCGTGACGCCGGAGGGGCGGGCGTGGAAATCCAGCTCGGGCGAGCCGATGGGGTGGATCGTCTCCGGCGGTTCGCCAAGCGCCATGACGCGGCGGGCGGCGGCCTCGGAGGAGACGAAGTGGTGGGTGCAGAGCTTGGTGTTGCAGTGACGGAAGACCTCGTCGATGGTGCCGGAGACCTCGCCGCCCTCGACATGGGCCGAGCGGACGTAGTTGGTCGCGGCGACGAGTGCACCGGCCAGCGCCTCGATCCGGTCGCCGTGGAGGATGATCAGGTCGGGTTTCGTTTCGCGGACATAGGCCGAGAAGCCGGTGACGGTGCGGGCGAGGACGGCGTCCTGCGGGTCGCCCTCCTGCTGGTTGACGAATTCCTCGACGGCGATGCCGGGCAGGCGGCGGACCTCGTTCCGGGTGAGGCCGTAGCGGTCCATCATGTGCATGCCGGTGACGAAGAAGGTGACCCGGTGGCCCGCGTCCCGCGCGGCGGTGGCGAGCGGTTCCAGCTTGCCGAAGTCGGCGCGGGTGCCGGTGAGGAAGAGGAGGTGGCGGGTCATGGGCGGGGCTGCAGTCATGGGTAGGCCTGTCTAACCCCCCGGACAAACACGACGCAAGACGGAGGTGAGCGGATTGCACCTGCCGGGGCGGCGACATAACCTTTGCGAGTTGGTGCAACTGCGGTCAAAGAGGGCAATGCTGCAATCCTTGCGTTCCAGACTTGGCCGGAAGCTGCGCCCGCGCCGTGAGGTCACAGTCAGCACCCAGGATGACCTGGTGGAACTCGCTCACTGGATTGACCGGCCACCGCTGCGGCTGATGGTGCCGCCCGGGCTTCTGCGGATGCAGGGGGCCTTCATCTATGGCCCGGGGCATCCCTTCGTCTCGGCGCTGGCTGAAGGAGAGATCGCGCTGCGCCGGTTCTACGCGGATTGCCGACCGCGGACGATCTGCGAGTATTACGGTCTTGATGCAGGCGAGCGCATCGGAGGCGACCTCCCGCCGTGGGAAATCCCGTGGTACGGTCGGACCAACCGCACGCCTCCGCCGGGCGAGTTGGCGCTGGGAGCCGAGCACGGCGTCAGCTTCTATGGCCCGGTGACCGACCAGAAGATCGGCCTGGAATTGGCGCGTCTGCACCGCCTGCATGCGGCAATCGGGCGGAACGGATACGATCCCGATGCGCATGGCGACATCGAGGGCTACATCCTGAATGACGGCACAGGCGCGGCCTTCTTCGTGCGGGGCGGCAAGCACCGTGCGGCAGTTCTGACCGCACTTGGCCATGACCGCATCCCGGTCGCTTTCCGGCCCTCGTTTCCCCGCATGGTCCACGCGGCGGATTCCGCCCTTTGGCCACTGGTGCGGGCCGGGGCGATGGAATTCTCGCTGGCGAAGGAGATTCTCGAAGCCTATATCCGGGGCCGGACGCAGTGACGGGACGATGATGGACAAGCTGGTCGAAGCCTATTCGGGAGACAAGGCGCGCAACTACGACGCCCGTCGCGCTGCTTCGAAGCGCTGGCGGCGCGAGGTTGCGGCGATGGAGGCGATGCTGGCCGACATTGACGCCGGAACCATTCTGGACTGCCCGTTCGGGACCGGGCGCTGGGTCCCGCAATATGAGGCCGCCGGCGCCACGGTGACCGCCGTCGACCTGTCGCAAGGGATGCTGGACGAGGCTGCCGCCAAGATCGCCGATCTGCCGAAGGAACGCCAGGCGGCCTACACGCTGATCCGCGCGAGCATTTTCGATCTTTCGCCTTTGCGACCCGTCCCCGATCTGACGGTCTGCATCCGCTTCCTGAACTGGGTCGCCTTCCCTGATGCGGTGCGGGCGCTTGAGCGGCTTACCGCGCTTGGTTCGCCGCATATGATCCTGGGGGCAAGCCTGGTTCCCGATGCGGCGGGGCCGCTGCGACGGCTCTGGTACGGTCTGTCGCTGGCGGTGATCAATTGGCGCGCGCACCACAAGCCCGCCCAGCATGTCCACCCCGAAGCCGCCTTCCTGGCCGAACTGGACCGCCTGGGCTGGCGCGTGGTCGACCGGCGCGAAATCATGCGCCGGAATGCGCGGGTGAACTATTTCTTCCGCCTCGAGCGCGCATGACGGTTGCGCCCCGCGTCCTTTTGCTGAACGACACCGACGAAGGCGCCACGCATTTCGGCTGCATGCGGGTGATGCGCACCATTCGCGCCGAACTGGCCCAACGCGGGATGGCGGACCTGCCGTCGATCAAGGTCGGCACCGACTGGCGGCGGGACCCGGGTCTGACCGCGCGGATCGACACTGCCGACCTTGTGGTGATCAATGGCGAGGGCACGCTGCATCATGGCAAGCGCCGGGGCCGCTGGCTTCTGGAAGCCGGGGCGCGGGTGAAGGCGCGCGGCGGGCGCGTGGCGCTGATCAACGCGCTGTGGCAGGACAACCCGCCCGACTGGGCCGATCTGGCGCGCGGCTTCGACATCCTTGCTTGCCGCGACGGTCATTCCGCAACCGATCTGGCAAACGCGACGGGGCGCGAAGTGACCTGCCTGGGCGACCTGTCGATGCTGCACCCTTGGGACCCTCCGGCTACCGCTCGATCCGGTGTGATGGTCGGGTGCTCGGTACATGGCAAGGTCACCGAGGCGCTGGCGCGTTTCGCTCAGGAGGGCGGGCATGATTTCGTGCCGGTGACGACCGAGATCAAGTCGATACCGGCCCGGCTGACCGGCTGGCGGCGCTGGCTGCGGGCGCAGAGCAATGCCTGGCGGAACGGTCGGTTCCAGGCCAGCTTTCCCGACACCCGTTTCCTGCGCGACGATCTGGGGTTCCTGACCGAACTTTCACGGCACCGGCTGGTCGTGACCGGACGCTTCCACGCCGTCTGTCTGGCGATCCTGTCTGGCACACCCTTCATAGCCGTAAGCTCGAACAGCTGGAAGATCGAGGCGCTGGTCAAGGATATCGGTCTTGATCCTGCCCGGCTGCGCGGCCTGTCAGCCCTGACGCAGGAAACCCTGCCCGAACGCAACTGGGATTACAGCAGCGCAGAGCGCGCCGCCATTGCGGCGAGCCTGTCGCGATGGCGTGACACGGGCGCGGCGCTGTTCGACCGCATCGCCTCCCTCACCCCAGATCGCCCCACCTGAGCTGCGTGTTCCTTGTCACCGCGCGGGTCAGCCGCTTGCCCACCACCTTGTCGAAGTCATAGGCGGCGATCTCTCCCGACCCCGGTCGCCGCGCCCAGATGTCGGCTTCCGCGATCACATGGCCTGCGGGCAGGTCGCGGTCGGCCACCACCGAGCCGCGGGCGAAGCGGTAGACGTCTTCCTCGGGTGCGCTGCGCTGCTTGGGGTTGTTCGCGGCGATCCAGATCTCCTTCGAGCGGTCGATCAGGAAGCGCAGTTCCGCCGGGTCCATCGAGTTGATGATGTCCGGCCCCTTGCGGTAGCGGCTGTCGGTGTAGTGGCGTTCCAGGATCGAGGCCCCCAGCGCGACGGAGGCCAGCGCCATCTCGGGCCCGATGGAATGGTCGGAGAAGCCGACGACGGCCTTCGGGAAGGCATGTTTCAGCTCGGTGACGCCCCTGAGGCTGACGATTTCCGCCGGGCTGGGGTAGAGATTGGTGCATTCGAGGAGCGCGTAGTCCACCCCGGCCTTGTCGAGGATGTCGACCGAGGCGCGGATGGTCTCGATGGTCTGCATCCCGGTCGACAGGATCACCGGCTTGCCCTTGCGGGCGATGTGGCGGATCAGCGGCAGGTTGTCGGCCTCGCCGGAGCCGATCTTGTAGGCGGGGACATCGAGGGTTTCGAGGTAATCCGCCGCCGCCCGCGAAAAGGGGGTGGAGATCCAGATCATCCCGAGGCTTTCGGTGTAGCGCTTCAGCTCCGCCTCGTCGTCGAGCGAAAGCGCGCAGCGTTCCATGACATGCCAGATCGAGACATCGGCGTTCGGCGGGAAGATCTGCTTCGCCTCCTCGGTCATCTCGTCTTCGATGATATGGGTCTGGTGCTTGATCATCTCGCAGCCCGCGCCCGCCGCCAGCCGCACCATCTCTTTCGCGACGGCAAGGTCGCCGCCGTGGTTGATGCCGATCTCGGCGATGACGAGGGGGGGATGGTTCGGGCCGATCTCGCGGTGGGCGATCTTCATGGGCAACTCCGTGGGTTGTCGCCCGTGGTGCGTCAGCCGCTCCCGGCTGTCAAGCCGGGGGGCGCGGGGTCAGCGGGTAGCGGGCGAGGACCTGGTAGTGCGAACCCTTGGCGGAGAGGTGGCTTTGCCAGAGGGTGAGTTCAGTCACCTCCCAGGGGTCGCTGCGGAAGCCCTGCCCCATCGCGACGGCGCGTTCCAGCCGCATCGCGTCGGGCGGCGGCGGGGGCGGGAAGCGGCCGAGGGTGATGTGGGGGACGAACTTGCGCGTCTCGATCGGGCATCCGGCGCGACGGGCGATGGTTTCGACCTTGGTCTGCAGGTGGAGGAGGTCTGGCGACGGCGCAACCCCGGCCCAGGCGGCGCGGGGCTTGTCCTTGCCGAAAAGGCCGAGGCCTTGCAGGGAAAGGGGGAAGCTTTGGGCGCGCAGGGTCTCGAACCCCTCATGCGCGATGTCCAGCGCGGATTCCGGGCAGTCGCCGAGAAAGACGAGCGTGAGGTGCAGGGTCTCCGGCTCTACCTTGCGCGGCAGGGGCAGGAGGAACTGCTGCACCTGCAGCGCGCCGCGCAGGGCGGGGGGCAGGTCCAGCCCCAGGAAGGCGCGGATCATCGCACCCCCCGCACGAAGACCGCGCCATTCAAGTGTGGAAGGACCGTTCTGCCCCGGCTCACGCTGTTCCTGTGCCTCATGCTGCGGGAAAGTAGGGCATTCCGACCCGTTTTGCGATCAACTCCCCGGGAATTCCCTGTAATTTCATCCTTTCTCATGCCATATTCGTGACTGAGGATAGCGGGCAGCGGCGAGACCCGGGAACCGGGCGGCCAAAGGGCGTGACATGGGCTGGCAAGACAAGATAGCGGCACAGGGGGCCGGGATGGACGGCACCCGGATGCAATACGGGGCGCTGTGCTGGCGTCTGGGAGACGAGGGGCCGGAGGTGCTGCTGATCACCAGCCGCGACACCGGGCGCTGGGTGATCCCGAAGGGCTGGCCGATGCCGGGCCTGTCGCCCGAGGCCGCGGCGGCGCAGGAGGCCTGGGAAGAGGCCGGGGTGTCGGGGCTGATGAACCCGCTTTGCGTCGGGCGCTACGGCTATCAGAAATGCCTGTCGCTGACTTCGACCGTGCCCTGCGCGGTGGCGGTCTACGGGCTGCGGGTCGACAAGCTGGCCAAGACCTTCCCCGAGATGAAGGAGCGGCGGCGCAAGTGGTTTCCACTGCACGAGGCCGCGACCCTGGTGGCCGAACCGGAACTGGCGATGATCATCGCGGGCTTCCTGCCGCCGGTCGCGGGCCGGGCGGCGCCGATCATGGGCGACGACGACGATGCTGTTGCACCAGGGCGCAAGCGCAAGGGGCATTGATCTTTCCGGCGCGGTGCATAGGTAGTCACCGTCACGATTGCGAGACGACGGAGATGATCCGCTACAGCCTGAAATGCGGAGCCGGGCATGGCTTCGACAGCTGGTTCAAGGGCGCCGAGGCCTTTTCGGCGCTGAAGGCGGCTGGCCAGGTCATCTGCCCGGTCTGCGGATCGGCGACGGTGGAGAAAGAGCTGATGGCCCCCGCCGTCCGCCCGGCCCGCAAGGCGGCGGCCCCGAAGCCCGACCTTTCGGCGCCCGGATCGGAGCTGGAGGAGAAGATCGCCGCGCTGCGCCGGCAGATCGAGGCGAATTCGGAATATGTCGGCATGAACTTCGCCGCCGAGGCGCGGGCGATCCATGCCGGCGACGCGCCGGAACGGACGATCCACGGCGAGGCGAAACCCGACGAAGCTCGGGCGATGATCGAGGAGGGCCTGCCGGTCGCCCCCCTGCCCTTCCTGCCCGCCCGAAAGGTGAACTGAGCCCGCGTAGGCCCCGTCCACTGTGGACGAGTTTTCCAGATCCGTGAAATCAATGGGTTGCGCGCGGGCGTTCAGGTTTGGTTAACCCGCGCCTATGGCTTCCTCTTGGCGAAAATACTCCCGCCGGAGGCCCGCCCCCTTCCCCACGCCCGACCTCAGTAGATGTAGCGGATCTGTTCGGTCCAGAAGCGTTCCATCCGTTTCAGCGACATGTTGATCTCGTCCATGCCGGAGGCGTCGATCAGACCGCGCTTTTCCATCCCGTCGGAGTGGCGGGCGAAGAGGTCGGACAGCAGCCCCCGGACATGGCGACCCTTCTCGGTCAGCTTCACCCGCACCGACCGCCGGTCGATTTCCGAGCGCTGGTGGTGCATGTAGCCGAGATCGACGAGCTTCTTCAGATTGTAGCTGACATTCGAGCCCTGGTAATAGCCGCGCGATTTCAGCTCGCCCGCCGTCACCTCGTTCTCGCCGATGTTGAAGAGAAGCAGCGCCTGGACCGAGTTGATCTCCAGGATGTTCAGCCGTTCGAATTCATCCTTGATCACGTCAAGCAGCAGCCGGTGCAGCCGTTCGACCAGAGCCAGGTTGTCGAGGTAGCAGGACAGGAACGCCTTCTGCGATCCGTCCAGCACCGGGGCATAGATTGTCATACCGTTTCTCCACCGTTCGGGCGGGGGTAGAATCGGCACAAAGAGAAAACATTCCGTAAACTTGGCAAGAACTTCGACTATTTTTCGCGGGAAAGGCGGGCCCTTGCGAAGTCGGTGATCCGGGCAAGCAAGGGGGCCAGCGCCGCCGGGGGCGCGGATTGGCCCAGGACCCAGGCCATCAGATCCTGGTCGTTTTCCGCCAGAAGCGCGTCATAGGTCAGGAGATCGGCCTCGCCGAGGCCAGCCAGATGCGCATCGGCGAAGGGGCCGAGCACCAGATCCATCTCTTTGGTGCCGCGCCGCCAGGACCGCATCGCCATCCGCTTCAGGCGCGCATCTGCCGTCTCGTCCATCGCCCCGCCGTTCCCGCTTGAACCCCGTCGGGGCGGACCCTAAGACAGGCGCAAGCGAAACTCCACCACCGAAAGGGGCTGTAGATGGCCTTCCTCTCCGACACGCTGGCCCGGGTGAAACCCTCGCCCACCATCGCGGTGACCACGAAGGCGCAACAGCTGAAATCCGAGGGCAAGGACGTGATCGGCCTTGGCGCGGGCGAGCCGGATTTCGACACGCCGGAAAACATCCGCGCGGCGGCGAAGCGGGCGATCGACGCGGGGAAAACGCGCTACACCGCGGTGGACGGCATCCCCGAATTGAAGGCGGCGATCTGTTCGAAGTTCCTGCGCGAGAACGGGCTGACCTATACGCCGCAGCAGATCAGCGTCGGCACCGGGGGCAAGCAGATTCTCTACAACGCGCTGATGGCGACCTTGAATCCGGGCGACGAGGTAATCATCCCGGCGCCCTATTGGGTCAGCTACCCGGACATGGTGATGCTGGCGGGCGGGACGCCGGTGCCGGTGGTGGCGGGGATCGAGACCGAGTTCAAGCTGACGCCCGAACAGCTTGAGGCGGCGATCACGCCGAAGACCAAGTGGTTCATCTTCAACAGCCCGTCGAACCCGACCGGGGCGGGCTATACGCGGGCCGAGTTGAAGGGGCTGACGGATGTGCTGATGCGGCACCCGCAGGTCTGGGTGATGTCGGATGACATGTACGAACACCTCGTCTTCGACGATTTCGAATTCTGCACTCCGGCCGAGATCGAGCCGGGGCTCTATGATCGGACGTTGACCTGCAACGGCGTGTCAAAGGCCTATGCGATGACCGGCTGGCGGATCGGCTATGCGGGCGGGCCGGTGGCGCTGATCAAGGCGATGGGGACGATCCAGTCGCAATCGACCTCGAACCCCTGCTCGGTCAGCCAGTATGCCGCTCTGGAGGCGTTGACGGGGCCGCAGGAGTTCCTGGCCGACTGGCGCAAGGTCTTCCAGGGGCGGCGCGATCTGGTGGTTTCGATGCTGAATCAGGCGAAGGGCATCCGCTGTCCGAAGCCGGAGGGGGCGTTCTATGTCTACCCGGACATTTCCGGCTGCATCGGCAAGGCCACGCCCGCAGGCACGATGATCTCCAACGACGAGGTTTTTGCGACCGCGCTTCTGGAGGAAACCGGGGTGGCGGTGGTGTTCGGCGCGGCCTTCGGGCTGTCGCCCAACTTCCGCGTCAGCTACGCGACCTCGGACGAGGTGCTGCGCGAGGCCTGTTCCCGCATCCAGCGCTTCTGCGCCGGGCTGGTCTGACGCGCGCCTGCGGCCCCGATGCGGCCCTGATGCGGGTTGACGATTCCCGTCGGCTCGGGAAGGAATGGCTTGGGCACCGGGGCCGCCCCGGCCTGCGGGCAATGGACCGATTGAGCGATGGGTGCTGACCTTCCCGACTATTACTTCCGCGTGCGCGAGAATGGCGCGGCGGTGTTCCGTCTGGGCACGGAAAACCGCCAGCGCCGGATCGAGATGACGGAGATCGCCGCGGTCAACGTGAAGAATGGCAACATCAAGCCGCATGGCGAGGTGGAGCTGACCGAGGCGGACCGGGGGGCCATCGAGGAATGGCTGGCGGCGCGGCAGGCGCAGCTGGCGGCGCGCGAGGTGGACGACATCCTGCGCACCGTCGACCACCTGAACCTGACGACGCAATGGGCGCAGGCGCGGGCGACGGATGCGCAGCTGGAGGCGGTGACGGATCAGCTTCTGCTGGCGATGCACGACCTGCGGTCCATGCTGGTCCGGCGCAAGGCGGATAGGCTGGGGAAATCGGAGTAGCCTCCCTCGTCGCGGCTTCGTCCTCTCGTCGCGAGCGACGAGTGGCGAAGTCATCGAGGAGCGGGAGATTCAGATCTGCTTTTCCGGCATCTCGACGCGCAACCCGTCCAGCGCATCCGTGACCTTGATCTGGCAGGTCAGGCGCGAGCGGACCGGGTCGGGGTTCCAGGCGAAGTCCAGCATGTCGGCTTCCATGCTGTCCTTCTTCGGCAGTTTTCCGACCCAGCCCGCATCGACATAGACATGGCAGGTGGAACAGGCGCAGGCGCCGCCGCAATCGGCCTCGATCCCCGGGATGCCGTTGTCGCGCGCGCCTTCCATCACGGTGAGGCCGTTCGCGACCTCGACCACATGTTCGCGGCCATTGTGTTCGACGTAAGTGATCTTCGCCATTCGCAGGTCTCCCGGGAGCGTCAGACGTGACATAGGCCAGTCCGGCCGGATTTGCCAGAGGGCGCGCAGGGCCTGTGCGGACTTGCCTTGCGGCGCCAATGTTCTAGTATTGTTCCCATGACCGCCCCTGTCCCCCCGCCCCGCAGTGGCGTCCTGCGTGCCACGCCCTGGCCGCGCCCGCCGAAGGCGATCCAGGCCGCCCGGCTGGGTGAACCTCCGGCGGGGGCGCGGGTGACGGTGGCGGGGCTGGTGCTGGTCAGACAGCGGCCCGGCACGGCGAAGGGGGTGATCTTCGTCACGCTGGAGGATGAGACGGGGACGGCGAACGTGGTCGTCTGGGCCAATGTCTACGAACGTTTCCGCCGCGCGGTGATCGCCGGGCGGCTCTTGCGGGTGACGGGCAAGCTGCAACGCGAGGCGGGGGTGGTGCATGTGGTGGCGGAACTGATCGAGGACTTGTCGCCGCTTCTGGACCGGCTTCTCGACCCCGGATTCCGGCACGATGGCACACGGGCGGGGGACCAGCCCTAAGGCGGGGAACCCAGCTTCCCTGAGCGGGAACATTGGCGGCGAGAAACTCCCGCCGCCAAGCATCTTGCTGAACCGTCAGTCCTCGATCGACAGTGCCACGAAGCGCGGGTCGCCGCCGCGCCGGACGAGGAGGAGCAGCGACTTCCGCCCCGCATCCTTGGCTTCCTTGATCCGGTCCTGCAGGTCCTGCAGCCGCACGACCTTCTGCTGACCGGCCTCGGTGATCAGGTCGCCCTCGACGAGACCCTTGGTGAAGGCCTCGGACGCCTGGTCGACCTTCATGACCATCAGCCCCTCGGACGAGGGGTCAAGCCCCAGCCGCGACCGCATGTCGTCGTCAAGCGGCGCCAGGGTCATGCCCAGCGTCTCGATCTGTTTCGGCGCCTCGGGCGCGGGCGAGGACGCGGGCATCGTCTTGGCCTCGGCATCTTCGCGGCGGCCAAGCGTGACGGCCAGCGTCTCGGTCTTGCCATCGCGGAGCACGATCACCGGCACCGCCTCGCCGATGGGCGCATCGGCCACCCGGCGGGTCAGGTCGCCG
>NZ_JAYRPN010000092.1:0-9694 GCF_041911175.1 Tabrizicola sp.
CGGAAGGCCGCGCAGCAGCACCGCGCCAAGCGGAAGCGTCAGGAACAGGCTCGCCGCCGCCAGCGCCAGGCTGTCGCCCCAGCGCCGCCAGCCGCCGGGGGCCGTCAGGCGCAGGTCGCGGTCCAGACCGGCGCCAAAGCCTGCCGGGCGCGTCAGGACCCAGGCCGCCAGCGCCGCCATCGATCCCAGCGCAAGCTGCACCCCTGCCAGCGTCGCGGCCTTGCCGAGGTCGAACTCGAACCGGACCGCCTGATAGATCGCCAGCTCGATCGTGGTGGCCGAGGGACCGCCGCCGAGGGTGATGACCACGGCGAAGCTGGTCAGGCAGATCACCAGGATCACCAGCGCCACCCCCGGCAACACCTCGCGCAGCATCGGCCCTTCCAGGTGGCGAAAGGTCTCTGCCGGGGTGAAGCCGAGGGACTGGGCGAGGCGGATGCGCTCGGAGGGGAGGGCAAGCCAGCCCTGCAGGATCATCCGGCTGGCGAGGGGGAGGTTCAGGAAGATGTGCGCGAGGACGACGCCGTGCAGGCCATAGATGGAAATGGGGGGCAGGCCGAGCGCGATGAGGGCTTGGTTCAGGAGGCCGGAGCGGCCGAAGACGGCGAGGAGGCCGAGGACCGCCACCACGGCCGGGAGAAGGAACGGCGCGCCCATCAGGGTGATCAGCAGGCCGCGTCCGGGGAAGCGTCGCCGCGCAAGGGCACGGGCGACGGGGATGGCGAGAAGGGTGGAAAAGAAAGCGGACAGGATGGCTTGCGCAAGCGAAAACCGCACGGCGGACCAGTCGGCGGCGCCAAGGGAAAGCCCCGCCCCCCGCCAGCCGACGGCGGCGAGGGGGGCCAGCACCAGCGCCAGCAGCAGGACTGCCAGCGCCGGTGCGGCAAGGATCAGCGGGCGAGCGCGGCTTGCCATTCGGCCAGCGCCGGGTCGCGGGCGGCTTGCGCTTCCTCGGGGGTCAGCAGCAGCGACTTCGCCGGGCGGAAGGCGTCGAACCCGTCGGGCAGGCCCGCTGCCGGGGTGACGGCGGGATACATCCAGTTGGTCTGCGGCAGGGCCGACTGGAAAGCATCGGTCAGCATGAAGTCGAGGAACTTGTCCGCAAGCTCGGGCTGGTCGGTCGCGGCCAGTTTCCCGGCGACTTCGATCTGCAGGTAGTGGCCTTCGTCAAACAGCGCCGCCGCCTTGCTGTCGTCGTTTTCCGCGATCAGGTGATAAGCCGGGCTGGTGGTGTAGGACAGCACCATGTCCGCCTCGCCTTCGAGGAACAGGCCGTAGGCCTCGGACCAGCCGGGGGTGACGGTAACGATGTTGTCGGCGAGCGCTTTCCAGACCTCCGCCGCCTTGTCGCCATAGGCCGCCTTGACCCAGAGGAGAAGGCCGAGGCCGGGGGTCGAAGAGCGGGGGTCCTCGATCACGATCTTCAGGTCCGAGGCGGCGAGGGCTTCGAAGGTTTTCGGCACCGCCGTGACCTTGGTCTTGTCGTAGACGAAGGCGAACCAGCCCCAGTCGAAGGGCAGGAACAGCGGGTCGGCATAGTCGACGGGCAGGTCGAGATTCGGAGATTTCCCATGTGGTGCAAAGAGTTGCGTCGCGGCGGCCGCTGCAGTCAGGCTGGTGTCGAGGCCAAGGACGACATCGGCATCGGATGCCGCGCCTTCGAGTTGGATGCGGGCGAGGAGCGCCGCGCCGTCGCCTGCGGGAACGAACTGCAGGTCGCAGGCGCAGGTCGCCTCGAACGCCTTTTCCACCGCCGGACCGGGGCCCCATTCCGAGGTGAAGCTGTCGTAGGTCAGCACGGTCAGGACAGGCGTCTCGGCCAGCGCAGGGGTCGCGATGGCAAGAAGGCCCGCAGCAAGGAGGTATTTTTGCATGTCTTTCTCCATGTTGCGACGGATTGGTCGGGGATGGAGAACCCATGCACCTTCCCTCCGCCGGTATGATCCGGTTCAGGTTCGACGGGTTCGCTTTCGCATCTCAGCCGGTGAGGGCTCCCCGAGGTGGGGAGGAAGATAGGCGAATGCGCGGCGTGTGCAAGGGGTGAGGTGGAGGGCTATTCGCGGCGGAAGTAGATCGTGCCGTTCGGCTCGCCGTTCATGTCCTCGGTGAAGCCGAGAGCGGCGAGTGCGGGTGCGAGCCTGGTCCGGGCCGCAGCGACTTCGGAGGGGTCGAGGAAGGGGATCAGGATGCGGCGGATGCCTTCCAGCACCGCAGCGTTGAACGCCTCGGGCGGGAGGAGCGGGCCGGAGAGGCGCAGGACCTCGGGGCGGATTTCGGCGAGAAGCCTGTGCAGGCCGGACCAGAGGCCCTCGGGATTGAGGGTCGCCTGCGACCACGCGATCCCGCCGGCATCGGGAAAGTTCAGCGCGGCGATGCGGCGCGAGAGGGTGAGGAGCGAGGGGCGTTCGTCGTGGATCGTCACCTGCAACTCCGGGTTCGCGGCCCTGGCGCGCAAGACGACGAAGCCGATGCCGCAGTCCAGGTCGAGAAGCCTTGTGCAGCCGGTCAGGAAACCCGCAATGTTGCGGGCATGGCGGCGGTCGAACTTGCCGGACTTCAGCACTTCCAGCGTTGCGGCGGTGAAGACGCGGGGGTCGAGCGGGAGTTTCAGCCCCTGGTTCTCGACCAGCTCCAGCGGAATCTCTTGCGACAGATCGGCGGAGCCGGAGACGTAGGGCGAGGCGAAGGGCGAGCCCCAGCCGGGCGGCGGTGGGGTGCGGCGGTCTTCCTTCGGCTGGGCATTGCGGCGCTGTTCCAGCTTGGTCTGCACCGCCTTCACCGCCTCGGGGTCGCGGGCCTTGGGCGGCTTGGCGACCACCTGGCTGATCGGGACGTCGGAAGCGGCGATCAGGTTCTGCACATAGGCCTGATAGTCCGGGGACTGCTGGTATTCGGCCAGCCGCGCCTCCGCCCTTGCATGGGCGGCTTCGTGCAACCGGCGGACCTCGTCGTCCTTCAGCAATTCGGCCATGATCTCGGCGCGGCGGTCGCGGTGGCGGAAGATGCGGGTATCCTCGACCTCGTTCCGGTCCTGCAGCGACCAGTAGTCGGAGTTGTACTTGTCCTTCTTGAGGTTCGCGTTGCCGCGGAACTTGCGCAAGCTATAGGCATCCATCGACTTGATGGCATAGTGATTGATCTGCGCCCAGTCGTAGCCCACCGTCCGGCGGATCGAGCGCCAGCCGCGGAACTTGAACCAGTCCTCCAGCGGGCGGCCCGAGCCGTTCACCCAGAGGATACTCTCGGGATAGTCGGTGTCCTTGTGCTGCGACTTGATGATCGGGCGGTGCATGCCAAGCCGCAGGTACTTCGGGTCGAATTTCAGCATGGTCTTGGTGCCCCAGCCCTTGTTCCAGAACTCGGGCGCGGCGCGGGTGAACTGGTCGGTGATGGGCTGGCGCGACCAGTCGCGGATGCCGGACGACCCGAAGATGCGCCAGGTCAGGACCATGGCACTGGCATTCATGGCGGCCAGGTCAGTCACCAGCCCGTCCAGCGTGCCGGAGGGATGGTTGAGGCAGAGGAATTCATCGGCGTCGAGGACGAGAAGCCAGTCGGAATTGACGATCAGCTCTTCCTCGGCGGCACTTTTCAGCATCGAGGGGTGGGGCTTCATGCTCTCCGGGATCAGGTTCTCGCGGTGGTGGACGCCGATGTCCATCGCCTCCAGCCGCTTCAGGAGCGTATCGGTGCCGTCGCTGCAGTCGTTGGTGTAGACCATCAGATCGGTGAAGCCGAGGGCAAGGTGGTGCGCGACCCATTCCACCACGGTCGGGCCTTCGTCCTTCATGGTGGACAGGGCGACGAGACTGCCATGCGGGCTGGTCTGTTTCGTGAAGGTCATTCTTCCAGCGCGGCGCTGGGGTCGATGTCCAGCTTCTCGCACATGCGGGCGATGTAGCTGCCCTTCAGCGGCGGGTTCTTGCGCCACCAGGGCCGGGCCGCGTTGGTGTAGATGTGGACAGACAGGGTCGCGTCGGTGAAATGGCCCTCGACGGATGAATGCGGGTCGTAGAACACGTCGTTCAGCTGGAAGGGCACCGGATACAGCGTGTCGGCCCCCATCGCCTTGTCGATATCGCCGGTCACTTGCGCGAAATGGGTGAAGGCCTGCGGCCCGAAGGCGGTGCGCTCGGTCTGGTAGATGCGGACCGGCTTCGGGATGGAACGGTCAAGCTTGTCCATCTTCCGGCGCTGCTTGTTGCCCCACCAGGCGGGGTAGTCGGGCAGGTTGTCGTAATAGTCGAGCAGGCTTTCGATCAGGCGGCCCGTCTGCGGCATGGCGACCACGCCACAGTTCAAGGCACCGCGCATCCCGTGGCCGGCATAGATATGCTCCTGCCCTTCCGGGAAGGGGCGGTAGCAATAGGCGTCGCAGTCGATCCAGATCGCCCCGGTGGCGGCGATCATCTTGTAGCGGAAGACGTTCGACAGGAACGAGGCCGAGGTTTCCGCCACGATGGCGCGGTCGATCTGCATGATCTCGGAGGCGGGACGGACCTCGACCCCCTTCGGCACATTGCGGACCTGATCGGTGCAGTAAAGCGTGACCGGATGGCCCATAACCAGATGCGACTTCAGGCAGAGCTGGTTGATGTAGTGCAGGCTTTCGCCAATCCAGAGCGAGGCGACAGGGCGGCGGTTCAGGTCCATGCGGGTGCCTTTGATGCGATGTCAGAAGACCGAAGCGAAGCGGTCGGGAAGCCGGTAAAGTTCCTTGCTGCGGCCACCGCCGAAGAAGGTGACCTTGCCGTCATGCAGGTGCTGCTGGCCCTCGACCATCTTCTTGCGGAACTCGGGCAGATCGGCGTCCTCGCGCACGGCGACACCCTGCGACAGCCGCTTGAAGTCGTCGAGGTTTCTGCCCCACTGGCCGGTGCCTTTCGCCTCCTCGTTGCCCGCCATCATCAGCTGCCGCATGTCGCGGCGCGATTCCAGGCGGGCCATCGAGGTTTGATAATCCACGAAGCGCAGGTGCAAGAGGTAGAGATGCGGGTCCAGCACGCGGGGCTGGTGGTTGTTCGCATGGCCGCCGATGGTGAACATCGCATCCTTGCGGATCACGCAGGGCTTGGCGTAGTTCGCATTGGCGCGGAACACCCGGCGCCGGGACAGGATCGGCTGCCCGGGCAGGATCGGTTCGGGTTCTGCCTCGGGGTTGTGGACCAGCTCGATCCCGAACGGGCAAAGCGAGGCGGGGGTGGATTTCGCATGGGTGTGGCGGCCGAGGTAGGTGACAAGGTCGGGCGCGATGGCGGGGTCGACGATCACCACCTCATCGACATCGCCGACGATGATCCAGTTGTAATAGCGCAGCATGCCGGAGGCGAAGCTGGATTTGAACATCCAGCGCCGCCGTGTCAGCCGGAACAGCGTCGGGTCGCGCGGTAGGGCGATGACGTTGCAGCCTTCGGCGATGCGGCGGTGCTCGGGGTCGCCACCATGCGACAGGATATACAGGTGTTCGCGCCCGAACTGCCGTCCGTAATAGTCAACCCAGCGCTCCAGGAAGAAATGATCCTGATAGGCCATCGTCACGGCCCCGGCCGGCTTCTTCGTCGGGTCAAGCGTGGCAGGGGGTTCGGACATCGGGCCTTCCTTGGGCGTGTCGGCGGACGCTATCACGCGGCTTTGCGGCACTTCAAGCAGAGCTGGCCAAACGCTCACCGCGCAGCTTCTCGAGGAACGCGCGCAGAAGCGGCACCCGGCGGGGGCGGAAGCTTTCGTCGGCCAGGGTGACATCCGTCATCTGCAGCACCTTGAAGCGGCGGAAATCCTGCCGCAAGCAGCAGAAGGCCAGCACCTGAACCTCCCGGTCCAGAAAGACGGTGCCCAAGGGCCAGATGCGGCGCGCGGTCATCCGGCCCGAGGTATCGCGGTAGGTGAGGTCGACCGCGCGTTCCTCCCAGGCGGCTTCGCGCAGGAGATGCAGATGCGGCGGGGCCGGATTGCGCGGCTCGAAACGGTAGGACCGGCTGACCGCATGGATCGCCTGGCGTTGCACCCGGTCGGGCAGGGTGGCGATGATCTTGCCCTGCGCCTCGGCGGCGGCACGCGCCAGCATCGCATCGCCCGACTGCGCGACTTCGGCCAGGCCCAGGACCAGCGCCTCGACCTCCAGCCGGGTGAACATCTGCGGCGGCAGCGCCGGGTCTTCGGTCAGCGTATAACCCGCCCCGGCCTCGCCGTCGATCAGCGCGCCGCCCGCGCGCAGCGACTGGATATCGCGGTAGAGCGTGCGTTCGGACACACCCGTCTCCTCGGCCAGACGCGCCGCCGTGACGGGCTGGGGCAGCATCCGAAAGGCCGAAAGCAGGCGGAACAGGCGGTCGGGCTTTGGCATGTCATCCTGACAGTTTCTGGCAGGAGCAGGAGCCTAGGATGAACCCATCGGAAAGCAAAGGAGAGAAAGATGCTGACCCTGTTCCATTCCCCGCAAAGCCGGTCTTCGGCGATCATGGTGCTGATCGAGGAGATGGGGATCGCCGACCGGATCGAGGCCCGGCAGGTCTCGATTCCGCGCATCGACGGCACCGGCCACCGCGATCCGGCGAACCCGCATCCCGAGGGCAAGGTTCCGGCGCTGGTCCACGATGACCAGCTGATCACCGAACGCGGGGCGATCATCCTGCATCTGACGACGCTGTTCCCCGACACTGGCCTGTCGCCCAGGATCGGCACCCCGGAATGGGGCAAGTTCGTCAGCTGGCTGACCTGGTATCAGGGCGTCCTGGAACCCGTGGTGATTTTCGAGGCCGCCGGGCTCAGCCATCCCTGGCTGGAGGGGACCTTCCGCGACCACAAGGCGGCTGCCGCAAGGATCCGGTCGGCGCTGGAGAAGGGACCCTGGCTTCTGGGCGACGAGTATTCGGCGGCGGACCTTTTGATCCACGGGCCCTATGCCTTCTTCCCGGATGCGACGCCCGACGATCCGCTGATCCGCGACTGGGTGGCGCGCTGCAAGGCGCGTCCGGCGCGGCAGCGGGTGATTGCGGACGATCTCGGGCGCATGGCCGCCTGAAGGAACGGCAGCCGCGGGCGGTCAGGTCGCCGGCGGCTGCCACAACTCGATGGGCGTGTCCTCGGGGTCGTGGATGCGGGCGAAGGTGCCATAGCTGCCATCGCCGTCCCAGTCGGCGCGGGTCTCGACCGCGATCCCGGCGGCGCTCAGCTGCGCGATGAGGCCGGGAAGGTCATCGACCCGCAGGTTCAGCATCCACTGCTTGTCGGCGGCAAAATACCCGGTATCGGCCTTGAAGGGCGAGAAGACGGTCGGCCCGGCCTCCTGCATCCAGACCGTCGCGTCAGGTTGGGTGATGCCCAGGTGGATGCGATACCACTCGGCCAGCGCCTCCGGGTCGCGCGCCCGGAAGAAGATGCCGCCGATGCCGGTGACTTTGGCCATGCGTCGCTCCCAAAGCAAAAGGGCCGCCCCCAGGACGACCCTCTCACGAAATCCGGTCGGGCAGAAGCCTCAGCCGTTGACCACGTCCTTCAGCGCCTTGGCGATGGCGAACTTGACCTGCTTGTCGGCGGCCTTGGTCATCGTCTCGCCAGTGGCGGGGTTGCGGACCTGACGTTCCGGGCGGGCCTTGCAGGCAACCTTGCCGAGGCCGGGGATCGTCACGGTGCCGCCCGCGGCGACTTCGCGCGACACGACGGCCGCAATGGCATCCAGAGCCGCGTTCGCGGTCTTCTTGTCACCGCCCATTGCGTCAGCGACGGCAGCCACCAGTTGGGTCTTGGTCATCGGTTTGGACATTGGTTCATCCTTCGTTGTTATTTGTTTCGCGTCGGAAGCACGCAACCGCCCGCAAATGACGGGCGTCCCCCGGTTCCGGGGCCACGGCCCAGACACACGGTTTGGGGGTCAAAATCAACCCCCGAACCGCCGAGGCGGGGTATTTGACGGCTTTTTCCGCCTCAAAGGAACGCGGTTTCCTCGAAGGACCGCAGTTTCCGGCTGTGCAGCCGCTCGATGGGGGTGTCGCGCAGCCGCTCCATCGCGCGGATGCCGATCTGCAGGTGGCGGCTCACTTGCGTCTTGTAGAAGTCGGAGGCCATGCCGGGCAGTTTCAGCTCGCCATGCAGGGGCTTGTCGCTGACGCAGAGGAGCGTGCCGTAGGGCACCCGGAAGCGGAAGCCGTTGGCCGCGATGGTGGCGCTTTCCATGTCGAGCGCCACGGCGCGGGATTGCGACAACCGGCGCACCGGGCCGGACTGGTCGCGCAGTTCCCAGTTGCGGTTGTCGATGGTCGCAACGGTGCCGGTGCGCATGATGCGCTTCAGCTCGTAACCTTCCAGCTGGGTCACCTCGGCCACGGCCTTCTCCAGCGCGATCTGGATTTCCGCCAGCGCCGGGATCGGCACCCAGACCGGCAGGTCATCGTCCAGCACATGATCCTCGCGCAGATAGGCATGCGCCAGGACGAAGTCGCCAAGCGACTGGCTGTTGCGAAGCCCCGCGCAGTGGCCGACCATCAGCCAGGCATGGGGCCGCAGGACGGCGATGTGGTCGGTGGCGGTCTTGGCGTTCGACGGGCCGACGCCGATGTTGACCAGGGTGATCCCGTTCCCGTCGGAGCGCTTCAGATGGTAGGTCGGCATCTGCGGCAGCTTGTCGGTGGGCTGGATCACCCCATCCGGCGTCTCGATCAGCTGGTTCCCGGTCGCGACGAAGGCGGTGTAGCCCAAGGCCGGATCGCCAAGGGCGGCACGGGCATAGGCCTCGAACTCGTCGACATAGAACTGGTAGTTGGTGAAGAGGACGTGGTTCTGGAAATGCGTCGGGTCGGTCGCGGTGTAGTGCGACAGCCGGGCGAGGGAGTAGTCGACGCGCTGCGCGGTGAAGGGCGCAAGCGGGGCCGAGCCGTCGTCATAGCGCGTCATCACCCCGTTGACGATGTCGTCGTTGGTGGTGACAAGGTCCGGCACGTCGAAGACGTCGCGAAGCGAGAAGTCCATCACTCCTTCCTGCGGGATGGCGACAGTGCTGCCCGAGACGGCGAAATGCACCGGCATCGGCGTGTCGCTCAGTCCCACATCGACCGAAACGCCGTGGTTGCGGATCAGAAGCTCGATCTGCTGGATCAGGTAGTTGCGAAAGAGGTCGGGCCGCGTGACCGTGGTGGCATAGGTGCCGGGGGCCGAGACATGGCCGAAGGCGAGGCGCGTATCCACCTTGTCGAAGCTGGTGATGGTGATCCGGATCTCCGGGTAGAAGGCCCGGATGCGGCGGCCGGGATTGCCTTTGGCGACAGTGCGCAGGAATTGGTCGGACAGGAACTGCGTCGCCTGGGTGTAAAGCTCCTCCAGCCGGTCGACTGCGGCGGCGGCGCTGGTGAAGCTTTCCGGCGGCCGGGCTTCGGGGGAAAGGGTGGAGTGGGCGTCTTCCAGCATCGCGGGTCCTGAAATGTGATCCGGCATATAAGCCGAAACCGGGGCGGTTCCGCAAGTGAAGCCATTGTGACAGGTCAGGCCAAGCGCGCCCTTCAATCCCTGATCCATGCGACACCTCCCGCTCCGCAGCATGGAATGCGCGACCCCTTGCCGCAAGCCCTTGCCTCCCCCCGCCCGCGCCCCGATAGTCCGGCCCATGTCCACGCTTCTTTCCCTTGGCCACGGCTATTCCGCCCGCGCCCTTGCCCGCCGCCTGGTCCCGCAGGGCTGGCGCGTCATCGGCACCACCCGCAAC
>NZ_JAYRPN010000093.1:0-4084 GCF_041911175.1 Tabrizicola sp.
GGCGCTTGAGCTACTTGATGGCTCCGCGCCCGGCGCGCTTGCCCAACCCGAAAACGATCACTATCAACCCCAAGGACTCTCGTTATGAACGAGGGACGACCGGGGGGCAGGTCAGTGCCGCAGCCCGGGTTGTGGTGGATGACGACGGGAAAGCTCATGTCGGGAACCTGTTTCTTGTGCGGTTGGCGAAGGCGACCAGCGACAGCATCACCGGCACCTCGACCAGAACGCCGACGACCGTGGCCAGCGCCGCGCCTGAATTCAGCCCGAACAGCCCGATTGCGACCGCCACCGCCAGTTCGAAGAAATTCGACGTGCCGATCAGCGCGCAGGGCGCCGCCACCTTGTGCGGCAGATTCCACGCAAAGGCCCAGGCATAGCCAAGCGCGAAGATGCCGTAGGATTGCAGGATGATTGGCACCGCGATCAGGGCGATCAGCAGCGGTTGGGCGATGATGACCTGCCCCTGGAAGCCGAACAGCAGGATCACGGTCAGGAGCAGCCCGAGAACCGAGGCGGGCTTGATCCGGGCGGTGAAGGCTTCGACCGATTGCCCCCGTGCGATCAGGGCGCGCCGGGTCAGCCACCCCGCAATCAGAGGGATGACGATGTAGAGGACGACCGACAGGATCAGCGTCTCCCACGGCACGGTAATGTCGGTGACACCCAACAGGAACGCCACGATGGGCGCAAAGGCCACGACCATGACCAGATCGTTCACGCTGACCTGCACCAGCGTGTAATTCGGATCGCCCTTCGTCAGCTGCGACCAGACGAACACCATCGCCGTGCAGGGGGCTGCCCCGAGCAGGATCAGCCCGGCGATATACTCGGGCGCCTTGGCCGGGTCGATGAGCCCTGCGAACAGGTGGTTGAAGAACACCACCGCAAGTGCTGCCATGGTGAAGGGCTTGATCAGCCAGTTGATCACCAGCGTGATGACCAGCCCCTTCGGCCGCCGCCCGACATCCTTGAGCGAACCGAAGTCGATGGCGATCATCATCGGACAGACCATCGCCCAGATCAGCACGGCAACGACCAGGTTGACCGAGGCATATTCCAGCCCGGCCAGCACCGCGAACAGGCCCGGGGCGAGGTTGCCCAGCACAAGGCCCGCAAGGATGCAGAGGGCGACCCACAAGGTTAGCCAGCGTTCGAACAGGCTCATTTGGTTTCCTCTGACATGGGAACGCAGCAGGCATCGCCGGGGGGCGGTGTCAGGCTGGCGATGAACTCCGCCAGCGGGGCCAGTGCATCGGGGTTCAGCGCATAGCAAACGCGCGGCCCATCGATCTCGCCCGAGATGATCCCCGCCGCCTTTAGGATGCGGAGATGTTCAGAGACGGTTGATTGCGCAAGACCGACAGCATCCACGATGTCACCGCCGATGCAGCCGGGGGTGGCCTGCAATAGCAGCAGGATGCGCAGGCGGGCGGGGTGCGCCAGTGCCTTGGCCAGCTCTGCGAGATGATCGTTCTGAGACACGCGTGATTCCAGTGACTTCGTTTATCGTCGATAATCGATATAATTTTCGTTGTGAGAGAACAACCCTGAGAAAGGCAATGCTGCGCGATCTTTCGTGCGGTCCTCACCGGCACGCGCGTGCCTGGTCGCGCAACACAGCGTAGTCGCTCAGCATCCGTACGACGACGGCCCCTTCCGGCAGCGCCTCGACCTCATCGGCGGCCCGCGCCTGATCGGCAGCGGTGTAGTCGACGACGGGCGGGCAGGGCGCGCGGGCGTCAGAACCGCCCATCGCGCAGCCGGTCAGCAAGAGCATCGCGATCATGAGGGCGGCGGGCGGCGGCGTCGAGCATCTGGCGGTGGATGGCATCGTTTCTCTCTCGGGCATCGAGGCGCTCGGCCGCGCGCCCAGCGCGTTCACCGGCACGGCGCAGGTTCAGGAGGAACAGCAGGATCGCTGCGGCGGCGAGGATCAGGCCCAGCGCTTTCCGCGCCGGGCCATGGGTGAGGAGCCAAGGGGTCACCGCTGGCCCCGTTTCCAATCGTCGAGCCGGGCGTGGATGGTGACGGCAATGCCGATCAGCGCGATGGCGATCAGGACCCAGCGCAAGGTGTCGAGGTATGGCACCAGCGGCTGGATCGTCGACTGGGTCTCGGTGAGCACCTCCTGCAGCACCTCCACCCCGGCCGCGCCGACGGTGGCGGCACCGGCCGCCCCGCCACCGCGCAGGGTGCGGCTTTCCGACAGGACTTCACGCGCCGGTGGCAGTTCAGGAGCGAAGGGCACCGCGCGCGGCGGGAAGGGATCGCCCCAGGACCGGGCGGGACCGAGGTCGATGTGCATGAAGCCGGAGCGGGGATAGCTGCCGAAGCCGAGGAACCCGACTGCCCGCGCCGCCGCCTCGAAGGCTGCAGGATCGTGGTTCGCCATCGCGATGTCGAAAGCGGTCCCCTGCATGTGCTTCGAGGCCGGGGCGCCCCCGACAGCGCGGTTGTGTTCCGGGCTGCGATAGGCAGAGCGCACGATCAGCGGCTTGCCCAGCCGGTCGCGCAGGGCCTGCAGCTTGTCCATCGCTTCGGTGTTGATCTTGATCGCGCCGGTGCCGCGGCAGGCGATCTCGGCGGCCGAGAAATTCGGCCAGCGCCAGGTGTTGGCGGGCACGTCGCGCCAGTGGGGATAGGTGAGGGTGGGCATGGTGGATCCTCCAAATGAAAAACCCGCCTCTGGGGCGGGGGATGTGGTCGTGGTGGTGTGGTCGCTGGCCTGTCAGCCGGATCTTCCGCGCTGGAAGGCGTCGAAGAGCATGTCGCGCATCGAACGGATGTCCGTTTCGATCCGGTCGAGGCGGTCGCCGTCCGCCTTGCGGTCTTCGCTGCGCTGGCGGTCGATGCGGTCCCGGTCGGCGACCAGTTCGCGGTCGAGGCGGTCCAGCAAGGCCTCGTTGGTGAAAGCCTTCCTGGTGATCGCCGCGATCAGGGCCATGGTGCCGCCGATCAGGGCGGTCAGCGCGGCGGTGATCCCGTGGTCCCGAAAGGCCCGCGCGACCTCCCCGGCGAGAGTGGTCTGGTCGTTCATGTTGGTCCTTTCGTTGCCGCGGGCTGCGGTCGGTCAGAAGTCGGTTTCAAGGTAGACCCCGGCGCAGTCGTAGGCGACGGCAGCTGCTGTGGCGCCGGTGTTCATGAAGAGCCGGGGCGACAGGAACTGCGTCGCAGCAGGCAGATCGGTGGTGATCTCCTGCTCGAACACCGCGCCGGAAACCTCGTCCACCACCCGCACCCAGACCGAGCTGCCATTCGGTGGTGCTGCGATGAACAGTGTCAGCACGCCGCCCGTGGCGATGGCAAAGCTCGCCCCCATGTCGGTCAGGGTCGGCGCCCCGGTGCCGTCGTTGGCTACCAGCTGCCAGCGGGTGTGGGTTCCACGCTGGAAGCCAATGCCGATGCAGTTGATGGCTGCTGCCAGCGTGAGGGTGGTGGCCAGCGCGGCCGTCGATCCGTAGAGGCCAAAGAACCCCATTCCGGTCGCCTGCAGCGTCGTCAGCGAAATCCGCGTCACGAAGGTCCATCCCCCGAGGCCCGCCGCGTTACCGCGCCAGCAAGCCCAGCCTGCGGAGCGCTGGTCGGCCACCGAGTCCACGACGGCCGCCGAGGTCAGACGCCAGCGGCGCATGGAAGCAGCAAGGTTCGTGGCGGCCAGCGTCGGGTGCGAGACGGTGCCGACCGAGGTGATCGGCATGCCTTCGGTGGTGATCGTCGTCGTGACGGAAGGCGACCAGGTCGCGATGCGGTTGACCCCGAAGTGGGGCTGCAGGGGGAAGTCCCGGCCGGAGGGGCGCATCACGTCGATCCATGGCGCCCCGGCCCGGCTGCGGGCATAGACTGACGCCTTGCCTGCAGGAGGTGGCGTCGGCGCCGCGCTGAGGCCGGGGAGCACCGTGGGCTGCGGCAGTTCCACCTGGCCGCTGGTGCGGTCGATGCGGATCGCGTCATAGAAAGCCGACCCGTCAGGGCTGACCTTGAAGCTGAAGTCGTCGTTGCCGAACAACCCGATCAGCGCACGGGCGGAGAAGCCGGTCTTGAAGGCGAAGGCGGCGTCGTTCGCCGCGGCGGCCTTGTTGAC
>NZ_JAYRPN010000094.1:0-10650 GCF_041911175.1 Tabrizicola sp.
CGCGCAGGGCTTCCTCGATGCACCACAAGAGATCGGTCTCGCCATTCGCGCGAAACAGGTGCAGCCGTTCGCCGACGCCCCGCGGCAGACCCCGCAGCATCGGCAGTTCGGGGATATGGGCGGGAGCGATCCAGACCAGCGGGCCAGGATGGCGCATTGCCTGAAACAGCGCAAAGGCGCGGCGGCCTCGCCCTTCGGCTTCATGCACGCGTCGCGGATGCAGGTCAAAAGGGTCGGAGGGAACCGACGGCTGGCGAAGGTGGTCAGGCCGCATCTTCCCGCCCTCCCTCCGCCACGATCTGCAGCAGACCGTCGGCCAGCGGCCGCTGCAACTTGAGCGCATCCGACACAGACGCCTTCAGCCATTGCCGCCATTCTTCTGGCTTGGTCAGGATGACCGGCATGGCCTTGGGATGGATGAGGGCCACTTCCGCATTGGGCGGGCAGGTCAGGAAGCCGAAGAGCTCCGCCGTGACTTCGCCCTCCTTCAGCTTGCGCACCGAGGTCCATTCGGCGCGGATACCGGCAAAGAAGGCCAGCGGCCGATCCGGGCCAAGGGCGAACCAGACCGGATGGTTGCGCGGTGCGCCGGGGCGGCTGTCGATCTCGGAAAAACTGGTGAAGGGGACAAGGCAGCGATATTCCACCCCAAGCCAGCGCTTCCAGTGCTTTGATTCCACATTGCGGATGTTGGTCACGCCGGGGTCGGTGCGCTTGCCTTCCAGAAACACCTGCGGTGTCGGCATCCCCCAGCGCGCCTTGGTCAGTTGCCAGCTACCTTCCGGCCCATGTCGGATGATCGGTGCGGGATAGTCAGGGAAGATCCCGGCCATCGGTGGCAGGTTGCCGGTCAGATCGATCAGCTCATCGTCGTCTTCGCGCATGTCGTCGAAGACATGGCGCATGGCGTCCTGGCTCTTGGTCTGGGAGTACAAATTGCACATCGGCGGGTCCGGGAATCACGAAGGGCAAATTGGAACATTGACAGAACATAGGGCTTGGGGAAAGCACGGTTCCGGCATCCGTGTGCGCCCAAAGGTGCACAATTGTGCCCATCGGCGGGCACGACAGCGCGGGGCCGGGTGTGGCATCCTTCCGGCGCAGCGAATCCCTGCCGCTCCTTGAAACCGTGAATTCGTGAACCGGGCCGGGCGATGCGCTTGCGGTCGAGGCGTCTGGTGCTTCCCGCAAGGGGGATGCCCGGCCCGGAACTCACCACAGCGTCGGCGGCTCATTCCAGCGCATATCGGCGCCCTAGTAATCCGTCTCGACATAGACCCCGGCGCAGTCGTAGGCGACGGCCGCAGCGGTGGCGCCGTTGTTCATGTAAAGCCGGGGCGACAGGAACTGGGTGCTGGCAGGCAGATCGGCAGTGATTTCCTGTTCAAAGACCGCGCCAGAAACCTCGTCGACGATGCGTACCCAGACAGATGTGCCGTTCGGCGGGGCGGCAATGAACAGGGTCAGCACGCCGCCGGTGGCGATGGCAAAGCTCGCGCCCATGTCGGTCAGGGTCGGCGCACCGGTGCCATCGTTGCGGACCAGTTGCCAGTTGGCATGGGTGCCGCGCTGGAAGCCGATCCCGATGCAGTTCAAGGCGGTGGTCAGCGTCAGGGTGGTCGCCAGCGCGGCCGTTGATCCATAAAGGCCGAAGAACCCCATGCCGGTCGCCTGCAGGGTGGTCAGCGAAATTCTTGTCACGAAGGTCCAGCCGCCAAGCCCGGCCGCATTGCCGCGCCAGCAGGCCCAGCCTGCGGATCGCTGTTCGGCGGCGGCATCCACGGTTGCGGCCGAGGTCAGTCGCCATCGCCGCATGGAGGCGGCGAGGTTGGTGGCGGCCAGAGTGGGCGTGGAGACAGTGCCGACCGAGGTGATTGGCAGGCCTTCGGTGGTGACCGTCGTGCCGGTCGAGGGCGACCAGTTGGCGATACGGTTCACCCCGAAATGCGGCTGCAGCGGAAAATCCCGGCCCGAGGGGCGCATCACATCAATCCATGGCGCCCCTGCTCGGGTGCGGGCATAGACCGAGGCTTTTCCGGCGGGGGGCGGCGATGGTGCGACGCTGAGGCCGGGCAGGATGGTCGGCTGGGGCAGTTCCACCTGGCCGGTGCTGCGGTTGATCTTCAGCGCATCATAGAAAGCCGAACCATCGGGGCTGACCTTGAAGCTGAAATCATCGCTGCCAAGAAGGCCGATCAGAGCCCTAGCCGAGAAGCCGGTCTTGAAGGCAAGGGCCGCGTCATTCCCGGCCGCCGCCTTGTTGACCGTCGCCTCGATCCCTGCGCCTGCGTTGTTCAGGAGAACTGCGGGGGTGTTCACGGATAGCCGGTTGAACATGTCGGCCGTGGCTCCACCGAGGCCGAGCAGCTGCGCGGTCAGGTTCGCCTGGGGCATGCCGACCTGCGTCACGGAGTTGGCGAAGGTGACCATCGGCGTGTTTATGACTGTCGTCCCGCTTGCACCAGCCGTGGCCGAGCCGATGTTGACGACCGTGGTGGATCCAGACGCCCCGCCGGTGCCGAGGTTTAGCGTCTTGGTCACGCCTGTGGCCGTCACCCCGGTGCCCATTCCGTAGGTGGCGGTCGTCGTTGCCGTGCCGATGCTGGCCGAGGCCGCCGACATAGTAACGGTGCCCGAGGCGGTTAGGGTTCCGGAAAAGGTCTTGTTGCCGGTGAAGGTCTGGGTGCCAGCAAGGATCGCCAGTTCCGACGATGTGTTCGGCAGCGTGAAGGTCCGCGTGGTGCCGGTGGTAATCCCCGAGAGCGAGAACAGCGCCTTCCTGGTCGGATCGGCTTCGTTCACCAGGCTGAAGACAGCATCCGACACATCGACTGGCTCGCCGACGGGATCCCAGGCAGCGCCGTTCCAGACGACGAAGGCCGCCTCGTCGGCGATCCAGGCCAGCCAGCCCGGGCGCGGTACCAGCCGCATCCAGACACCGTCGACCCAGAAGGCGACGTTCAGATCCCAACCAGCCCACAGACCCGTCGCGCCCGAGGCAATGATATGCCGGTCGCCGTCAGTCGGGCTGGCGGGTGGGGCAGTGCGGGTGCGGTCCAGCACTGACAGCTGCACCATGGCGTCCAGCAGCCGCAGCGCCTCGTTATGGGTGACATGCTTCTGGGCCTGCGAGGCCAGGATGTAGGGCAACAAAAGGTGTGTGGTGATGTCGGACATGATTGCCTTCAGAAGCTGAGGGTGACGGATCGCCCAGCGCCCCGGCCGATCAGGGCCGAGAGCTGGAAGATGCGGATCGCGAGGGATTGGTTGGGGCCGAGAGGCGCGCCCCAATCGGCGATTTGCTGCGCGGCAGTGTAGAGGGCAGAGGTCGTGGCAACTTGTAAGGTTCGCTTGAGAGTTGCCCCATCGAGGATTTCCACCTCGTAGCTTTCACTGTCCTCGGACAAGGGCACATCGCCCACGCCCCAGCTGTCGGCGGCAAGGGACCGCGACCGGCGCGTCCAGCGGATGGTCAGATCGCCGGGGCTGCGGGCGGTGCGCCAAGGCTGTTCGACATGGCCGACCGAGAAGGGCCGCAGCCCAGCGCCCTCGGGGGTGAAACTGGTGGCGACAAAGGTTTCGTCACTGACCGGCTTGGAGGCCGGGCCAATGCGCCAGTTCCAAGGGAGGCCCATATCGGCTTCGGAAATTGGCAGCGATGCCAGAGCCGCATCCAGCACCACCACCCGCGCGCCACTTGGCACTGTGCTGACCATGGCGTCTTCGGTGCCGCGCTGGCCGCGCAAGAGCCGGGTCAGGCGATAGCGCTCCGGCGCGATCAGTTCGGCTGCGCCCGCCTGGAGGATCTCCCACTGTCCGGCACCGGTTTCGACGCCCAGCGCATTGGCGCCGCGGAAGAGGGCGAGGTCCGTGACACTTTCCAGCGTGCCGAATTGGAGATCGACCACCAGCGCATTGCCGAGGTCGAAGCGCGCGACCGGTCCGGCATGGAAATCCGCCGCCAGCACGCCCATCCGCGCCCGCGTGCCAAAGGTGGTCAGCAAGGCGAAGCCATCTGTCGCGGCACTGCGGTAAACGGCCATCTCGCCGGGCCATGGCCTGGCGTGGGCCGCGACAAGGGGCCGGTGCGCGGGTTGGTCCTCGCGCAGCTGCGGCAGGTCGAGCAGGACGACCTCTGGCGCGCCGAAGACGGTTGGCGTCGATAGCGAGGCCGGGCGTGGTTCGCCGGGGGGCAGATCATAGACCGCCCCGTCCTGGCGCACGGCGTCGACATTGCGCAGGTCGGAGTCGGCGATGGACACCAGCCGCAGTTCCGTAAGGCGGCCATCGTGATCAAGCAGGATCACGTCGCAGGGATCCAGCGCCAGTCGCGAGGGCGGCAGGCGGAAGACGGCGGTTTCCCGGCCGACCCAGGCCTCCATCAATGCGCGGCGGCAACGGCGCTCGGCCTCCTCGGGCGTGATCGCCATCGGGAAGGCTTCCGAGGCGATGCGCGCGCTTTGAGCCGTGATCCGCCGTGCCTCGACCTGTGCCGCATCATAATCCTCGTCGGCCCGCGCGACCTGCCATTTCAGGGCCTGCGGCAGTTCGGTTTCCTGCGCGCGGGTCAGTTCCATCACGTCGCCTTGTGCCGAAGCAGGCGCGACCATGCTGTCGGGTGCGATGGTCGCACTGGCGATCCGGCCGCGCATCAGGAACCTGATCCGCCCCTCGCTCTCGACCGCATCGAAGCCGAAATGCCGGGCCAGCGTGGAAATCGAGGCACGCGGGGCTTCCAATGCCGAGATGACATAGCCCTCGACCGCGCCCCAGAGGCCGGAGACGTCGATCTGGATTTCCGGCATCCCGGCGCGCAGGCAGAGGTGGCGGACGAGGGCGGCCAGCGACACCGCGCCCAGACGCCCGGTCAGCCAGTGCCCCAGGCGCCAGTTCGGGCCGTCGGTCCAGACATCGGTCAGTTCGGGAAAGAACGGGTAGGGCCGGGCATCCCAGGTCCAGGTGGCGCATTCGGGAACATGGACCATGCGGTTGCCATAAACCGCTGACACCGGGTTGTTCGCCGCGGCACCCCAGAACAGACAGGTAGCCTCCAGATAAGCGCGCTGGATCGCGTCGTCGCGCCAGCCGCGTGAAAAATACGGTGTGAAGCTCTCCGAGGATTTCGGATCGAAGAACACGTTCGGCTGATTGGTGCCACGATCGATGGCCGAGCAACCCAGTTCGGTGAACCAGATCGGTTTCGACTGCGGCTCCCATGCGGTCGGCGTGCCGCTTTCCACCCCGCCCGGGCGGTTGAAATGCGGGTTTTGCCACCAGGCGCGCAGATCCTTGAAGCGGAAGACCCAAGGCTTGCCCGCTCCGCCATCGGTGACCGGCGTCCTGACCTGTGCCATCCGGTCTGCCGGGCTGGCATAGTACCAGTCGAAGCCTTCACCACCGGAGATGTTGGATTGCAGATAGGCGCGGTCATGGATCGCCGGGGCCAGCGCCGCATCAGCATGATCGAACCCGTCGCGCCAGTCCGACAGTGGCATGTAGTTGTCGATGCCGATGAAGTCGATGTTCGTGTCCGCCCAGAGTGGGTCGAGGTGGAAATACACATCGCCGCTACCATCGGCGGGGTGGTGACCGAAGTATTCCGACCAGTCGGCGGCATAGCCGATCTTGGGCCCGGCGCCGAGGATCGAACGGACGGCCGTGGCGAGCGATTTATATGCGGTGACGGCTGGATAGGTGCTGGCGCCGGAACGGATCGTGGTCAGGCCCGGCATTTCCGAGCCGATCAGGAAGGCGTCGACGCCACCTGCGGCTTTGCAGAGATGGGCATAGTGCAGGATCATCCGGCGCAAGCCCCATTCGCTGACCGGGCCGATCCAGCTGACAGCACTGCCTGACACGCTGAAGTTCGCGGGCGTGGCCGTGCCGAACAGGGCAGAGATCTGCGCCGCGGCAGTTGCGGTCTTGTCCACCGATCCTGCAAAGCCTGCCGCCGGAGAGCAGGTGATGCGCCCGCGCCAGGGGAAACTCGGCTGGCCCGGCGTCGCAGCGCCGTCCGAATACGGGTTCGGCAGGGTATTGCCTGGCGGCACATCCATCAGCAGGAACGGATAGAAGGTCACACGCAACCCGCGCGCCTTCATTTCCCGGATCGCCTGCACCACCGCGAAGTCCGCAGGGGTGCCGCCAAAAACCGGCCGATCTTGGGCATCGCGGCTGACCAGCATCGCCTCGGCGCGGGCAACCCCGTTCACGATCCATGCCGAGGGTGTGGTGGTCTTGGCGGCCACCTCGACGCCCGGCCGCACCTTGCAGCTTCCGGCGCGCAGGTCATCGCCGAACCAGGCCACCACCAGGCTGACGCTTTCCACTGCCGGGGCCATCGCCTGCAGCCGGTCCAGCGCCACGACGAGGTCGGCGGTGTCCGTGATCGCGTTCACGTTCTCGGCCAGGGTCGCGCCGCCCGCGCCGGAGGATTTCTTCACCGGCACCGTCGCATAGCTGAACTCGCCAGAGGCCGGGATCAGCGTCACGGCCTTGACCAGCCCTTCGGCGGTGTCGGGGTCTGCGAGGGGCCGGAACACCTCGAAGCTGATCTGCGGCAGGCGGTTGCCGAAGGGGCCGAGGTCAAGTTCCTCGAAGACGACATAGGCCGTGCCGCGATAGGCGGGGGTGTTGGCAGCACCCATCTTGGCCGAAATGAACGGGTCCGGGGACTGCACCTCGTCGCCGGGATACCAGCGCCAGGTGATGCCGGTCAGATCCATCACCTTGCCATCGGCCCAGATGCGGCCAATACCGGTGATCTCGCCTTCGCAAAGCGCCACCGCGAAGCTGGCATAATAGAGGTATTCGGTGGTCTTGACCTTCGGCCCGCCGCCTTTGCCGCCACCTTGGGTCGTGGTGTTGACCTCCTCGCGGAAATCGGTGGCCCAGATGATGTTGCCGCCGATGCGCATCCGGCCGAAGAGGCGCGGGATTACTGCTCCCTCGGTCGAGGAGGTGATGCGCAAGGAGTCCAGCCGTGCGCCCTCGATGCGCTGGGCGGGGGCCAGCGAGGAGACGATCCAACTGTCGACCACCGAGCCGATGGTGGAACCGATCATGCCGCCGATGGCTGCGCCGGACAGGCCGAGGATGGTGCCGCCGAAGCCAGCACCGATCGCGGAGCCGACGGCCCCGAGAACCAATGTTGCCATGATGAAAATCTCAGATGCTGCTGGAGCGTGGAAACAGGAAGGCGAACGCGATACGGCGCCGCCAAATCGGGGTCAGGACTTCCTCGACCACGCCCAACCGTTCATAGGCATGGATGAAGGTGCCCGAGCCGGTCAGGATCCCGACATGCTTGGCAATGGCGCGCGGGGCCATCCGGAACAGGACCAGCGCGCCGGAACCGGCCTCGGACGGGACGATTTCCGGCATCATCGCCCGTGCGCCTTCCGCCAGAACCTCGCGGGGGCCGGTCTCGCCCCAGTCCCGGCTGTAGGGCGGGATCGGGAAGGGCTCGTCGCCCACCAGCTCGCGCCAGACGCCACGCGCGAGGCCGAGGCAGTCGCAGCCGACTCCGCGCAAACTGGCCTGATCGTGGTAAGGCGTGCCGAGCCAGGCGCGCGCAGCGGCAACGACCAAGGCGGGGTCGGTCACGAATTTAAGATGGGTCACAGCACGCTCCCGTCATGACCGCCGTCCTGACTGGCATAGCGCAGCCCGTTCGGCGAGCAGACAGTCCCGCGAACTGCCTGCTGACCCGCCTCACTCTGATCCGGAATGCCCGTCACAGGACTGCTCCGTCATGGCCGCCGTCCTGGCTGGCATAGCGCAGCACGGCATCTTGTCCGGGAATGTTCGGAAAACCCCTGAAGTTGGCGACATTGGCGAACTTTGCACTGCAGGTGGCGATGCGCTTGTCGCAGCCTGCTCGCGCGATGAAACTGTCATTTTCGGCGATGGCGTGCACCGGGGCTTCCAGCAAGGTCAGGGTCGCGATGCTGCCATCCAGCCCATGCGCCAGCACCTCGGCAATACGCCCCGCATTTGCACCGCTGGTCCAGGTGAGCGTGCCGGAGGTGAACCAGCCCGCGTCAAACCCGGCGAGACCGGAGGCCATGAAGGCCCGGTCGCGCAAGAGATCGGTCACGACACCGCTGCCCCTGTAGACGGCATTCTCAAGATCGATCCCGCAGCGGGTATCGCCAAGTGCCGCATCGCACCCGGCCTGAAATGTCCGCCCAACGGTCTGACCCAGCACATGCGCCAGGGACCGGACCTCAGCCACAAAGGCCATCCGCCCGCGCCGGATTTGCCCGACCGCGCCCCGGCGCAGCAGAACGCGCTGGCTGGTGTCGGCCCAGTTCACCCGCCACAGTTCCACGCTCGCGTTGTCCCAGCGCCCGTCGAGGATGTCGGTCTCGGTGATCCGATCCGAGGTCAGCACGCCGGTCGCGTCCTGCGCATCGACCGAAAGATCGGAGCCCGCGCGGATTTCCGAGGCGGCAAACCCGCTTTCTGGCTCAAACCCGGTCCCATCAAAGGCCACCGGGCGATCATGATCGGTGAAGCCCAGCGCCATGCCATCGCTGCGCGAAATCCGCCAACACCAGGCGAGCGTCGTGGTGCCATCATCGAGATGCGCTTGCAGTGCAGGGGAGAGCGATTTCACTTCCGCCCCCAGCCGCGCAGCAGGGCAAGCGAGGCCAGCGCCGATGAGACCACCCCGCCCGCCGCGCCGGTCAGGGCGTAGAGATTGAAGGGGCGGATATCGAGCGTGCCGGTTGCCAGATCGAACTCCGCCAGTCCCGCCATGGCGAGGCCGGAAGCTGCAAAGCAGGCCAGGTAGACGAGGCCGCGGGCTAGGGTCCAGTTCATGTTCATGCTCCGATCAGGGATTTGAGGAAAGCGAGTAGGCGTGCGGCCAGCGTTGATCCGACCGGTGCAGGTGTCAGCGCGGTTGCTGCGGGCCTGGCCGGGGCTGGGGCGGCAGGCGTTGGGATAGTGGGTGGATCGACGATTGGGCGCAGCAGCGCCAGTGCTTCGGCCTCGGTCAGCCGCCGGATCGGTCGCGCGAAACTGACCCGACCATCGCGGTTGACCGCCCAGACGGGGATGGATCCGGTCGGATAGCGGCCTTTCGCGAAAAGGTCGCGCTCGGCCTCGCGGCGTGGGCGGATGGCGGCGGGCTTGAGCCAGCCCATGAAACCGTCAGCGGCGACCGTGCGATTGCCCGCGTTGAGGTGGCGTGTCAGCGCAGCTTTGGCGATGCCGCCGGTATTGTAGTGGAAGGAAACCAGCGCATCGAACTCGTGCGGTTGCAACGGCACCGTCACGGCACGCTCGACCTCGGCCTCATAGGTGGCAAGGTCTGCGCGCAGGAGCCGGAACGCCTCTCGGATGCCCGCATCGAGATCGGCGGGCATGCCGCGTGGCATTTTTTCAGGGTCTGGGGCTCCTGCTGCGGCGGTGTGGCCGATGCCGAAGGTCCAGACGTCGTTCACGTCGAGATAGGGTCCGGGCACGATACCTTCGTGCCGGATCAGGGCCAGGAGGCCCATGTCTGTCATGTGCATGGTGTCACCCGATGGCTGAGAAGAGGAGGATCAGGGCCGCGATGGCGAAGCCGATGCGCAGCCGATGGCTGTAGGTCAGGCGCGGATCGGCTGCATCGCAGCGGAGGGAACGCGCGAGGCGGAGGAGATCATTCATCACTGGCGCCTTCCCTTGCGCCGCGCAGGCGCGCGAGGATCAGCTCGATGAAGGCGGGACCGAAGACCCCGACGAGGTAAGCGGCCGATCCGGCCGCGCCCCCGGCTGGAATGGCCTCCGGCGGCAGGCCGAGCCAGCGGGTGACAAGCGCCATGGAGAGGCTGCCCATCCCCGCCGCGATCAGCCCACCGATGAGGATATGGCGCAGGGCGTCGCGAAGCCGCATCCGCGTGGTCAGCGCATTGGTCGCGCCGCCCAGCGCGCCCCAGGCGGCGAGGATCACGGCGGTGGAACCTGCCAGATCGCGCAGCACCGTGGCGAAGAAGCCGGGTTCGTCATTCATCTGCGGATCTCCAGGAGGGGGATGGATGTGATGGACCCGAGACGCTCAAGGTCGAGGGTGACATCGAGCATGTCGGTGTCGAAGCGGACGGGGGTGTCGAATTCGAAACCCACGGTGATTGCGGCGCCCGCGCCAGGGGCGGCGGCGAAGGTGACGCTGCCGGTGGGGATGTCGACGCTCCAGCCCGTCATCTGCTCGACCCCGTTCAGGGCGAGGCGGATGGTTCCCGCGACCGGCTTGGCGATGGCACGAGTCCAGGACTGCGCCCCTGAGCTGTAGCGCTTCAGAAGGGCGAAACTGGTGACAGTGCCATTGCCGGTGCCGATGGGCTGGTCGGTCGGAGACACCGGCTGCGACGGCAGGCAGGATTTATAGTCGGCCCAATCCTTGTAGCGGAAGCCGTGCAAGCGGCCGTTGCGGGCCTCGAAGAAGGCGACGACCGACGCCAGATCATCCGCACGGCGAATGCCATAGGCGACGTCATAGCGGCGGCGGCTGTTGGCCCAGCTGGCATTGCGCTCCTCGTCGCCACTCGCCAGCTCCACCACTTGCGTGCGCCGCTCCGGCCCGCCCCGCGCGCCGCGGCTGATGTTGTCCGGAAACCGGATCTCGTGAAACGCCATCATTATCCTCCATTGTTCGTGCTC
>NZ_JAYRPN010000095.1:0-18098 GCF_041911175.1 Tabrizicola sp.
CGCTCCGGCGGACCCGAGGCGACAAGCGCCCCGAAGCCGGTCAGCGCCAGCGGCAGGAAGGCCACTCTCCCTTGCCCCGCCGCAAGCCGCGCCCCCAGCACCGCCGCCTCCAGCCCACGCAGATGCTCCGGCCGCTCGTCCAGGCTCCGCCACAGGTGGAACGCCGCACAGCCCCGCGTCACGGCAAATCGCCCGTCCAGTCCCGCCAGCGCTCCGGCAAGGTCGAGGGCAAGGTCCGCATCCCCGCGCCCCGCCTCGCCCAGCAGATCGCTCACTACAGCCTCGACACCAATGGACGGAACGGCCATCAGCCGCCGGGCCGCCCAGGCGGTCCGGATCAGCGCCTCGCCGCCCTCCTCCGCCGCGCCGATCCGGTAGGACAGCCACAGCGCCAGCCGGTCCGCTCCGACCCGGTCGCCGGTCCACCAACTGAGAGCCGCCGCTTCCTCCAGCGCCAACCGTTGCACCGCCCCTGCCCCGGCGACCCGCAACCGCTCGGCCAGCCGCCCCGCGTCAAAGGCAAGCTCGGCCAGGTCCGCTGCCAGCGCTGCCTCGGCCTCGCGCCAGTCCGCCGCCGCAACCAGCCCTCCGCGCTCGGGTTTCGGGACGGGGAATGCGAAGACCTCAGCCTCGTCGGGTAGGAACCAGGGCTCTTCCGCCGCAGCCCCGTCGTAAGGCCCGGGCAATCCGGTGTCAGCGTCTTCGTGGCCTTGCCGTCCGTGCATCACAGTTGCATTCTGGCACGGTTTTGCGCGTTACCGAAGCACTTTCCGGCGCGCGCCATCACTCACGATAAGTCCGCCTTATCATGACTGTTGAGCCAGCGCTGGAAATGACGCATTCTGGGCCGCAAGATGCGCAGAAGGTGAGCCGCGCCTTGCCATTCCGGTGCTACCAGGTCACACTATTGCGATGGAGGACACCATGACGATCAAAAGCTCCATCTCGCTGCGTGACGACCAGTACAGGTTCGCAAAGACGCTCGTTGAGGGCGGTCGCTTCGCCTCGGTCAGCGCCGTCGTGCAGCAGGGTCTGGACCTCCTGCGCCAGCAGGACGCCGATGCGCAGGCCGATCGGGCCGCCCTGCAGGCATTGCTTGCCGAACGGGCCAACAGCGCGTTCCTGTCCGGTGATGCCCTTCGCGCCCGCGTGGCCTCCCGGCGCGCCGCCGCCCAGGAATGACTGCGGCTGACTGGACGGTCGTCTTTGCCACGGCTGCCGTCGACGACCTCTCCCTGATCGAAGACCATCTGATCCGCGCCTATTGCGCGTTCGGAGAAAGCCCCACCGAAGCGGCGCGACATGCCGAGACACGGATCGAGGCGATCATCGCCACTGCCGAACGTCTGGCCACGGCTCCCTTCCGGGGTGCGGCACAGGAAGACCTGCTCCCGGGCCTCCGGCACCTGGTCCTGGACGGCGCAATCTACTGGTTCCTCCCCGACGCCGATACCAAGCAGGTCCGGGTCCTGGCGGTGTTCTTCGGCGGGCAGGACCATCAGCGCCACATGTTGGTCCGGCTTCTGCGCAAGGACGGGTCATGACCACCCTCGCCCTGCCCGCCTATGCCCAGCTGTCGGATACCGACGAAGCCGCCCTGACCGAGCTTTACCGGCGCGGCACCCCGCCCAATACCCTGCGCGCCTGGGAGCGCGACCTGGCCTATATCTCTGCCTGGAAGATGGCCACCTTCGGCCAGCCGCTCGCCTGGCCCGAAGAGGAACGTGTCGCCCTGCGCTTCGTCCTCGACCACGCCTCGGACCTGACCGACAGGCCCGGCCCGGCGCAGGATGCGGCGCTGGAACTCGTCGCCCTCGGCCTCCGCGTCGCGCTGACCTGCCCTGCCCCGGCCACGCTAGACCGCCGGATCGCCAGCTGGCAGGCCTTTCATCGTATGCGGAACCTTACCGCACCGTTCGCAGCCCCCCTGGTGCAACAGGCCCGCCAGAAGGCCCGCCGCGCCAATGCCCGGCCCCGCGCCCCGAAGTCGCCCAAGCCGATCACCCGGGACATTCTGGAGGCTCTGCTCGCCACCTGTGATATTTCCCCGCGGGGAAATCGCGACCGGGCGTTGCTCATGCTGGCCTTTGCGTCCGGCGGGCGGCGGCGGTCAGAGGTCACCGCCCTGGACGTCCAGGACATCGGCCTTGACGACTTCACCGCCAGGGGGCTGGTCTGGATCCGGTTGTGGCAGACCAAGACCACCGGCAGGGACAAGGCCCCCCGCCTGCCGCTGAAGGGCCGGGCCGCGCGCGCCGTGGTTCACTGGCTTGAGGAGACGGGGATCACCGAGGGCCCGCTGTTTCGGCCCATCAGCAAGTCCGGTCGCGCCCTGCCCCGCCGCCTTGCCCCCGACGCACTGCGGCTGATCCTGCGCCATCGCCTGCGGCTGGCGGGCCTGCCGGAGGACTTCGCCACCCCGCACGGGCTGCGCGCGGGCTTCCTGACCCAGGCGGCGCTGGACGGCGCACCGCTGGCCGCCGCGATGAAACTGAGCCTGCACCGGTCGGCGGTGCAGGCTCAGAAATACTATGCCGATGTCGAGATCAGCGAGAACCCGGCAGCCGACCTCCTGGGCGATTGAACGGCAAGTGATTTCCCCGCGGGGAAATCGGCACCCTGCCCTCTCAGCCCAGTTCGCGGAAGAAGGCCTCGATCGCCGCTTCAAGCCGCCCGCGTTCGACAGTGGAGAAGTCGCGGTCAAGCTGCAGCTCGACCTTGCCGGCGGCGGCGGTGCACTTCACCTCGCCAGCGGCCAGCGGCAGGCGCAGCACCGTCTTCCCGCGCTTGGCTGGCCGCCCTCGCCCCGGATTTCCCCGCGGGGAAATCGCCACCGGCTCGGCCCGGTCGAACCCCTGCAGGATCGCGACCTCCTCCTCCGCGCTCCGCTTCGGGGCGGCCTGCAGCGCCTGGACGATACGGGCGACCAGCCCCGGCTCCTGCTCCAGCCGCTGCGCCAGCGACAGGCCAAGCGCCCGCGGGATCGTCTCGGGGTGTTCCAGCTGCTTCTCCAGCCGCGACAGCAGATAGGCGAAGCGCCGGATATAGGACCGCTTCTGCGGGTTGGTCGAGGCGAAAAGCTGGTTCACCGCCTGGTCCAGATCCTCGCAGCCGCCGACCCCGTCCTCGACATAGGCGCGCGCCAACCGTGCCATCTCGGCCCAGGAGATGTCCTTCCGCACCAGATTCTCGTCCACCATGCGCCGGTAGAGCCCTTCCACGGTTTCTCCGTGGGGAACGAAGCTGGCGGGGATGCGGGCCCAGCGATCCTCGCCCGTCTCTGCCAGCAGCGCCCGGAACGCGGTCAGGCGCCGCCAGCCCTCGACCAGCTCATAGCCACCGTCCGCCGCCTGCTCGACCCGGATCGGGTTCGACAGCCCGACCGCCCGCAGCGAGGCCATCAGGTCGGCAATCTCCGGCTCCTGCCGCTGGCTGCGGTCGCGGACCAGCTTGCGGACCCGGACCTCGGCCACCGGAACCATGTCGGTGATCAGGCCCAGCTTCTTCAGCCGGACGAACTCATGCGCCAGTGCATCGTTCTCGGCCCGGATCGCAGCCTCGACCTCGGCGCGCTGGCGGCTTGCTTCGCCGGTCTCGGTTATCGCGGTGGCCATCGGACCGCGCCGCTGCGGCTCGGAGGGGGCAGGGGACTCGACCTCGTCTTCGGGAAGGTCGATGTCGAACATGCGGCGCTTCTTGCTCATGCGTCACTCTCCATCTGCGCCCAGGCCTTGAGGACATGGGACTTGAACTCGACATAGGCCTGATCGAACGTCGCCCGCGCGCGGCGCCAGGTTTCGCGGGTCATGTCGCGGTAGTCGATCTCGTAGATCGAGGACAGGAACCGTCCCGACTGCTCCACCGCGCGGGTGTGTTCGATCGGGTGTTCGGTCATCCTGTCGCCGAAGACCTTGGCAAAGGCATCCCGCATCGCGCGGTGCAACTCGTTGCCGGGCTCATAGCGGGTCAGCAGGAAGCGGACGTCGAGGAATGCCTTCGGCAGTCGCGATTTCCCCGCGGGGAAATCGGCACCGAAATCCGCTAGGTCCGACAAGGCCTCGGCCAGCTGACCGATGAAGGAGGTGGTGGAGTCGTATTCCCAATAGCCGGGGCCGGAGGGGATATAGAGCACATCCGCCGCGAAGACCGCGTTCATCGACTGGTAGCCGATGGCGGGCGGGCAGTCGAAGATCACCATGTCATAGGCGTCGTCGGGCAGGGTATCCAGCCAGCGCGAGACGGCGGCGAAGAAGGACCATTCGGGGTTCAGGTGGCGATACTGGGCGCTGGCAAATTCCACGAAGGCCGCGTTGGCGCAGGACGGCACGATGTCGATGGTGGGCCAGCAGGTCGGCTTGATGAAGTCGGTCGCGCGCAACTCGCCCAGGCCGGTGTCCGAGACCGAGGGGGGCAGGCGCCGGGTGGGGACCTGGCGGCCCGACTCGGCCCCGGCGGCGCGGGCATTCATCCGGTCGGTCTCGCGGATGAGGTCCCGGGCCATGATGCCCCAGACCGTGTGTTCCTCGCTGACGTCCGAAAGCCCCATCGAATGCGACAAGGTGGCCTGCGGGTCGAAGTCGACGGTCAGCACCCGGTAACCGTCCAGCGCGGCGGCATGGGCGAAGTGCAACGCGACGGTCGACTTGCCGGCGCCGCCCTTGAAGTTCGCCACCGCCACCCGGATCGCCCGCTTGCCCTTGGGCCGTTCGGGCAGCAGGCTGCGGCGGTTGATCTTCATCTTGCGCCGCATCTCGTTCACCTCGTCGAGGCTGAACCAGCGCTGGCGTCCGTCAGCCTCGATTTCCCCGCCGGGAAGTCCCGGCTCGGCCACCAGACGGCCGCGGAAGGTGTTCTGGTTGACCTGGAAGATCAGCTCGGCCACCTCCCACGAGGAAAAGCGGCGCAGCACCTTCTCGTTCCCGGGCGAGAAGGTCTGCTTCCTGATCCAGCCCTGCATCTTCAGCGAGCTGTCGCGAAGCTGCTGGAGGTCCTTGTGTCCGAACATTGTTGTTCCCAACGTTAATTCCTTCCTGAAACCGGAAATACGCCGAATTTGACATTTGCGCAAATGCGAAGTCATCTTGAGAGGATTTCCCCGCGGGGAAATCGGAAGGACCGGGACAGGCCAGGGAAACCGCAGGGACAGCCTCGGCAACCGATTCGCAGGCGCCCGGGCGAGTGCACAACAATTTGGGGGGACAATCCTTGACCCCCACCATGATTTGAGGGGACATAGTGTCGCAATGGCGGGACATCCTGTCTGTCCCCCTATACCAGGGAACCATTTTTCTTCCGTTGGTTTCGAAGGGCAAAACCCGGCCCACCGTGCGGTCGCTTGACAGAATCGAAAAACTCAACGCTAATCATCCCAAGATCGGCAATAACGTTGGATCAGCAGAGTCCAACCGATCCCGGGCAGAGCGAAGGGCAGTCAGACGATGCAGAAGGCGTGGCCCCAGAAGCGGGCGACGGGGCGCAATGCGGCCTCGCTGAAATATGACATCCTCTCGGCGCTTGGGGTGCATGGCTGCGCGGGGGACAAGCACCGGCAACGCCTGGTTCTCCGGCTGATCACACTGATCGTCGCCCGCTACAACTGGATCGCGGACGAGTTGATGGTCGGCCAGCGCGAGATGGCAGAGCTGTGGTCTATCGACGAGCGCAGCGTCAAGCGCGACATCGCAAAGTTGCGCGAGCTGGGCTGGCTGGTGCAGAAGCGGGCCGCGGCGCGGGGCAGGGTGGCGGTGCATGGGTTGGGCCTGGCACGCATCCTGGAGGGCACGGGGCCGGACTGGGCGCGGGTGGGGCCGGACTTCCTGGCGCGGATGAGCGCGCCTGCCGAGGCCCCAGAGGCGGCCCGGCAGCCTGCGCAAAGCAACGTGATCAGCTTTCCCCTGCCAATGGGCGAAGGCGGGCTCTGGCCGCGCATCCAGGCGATGCTGCACCGCGAGGACCCGCATCTCTATGGCGCGTGGTTTGCCGCCCTGCAGGCCGATCTGCCGGATGAGGGCTGCCTGCGGCTGGTGGCGCCCAGCCGGTTTCATGCCGACTACCTGCGCGCGAACCACCTGCACCGGCTGGAACGCGCGGCGCAGGCCTGCGAGCCCGGCCTGGCCCGCGTCGAGGTGGTGTCGGGGGGATAGCCCCCGCCGCAAGGGCAGGGGCCGGGAAAGTCTGGCTTACTTCTGCGTCGCGAGGTAGGCCGCCATGTCGGCAGCGATTTCGGCGTCGGACAGCTTGAAGCTCATCTTCGACTTGGCGGCATCGTCGCCGGTGGTGGCCTTCACCCAGGCGGTCGGGTCGGCAAGATAGGCGGTGATCAGGGCTTCGTCCCAGACGGTGCCCTTGGCATTCACCTCAAGCATGCCCTCGCCATACTTGAAGTCGGGCGCAGAGGCGACGGCGCGGCCGACGACGCCGAACAGGTTCGGGCCGGTCTTGCCGCCCTTCTGCACTTCGGTCCCATCGGGCGCGATGATCGAGTGGCAGGATTTGCACTTCTTGAAGTTTTCCTCGCCCTTGGCCGCGTCGGGATCGGCGAAGGCCGGGGCGGCGACCACCAGGGCGAGGATGGGGAGCAGGTGTTTGAACATGGGTTTTCCTTTCGGGGTTGCTGAAACGGGTGTTGGCACGGGGCAGGGGGGTCGGCCTTGACTTAGGTCAGGCCCGCTCGGCCTCGGCGATCAGGCGTGTCACCCAGCGGGCGGCGGCCCAGGTCGCCGGAAGTCCCAGGGGGAGCGAGAGCCAGAGCGCGGTGACGGGTTGCATCGACGGCAGGCCAACGGCCAGACCGATCAGGCCGAGGAGAAAGAGGTTGATGGCCACGGCGGAAGTGGCAAAGGGCCAGAGAACCGCCATCAGCCGCCAGGAGGGCCTAGTGGCTGGTGCCGTCCTCGAAGGTGATCTTGTTCCAGACATTGTACTTTCCTGACGGCTTAACCATCGGCAGGCGTTTCAGTTCCTCGAAGGTCGCCGCATCGTAGACGATGACCGCCCCGTCCATCTCCCAGATCGAGACAAGAGCATATTTGCCGTCCCGGGTGAACTCGGTATGCGCCACGGTCTTGCCGGGTGCGGGCTTCAGCACCTTGACCACTTCCAGCGACTGCTTGTCGATGATGTGCATCTCGCCCTTGTGCTCGCCGGTGAAGACATCGGCCCAGAGATAGGGTGTGCCGTCGTGGCTGCGCAGGAAGAATCCGGGGCCGGCGGTCTCGATGGTCTTGATCAGCGACCAGTCCTCCATGTCGATCACCGAGATCCGGCCTTCGTTCAGGTGCGGGATGGCCACGACCCGGTGGCCGTTCCGTTCCCAGCTGATCCCGGACCCCAGGTGCGGCATGCCGGGCAGGGGCAGGCTGGCGATCTCGCGGCCCACATCGAGGTTCACCACCACTCCGGTTTCGCCCTCGCGGTTGGCGCCGATCAGCTCCCGGTAGTCGGGGGAGAAGAAGAAATCGTCCAGCGGCGCGGAAATCTCGATCCGGCGGCGGGCGAAGAGGCCCTTTTCCGCGCCCATCACCTCTTCCATGCCGTTTTCGTTGTTGTGGACGAAGCCTTCGGTATAGGGGCCGCCGTCTTCGGTGAAGGCCACCTCCCAGATTTCCGGCACGTCCTTCAGCGCCAGGACGAAAGTGCCGCGTTCCGGGGCCTGGTAGACGGCCGAGACACGGCTGGGGTCGCCATTGCGGCCCTTGACGTCGAACACCTTCGCCACGGTCAGGTCGGCGGCGTTCAGGATGGTGAGCGTGTTCGGCAGGTAGTTGGCGACGGCGAGATACTTGCCATCCGCGCTCATCGCGATGTTGCGGCTGTTCAGCCCCGCGCGAACCCGGCCCACTTCGTGCAGCGACCAGATGTCGTATTTCTGCACCCAGCCGTCGCGCGACATGACGAAGACATAGCGCCCGTCCGAGCTGAATTTCGGCCCGCCGTGGACGGCGAAGGGGGTCTCGAAACGGTCGAGCACGTCGAATGTATCGCCGTCCAGCACAGAGATATGGCTGTCGCCGGTTTCCACCACCAGCGTGATGTTCATCGGGTCGGCTGTGAACACGGGTGCGGCGGCGGGGGTGTAGTCGTCACGCAGCATGCGCGAGTCGGCGATTTCCGCCTCGCCCCAGACCGGCGCGACAAGCGGCTGGCTGATGTAGTCGGCGACGGCGGCGATTTCTTCGGGTTTCAAGGTATCCTTGAAGGCGGGCATCTGGGTCATCGCCCGGCCATCGGCGATGGTGGCGGCCAGCTTCTCGCCCTTCAGCCGCCCCAGGCTTTCCGGGATCAGTGCCGGGCCTTTGCCGCCAAGCCGCGTCTCGGCATGGCAGGAGGCGCAGAGGTCGGCATAGATCGCCGCTCCGTCGGGTTGGGCGAGGGCCGGGGAGGCCAGGAGGACGGCGAGACTAAAGGAAACGATGCGCGGGATCATGGCTTTTCCCCCGGAAGGGGGTGACGGCGACGCGCTCGGCCTCGTCCACCCCGATCTCGGCATTGGTCAGGTAGCAGGCCGGATCCTCGGCCCAGGGGTCGCCGGTGACTTGCAGCGCGCGGATGCGGGTGTTGCCGCCGCAGATGTCCTTGAAGGCGCAGGCGCCGCAACGGCCCTTCAGCGGGCGGGGGCGCTGGCGGAGCGTGGCGAGCATCGGGTCCGCCCCGGTCCAGAGCTGGCTGAAGGGCGTGTCCTTCACGCTGCCCACCGTATAGTCCGACCAGTAGGTATCCGGGTGCACCTTGCCCTGCGGGTCGATGTTCGCCACGCCCAGACCGCTGGAATTGCCGCCCCAGGCCTCCAGGTGCTGCGCCACATGGGCGGCGCGCTGGCTGGGGAAGTTCCGTTCCACCCAGCGCAGGAACCACACCGCATCGGCGTCGTTGTTGCCGGTCACGATCTCCAGCGGCTGGTCCTCGGCCACCGCCACCCAGGCCCGGTCGATCAGCTGCATCATCGCCTTCCGGGTGCGCGCGCGTTCGGTATCCTCGCCCCGGTTCTTGTTGCCGCGCCCGGCGTAGACCAGGTGCGAGAGGTAGAACTTGTCCACCCCTTCCGCATCGCAGAGGTCGATCATCGCGGGCAGCATGTCGGCGTTGTCCTCGGTGATGGTGAAGCGCAGCCCCACTTTCACGCCCTTGGCCTTGCAGGCCCTGACCCCCGCCAGCGCCGCATCGAAGGCCCCGTCGACGCCCCGGAACCAGTCGTTCATCTGGCCGATCCCGTCCAGCGAGATGCCGACATAGTCGAACGCGAGGTCGACCAGCTGGTCGATGTGCTCGGCGACCTTGGTGCCGTTGGTGGACAGCGACAGGTGCCGGAACCCCAGCTCGCGCGCGCGTTCGGCCAGCGGGAAGAAGTCGAAACGGCTCAGCGGCTCGCCGCCCGACAGGATCAGCGCCGGGATGCCAAAACCCGACAGATCCTCCAGCACAGACATCGCCTGCTCATGGCTCAACTCGCCCGGAAACGGCACGTCGGCGCTGGTGGTGTAGCAGTGGCGGCAGCGCAGGTTGCAGGTCCGGGTCAGGTTCCAGATCACCACCGGCTTGACCGGGCCCGTCCGGCGACGGACCGGGGTCGGGTGGACAAGCTCGCGCATGTATTGCGTCAGGCGGAACATCAGCCTTCTCCGGCAAGGCGCATCCCGGTCTTCTTCAGGATGCGGGTGGAATAGAGAATGTCGTTCGACCGGCAGGCATCGCCCAGCAACGCAGCCACTTCGGCGCGCTTCGCCTCGACTTCCTCACGCGTGCGGCCATGCAGCATGGCGAAGAGGTTGTAAGGCCAGTCGGGCAGGGCGCGCGGGCGCAGGTAGCAGTGCGAGACGAAGGACAACGCCCCGACCTGGGCGCCAAGCTCTTCCGCCCGGGCATCGTCCAGATCCCAGACGCTCATCCCGTTGGCGGCCATCCCCAGCGCATAGTGGTTGGGCGCGACGGCCACGCGGCGGATCACGCCGTCCTCCTGCATCGCCGCCATCCGGGCGATGACTTCGCCTTCGGGCAGGAACAGCCAGCGCGCGACCTCCTCGAACGGATGCGGCGTCAGCGGCAGGCCGGAGGCCGTCGCTTTCAGTATCCGCCGGTCGGTCGCGTCCAGTGTCATGCCTCTACCCGGAAGCCGATGAAAAACTCTTTCAACTTGGGGAAGCGCAGGACCGTCAGTCCTGTCTCCCCCTCGATCTGCGCCGCTGCCTGCTCGATCTGATCGGGCTTTTCGCACGCCAGGACGAACCACATGTTCAGCCGGTGCAGGCGTTCATAATTATGCGCCACCTCGGGCCGGGCATTGACCAAAGTCATGACCTCGTCGAAGCGGTCTTGAGGCACCGCCATCGCGCAAAGACAGAAGGCCCCGCCCATCGCCTCGGCGTCGATGAAGGGGCCGAAGCGGGTGATCGCGCCGATCTCGCGCAGATGGGTGATGCGGTCGACGACCTCGGTCTCGGTCAGTCCCGCCTCGCGCGCGATGCGGGCGAAGGGGGCGTGCTCCAGTGGCAGGCCGTCCTGCAAGCGGTTGATCAGCAGGCGGTCGGTGGCGTCAAGCGCCTCGGGCGGCAGGGTGGTGCGCATCAGGCGGCCTCCGACAGACGGGCCCCGGACTGCTTGAAGCAGCGGGTGGAAAACAGGATACGGTGGTCGACGCCCTGCAACGCGGGCAGGGCGCGGGCGGTGGCCAGCACCTCCTCGGCCGCCGCGCGGGAGCGGGCGTGGATCATGCAATACAGCCGGTACGGCCAGACCCCGGCGACCGGGCGGCGTTCATAGGCCAGTGTCACCCCCGGCAGCGCCGCCAGCGCCTGACCGGCAGCCAGCGTGGCCGCTTCCGGCACATCCCAGACCACCATCGCGTTCGAGGTGAAGCCAAGCGCGCGATGCCGGACGATCACGCCCAGCCGGGTCAGGATGCCCGCCGCCAGCAGCACCCCGATGCGGGACAGGATGGCGATCTCGTCGCGGCCAAGCCGCAGGGCAAGCGTGGCATAGGGCCGGGGCGTCAGGTCCAGCCCGCGACAGAGCGCATCGAGCAGGGGCTTGTCATCGGCGCGCAGCACGGCGGTTTCCACCCCGCGCTTGCCGGGCATCGCCACCCGGTCGCCGCGCAGCGGGAAACCAAGGTCGATGTTGAAGGGCCGGACCAGGCGCAGGTCGAGAAGCGGCAGGCCGCTTGCCGTCTCGATCCGGGCCAGCATCGCGGCAAGGGCTTCGGCATCCGGCGCGGTCGCCACGAACCACAGGTTCCAGTCGTTTTCGCGCTGGTAGGAATGGTTGACCCCGGCCTCGGCCCCGACGATGGCGGCGACCTCGTCGATGCGGTCTTCCGGCACGGCCAGGGCGGCCAGGGTCGAGGCCCCGGCGGTATTGGGCCGGACGGTGCCGCCGACGCGGGCGATCCGCCCCGCCGCCTGCAGCCGCGACAGGCGGTCGATCACCTCGGTCTCGGTCAGGCCCAACCCTGTGGCGATCCGCGCGAAGGGGTGGCTTTCCAGCGGCAGGTCGCGCTGGAATCCGTCAAGCAGGGCCAGGTCGATGGGGTCGATCCGGTTCATCGCGGTCAGAGCCCGGTCTGGTGCGCGCGGGCGGTGAAGAAGATGCCGCTTGGCGCCTCGGCAGGGATTTCCGCGACCTTCTCGCGGGTCTTGGTGTCGTAGATCACCACCTTGTTGTCGTCGCGGGCGGAGAGCCAGACCTCCGCCCCGCGCGGGGCGAATTCCATGTGCAGGATCGCCTTGCCGGGGGTCAGGGTGGCGACGACCTCATGGCTGCGGCTGTCGATCACCTGCACCTTGTCGTTGTCGGGCAGGGCGAAGTTCACCCAGACATAGGGGCTTGCGGGCTGTTCGATGATGAACACGGGCTGCCCCGCGACCTCGGTCGCCGCTGTCTGGCCCAGCGAGGTCCGATCGACCCACAGCACCTCATGCCGCCCGACGGCGGGCAGGGCATATTGCCCCTCGGCGAAGGCCCAGCTTTGCAGGTGGGGCATCTTGTAGACCGGCATGTCCTCACCTTCCTTGCCGTAGTCGGTGAGGAATTTCTGCGGCTTGGGGTTCGTATCCCAGAGGTCGAAGGCGGTGACGCCCTTCTCGCCGAAAAGCCCGACGAGGTAAGTATGCGCGTCATCGGTCAGCACCGCGTCGAACGGGTTCTTGCCCGCGGTCCCCAGCGAGGTGATGACCGGCTCCTTGCCCGAGAAATCGCCGAGGAACACCTCGCCGCTGTCCCAGACCGCCCAGGCGAAGCGGCGGCCGGGCACGTCGACCAGGCCGATGGTCTTGCCCGCGGCGGGCACGTCGGCCACCAGCTCCAGCGTGTCGGCGTCGAACACCTTGACCCCGCCGGGCTCATAGTTCGACACGGCGACCAGCTTGCCGTCGTCGGAAATCGCCCCGCCGATGGAATTGCCCGCCTGCACCGTGCGGGCGACGACCGTGCGGGTCAGGATATCCACCTTGGTCAGCCCGCCATCGCGCCCGAAGACATAGGCGAAGCGTTCGTCGGGCGAATAGGTGAGGGAGGCATGCGACAGGTCGCCCAGCCCCTCGATGCGGCCCACCGCCGCACGGTCGGAGCGGTCCACCAGCACCAGGCTGCCGGTCGCGCGCTCGATCACCAGGCCCAGGTCCCCGGTCGCGGTCAGGTCGTCGCCGGCCCAGAGCGGCGTGGCGAGAAGGGCGAGCAGGCAGAGGCGTTTCATGGGGTTTCCCCTTTCAGATAGTCGGCGATCCACAGCGCCTCGGCTTCGGTCAGAAGCGGGCGCCAGGGCGGCATGGCGGTGCCGGGCACACCGTCGAGGATGATCAGCGCCAGCCCCTCCCGGTCGGCATGGGCCAGCGCGGCTTCGGTCAGGGGCCGCCCGAGGCCACCCTTGCGGGTCAGCCCGTGGCAGGAGCCGCAGTCCTGCAGGACCATGTGCTCCAGCTCCGTCGCGCGGCTGGGGGCGATGTCGGCCGCGGCGGGAAGCGCCAGCGCCAGCAGCGCCAGAAGGCTACGCATAGGCGGCCATCCCGGCCCCTTCGCAGAGGGCGGCATCGAGTTCGGCGATTTCGGGATACATGCCCGCAACCCGGCCGATGACGAAAAGGACCGGCGCTTCCGGCTGCGCCTTGGCCACATCGGTGCCGATCTGGCCCAATGTCGACAGCAACCGCTCCTCGCGCGGGGTGGTGGCGGCAGAAACCGCCAGCACCGGCAGCGCAGGGGCCATCCCGTGCCGCATCAGCTGCAGAGCGATCTCGGCGATGTTGCCCGCGCCCATGTAGACGACCAGCGTGGTATCTTCAGACGCCAGCGAGGCCCAGTCGAGGTCCAGCACCGCATCCTTCGCGCGGTGGCCGGTGACATAGCGCACGCCGGTCGCCAGCCCGCGATGGGTCAGCGGCACCCCGGTCGAGGCCGCAGCCCCCTGCGCCGAGGTGATGCCGGGGACGTAGGAAACGCCCACACCGGCCAAGCGACAGGCTTCGGCCTCTTCCGAGCCGCGCCCGAAGATCATCGGATCGCCGCCCTTCAGCCGCGCGACCACCAGCCCCTCGCGGGCGAGGTCGACCAACAGGGCATTGATCGCCTCTTGCGGGACCTTGTGGAATTTCGGCAGCTTGCCGACGTCGATCCGGCGCACGCCTGCGGGCACCAGCGCCATGATCTCGGGCGAGACAAGCCGGTCATGCACCACCACGTCGACCGACTGGATCAGCCGCAAGGCCTTCAGCGTCAGCAGCTCGGGATCGCCCGGACCGGCGCCGATCAGGTGAACTTGGCCGGGAAGGTGGCTGTGGTCTTTCATGGCGAGCCCCGGGGGAGAAATGGAAAAGGGCGGGGATGAGAGGGAATCAGCACCCCCGCCAGGAGGCGCCCGCGGGTCACGACCGGCCCGCGGGCTTGGGAACCTCAGTAGATGTCGTCCTTCGTGTTCAGCACGTTGAACTTGCCGGTCGGCGTGATCAGCTTCGGATCCTTGATCACCGTCTTCAGCTCCAGCGTCTTATCATCGACCACGACGATGGCCGATTCCTGGTCCTTGCCGTTCCAGACCGAGAACCACACTTCCGTGCCGTCCTTGTTGAACTCGGGCTGCACCACGCGCGGCTGGCCTTCCGGGATCCCGGCCCATTCCGCGATCGGCAGAGTGGTGTATTCCGGGTCCACGGCGGGATCGCCGCCCATCTTCGAGATGTCGAACACGGCGACCGAGCCGGAGACTTCGGCATCCGGGTTCAGCGGCGCATCGACGTAGAGATGCGTCGAGTTCGGGTTGGTCTTGATGAACAAGGACCCGCCGCCCAGACCGAAGAAGCTGTCGACGACCTTCCACGCCTGGTCCGGGTGCCCTTCCGGGTCGGTCCCGATCAGCGCGATCGATTCGTCGCCAAGGTGGCTGGTGGCCCAGACCGGACCGTAGACCGGGTGGACGAAGTTGGCGCCGCGCCCGGGGTGCGGGGTTGCGCCGCCGGTTTCCACCAGGGCCGCCAGCTTGTCTTCCTTGGTGTCGACCACCGCGATCTTGCCGCGCTGGTTTGCCGCCACCATGAAGTAGCGCTTGGTCGAGTCGAAGCCGCCGTCATGCAGGAAGCGTTCGGCCTCGATTTCGGTCATCTTCAGGTTCTTCAGGTCGGTGTAGTCGACGAAGAGGATCTTCCCCGTCTCCTTCACGTTCACGATGAACTCGGGCTTGAAGTGCGACGACAGGATCGAGGCCACGCGGGGTTCCGGGTGGTAGGTCTGTTCGTCGTAGATCATGCCGCGGGTCGAGACGATCTTCTTCGGCTCCAGCGTCTCGCCGTCCATGATCACGAACTGCGGCGGCCAGTAGGCGCCGGCGATGGCCAGCTTGTCTTCCCAGCCCTCGAACTTCGAGGTCTCGACCGAACGCGCCTCGATGCCGATCTTGATCGACGCAACCGTGGCGGGTTCCTTCATCCACAGGTCGATCATGTTCACCAGACCGTCACGGCCGATGACGAACAGGTAGCGACCCGAAGCCGAGATGCGGCTGATGTGGACCGCATAGCCGGTGTCGATCACGGCCTTGATCTCGTAGGTACCGCCGTCGATCAGGGCGACTTGCCCCGCATCGCGCAGCGTGACCGACATCAGGTTGTCGATGTCGATGTCGTTCTGCTTTTCTTTCGGCCGATCCTCGGGCTTCACCAGGACCTTCCAGGACGCCATCATCTCCGGCATGCCCCATTCCGGCGGCTGCGGCGGTTCCAGCAGCAGATAGCGGGCCATCATGCCCACTTCTTCCTCGGTCAACTGACCCGAGGTGCCCCAGTTCGGCATCCCCGCGGGCGAGCCGTAGGTGATGAAGCTCTGCAGGTAGTCATACCCGTTCTCGCGGGTGATGTCGGTGGTCAGCGGTTTCCCCGTCGCCCCCTTGCGCAGCACGCCGTGGCAACCCGCGCAGCGTTCGAAATAGATCGTGGCCGCCTTCTGGAACTCTTCCGGCGTCATCACCGGGTCGTCGGGCTTGAAGCCCGGGATTTCCACCTTGATCTGAGCCAACGTGTTCATGTTGGGCTCGTAGGCGGCGGCGGGTCCGTCGGCGTGGTCCTTGGGCTTGTCTTCCGCGATCACGGGCGCGGCCAGCCCCAGGAACAAGGCAGCCGTGCCCAGTAACAACGTCCTGGCGGGTCTTGCTCGGGTGGTCATGGGAATCTCTCCGTTCAGCTGGTGAGGCTGCGCGGACCCTCTGCCAATGACGGTTCCGTTACCTTGACTTTCGTTAAGGCGAGCCGGGCACCTTCGCCGCAGGGTCCGTCACACTGGAAAAGGCCCCATCCATGCGTGTTCTTCTTGCAGCGGTCCTCGCTTTGCTTCTGTCCGTGGCATCGTCGCGGGCCGAGGGGCTGATTGCCGACGACGCGCTGACCGTGACCGCCCCCACTGCCGGACAGGCGGCGGCGCTCCTGGGTCTGGATGGCCCGGTCCAGGTGGCACGGATCGACGAGGGCGTGCCGGGCTGGTCGGTCAGCCAGGGCGGCGAGGTGCGGGGCCAGATCGGCTCGACCTGGGAAATCGCCGGGTCGGTCGGCTATTCCGGCAGGCCGCTGGATGTGCTGGTGGCGGTGACGCCCGAGGCGCGGATCGCGGGGGCGCTGCTGGTCCGGCACAACGAACCCGTACTGACGCTGGGCATTTCGGATGCCGACATCGCCGCCTATGTCGCGGGGTTCAAGGGCTTCGACCTCGCCGCGCCCGCGCCCGACACCAGCGCTTTGCCTGCGGTGATCAGTCGCGCCACCGTCTCGACCGGCGTGATCCGCGACGGCATCCTGCGGACGGCGCGGACGCTGGCCATCGGGCGCGGGCTGATCGCGGCCGGCGGCGGCGTGGACCGGCTGAGCTTTTCCCCCGCGACCTGGGATCAGCTTCTGGCGATGGGGGCACTGACCGAACGCCGCGTCTCGATGACCGAGGCGGCGGCGGCGCTGGAAGGCGCGAAGGTCCCGGTTCCGCCCGGCGAGGGCGATTTCCTGCATCTCTGGGTGGGGGTGATCGACCCGCCGACCGTCGGGCAGAACCTTCTCGGCCAGCAGGATTTCACCCGCGCCGTCGGCAATCTTGGCGCGGGCGGCTCGGCGCTGATCGTGATGGGGCAGGGGGTGCAGTCGCACCGGGGGGTCGAGTGGAAGAAATCCGGCACCTTCGACCGGGTGACGGTGGTGCAGGGCAAGACGCGCTGGCAGCCGACCGACGACCGTTTCCAGATGCTGAAGACACTGGAACTGGCCGACGCGCCGAAGATGAAGGAAATCAGCCTCTTCGCGCTCCCGCCCGAGATCGACCCGACCAAGCCCCTGACCGTCGAAATCCGCGCCACCCGCCCCACCGCGACGGACGAGGTCGCGATGACCGTGGCGGTTCCCTACACCCTGCCCGACGTCTTCCACCTGGCCCCGCCGCCGGAACCGGAACCCCTGTGGAAGCAGGCCTGGCAGGCCAAGCACCCGCAGATCGCCATCGTCGGGCTGATGCTGACCGTGCTGACCCTGATCCTCTTCGCGCAGGAATGGATCACCCGGCGGCCCCGCCTCTGGCGGATCGGGCGGCTTTCCTTCCTCGCCTCCACCTTCCTCGTCCTCGGCATGGGGTTGAACGGCCAGCTTTCCGTGGTGCAGGTGGTGGCCTTCGTCCATTCCCTCCTCACCGGCTTCCGCTGGGAGACCTTCCTGATCGAGCCGGTGATCTTCATCCTCTGGGGCTTCACCGCCTTGGGGATGCTCTTCTGGGGCAGGGGGGTCTATTGCGGCTGGCTCTGCCCCTTCGGCGCGCTGCAGGAACTGACCAACGCGGCCGCGCAGAGGCTTGGCGTGAAGCAGATCGCCGTGCCGCAGGCGCTGCATGAGCGGCTCTGGGTGATCAAGTACACGCTCTTCATGGCCATCCTCGCGCTGTCGTTCTATTCCATGCGCGACGCCCTGATCCTGGCCGAAGCCGAACCCTTCAAGACCGCCATCTCCTTGCGCTTCATGCGGGCCTGGCCCTTCCTCCTCTTCGTCGCCGCCCTTCTGACCGCCAGCCTCTTCATCGAACGCTTCTACTGCCGCTACCTCTGCCCCCTTGGCGCGGGCCTTGCCATCCCGGCAAAGCTGAAGATCTTCGACTGGCTGAAGCGCCGCCCGCAATGCGGCCGCGAATGCCGGATGTGCGAGACGAAATGCACCGTCGGCGCCATCGACGCGATCGGGCGGATCAACGCCAACGAATGCGTCCTCTGCCTGCGCTGCCAGGTGATCATGAACGACGGGACGCAATGCCCCGTCCTGAAACGCCGCGCCCGCGCGGAAGGAGCCGCCCCATGACCTCCCTCAAGCGCCTGTTCGGCGACGGTTTCCGCGTGTTCTTCCTTGCCGCCGGGCTTTTCGCCTTCGTCGCGATGGCGGTATGGGAGGGCTACCTGCTGATCCAGGCGCTTGGCGGCGTGCTGGACCTGCCCACCGCCGCGCCGCCGCATCTGTGGCACGCGCATGAGATGATCTTCGGCTATGGCTCGGCCGCGCTTGGCGGGTTCCTGCTCACCGCCGTCCCCAGCTGGACCGGCGCCAAATCCGCCCCGCACCGCTTCATCGCGCTGGCTGCGGGCCTCTGGCTGGCCGGTCGCCTTGCCG
>NZ_JAYRPN010000096.1:0-3455 GCF_041911175.1 Tabrizicola sp.
AGCCGTTCCTGCTGTTCCTCGATCTGGCGGGAAAATTCGACCGGGTCGCCATGGATGTCAAAGGTGATTCGCTTGACCGGGCAGCGCGGACGTTCCTCATCCTCGTCCACGCGGACGTTATCCGCATACGGGATGGACCGGGCTCGGGCGGCTGCTTCTTCGGCCGGCGCAGCCTGAGGTCGGTCGCCGGTTTCATCGCGATACCATTCCTCAAGTTCGGGCCGCAGGGCGGGATTGCCGAAATAGCGATGCTGGGCCTCTTCCGCCGTCCTGCGACGGAAAGGATCAGACGAACGAAGATCATGAGACCAGCCGGGAAGCGTCCCATCCCCCATCTCGATCGGCTCGAGCACCATGAGGACCGGGTGGAGGCGGGTTGCCCATTTCCCCCAGCGCAGCAGGCGAGGGCCAAGTCCTTCCCGCGCCAGCGACGTGGGTGGAGGCCGCCGCCATTGCGGGATGTCCGGCCTGATGGCCTGACCCGGCGGGCGCGGGGCGGGTGCAGACGGGCGTGTGGCGGGGGTTGAGGGGCTCGTTGCGGGTTGTGCCGCATATTGCGCCCAGTTTCCCGACGCATCCGCGAGCCTGAGCGACCCCGGCAGCGGATCGTCGTCCTTTGGCGCCGGGAACGTCCGCGTATCCCGGATAAAGACCGCCTCGCCCACGGTATTGCGGTTGTTCATGTGAAAGCGGTCGAGGTGGCGGATGACGTGGCTGCCCTCGGCGCGGACCTGGGCCGCGTGGGTGATCGGCTCGCTGATGCCGCCGACGGTGCCAGAGACCACCCCCTTGCCCACCCCCGGCTCGTCGCCGTGGACATGGCGGGTGTGCGACCGCATCACCATCGCCCTCTGCCCGGTGAAGCGGACCGATCGCGTGTAATTCCTGTCATGGCCGCAGAAATCCACCACCGGATAGGGCACCGGCACCGAGGGCGAGCGGCAGACATCCGGCGCCAGCGAGATGATCCGGGCCTGATCGGTGTCGCGCAGGCCCTCGCGCGGCGTGCTGGTGGTCCAGGGGGCGGGATAGCCGGGCTCGGCGATATGGTCGTCCTGCGGGATGCTCATGCGGCGGCCTTTGCGCCCGTCAGCCATTGCCAGGCCAGATGCAGCTTTACCCCCTGCGCCTGAGGCAAGGGAAAGCGGGCGCGCCAGGTCAGCAGGATCAGCGCCTCTTGCCGCCAGTCGAACTGCACGCCGTCGAGATGCAGCCCGATCCATGCGCCGTCATCGACCCGCACCGCAAAGCCCAGCCCGGGCAGGCGCCCGGCCGCATGGGGATGCGCGGGATGCAGGTTGGTCAGCCGATAGCTCTCGTCGCCCTTAAGCCAGGGGCGGACGATCTGGTCCTCGGGGGCGCATTGCCAGAAACGGGGATCGAAATCCTCGGGCAAGAGCGGGTGGCGGCCGGCCAGCCAGGCCTCGTCATAGGTTCCGGCATGGCGATGGCGCGGCCGCCAGAAGGGCGGGATCGGACCCAGACCCGCCGGGGATGCCGCCGGCGTCATGTCGGGGCCGGCAGAGATCTGCGGCGCGGGAACCGGCAGGTTCTGCCGGCTCTGGCGAGGCCCGATGCGGCCGCAGCCGATGGGGTTGTCGGGGTCGGGCCCGGCATCGGCATCGGTATCGGTATCGGCGCAGCCGCCCCGCCCTCCGGCCGCCAGGCGCCAGTCCATCGGCACGCTGCCCGCGGGCGCGGCCTCGCCCGCGGACCAGCCGACGATCTCGGCGTGCTTGCGGCGCAGCGGCCATCGCGACGGCCTGATCACCGGCTGCCAGTGCCGTGGCCCCGTGACGTGCAGGCGCTTGTCCACCGGCCCGATCTCAAGCCTGCAATCCCATTCCCGCGCCTTGTCGGCCGGGGCAAAACTGGCCCCCAGAAACGTCACATCCGTGCCAGGCTTGCCGGGCACCAGGTCGGATTGGTGCAGCATCGGCGTTTCCTGCGGATCGCCCTCATAGGTGTCCTGCCATTGCAGCGGCATCTGCTGGTCGCGCCAGCCTGCCGGGCCGTCCTGGACATGCTCGAACGTGCCGCGCAGCGTGACCACGCAGTCCAGATCGCCCTTATGGTCGAACTGCCGAAAGGCCAGTGCCGGCAGAGGGGTCGGGTTCAGCAGCTCCATCAGTTCATGTCGATCGGCTTGCCGCGCATCTGGAAATGTTCGGTCGCCACAAAGTTGAAGGTCTTGCCGAGGATGATCACCTCGCCGTTCGCCTTCATGATGAACTTGCTGTCGCCGCATTCGATGACGAATTCCTCGCCGACGGCGATCTTCTTGTATTTGCCGACGCTTTCCAGCGAGGTCGCGCCCACGTTCGTCACCTTGGACATCCCGATCTGCTCGGCCCGCGCGATGCCGATCGTGTCGGACCTGAAGCTGCCGACGATGGTGTTCATCACCCCCGGCAGCGGAAACAGCCCCGCCGCCGCCTCGCCCACACCGTTGCCCGCGTCCCCCAGGGCACGGCCGGCATCGGGGCGGTCGCTCGCGCCGCCCACCACGCGGCCCCGGTCGCCAAGCCCGCCCGCGCCCAGAAACCCAAGCGCCGAAGAGGCGACCGTTCCGGCAAAAAGATCAAGCCCCGGCCCGCCGCCGCCCGCAACCTCGCCCGCCTGCTTCAGCAGCCCGGCGGTATGGCCCGCCAGCCCGCTGACCGCCGCCATCAGGGCAAAGGCCGAAATCCCGGTGCCGCCGACCACGGTGTTCATCGAGCCGCCGATCTCGTGCTTCTGGTTGCCCCCGACCTCGACCGCGCGGTTCTTGCCGACGGCCGCGACCTCATGGCGGTCCACCCGCTTGATGCGGTCGTTCAGCACCCGCGTCGTCTGGTCCTTCTGCGCATGGAAGAACATGTTCTGGATGCCGTTCTGGTCCTCAAAGGCGATCTCGTTGAAGCCCTGTCCCTGGTGGGTGTTCGAGCGCCAGACCGCCTTGGTCTTGTGTTCCGGCAACGGATAGGGCGCATCGTTCCGGCCGTTGAACACGTTCCCGGTGACGATGGGCTTGTCGGGATCGCCTTCGAGGAACTCGACCAGCACCTCCATGCCGATGCGGGGGATGACCATGCCGCCCCACCCGTTCCCGGCCCAGTTCTGCGACACCCGGCAGCGCATCGAATGGGCGCCGGCCAGATCCCAGTGAAACCGCACCAGGATGCGGCCGTATGCGTCGCAGTCGATCTCGCCCTCGCCCACCACCACCGCGGTCTGCGGGCCATGCACCACCGGGGCTGGCGTGCGCCGCGGCGGCACCATCGGCGCCGTGTCCGGCATCAGCGCATAGCTGCCGGTAAAGGAATACCCGTCGCTGCCCTGCCCGCCCGAACCGTAAGCCTCCGACACGAAGCGGTGCGACGCCGACAGGCACAGATAGGTCTCGCCCGTCCCCGGCACCTTGTCGCCCGACAGCGTCACCCGGCGCCCCGCCCGCAGGCTGGCGCAATCGCCCA
>NZ_JAYRPN010000097.1:0-8017 GCF_041911175.1 Tabrizicola sp.
GCGCGAAGATCGCCGCGGGTGCTTTTCGGGCCGGGATCGTCCAGCGGGTCGGGCGAAAGGGCGATCAGCACCATGCCCTTGCCCCATTCGACCAGATCGGCGCGTTGCAGGTGACATTCGCCCTTGGCCGCGCGCCGCTTGCCAATCGACAGAAGCCGGGTCAGGCGCGACCAGGCGGCAAGATCGGTGGGCAGGGCCAGCCATTCCACGGCGGAGTCAGTCAGCACCAGACGCGCCCCGGCGATCAGTTTCGGCAGCGGCGCGTCCGACATGGCGGGGGCATCAGTCTGTCCGGTGAAATGCGGCACGGTCTGGCGGCTGGAATGGTCCGTCACGCGCTGCGAGCGGATGATTGGGCCCGCCTCTGCCGCCGCGGTCCGCGCCTCGTCGCGCAGACGCGCCAGTTCCTTCAGCGCGGAGAAGGCCCGCACCACGCCTGCCACCGAATTGCGATCGGTGATGGCGATGGCACTCAGCCCCAGTTCTGCCGCCCGCGATACCAGTTCCTCTGGATGCGAGGCGCCGGTCAGGAAGGTGAAGTTCGATGTGACGCAAAGTTCGGCGTAGGGAATCATGCGAACACCCCCTGTACGTGCCAGTTCTGCGCCCCTCCGGGCGCGGGCCAGGCCGGGGTTTGCGGGGTGTGAAACAGCCAGAGCCGCGGCCCTTCCCGGGTTTCGATCCGCCAGTAATCGCGCAGGCCCGACCGCCAGGCGGGATCGTCGAACCACCATTCCGGCGTGATGCGTTCTGGGCCCAGCGCGCGCAGCGTGGTGAAGCGCATGCGCCGCCAACGGAAACTCGCGGGCGGGTTGCCCGAGGCGGCGGTCACCGGCTCGGGCGGAAACAGGGAGATCGGCCGCGCCGCCCCCCCGCGATGCGGGATCGGTTCGGATGCGGAATAAGCAGCCGGGGCCAGGAGGAAACTGCGCTCAGGGATCAGGCTGGTTGCAGGCAACAGCCTCAGCACCCGGTCAAAGCCGATGCGGTTGCCGACAGAGGACAGAAGATCGGCCAACGCATCGTCGTGCCGGATCGCCTGGCTGCCACCAATCTGTTCCGGCGAAAGGGCCTCTGTCACCGGGGCAGTCAGGCGAAGGGCATCAATGCCGAAACCGGCATCCACCTCGTCCACGCCCTTGGCAAACAGCGCAGCGATGCGGGCCGCGTCGCGCATCGGGCGGGCGAGACCGATCTCGACCTGTGCAGATTGGCGATCCACGCGGCGCAGCTCCAAGCGGACCCGGCGCGCACCCATCCGATGTTGGGCGAGCTTGGCGCAGAGCCGCTCCAGCAGGCGTTCCAGCCCCGCCATGACATCGGATTGCCGTCCGATCGGTTCGGGGAGCGTCATCCGCACCCCGAAATGCGGGGCGTCCGGTTCCGCTGCCACGGGCTCGTCGCGCTGCCCGAGCGCCTGATCCAGCCGAAGAACCAGCCCTTGCCCGAAGCGGCGGGCCAGAGGCGCGCGCGGCAAATGCGCCAGATCGGCAATGCGTGCGAGACCCACCCGCGCCAGCGCATCGGCCGTTTCAGGATCCGCTCTGAGAGCTGTCACCGGCAGGTGCCCAATTCCCTCGATCAGTCGCCCATCCGGCACGATGCCGCCGCCGTGACGGGCCAGTGCATGGGCAGCGCCACGGGTTCCGGCTATGGCGCTTTCCGCATGCAGGCCCGCCCGCGTCAGCCGCGCGTGCAAGTCCTCGCGCAAATCGGCTTCGCCGCCGAACAGGTGCGGCACGCCCGAGATATCGGCCATCAGCCCGTCCGCGCCATCCGTGGCAATCATGGGGGCATAGCGGCTGGCCCAGCGGCGCAAGGACGCCAGCGCCGCCGCTTCGCGGGCCAGATCAGCGGGCCGGGTGGCAAGATCGGGACAGATCGCGCGGGCATCGGCCAGCGCCATGCCGCGATGCAGGCCGCGTGCCGTGGCGGCGGGGTTCAGGCAATGCAGATGATCGGCATTGCCCGAGCGCTGGCTCAGGGCAAGGGGCCCTTCAACCGGGCGGTTCCGCAGGCTGATGTCGCTGGCCAGCCTCGGAAACCAGATGGACAGCAGCCGTCGCGCCATTCCAGTTCACAATCCAACTTCCACAAGTTCCCCTTTTGTTCTTATTAAGGGTCCAGCAATGCAGAGTCGAGTCCGCAGCCGGGCTTGCCACGGGCTCACAGGACCAGCGCGTTTCTGTGGCATTGCTGCCCGCGCCTTCGCGGATCAGCATCAGGCCGGTGGTCCGCCCGGCCTCGGCCGCCAGTTGCAGGCGACGCCCTACGGTCAGCGACAGGGGCTTTTCCGGTTCGGCGATGACGAGGCCGACGGGAGCCGAGCGCAGTGCCTCCTCGATGCACCACAGCAGATCGGTCTCGCCCTCGGCGCGGAACAGGTGCAGCCGTTCGCCGACACCTTTCGGCAACCCGCGCAGCATCGGCAGTTCCGGCACATGGGCGGGCAGGATCCAGACCAGCGGGCCGGGATGCCGCACCGCCTGAAACAGCGCAAAACTTCGGCGACCGCGGCCTTCGGCCTCATGCACACGTCGCCCGCGCAGATCGAAAGCATCGGTGGGGGGCAGTTCATGGCGCAAGGTCTCAGGCTGCATCTTCACGCACTCCCTCCGCCACGATCTGCAGCGTCCCGTCGGGCAGGGGGCGTTGCAGCGGCAAGGCCTCGGCCACCGGTGCAGTCAGCCATCGCCGCCACTCCTCGGGCCTGGTCAGGATCACCGGCATTGCCTTAGGATGGATCTTCGCAACCTCGGCATTGGGTGGGCAGGTCAGAAAGCCGAACAGCTCTGCCGTTACCTCGCCCTCCTTCAGCTTGCGCACCGAGGTCCATTCGGTGCGGATGCCCGCGAAGAAGGCCAGGGGGCGACGCTGGCCAAGCGCGAACCAGATCGGATGGTTGCGGGGTGCGCCCGGGCGGCTGTCGATCTCGGAAAAGCTGGTGAAGGGGACGAGGCAGCGATGCTCCACCCCGAGCCAGCGTCTCCAATGGGCCGAAGCGACATTGCGAATATTGGTGACGCCCGGATCGGTGCGCTTGCCTGCCAGAAACACCTGCGGTGTCGGCATACCCCAGCGCGCCATGGTCAATTGCCAGCCACCCTGTGTCCCGTGCCGGATGATCGGCGCGGGATAGTCGGGGAAGATTCCGGTCATGGGTGGCAGGTTGCCGGTCAGATCGACCAAGTCCTCGCCATCCCCGCGCATGTCGTCAAAGACATGGCGCATGGCGTCCTGGCTCTTGGTCTGGGAGTACAAATTGCACATGCGAAGGTCCGGGAATCATAAGGGAGGATGGAACATTGCCAGAACAGAGACTTTGGGGAAAGCGTGGTTCAGATTTCGGCCTGATCGAAGGTGCACAATTGTGCCCATCGCCGCGGGAGACAGATGCCGCTTAGCCGTGCCACTATTCCGGAGCAGCGAATCCCTGCCGCTTTTTGAAACCGTGAACCTGTGATCCGAGCCGGGCGATACGCCACGGTTGAGGCGTTCGGCGCTTCCCGTCTTGATGTCGCCCGGCCCGGGATTCACACGAGCTGGCTTTCCGAGAAGCCGGATCAGAAGTCCGTCTCCAGATAGACCCCAGCGCAGTCGTAGGCGACGGCGGCGGCTGTCGCTCCGGTGTTCAGGAACAGCCGCGGCGACAGGAACTGTGTGGCGGCGGGCAGGTCGGCGGCGATTTCCTGTTCGAAGACCGCGCCAGTGACCTCGTGCACGGCCCGGACCCATACCGACGAACCGTTCGGCGGCGCGGCTATGAACAGGGTCAGCACCCCGCCGGTGGCAATGGCAAAGCTCGCGCCCATGTCGGTGAGAGTCGGTGCTCCGGTCCCGTCATTGGCGACCAGCTGCCAGTTGGCATGGGTGCCGCGCTGGAAGCCGATGCCGATGCAGTTGATGGCTGCGGCCAGCGTCAGCGTCGTGGCGAGTGCCGCGGTCGAGCCGTAGAGTCCGAAGAACCCCATGCCGGTTGCTTGGAGCGTCGTCAGCGAAATCCGCGTGACGAAGGTCCAGCCACCAAGGCCTGCGGCATTGCCGCGCCAGCAGGCCCAGCCTGCGGATCGCTGGTCGGCCACCGAGTCCACGACGGCTGCCGAGGTCAGGCGCCAGCGTCGCATGGAGGTCGCAAGGTTCGTCGCGGCCAGAGTGGGCGTCGAAACGGTGCCGACCGAAGTGATTGGCAGGCCTTCGGTGGTCACCGTCGTGCCGGTCGAGGGCGACCAGTTGGCGATCCGGTTGACCCCGAAATGCGGCTGGAGCGGGAAGTCCCGGCCCGAGGGGCGCATCACGTCGATCCACGGCGCCCCGGCACGGTTGCGCGCATAAAGAGTGGCCTTCCCTGTGGGCGGCGGGGATGGCGCTGCGGCAAGCCCCGGCAGGACCGTGGGCTGCGGCAGTTCCACTTGGCCGCTGGTGCGGTCGATCTTGATCGCATCGAAGAAGGCCGAACCGTCCGAGCTGACCTTGAAGCTGAAGTCGTCGTTGCCGAGGAGGCCGATCAACGCCCGCGCCGAAAACCCGGTCTTGAAGGCAAAGGCCGCGTCGTTCCCCGCGGCCGACTTGTTCACGGTGGCCTCGATCCCTGCGCCTGCGTTGTTTAACAGCACGGCCGGGGTGTTGACCGACAGCCGGTTGTAGCTGTCGGCCGTCGCCCCGCCGAGGCCCAGGAGCTGCGCTGTCAGGTTCGCCTGGGGCATGCCAACTTGTGTGACGGCATTGGCGAAGGTTACCGTCGGCGTGTTGATGACGGTCGTGCCGCCCGCCCCAGCCGTGGTCGAGCCGATGTTGACAACCGTGGTCGATCCGGCGGCACCACCCGTTCCGAGGTTCACGGTCTTGGTCACGCCCGTGGTCGTGGCGCCGGTGCCCATGCCGTAAGTGGCGGTCGTCGTCGCCGTGCCGATGGTGGCGCTGGCCGCCGAGACGGTGACGGTTCCGGATGCCGTCAGCGTGCCGGAGAAGGTCTTGTTGCCGCTAAAGGTCTGCGTTCCTGCGAGAATCGCCAGTTCGCTGGATGTGTTGGGCAGCGAGAAGCTGCGGGTCGTCCCGGCGCTGATCCCCGCCAGCGAGAAGGTTGCCTGCTTCGTCGGATCGGTGTCGTTCACCAGGCTGAACACGGCGTCCGACACGTCGCGCGGCTCGCCCACCACCTCCCAGGCGCTACCGGTCCAGACGAGAAACAGCCCCTCGGCCGCGACCCAGACGAGCCAACCGGTGCGCGGCACCAGCCGGATCCACGCGCCGTCGACCCAGAAGGCGATGTTCAGGTCCCACCCGGCCCAAAGGCCTGTGGCACCGGAGGCCACCAGGTGTCGGTCGCCGTCTGCCGGGCCGGCGGGTGGCGTGGTGCGCATCCGATCAAGGACGGAAAGCTGCACCATGGCGTCGAGCAGGCGCAGCGACTCGTTGTGGGTGACATGCTTCTGCGCTTGGGCGGCCAGAAGGTAAGGCATGCCCAGATGGGTCGTGGTGTCGGACATGGGGGTTCCCGTCAGAACTGGAGAGTGACGGACGCAGGCGTGCCGCGGCCGAGACGGTTCGAGAGCTGGTAGATGCGGAGCGCAAGTGTCTGGCCGGGCCCGAACGGCGCACCCCAGTCTGTGGTCTGCTGGGCGGCGGTGTAGAGGACGGAGGCCGTGCTGCTGGTAAGGGTGCGCTTGACGGCCGTGCCGTCGAGGATCTGGACGTCGTAGGATTCCTGGTCCTCAGCCAACGGCACTTCGACCTGTTCCCAGGCATCGGCGACCAGCGCGCGGGACCGGCGCGTCCAGCGGATGGTCAGATCGCCCGGGCCGCGGGCCGTTCGCCACGGCTGTTCGACATGGACCGGCGCGAAGGGCACGAGGCCGCGCCCTGTCGGGGTGAAGCCCAGCGCCGCATAACTCGCATCGCCGACGGAGCGAGCAGCTGGGCCCACGCGCCAGTTCCACGGCAAACCGAGATCGGCCTCGGCGATGGGCAAGGAGGTGAGTGCCGCGTCCAGCACCACGACCCGCGCTCCGGCCGGGGCTGGATTGCCCATCGCATGTTCCGTTCCGCGCTGGCCGCGCAGGAGCCGGGAAAGGCGATACCGGCCGGGGGCGATCAGTTCGGCCGCACCCGATTGGACGATCTCCCAAACCCCTGCTGCCGACTCGACCGCCAGTGCATTGGCCCCGCCGAAGAGCGCGACATCCGTCACGTTCTCCAGCGTCCCCGACAGAAGATCGACCACCAGCGTGTTGCCCAGATCGAAGCGCGAGGTCGGTCCCGGAAAGAAGTCGAAGGCCAGCGTCCCGATTCGAGCCCGAGTGCCGAAGGTGGTCAGGAGGTTGAACCCGTCGGTGGACGCGCTGCGGAACACCGCGATCTCGCCCGGCCATGGGCTGGCATGGGCTGCGATCAGGGGTCGATGCGTGGCCACGTTCTCGTTGATCTGCGGAATGTCCAGTATCACCACCTCGGGCGTGCCGAAGACGACGGGACTGGCGAGCGAGGCCGGGCGGGGATCGCCGGGCGGAAGGTCGTAGGCGGCGCGGTCCTGACGGACGGCCTCGATCCCGCGCGCTTCGGCATCAGCGACGGAGACCAGCCGGAACTCGACCTCACGGCCATCATGCGCGAGCCGAATTACGTCGGCGGGATCGAGGGCCAGCTTTGAGGGCGGCAGGCGGAAGGTGGCAGTTTCCCGGCCGATCCAGGCTTCCATCAGCGCGCGACGGCAGCGGCGTTCGGCTTCCTCGGGCGGGATTGCCATCGGGAAGGCCTCGGAGGCAATGCGCGTCGTGTCGACGGTGATGCGGCGGGCCTCGACGAGGGCGGCGTCGTAATCTTCGTCGGCCCGGGCGACCTGCCACTTCAGGGCTTGCGGCAGTTCGGTCTCCTGGCCACGGGTCAGTTCGAAGGCCTCGCCCTCACGGCTGGCCACCAGATCGTCGATGGCCAGCGTGGCGACCGAGGCGCGCCCGCGCATGACGAAGCGGATGACGCCCTCCGTCTCGATGGCATCGAACCCGAAATGCCGGGCCAGCGTGGAAATCGATGCGCGGGGGGACTCAATGGCCCCGATCACATAGCCCTCGACCGCGCCCCAGAGGCTGGAGACGTCGATCAGGCTCTCCGACAGCCCAGCGCGCAAGCAGAGGTGGCGTACGAGGGCAGCGAGCGACACCGCGCCCAGCCGTCCGGTAAGCCAGTGACCAAGCCGCCAGTTGGGCCCGTCCGTCCAGACGCCAGTCAGTTCGGGGAAGAACGGATAGGGTCGCGCGTCCCAGGTCCAGGCGGCACATTCCGGAACATGCACCATCCGGCCGCCGTAGATCGCGGACGTCGGGTTGTTCGCGCTCTGACCCCACCAGAGGTAGCTCGCCTCGAGATAGGCGCGCTGGATGGCGTCGTCGCGCCAGCCGCGGGAGAACCAGGGCGTGAAGCTCTCGGACGACTTCGGGTCGAAGAAGACGTTCGGCTGGTTCGTGCCCCGGTCGATGGCGGGGCACCCCAGTTCGGTGAACCAGACGGGCTTTGACTGCGGCACCCATGAGGTCGGCGTGCCGCTTTCCACCCCGCCCGGCCGGTTGAAGTGGGCATTCGACCACCAGGCGCGGAGATCCTTGTAGCGGAAGACCCACGGCTTGCCTGCAGCACCGTCATTGATGGGGGTGCGTATTTGGGCCGACCGGTCGGCGGTCGAGGCGTAGAACCAGTCGAAGCCCTCGCCGCCTGCTATGTTGGCCTGCAGGTAGCCCCGGTCGTGGATGGCGGACCAGCCCTCGAGCGCATCGGCATGGTCGAACCCGTCGCGCCAGTCCGACAGCGGCATGTAGTTGTCGATGCCGATGAAATCGACATTCGCGTCCGACCAGAGCGGGTCGAGGTGGAAGAAGACATCCTCAGTGCCGTCGCCCGGCTGGTGACCGAAATACTCCGACCAGTCCGAGGCGTAGCCCACCTTGGTGCCTGGTCCGAGGATGGCCTTCACATCCGCCGCCAGCGCCTTGAAGGCCGTCACTGCCGGATAGGCGCTGGCGCTGGA
>NZ_JAYRPN010000098.1:0-66574 GCF_041911175.1 Tabrizicola sp.
AACGCGATCTCGTCGATCATCATCCTGGGGGCGCTGATGCAGATCGGGTCGGGGTCGGTCCTGGTGATCCTGCTTGCGGCGCTGTCGGTCTTCATGGCCGGGATCAACATCTTCGGTGGCTTCATGGTGACGCGCCGGATGCTCGCCATGTTCCAGAAGTCGTAAGGAGGCCGTCATGGAATTCGGATTTACCACGGCGGCCTACGTCGTTGCAGCGGTCCTGTTCATCCTCTCGCTGGGGGGCCTTTCGGGCCAGGAAAGCGCCAAGCGCGCGGTCTGGTATGGGATCACCGGCATGGCGCTGGCGGTTCTGGCCACGCTTTACGGGCCGGGCTTCGGTCTCTGGTGGCTGTCGGTTGCGCTGATCGCAGGCGGCGGGGCCATCGGCTGGGTCGTCGCGCAGCGCGTCCAGATGACCGAGATGCCGCAGCTGGTGGCGGCGATGCACAGCCTCGTCGGCCTCGCGGCGGTGTTCATCGGTTTCAACACCCATATCGAGATGGTTCGGGTGATGGGCATGGACGAAGCCGCGCGCGCGACCCTGGAGGGGTTTGCCGCTGTCGTCGCGCACAAGACCGGGGTAGAGGTCAGCATCCTGCGGGTCGAGACCTTCCTTGGCGTCTTCATCGGGGCGGTGACCTTCACCGGCTCGGTCATCGCCTTCGGGAAACTGGCGGGCAAGGTCGACGGCAAGGCGAAGAAGCTGCCGGGCGGGCACCTGCTGAACGCCTCGGCGGCGATCATTTCGATTGTCTTGCTGGCGGTCTACCTGCAGTCGGGGTCGACACTGGCGCTGATCGGGATGACCTTGGCGGCACTGTTCATCGGCTACCACCTGATCATGGGGATCGGCGGGGCGGACATGCCGGTCGTCGTCTCGATGCTGAACAGCTACTCCGGCTGGGCGGCGGCGGCGATCGGGTTCTCCTTGTCCAATGACCTCCTGATCGTCGTCGGCGCGCTGGTCGGTTCGTCGGGTGCGATCCTGTCCTACATCATGTGCAAGGCGATGAACCGGAGCTTCATCAGCGTGATCCTCGGCGGGTTTGGGGGGACCACTGGCCCGGCGATGGAAGTCACCGGCGAGCAGATCGCCATCGACGCGGAAGGGGTGGCGGCGGCGCTGAATGATGCGGATTCGATCATCATCATCCCGGGCTACGGGATGGCGGTGGCGCAGGCGCAGCAGTCGGTGTCGGAGCTGACCCGGAAGCTGCGGGCGAAGGGCAAGAACGTCCGCTTCGCGATCCACCCGGTTGCGGGGCGTCTGCCGGGGCATATGAACGTGCTGCTGGCCGAGGCGAAGGTGCCCTATGATATCGTGCTGGAAATGGACGAGATCAACGAGGACTTCCCGGAGACCGATGTGGCCATCGTGATCGGGTCGAACGACATCGTGAACCCGGCGGCGCAGGAGGACCCGAATTCGCCCATCGCGGGGATGCCGGTCTTGGAATGCTGGAAGGCGAAGCAGGTCTTCGTCTCGAAACGGGGGCAGGGGACCGGGTATTCCGGGATCGAGAACCCGCTCTTCTACAAGGAGAACACCCGGATGTTCTATGGGGACGCGAAGAAGTCGATCGACAGCCTGTTGCCGATGATCGAGTGAGAGCCGGGCGGGGTGGGTCTTACCTGCCCCGCCTGTCCACGGTGGACAGATTTTCGCGCCGTGGAAAATCAAGGGCTTGGTCGCGGGCGTTAGGCATTTCTTTACTTTTGCCTTCAGTCCGCTGTCGATGAAATCCACGGCATTTGACACCCGGACTGCTTGGAAGCGAGGGGCGATTGGGCAACACCCGCCCTGCATACCCCGGTATTCCGCCATTCTGCTGGCACCCACGCGAGGCGCGCCTTACCTCTCGGCGTGAGCCGCCCGAGGACCCCGATGCCGATCCCTGACCATCCCCTGCGCTATGCCACGGTGAACGAGCTGCACGCGCGGCCCTTCCCGTCGCTGGAGGTGCCTTCGACGGCGGTCTATGTCGCGATCAAGGAGCCGGTGCAGGCGCAGAACCGGGACCGGGGCGCGGATCTTGGGCATCTGCTGGCGCTTCTCGACCGGCATGGCAGCGCGCATCCGCAGCCGGGGGCGACGCATTTCTCGGGCCCCATCGGGCGGGCCGAGCTGAAATGGGAGAGCCATACCGAGTTCGTGACCTATTCGGCCTTTACCAAGGGCGTCTCGGCCCGGCCCTTCGATCCGGCGGAGGCGGAGGTCTTGCCGGAGGACTGGCTGGCGGCGGCGCCGGGCAGGCGGCTCACCTCGGTCCTGATCCGGGTGGAGGCGATGCCCGCAAGCGAGGACGAGCTGCTGAAGCGGCTGGACGACTGGTTCGTGCCCGAGAGTCTGGCGGTGGCGCGGGTGGTCGATGGGGCGGCGGTGGTGGCGGGGGATTTCCGCATCGACCCCGGTGGCCACATGCGCTTTGCGGTCTTCGTGGCACCGGGCACCGGACCGCGGCGGGTGGGGCGGATCGTGCAGCGGCTGTGCGAGATCGAGACCTACCGGGCGATGTCGATGCTGGGCCTCATGCGGTCGCGCGATCTGTCGGCGCGGCTGAATGCGCTGGACCCGAAACTGTCAGCGCTGGTCTCCGGCCTCGACAGCGCCGAACCCGCGCCGGAGGCGGCGCTGCATGAGTTGCTGACGATCTCGGCGGAGCTGGAAAGCCTTGCGGTGCAGTTTTCCTTCCGCTTCGGGGCGACGGCGGCCTACGAGGCCATCGTCACCCAGCGGATCGAGGTCTTGCGCGAGGTGCGCATCCAGGGCCGCCAGACCTTTGGCGAGTTCATGATGCGGCGCTATGACCCGGCGATGCGGACGGTGAAATCGGCAGAAAGCCGGTTGGCCGGGATGGCGGAGCGGGCGGAGCGGGCGGCGGAACTGTTGCGGACGCGGGTCGATGTGGAGCGGTCGGCGCAGAACCAGCGGCTTCTGGAGAGCATGGACCGGCGGGCGGACCTGGCGCTGCGCTTGCAGCACACGGTCGAAGGGCTGTCGGTGGTGGCGATCAGCTACTATGCGGTGAGCCTTGGGTCATACCTCTTGAAGCCTGCGGCGCATGCGCTGGAGATCGGGCCGGAGGCGTTGCTGGCCGGGCTGGTGCCGGTGGTCGTGCTGGGTGTCTGGCTGATGGTGCGGCGGATCAGGAACCGGCTGCACTAGCGGACGGCTCCTCGTTCGCCTTCGGCTTCTCGTCGCGGGCCCTTTGCGAGGAGCGCCGAAGGCGACGACGAGCGTTACCGGCCGCGGATGCGGGGGTCCAATGCGTCGCGCAACCCGTCGCCGATGTAGTTCACCGACAGCACCGTGAGCGAGATGGCAAGGCCCGGCCAGACCACGCGTTCTGGGTAGACCTGCATGTATTGCAGCCCGTCATAAAGCAGGCGTCCCCAGGTCGGGAAGTCGGGCGGGAAGCCGAGGCCGAGGAAGCTGAGGACGGATTCGGTGATGATCGCCTCGGCCACGCCGAGGGTGGCGGCGACCATCACCGGAGAGACCACGTTCGGCAGGATGTGGCGGCGGATGATCCGGCTGGGCCGCGCCCCGATGGAGCGGGAGGCAAGGACATATTCGCGTTCCTTCAGGGTCAGCACCTCGCCCCGGACGATGCGGGCGGTGGCCATCCAGGAGGTGATGCCGATGGCGAAGACGATGAGGGTGAAGGCGCCCAGTTCCGGCCCGATCATCCCGGCGATGCGGTCGCGGAACAGCATCACCATCACAAGGAGCAGCGGGATCAGCGGCAGGGCGAGGAACATGTCGGTGATGCGCATAAGCGGGCCGTCGAGGCGGCGGAAATAGCCGGCCAGCGTGCCGATCAGCGTGCCGAAGACGATGGCGATGCCCATCGCGACCAGACCGACAGCCAGCGAGACGCGGCCCGCAAGCAGCACGCGGGCCAGCATGTCGCGGCCAAGCTGGTCGGTGCCGAGCGGGAAGCGCAAGCTTGGCCCCTGGTTCTTCAGCTTGATCGCCTGCGCGACCGACAGCTTTTCCGGCACCCAGAGATAGGGGCCGATCAGCACGGCGGTGATCAGGATCCCCAGCACGATCAGCCCGAAGAGCGCGCCCTTGTGGGTGCGGAACTGGTGCCAGATTTCGCGCGCGGCGCTGGCGGGTTTGGGCGGGGCGGAGGTCGCGTCAGTCATAGCGGATCCGGGGGTCGAGAAGGCCGTAGAGGATGTCGGCGATCAGGTTGAAGAGCACGATCAGCACGGCGAAGATGAAAGCGAGGGTCTGCACCATCGGAATGTCATTGGCATGGATCGCTCCGATCAGCGCCGCGCCGATGCCGTTCACGCCGAAGAGGTTCTCGGTGATGATGGCGCCGCCGAAGATCGCCGGGATGCCAAGCGCGATGACGGTGACGACGGGGATCAGCGAGTTCCTGAGGACATGTTTCAGGACGACGGTGCGTTCGGTCATGCCCTTGGCGCGGGCGGTGCGGACATAGTCCATTCCCATGTTGTCGAGCATGGAGGAGCGCATGTAGCGGCTGATCGCGGCGGCGTTGGCAAGGCCCAGGGTCATGACCGGCAGGGCCATCTGCTTGATCTGCTGCAGGAAGGTGGCCCAGCCGGTGACATTGAGCTGGGTGTCGTATTTGGTCGGGAACCAGCCGAGCCAGACGGCGAAGATGATGATCAGAAGCGTGCCGGAGAAGAAGGTGGGCACGGAAAAGCCGATCATCGCGAAGAGCGTCCCGGCCTGGTCGAACCAGGAATACTGGCGGTAGGCGGAATAGATGCCGATGGGCACGGCGATCAGGATGCCGACCAGATAGGCGGTGCCGATCACGGTCAGGGTCTGGGGCAGGCGCTGGCCGATGATGGTGAAGACGGGGCTGCGCGACTGCCAGGACAGGATGCGCTGCTCGCCCTCGGCCCAATGGGTGCCGAACCAGCCGTCGAACAGGGTAGCGGGCTCAACCCAGAAGAACTGCCGCAGCCAGAGGAAGTAGCGGAAGATCACCGGCTGGTCGGCGCCGAGCGCCTCGATCATCTTCTGGCGGACGTCGGGGGGGACGGTCAGCGGGATTTCGGACATGGGCGAGCCGGGCGCGAGGTCGACCAGCAGGAAGATCACCAGGCTGATGACCAGGAGCGTGGGGATGGCCAGCAGAAGCCTGCGAAGCGTGAAGGTGAGCATGCGGCTCTTGCCCTTGGGGTGAAGGAAGGTGCGGGGCCGGATCGCTCCGGCCCCGCGAGGATCAGGTCACTTCACGCGGAACCAGTCGGCGACGTTCCACATCTCCGAGTCCCAGGCGTTGATCTGCACACCGCCAAGCGCGTTCGAATGCGCCGAGAGCGTGCCGCGATGGACCAGCGGAACCACGATCATGGAGTCCTTCGTCACCATGTCGTTCAGTTTCTTGGCGATCTCCTGCCGTTTGGCGATGTCGGTGGTGCCGCCAAGTTCGGCGTAGAGCGCGTCATACTCCGGCGTGCAGAAGCGGTTGATGTTCTCGCCCTGCCACTGGGTTTCGGGCGAGGGCGCGTTCTTGCACTGGTACTGGCCCAGGTAGACCTCCGGGTCCGGGCTGTCGGAGTTGTTGGCATACATCTCGACGTCGGCGTAGAACTTCTGGAAGGTGTCGGGCGAGCCCGGGTCACCGCCGAAGAAGACGCCGGGGTCGATGGCCTTCAGCTCGACCTCGACGCCCAGTTCGGTCCACCAGTCCTTGATCAGCGCCTGGAAGTCCTGGCGGATCGGGTTGACGGTGGTCTGGTAGAGGATGTGCAGCTTCTTGCCATCCTTGTCGCGGATGCCGTCGCCGTCGCTGTCCTTCCAGCCGGCTTCATCGAGCAGCGCCTTGGCGCCTTCCATGTCCTGCGCGATGCAGCCTTCGTTGTCCGAAGCCCAGCCTTCCGGCCCGGGGATCACGTTGCAGGTGGGCTTGCCGCCCTCGCCGTAGCCGACTTCGACCAGGATCGAGCGGTCGATGGCCTTGGACAGCGCGGTGCGCACCTTGATGTCCGACAGGATCGGGTGGGGGTGCTTGGCGGTGGCACGCTCGCCTTCCGGGAGCGCCGGGTCGGGGTCGGTGGTGTTCATCTCGATCCGCTCGACCAGGGTGCCGAAGGCGACGACGAACTCGCCCTTGCCGGCCGCCTTCATCGAGGCTTGGGTTTCGGGCGGGATCTGGGTGTTCCAGGCGTAGTCGAATTCGCCGGTCTCCATCACGGCGCGGGCCGAGCCTTCGGCATCGCCGCCGCCCTTGATCACGGCGGTCGCGAAGGCGGGCTTGGCCGGGTCGCGGTAGTTCTCGTTCGCGGCCATCGACACGGTGTCGTTGACGGTGAAGCCGGTCACCTTGAACGGGCCGGTGCCGACCGGCATGTTGTTCGCGTCGGTGCAGGTGGGCGCAGCGGCGCCGAGGCAGGCTTCGAACTGCTTCTTCTGCAGGACCGGCGACAGGGCCGAGACGAAGGCGGTGTAGGGGTTCGCCTTCGGAGCGCTGAAGGTCACCTTGATCGTCGCGGGATCGACCGCCTCGACCGAGGCGATGCCTTCGAACTTGGTGGCCTGCGAGCAGCCGCCTTCGGGATGGGTGCAATACTGCCAGGTGAAGACCGCGTCATCGGCGGTGACCGGGGTGCCGTCCGACCATTTCAGGTCCGGCAGGAGCTTCCAGGTGATCGAGGTCATGTCGGCCGAGATGCCGCCATTGTCGAGCGTCGGGATTTCGGTGACGAGTTTCGGCACCATCACGCCGTTCGGGTCGAGGCCCGCGAGCGGCTCCAGCACCATCGAGGAGGCGTAGATGTCCTTGGTCCCGCCCGAGAGGTAGGGGTTCATGATCGACACGGCCTGCGGGAAGGTGAGCTTCACCTCGCCATCGGTGCCACGTTCGGCAAAGGCCGCTGGGGCAATCCCCATCACGGCCACGGCGCCCAGAAGGGCGGCTCTCAGTTTCATCGGGTCTCTCCTTGTTGGTTGCGCTCTTGGTTCTTGTGTATTGGAGCCTCGGTCGCGCCGGTTGATCCGGCGGCGGTTGTTGTCGGGTAGAGGTGGCAGGCGACCAGACGGCCGGGCTCGACCTCCATCAGGTCGGGCTTCACGCTGCGGCAGATCTCCATCACCTTGGGGCAGCGGGTGCAGAAGTTGCAGCCCTTGGGCGGGTTGGCGGGCGAGGGCACATCGCCTTTCAGGATGATCCGGTTGCGCCGCGCGGCCAGTTCGGGGTCGGGTTCGTTCACCGCCGACAGGAGCGCCTCGGCATAGGGGTGCAGCGGGCGGCGGTAGAGATCCTTCGACGGCGACAGCTCGGCGATGCGGCCCAGATACATAACGGCCACCTTCTGCGCGAGGTGGCGGACCATCGAGAGGTCGTGGCTGATGAAAAGATAGGTCAGGCCCAGCTTTTCCTGCAGGTCTTCCAGAAGGTTGACCACCTGCGCCTGGATCGAGACGTCGAGCGCGGCAATGGGCTCGTCGCAGACGATGAAACGGGGTTTCAGCGCCAGGGCGCGGGCGATGCCGATGCGCTGGCGCTGGCCGCCGGAGAATTCGTGCGGGAAGCGGTTCACGAAGCGGCGGTTGAGCCCGACCTGATCCATCAGCTCGTAGACACGCTCAAGCTTCTGGTCGCGGGTCCAGTTCGTGTGTTCATCCAGCGGTTCGCTGACGATTTCCGCCAGCGTCATCCGAGGGTTGAGACTGGCCTGCGGGTCCTGGAACACCATCTGCATGGTCGGGCGCTTCATGCGCAGCGCTTCCGGGGCGAGTTTCGCCACGTCGTCGCCGTCGATCACCACGCGGCCCGCGGTGGGTTCGTAAAGCCGCAGCATGGCGCGGCCCACGGTGGACTTGCCACAGCCGGATTCGCCGACGAGGCCCAGGGTCTGCCCGGCCATGATGTCGAAGGACACGCCGTCCACCGCCTTCACGTCGCCGGTGTGCTTGCGGAAGATCCCGGTGTAGATCGGGAAATGCATCTTCAGGTCCTGGACCCGGACCAGCGGGGTGGGGCTCGCGTCAAGCATGGGCGGCCGCCTTTGCCGGAGCCTGCCAGTGACAGGCGACGTCGTGACCCTGGCCGATCGGCTGGCCGTCCACGGCGCGGCGGGCCGGGTTGGCTGCATCGCAGGCGGCGAAACGGTAGTCGCAACGCGCCCGGAACGGGCAGGCGGTGAGCGGGGCGGACAGGATCGGCGGCTGGCCTTCGATCACCTTCAAGCGCGTTTCGCGGTCGCCGGTAATGCGCGGGATCGTCTGCAGAAGGGCGCGGGTGTAGGGATGCTGCGGATTGGCGAACAGCTCGCGCACCGGGGCATGTTCGACGACCTGTCCGCCATACATGACGATGACCCGGTCTGCGATGCCGGCGATGACGCCGAGGTCATGGGTGATCCAGATGATCGCCATGCCAAGCTTGCGGCGAAGGTCTTTCACCAGCTCCAGGATCTGCGCCTGGATCGTCACGTCCAGCGCGGTGGTGGGTTCGTCGGCGATGAGAACGTCGGGGTCGCAGGCCAAGGCGATGGCGATCATCACCCGCTGCCGCATGCCCCCGGAAAACTGGTGCGGATACTGGTAGAGACGGCGTTTCGCGTCAGGGATGCCGACCAGTTCCAGAAGCTCGACGGCGCGGGCCTCGGCCTGGGGTTTCGACATCTTCAGGTGCTTGATCAGCGGCTCCATGATCTGGTTGCCCAGCGTGAAGACCGGGTTCAGCGAGGTCATCGGGTCCTGGAAGACGAAGCCGACCTTGGCGCCGCGCACCGCGCGAAGCTGGTCGTCCGACATGGCCAGAAGGTCCTTGCCGTTCAGCAGCACCTGGCCCGAACGAATATCGGCGGGGGGCGCGGGCAGCAGCCGCAGCAGCGACATCATCGTCACCGACTTGCCCGAGCCGCTTTCGCCGACAACGCCCAGGAGTTCCCCAGGCTTGAGGTGGAAGCTCACGTCATTGACGGCGTGGATTTCGCCACCGCGCGTTCGGAAAACGGTCTTGAGGTCCCTGACATCAAGGACGGACGCGGCCGCTTCGGCCATTCAGTACTCCCCGCGACTTCTTAAGTCTTGTTATTATTGGCCGTTTCTCGGCCTGACAGCTTCAGGGTGCTGCCTTGCGGTCAACTCTTTCCGATTCTTGGCCTTCTATCAACCGCGATTTGCGGTGCGATTCCAGACTGTTCACCCGGCAGAATGATCGGAGGCCGCGTCAATCTGCCAGATATTGACTTGGCTGGCCCCCGGCGACAGGCTGGCTACCAGATGTAGACAGGGCGAGGGAAATCGCGATGACCGTGCTGACGCCGCGACAGATTCTGGATCACCTGGTCAGTTTCCCCACCGTCAGCCGCTGTTCGAACCTGGCGCTGGTCGACTGGCTGGAGGGCTATCTGACGGGGCAGGGGGTGAAGTGCTTTCGGCACTGGAACGAGGACCGGCAGAAAGCGGCGCTGATCGGCCATGCCGGGCCCTGGGTGGAAGGGGCGGTGGTGCTGTCGGGGCATTCCGACGTGGTGCCGGTGGACGGGCAGGCCTGGACCAGCGACCCCTGGGTGGTGGAGGAGCGGGAGGGGCGGCTTTACGGGCGCGGGACCTGCGACATGAAGGGCTATGTGGCGCTGTCGGTCTGGGCCCTGGTCGAAGCGCAAAGGCGGGGGGTGGCGCGGCCCTTGCAGCTGGCGCTGTCCTATGACGAGGAGCTGGGGTGCACGGGGGCTCCGCCGATGATCGCGGCGATGCAGGGGGTGGTGCCGAAGGGCGCGATCGCGCTGATCGGCGAGCCGTCGCGGATGAAGGTGATCACCGGGCACAAGGGCGGCACCGGCTACAACGTGCATGTGAAGGGCTATGAGGTGCATTCCTCGCTGCTGCCCGAGGGGGTGTCGGCGGTGATGGAGGCGGCGCGGCTGATCAGTTGGGTGAACGATCACAACGACGAAATCCAGTCCCGGACGCCGGGTGCGATCGGGGCGAGGTTCCACCCGCCCTTCACGACGCTGCACATCGGGCGTATCCAGGGCGGGACGGCGGACAACATCACGGCGGGGGATTGCCGGTTCGCGGTGGAGATGCGCTGCGTGCCGGATGACGACATCGAGGCCCATGCCGGGGCCTTCCGGGCGGCGGCGGAGGCTTTGGACAAGGCGCTGAAGGCGAAGCGGCCCGTGGCGGGGGTGCATCTGGACAAGTTCTTCGACGTCTCGGCCCTGCGGCCCGAGGTGGGGGGCGAGGCAGAAGCGCTGGCCTGCGCATTGACCGGGGAGAATGCGACGGGGGTGGTGTCCTACGGCACCGAGGCCGGGCAGTTCCAGGACGCGGGCTATTCGGCGGTGGTCTGCGGGCCGGGTGACATTGCCCAGGCGCACCAGCCGGACGAATACTTGGAGGTCAGCGAATTCCAGGCCGGGCAGCGGTTCATGGAGCGGCTCTTGGAGCGGTTGGCATGAGCTTTCCGATTTCCGAAGAGAGTCCGGTCCGGTTCGCTGCGCCCCTGCCGCCGCGCGCCGATGTGGTGGTGGTGGGCGGCGGCGTGATCGGGGTGATGACGGCCTGGTTCCTGCGCGAGAAGGGCCTGTCGGTTGTGGTCTGCGAAAAGGGCCGGATCGCGGGCGAACAGTCCAGCCGCAACTGGGGCTGGGTGCGCCAGCAGGGCAGGGACCCCGGCGAGCTGCCGATCATGGTGGAGAGCCTGGCGATCTGGAAGCGGCTGGCGGCGGAGATGGGCGAGGTGCTGGGGTTCCGGCAGACCGGCGTCCTTTACATGGCGAAGACCGAAGCGGAGATCGCCGGGTTCGAGGCCTGGACCGAACATTCCCGCGCACATCAGCTGGACACGCGGCTGCTGACCGCCAGTGAGACGATGGGAATGCTGAAGGGGGCGGTGGCGCCGTGGACAGGCGGGCTCTTCACCGCCTCGGACGCGCGGGCGGAACCCTGGGTGGCGGTGCCAGCGCTGGCGGCGGCGGCCGTCGAGAAGGGAGTCGTCATCCGCGAGGCCTGTGCGGTGCGCGGGCTGGACCTGGCGGCGGGCCGGGTGGCGGGCGTGGTGACGGAGGCGGGGCGGATCGCCTGCGACCATGTGGTCGTCGCGGCGGGGGCTTGGTCGCGGCTGTTCCTCGGGCAGCACGGGGTGAGCATCCCGCAGCTTTCCGTGCTGGCCTCGGTCGCGGCGACGGAGCCGATGCCGGAGGTTTTCGCGGGCAATGCGGCGGACGACGACTTCGCCTTCCGCAGGCGGGCGGATGGGGGCTATTCCATCGCCCCCGGCGCACGGCATGACTTCTTCATCGGGCGGGATGCGTTTCAGAGCTTCGGCGTCTATCTGCCGGTGCTGAAAAAGGATTTCCGGTCGACCAACTTCCGGTTGGCGGCCCCGAAAGGCTATCCCGACGCCTGGGGCACCCCGCGCCGCTGGGTGCTGGACGGGGAAAGCCCCTTCGAGCGCCAGCGCATCCTGAACCCCGCGCCGAACATGCAGTCACTGGGCAAGGTGCAGGACAGCTTTGCGAAGGCCTTCCCGTCGCTGGGGCGGCCAAAGTTGAAGATGGCCTGGGCAGGGATGATCGACAGCCTGCCCGACGTGGTGCCCATCGTGGACCACGCGCCGATCCCCGGCCTGACCATTGCCACGGGGATGAGCGGGCATGGCTTCGGCATCGGGCCGGGGATGGGGCGGGTGGTGGCGGACCTGGTGACGGGTCGGCCCATCGGGCACGACCTGAGCCGCTTCCGCTTTGCGCGGTTCAGCGACGGCAGCCGGATCGAACCTGGCCCGAGCCTTTAGGCAAGCGTGGCCGGATAGCCCGCCTTGTCCAGCGCCTGAAGCAGCGCTGCGGCAGGGGCCGGGCCTGCGACCTGGACCTTGCGGGTGGTCAGGTCGACAGTCACTGCGCCGACCTCCGGGACGGCGCCAAGGGCGGCCTCGACCGTGGCCTTGCAGTGCGAACAGCTCATGTCGGGAACGGAGAGAGTGGTCATGTGACTTCCTTTCTGGCAGGCGATTGGCCGTCAGGTTGGGGTTGGCGTCAAGGCCCGCAAGCCCAAACCGACACAAACAAAGCGGTGATGTCGGGAAATTCTGTACTCTGCCGTTTCCAAATCGCTTTAAATCGCTTAGACATGGGAAATGTTTGCGGTAACACGAACGAAGGACCGATGCCGGGGAATTGGCCCGGAAACCCCTTGTCGAAGCCGAAAGCCCGCTTGACCGCCGCCCGCTGGCGCATAGGCTTTCTCAGGAGAAGACCTTGCTGGATAGACCCGTGACCGATCTGAGCGTGACCCCGAACATCCTGCAGGCCAGCATCCTGCGCCACCTGACCTTTACCGTGGGCAAGGATGCGCCGCACGCCAGCCCGCATGACTGGCGCATGGCCTTGTCCCATGCGATCCGCGACCAGATCGTCGAGCCCTGGTTCGCCTCGACCCGCCGGACCTGGGCCGAGGACCGCAAGCGCGTCTACTACCTGTCGATGGAATTCCTGATCGGCCGCATCCTGGAAGATGCGATGATCAACCTTGGCCTTTACGACATGGCCGCCGAGGCGATGGCGCATTTCGGCCAGGACATCCGGGTGGTGATCGACGACGAACCCGATGCGGCGCTGGGGAATGGGGGCCTTGGGCGGCTGGCGGCCTGTTTCATGGAATCGATGGCGACGCTGGGGTGCCCGGCCTATGGCTATGGCATCCGCTATGAGCATGGGTTGTTCCGGCAGCATTTCGACCACGGCCGGCAGGTGGAGACGCCGGAGAACTGGCTGGCGCAGGCCCACCCCTGGGAATTCGCCCGACCGGAAAGCGCCTATACCGTGGGCTTCAAGGGCCAGGTCGAAACGCGGGACGGGCGCGAGATCTGGGTGCCGCAGGAGACGGTGACGGCGGAAGCCTATGATACCCCGGTGATCGGCTGGCAGGGCAAATGGGCGAACACGCTGCGGCTCTGGGGGGCGAAGGGGACGCGGAATTTCGACCTCGAACGCTTCAACCGGGGCGACTATGCGGCGGCGGCAGAGCCCGAGACGCTGGCGCGGACGCTTTCGCGCGTGCTTTACCCCGATGACACGACCTATCAGGGCAAGGAGTTGCGGCTGAAGCAGGAGTTCTTCCTGACCTCGGCGGCGTTGCAGGACATCCTGCGGCGCTATCTGTCGAACCATTCCGACCTGCGCGCGCTGCCCCGCCATGTGGCGATCCAGATGAACGACACCCATCCGGCGATTGCCGGGCCGGAGCTGATCCGGCTGCTGAGCGACGAACATGGGCTGGAGTTCGACGAGGCGCTGACCATCGCGCGGGCCTGCCTGGGGTATACGAATCACACGCTGTTGCCGGAAGCGCTTGAAAAATGGGCGACTTTCACCTTCGGCAATGTGCTGCCGCGCCACATGCAGATCGTGGAGCGGATCGACAGCTGGCACCGTCGCGCCTATCCGAACCGGCCGCATTATGTGGGGATCGTGAAGCACCAGGAAGTACGGATGGGGGAACTGGCCTTCATCATGAGCCACAAGGTGAACGGGGTTTCGGCGCTGCATTCCGATCTGGTGAAGCAGAACCTGTTCCCCGAGCTGAACCTGCTGCACCCGGGGCGGATCATCAACGAGACCAACGGGGTGACCCCGCGGCGCTGGCTGCGGATGGCGAACCGGCCCCTGTCGGCGCTGATCACGAAAAGCATCGGGCCGGGCTGGGAGGCCGATCTTGACCGGCTGCGCGGGCTGGAGTCTTTCGCCGATGACGCGGGATTCCGGGCCGAATTCGCGGCGGCCAAGCGCGAGAACAAGGTGGCGCTGTCGAACTGGGTCGGGCGCGAGATGGGGATCGCCGTTTCTCCCGATGCGCTGTTCGACGTGCAGATCAAGCGCATCCACGAATACAAGCGGCAGCTTCTGAACATCCTGGAGACGATTGCGCATTGGCAGCGGGTACGGTCGAACCCGAAGGCGGGATGGGTGCCGCGGGTGAAGATCTTCGGAGGGAAGGCGGCGCCGGGCTATGCGGTGGCGAAGGAAATCATTCGTCTGATCAATGATGTGGCGACGGTTGTTAATGCGGACCCGGTGACGGGGGGCCTGCTGAAGATCGTCTATCCGCCGAACTACAACGTGACGATGGCCGAGCGGGTGATCCCGGCGGCCGACCTGTCGGAACAGATCTCGACGGCGGGGAAAGAGGCCTCGGGCACCGGGAACATGAAGTTCATGATGAACGGCGCACCGACCATCGGCACGCTGGACGGCGCGAATGTCGAGATCTTGCACGAGGTCGGCGCGGAGAACTTCTTCCTGTTCGGGCTGACCGCCGAGGAGGTGGCCAAGCGCCGCGAGGACCCGGATCACGCCAAGAAAGCGATCGAGGCGAGCCAGCCTTTGATGGACGTGTTGCAGATGATCGCCGAGGGCCGCTTCTCGCCCGAGGAGCCGGGGCGGTATCACGATCTGGTCCACCGGGTCTGGCACCACGACTACTTCCTGGTGGCCGCCGATTTCGCCGCCTATCACGTGGCGCAGGGCGAGGTGGACACGGCCTATCTGGATCGGGACCGCTGGGGAAAGATGGCGGTGATGAACACGGCGCGGAGCGGGTTCTTCTCGTCGGACCGGACCATTCGCAGCTACATGGACGAAATCTGGCAGGCATCATCCGCGCTCTGACGCGCTTTCGGGAGGGAAGCATGGCCGAGACGACACTGGACAGGGGCGCAGCCGAGGCGATTGCCGGGGGCTGGCATGGCGACCCGTTCGGCGTGCTGGGGCCGCACAAGGTCGCGAAGGGCTGGGAAATCCGGGCTTTCGTGCCGGGGGCGGAGCGGCTGTGGGTTCTGTCCGGCAAGACGGAGGCCGAGGCGCTGGCGTGGCCGGGGTTGCCGGGGCTTTTCACGCACCAGATGGCGCGGAAGGCGAACTACAGCTTCCGCGCGGAAGGTCATGGCAATACTTGGGAATTCGACGATCCCTACCGTTTCGGCCCGGTGCTGGGCGAGATGGACGAATACCTGCTGGGCGAAGGCAGTCACCGGCGGTTGTGGCAGGTGCTGGGCGCGCATGTGATCAGCCATGAGGGCGTCGACGGCGTGCATTTCGCGGTCTGGGCGCCGAATGCGGAACGGGTTTCCGTTGTGGGCGATTTCAACGTCTGGGACGGCCGCCGGAACCCGATGCGCCGCCGGGGTGCAACTGGGGTTTGGGAAATCTTCATCCCCGGGCTGGGCGAGGGCACGGCCTATAAGTACGAGATCAAGGGGCCGGGCGGGGCGGTGATGCCGCTGAAGGCCGATCCGGTGGGGTTCGGCTCTGAACATCCGCCGGCAAATGCCTCGGTTGTCAGGACAATCCGGGGTGACTGGCAGGACGGCGACTGGATGGGGGGGCGGGCAGCGCGGCATACGACCGATGCCCCGATCAGCGTCTATGAGGTGCATCTGGGGTCGTGGAAGCGGGCGCCGGGGAACCGGATGCTGAGCTACGAGGAGCTGGCCGCGCAGCTGGTGGACTATGCCGCCGACATGGGGTTCACCCATATCGAGTGCCTGCCGGTCAGCGAATATCCGTTTGACGGCAGCTGGGGCTATCAGCCGGTGGGGATGTTCGCGCCGACGATCCGGCATGGCACGCCGTCCGAATTCCGCGCTTTTGTCGATGCCGCGCACCGCAAGGGGCTGGGCGTGATCCTCGACTGGGTGCCGGGGCATTTCCCGACCGATCCGCATGGGCTCGGGCGCTTCGACGGCACTGCGCTCTATGAGCATCAGGACCCGCGCGAGGGGTTCCATCAGGACTGGAACACGCTGATCTACAACTATGGCCGGGTCGAGGTGAAGAACTACCTCGTCAGCAACGCCTTGTACTGGCTGGAGGAATACCACGTCGACGGGCTCAGGGTCGATGCGGTGGCCTCGATGCTGTACCGCGATTACTCCCGGAAAGCTGGCGAGTGGGTTCCGAACAAGGATGGCGGCCGCGAGAATTACGAGGCGATCGACGTCCTGCGCTCGACCAACATCACCGCCTATGGCGAATGCCGCGGGATCATGACCATCGCCGAGGAATCGACGGCCTTTCCGGGCGTGTCGCGGCCGGCGAACTGGGGGGGCCTCGGCTTCGGGTTCAAGTGGAACATGGGCTGGATGAACGACACCCTCAGCTACATGCAGAAGGACCCGATCTACCGGAAGTATCACCATCATCAGATGACCTTCGGTCTGGTCTATGCCTGGTCGGAAAACTATGTCCTTCCGATCAGCCATGACGAGGTGGTGCATGGCAAGGGCAGCATGCTGTCGAAGATGCCGGGCAATGCCTGGGAGAAATTCGCGAACCTGCGGGCCTATTACGGCTTCATGTGGGCGCATCCGGGCAAGAAGCTTTTGTTCATGGGGCAGGAATTCGCCCAAGGGGCAGAGTGGAACCACAACCAGAGCCTCGACTGGCATCAGCTTGATATTGCGGAACATCGCGGCATGCAGCGACTGGTGCGCGACCTGAACCGGGTCTACCGCGAGACGCGGGCGCTGCATGTCAACGACACGCGGCCCGAGGGTTTCGAGTGGATCGAATCGAACGATGCCGAGGCCGGGGTCTATGCGTGGGTCCGCAAGGGGATCGAGGGCGACAAGCCGGTGGTGGCGGTGGTCAACATGACCCCGCTGGAACGGAAGTATCGGCTGGGCCTGCCGCTTGCGGGCAAGTGGAGCGAGATCCTGAACACCGACGCCGAGGCCTATGGCGGGGGCAACCGTGGCAATCTGGGAGGGGTCGCCACGGAGAAGACGCCCTGGCACGGCCAGAGCCAATCGGCGCTTGTCTCGCTGCCGCCGTTGTCGGCAGTCTATCTGCAACAGGACTGAATTCAGGCGGGGAAACCGCCAAAGGGGAGGGAAGACGATGAAAGCAAGACCGAACCAGCGCCTGTCCAGTCAGGCAATGGCCTTCGTGCTGGCGGGCGGGCGCGGCAGCCGGTTGAAGGAGCTGACCGACCGGCGGGCGAAACCGGCGGTCTATTTCGGCGGCAAGACCCGGATCATCGACTTCGCCCTGTCGAATGCGCTGAACTCCGGCATCCGCAAGATGGCGATTGCGACGCAGTACAAGGCGCATTCCCTGATCCGCCACGTTCAGCGCGGCTGGGGGTTCTTCCGGGCGGAACGCAACGAATATCTGGACATCCTGCCCGCCAGCCAGCGGATGGACGAGGTCAACTGGTACCGTGGCACGGCGGATGCCATCGCGCAGAACATCGACATCATCGACAGCTACGGCATCAGCTATGTGATCGTGCTGGCGGGCGATCACATCTACAAGATGGATTACGAGATCATGCTGCGCCAGCATGTCGAGGCCGGGGCGGATGTGACCATCGGCTGCCTGACCGTGCCGCGCAAGGAGGCGAGCGCCTTCGGCGTGATGCATGTCGACAAGACCATGCGGATCACCGATTTCCTGGAGAAACCGAAGGACCCGCCGTCGATCCCGGGCGATCCCGATCATGCGCTGGCTTCGATGGGGATCTACGTCTTCGACTGGGCCTTCCTGCGCGATCTTCTGATCCGCGACATGCAGGATGACAATTCGACCCATGACTTCGGCTTCGACCTGATCCCGGCCATCGTGAAGAACGGCAAAGCGGTGGCGCACAAGTTCGCCGACAGCTGCGTGATGAGCGGGCTGGAAACCGAGCCCTACTGGCGCGACGTCGGGACCATCGATGCCTTCTGGCAGGCCAATATCGACCTGACGGACTTCATCCCCAAGCTCGACCTCTATGACAGCGCCTGGCCGATCTGGACCTATGCCGAGATCGTGCCTCCGGCGAAGTTCATCCATGACGAGGACGGGCGGCGGGGTTCGGCGGTGAGTTCGCTGGTCAGCGGCGACTGCATCGTCTCGGGTTCGGCGGTGTCGAATTCGCTGCTCTTCACCGGTGTCAGGACGCACAGCTATTCCAGCCTGGAATATGTGGTGGCGCTGCCGCAGGTGACGGTGAACCGCAAGGCGCAGCTGAAGAATTGCGTGATCGACCGGGGGGTGGTGATCCCGGAGGGGCTGGTGATCGGCGAGGATGCGGGGGAAGATGCCAAGTGGTTCCGCCGGTCCGAGGGTGGTATTGTCCTCATCACGCAGGACATGCTTGACGCGCGGGCCAAGGCGCTTGGCTGAGAGACTGGACCTGGCCCGGAGCCTGCGTTAACTCCGGGCGGGAAGCTTCTGAAAGGCAAGGCAAATGGGCGGTCTGGTTCTGTCGGTGGCGTCCGAATGTGTGCCCCTGGTCAAGACCGGGGGGCTGGCCGATGTGGTGGGGGCGCTGCCCGGCGCGCTGGCGCCTGTCGGCTGGGACATGCGGGTGCTCTTGCCGACCTACCGGGCGCTCAGGCCACGGGCGAAGGACTGGCCCGTGGTCTGGGAGGAGGCGGACCTCTGGGGCGGGCCGGGCCGGGTGCTGGCGGGCGAGGTCGAGGGGGTGCCGCTGCTGTTGCTGGATGCACCGCATCTTTATGACCGCGAGGGCGGGCCCTATTCCGGCCCGCAGGGTGAACACCCCGACAACGCGATCCGGTTTGCCGCGCTGTCCTGGGTCGGCGCCCGCATCGCCCGCGAGGGGCTGGCGGGTTGGAAGCCCGACATCCTGCATGCGCATGACTGGCAGGCGGGGTTCGCGCCGGCCTATCTGGCCTATCATGGCAACGGCGGGGTGAAATCGGTCATCACCGTCCACAACATCGCCTTCCAGGGCTGGGCGCCCGCGCATTTGCTGGGGGTCTTGCGCCTGCCGGGCCATGCCTACCACCCCGAGGCGCTGGAATATTACGGCGGGATCTCCAGCCTGAAGGCGGGGCTGGTGACGGCGGACTGGATCACCACCGTCTCGCCCGGCTACGCGGCCGAGCTGATGCGGCCGGAATTCGGCATGGGGCTGCAAGGCGTGATCGCGGCGCGGGGGTCGGCGGTGTCGGGCATCCTGAACGGGGTGGATACCGGGGTCTGGGACCCGTCCCGCGAGGACCCGGCCTTCGACCGCAAGGCCGTGGCGGGCAAGGCGGCAGCACGGGCGAAGCTTTGCGAGGAGTTCGGGCTGGAGGTGCCGGGGCCGCTGGCCATCGTCGTCAGCCGCCTGACCGACCAGAAGGGGATCGACCTCTTGCCCGCAGTGATCCCGGATTTCATCCTTGGCGGCGGCGGGCTGATCGTGCTGGGCTCGGGCGATCCCGGGATGGAAGCGGCGATGCGCACTCTTGCCGCGCGGTTCCCCGGTCGGGTGGCCGTGCGGATCGGCTATGACGAAGGGATGAGCCACCGCCTGTTCGCGGGCGCCGATGCGGTGCTGGTGCCCTCGCGTTTCGAGCCCTGCGGGCTGACGCAGATGTATGGGCTGCGCTACGGCACATTGCCGGTGGTGTCGCTGGTGGGCGGGCTGGGCGATACGGTGATCGGCGCGACCCCGGCAACGCTGGCCGCAGGGGCGGCGACGGGCGTGACCTTCCACCCGGTCGATGTGCTGGCCTTCGGGCAGGCCTTGGCGCAGCTTCTGGAACTTTACCGCCAGCCGAAGCTCTGGGCCAAGCTCCGGGCCAATGCGATGGCGCAGCCGGTGGGCTGGGAAAGCTCGGCGGCGGCTTACGCGGACCTTTACGAAAGGCTGGTCGGGTGACAGCGCTGGCCGTTTCGCTGCCCGCGCGGTTGCAGGGCCATGCGGTCAGTCCGGGCCGCCCTTGGCCGATGGGGGCATCGCTGACCGGCGACGGGGTGAATTTCGCTGTCTTCTCGGCCCATGCCGAGCGGATCGAGCTGTGCCTTTTCACCCCCGACGGGCGCAAGGAAATGGCGCGGCTGGATATCGGCGACCGCGACGGAGATATCTGGCATATCCATGTCGGCGGGTTGACGGTCGGCACCGTCTACGGCTTCCGCGCGCATGGGCCCTATGCGCCGGAGCAGGGGCATCGGTTCAACCCGAACAAGCTGCTGCTCGACCCCTACGCCCGTGCGCTGGAGGGGCGGCTGAAATGGTCGGACGCGCTGATGGGCTACAAGATCGGCTCCCCGCGGGGCGACCTCAGCTTCGACACCCGCGACAGCGCCTTTGCCGTGCCGAAGGCGGTGGTGACGGATGCCTCCTTCACCTGGGGCAACGATCAGGCGCCGCGCACGCCCCGCGCCGAGACGCTGATCTACGAGGCGCATGTCAAGTCGATGACCGCGCTGCATCCCGGCGTCGACAAGGGGTTGCGGGGGACTTACCTGGGTCTGTCCTCGGACCCGGTGATCGAGCACCTGCACAAGCTGGGCGTGACGGCGATCGAGCTGCTGCCGGTGCAGGCCTATATCGACGACCGCTTCCTGGTGTCGAAGGGGCTGAGGAACCACTGGGGCTACAACACTTTGGCCTTCTTCGCCCCCGAACCGCGCTACATGTCGCAGGGCGCGCTGTGGGAGTTCCAGACGATGGTCCGCCGCTTCCACGCGGGGGGGATCGAGGTGATCCTGGACGTGGTCTACAACCACACCGCCGAGGGCGACGAATGGGGCCCGACGGTCAGCTTCCGGGGGCTGGACAATGCCAGCTACTACCGGCTTTCGGGGGGCGGGCGGACCTATGCCAACGATGCGGGGACCGGCAACACGCTGAACCTGACCCAGCCCAATGTGCTGCGCATGGTGATGGACTCGCTGCGCTACTGGGTCGAGATGACCCATGTCGACGGCTTCCGCTTCGACCTTGCCACCGTGCTGGGCCGCGAAGCGCATGGGTTCGACCCGAACGGCGGCTTCTTCGATGCGATCCGGCAGGACCCGGTGCTGAGCCGGGTGAAGATCATCGCCGAACCCTGGGATATCGGGCCGGGGGGCTATCAGCTCGGGGCCTATCCGCATCCGTTCCTGGAATGGAACGACCGCTTCCGCGACGGGGTGCGGCGGTTCTGGAAGGGCGACGCGGGCCTGACCCGCGATCTTGCCGCCCGGCTTCTGGGCAGCGCGGAACGCTTCGACCATTCGGGGCGGGCGGCGACGTCGTCGGTCAACTATGTGACCTCGCATGACGGGTTCACGCTGGAGGACCTGGTCAGCTTCACCATCAAGCGCAACTTCGCCAATGGCGAGGACAACCGGGACGGCCATCACGAGAACCATTCCGACAATCTCGGGGTCGAGGGGCCTACGAAGGATGCGCAGGTGCTGGCGGCGCGGGGGTTGCGCAAGCGGAATCTGCTGGCGACGCTGATGCTGAGCCAGGGCGTGCCGATGCTGCTGGCAGGCGACGAGATCGGCCACAGCCAGGGCGGCAACAACAACGCCTATGCGCAGGACAACGAAACCTCGTGGATCGACTGGGGCGCGCGCGACCGGACGCTGCAGGCGTTCGTCGAGCGGCTGTCGACCCTGCGCCGGTCGCTTCCCGTGCTGCGCCAGCGGCGGTTCCTGCATGCGCGGAAGCGGGTGGCTGACCAGATCCCGGATGTGATCTGGCGCCGGGCGAACGGCACGGTGCCGCAGTCCGAGGAATGGCACGACCCGGCCTTCCGCTGCCTTTGTGTCGAGCTGCGGATGGCGGCGGAAGGCGGCGATCCGAACCCCGAGGCGGTCTTCGCCGTCTTCAACACCGGCGCGGCGACACCATTGCACCTGCCCGAGACGGCGGCGGGGTGGGAACTTTTGCTGGACACCACGCGGCCCGATCTTCCCGAAGACGGGCTGCCCGCCACCCCCTTCACCGAGGCCCCCGCGCATTGCGTTCTTCTCTTCCGGTCGAAAACCGGCGAGCCCAAGGGAGTTTGACCATGACCCAGATCACATCAGTCGCGACGCAGCCGATTGCGGGGCAGAAGCCGGGAACCTCCGGCCTGCGGAAGAAGACGCCGGTCTTCATGGGGCGGCACTATCTGGAGAATTTCGTCCAGTCGATCTTCGACGTGGTGGGCGCGGCGGGAAAGACCTTCGTTCTGGGTGGGGATGGCCGGTATTTCAACGACCGGGCGGCGCAGGTGATCCTGCGGATGGCGGCGGCGAACGGCGCGGCGCGGATGATCGTGGGGCAGGGGGCGATCCTCAGCACTCCGGCGGCCTCGCATCTGATCCGGCTGAACAAGACCGATGGCGGGATCATCATGTCGGCCTCGCACAATCCGGGTGGGCCGGAGGAGGATTTCGGGGTCAAGTTCAACATGCCGAACGGCGGCCCCGCGCCGGAAGGCGTGACCGAGGCGATGTACAAGCGGACGACCGAGATCACCGAATATCGGGTGCTGGAGGCGCAGGGTGTCGATCTGGGCCAGGTCGGGCGGCACCAGCTCGGGGCGATGGTGGTGGATGTGGTCGATCCGGTCAGCGACTACGCCGCGCTGATGGAAAGCCTGTTCGACTTCCCCGCGATCCGCGCGATGTTCGCGGCAGGGTTCCGCATGCGGATGGATTCGATGTGCGCGGTGACCGGCCCCTATGCGGTGGAGATTCTGGAGAACCGGCTGGGGGCGGCGAAGGGAACTTGCGTGAATGCGACCCCGCTGCCGGATTTCGGCGGGATGCACCCGGACCCCAACCCGACCTGGGCCAGGGCGCTGATGGACGAGATGTTCGGGCCGGATGCGCCCGACTTCGGGGCGGCGTCGGATGGCGACGGGGACCGGAACATGGTGGTGGGGCGGGGGATTTATGTCTCGCCGTCCGATAGCCTGGCGGTGCTGGCGGCGAATGCGCATCTGGCGCCGGGATACAGGGCGGGGCTGAAGGGGATTGCCCGGTCGATGCCGACCAGTGCGGCGGCGGACCGGGTGGCCGAGGCCTTGGGGCTGCATCACTATGAGACGCCGACCGGGTGGAAGTTCTTCGGCAACCTTCTGGACGCCGGGAAGGCGACGATCTGCGGCGAGGAATCGTTCGGAACCGGATCGGACCATGTGCGGGAAAAGGACGGGCTCTGGGCGGTGCTTCTGTGGCTGAACATCCTGGCGGTGAAGCAGGAAAGCGTGGCGAAGATCCTGCATGACCATTTCCACCGCTACGGGCGCAACTACTACAGCCGCCACGATTTCGAGGCGATCGACACCGCGAACGCCGACGCGATGTTCGCCGACCTGCGCGCCGCTTTGCCCGGGTTGAAGGGGCAGGATTTCGACGGGCTGGTCGTCACCCACGCCGACGACTTCGCCTATACCGATCCGGTCGATGGCTCGGTCTCGACCAAGCAGGGGGTGCGGGTGCTGTTCGATGGTGGCAGCCGGGCGGTGTTCCGGCTGTCGGGGACGGGCACGGAGGGGGCGACGCTGCGGCTGTATCTGGAGCGGTTCGTCACCGGGCCGGACGAGCTGGGCGAGGACCCGCAGTCGGCGCTGGCGCCGGTGATCCGGGCGGCGCATCAGATCGCCCGGATTGCCGCGCATACCGGCCGCAGCGAGCCGGATGTCGTCACCTGAGGGCGGGCTGTCCACGGTGGACAGTTTTTCGCGCCCTTGAAAATCAAGGGGTTGCGCGCGGACGTTCAGGATTTCTTAACGGACGCCCTCGCGATCTGGCGGGGCGAGAAGCTCAGGTCCTGAGGCCGGTTTCGTAGAGCAGGCCCTTGCGCTTGGCCTCGTAGTAGTAGCCCTTGGCATACCACATCACGGCGCGGTCCTCGGACCCGCCTGAAACCAGCCAGGCCCCGCGCAGGTACTTGCCGGCATACATCAGGTTGGTCTCGGCATCGAGCAGGCCTTCCGGTGGACCTTCGTAGCCCATCGTCCGCGCAGTCTGCGGCAGGATCTGCATCAGCCCGTAATAGGGGCCATTGCGCGCCGCCGGATTGTAGCCGCTTTCACGCTGGATGATCCGGTGCAGGAGGCTTTCCGGGATGTCATGGATACCCGCATATTTGTGCACCAGCGCCAGCATCTCGGGCGTGGCGCCGGGCGCCATCGGGGCACGGGAGGCGACACGGTCCGGTTTACCCCCGCAGCCGGCAAGGGCCGCGACGGCGAAGATCACAAGGCTGCGACGGGTTACGGACATGGAAGGTGCGCCTTTCGGTTCGGACAGGCGAGCGTTAGCGGGGCCGCGCCGGTGACGCAAGCCATCGCAAGGCGGGTGGGGGCAGACCGGCGGAAACGGGTGGGCCACAGAGGCGGGCTTCGCCGTCATCCCCCTGTTACCGGGCTGGGGCAGAAGCTTCGGAGGTACCCGAAGGCGATCACAAGCTTGGGGGTTGCCTTGGGCAAAACGCCAGATATAGTTTCCGGTAACGGGGCGGGACTCCCCGCCCTGCTGGCCGGTGGCTGACGGGTGAAGCGCGGAGTCTTTGACGTAAATGGACGGTGATTTCAGAACCCAGTTCGTGCGCGATCCCGCGTCGCTGAAGCATTACCCTGCGCTGGTGCTGAACGCCGACTATCGCCCGCTGTCCTACTATCCGCTGTCGCTCTGGCCCTGGCAGGAGGCGATCAAGGCCGCTTTCCTGGACCGGGTGCAGATCGTCGCCGAATATGACGCGGTGGTCCACAGTCAGAGGCAGGAGTTCAGGATACCCTCCGTGGTGGTCCTGAAGGAATTCGTAAGACCCCAGAAGCGCGTGGCATTCACGCGCTTCAATCTTTTCCTGCGGGACGAATTCTGCTGCCAGTATTGCGGGGCGAAGGGCGACCTGACCTTCGACCATGTTCTGCCCCGGTCGCGCGGCGGGATCACCAGCTGGGAGAACGTCGTGGCGGCCTGTTCGCCCTGCAACCTGCGAAAGGGATCACGCACGCTGAAGCAGTCCGGCCTGTCGCTGCGGCGGCCTCCGCGCCAGCCGACGGCAGAGGAGATGCAGGGCCACGGGCGCCGCTTCCCGCCGAACCACCTGCACGAAAGCTGGATGGACTATCTGTACTGGGATGCCGAGCTGGAAGCCTGACGTCGCTTCCGGCTGTCATATCGCCGTTACAAAAGCTTCACAAATCCGGGGACTGATGATCTTCTGGCCGCTTCTGGAAGGGGGCGGATCATGGATGTCAGTCTGCACGCGGCGGCGCTGCATATGTTCACGGCGCTGGCCTGCGGGGCGGTCATCGGGTCCGAGCGGCAGGTCCGGCAGCGGATGGCGGGCCTTCGGACCAATGCGCTGGTGTCACTGGGGGCGGCAGGCTTCGTGATCTTCTCGGGGCTGTTTCCCGACGAGGTCAGCCATACCCGCGTCGCGGCGCAGATCGTGTCCGGCATCGGCTTTCTGGGCGCCGGGATCATCTTTCGCGACGGGTTCAACATCCACGGGCTGAACACGGCGGCGACGCTGTGGTGTTCGGCGGGGGTGGGGATGATGGCCGGGGCGGGGGCCTGGGACCTGGCGCTGCTGCTGACCGGGCTGGTGGTCTTCGTGAACCTCGGGCTCAGGCCGCTGGTCAAGCTTCTGAAGCGCTACACCCGGGCCGGGGTGCCGGTCATCAAGGCCTATCGCGTGCAGGTGGCGGTGGATGCCACCCAGGAGGCGGCGGTCCGCAGCCTGATTCTGCGGACGCTGTCGCTGGGCGGGCTGCATATCTCGGAGATCGGGGTGACAGTGGCGGACGACGGCCGAGGGCTTGACCTTTCGGCGACGGTGACAGCCGAGGAGGTCGGCGAAGCGGCGCTGGAGCAGGCGGTGCAGCGGCTTGCCGCCGAGCCGGGGCTGATGCGCGTGCGTTGGGAGGCCCTGGACGAGGGCTGAGGTTTCCCCATCGGATCAGCGATGCTAGACAGAAGGCGGCGCAGGCTGTAGAACGCCTCCGTTAGCGCTAACAGCGCCTTCGAGGGAGACGGTCATGGTTTCGCGAGTCATTCCGGTGGATGTGTTCGACCTGGTGATCTTCGGCGCGACCGGCGATCTGGCGCGGCGCAAGATCCTGCCCGGGCTCTACCGGCGCTTCGTGGCCGGGCAGATGGTGGCGGAAAGCCGGATCATCGGCGCGGCAAGGGCCGAGCTTACCGACGAGAGCTTCCGCGAGCAAGTCCGTGCCGCCATTCAGGAATTCGTCCCGAAGGCGCGGCAGGATGCGGCAGAGATCGAGGCCTTCCTCGCACGCATCCACTATGTCCCGATCGACGCGACGGGGACGGGGGGCTGGGCGCAGCTGAAGGCGCTGATGCGCGAGAACGTCGTCAGGGCGTTCTATTTCTCGGTCGCACCCAGCCTCTTCGGCGATATCGCGCAGCGGTTGTCGGAGCACGGGATTGCGGACGCCTGGAGCCGGATCGTGGTGGAAAAGCCCTTCGGGCGCGACCTGGCAAGCGCCAAGGCGTTGAACGGGGTGCTGGCCAAGCATTTCAACGAGACGCAGATCTACCGGATCGACCACTACCTTGGGAAAGAGACGGTGCAGAACCTGATGGCGGTGCGCTTTGCGAACATCCTGTTCGAGCCCTTGTGGAAGGCGGAATACATCGACCATGTCCAGATCACCGTGGCAGAAACGGTGGGGGTCGACGGGCGCGGGGCCTATTACGACAAGTCGGGCGCGATGCGGGACATGGTGCAGAACCACCTGATGCAGCTTCTGTGCCTGATCGCGATGGAGCCTCCGTACCATTTCGACCCGGACGCAGTGCGCGACGAGAAACTGAAGGTTATCCGCGCGCTGAAGCCGGTGCGGCCCGAGGACATCGTGCGCGGGCAATACGGGGCGGGGCGGGGCGAGAAGGCCTATGTGGTGCATGCCGAGAACCCCGCGAGCCGGACCGAAAGCTATATCGCGCTGAAGGTGCAGGTGTCGAACTGGCGCTGGCAGGGGGTGCCGTTCTACCTGCGCACCGGCAAGCGTCTGCGCGCGCGGGCCTCGGAGATCGCGATCACCTTCAAGCAGCCGCCGCATGCGATCTTCGACGATGCGACGGGTTGGCACGAGAACGTGCTGGTGATCCGGCTGCAACCGAACGAGGGCATGGACCTGATGGTGATGATCAAGGAGCCCGGTCCGGGCGGGATGCGGCTGATGCAGGTGCCCTTGGACATGTCCTTCGCCGATGCGCTGGGGGCGGAAGCCGAGGACGTGCCGGACGCCTATGAGCGGCTGATCATGGACGTGATCCGCGGCAACCAGACGCTCTTCATGCGGGGCGACGAGGTGGAGGCGGCCTGGGCCTGGTCGGACCCGATCATCCAGGGCTGGGAAGCGCGGGGCGACAGGCCGCAGACCTATGATCCCGGCTCCTCGGGCCCGGAGGATGCGTTGATGCTGATGCACCGCGACGGGCGGCGCTGGCGGGAGATCCGCGAATGAAGCTGGAAACCTATCCGGACCGCGAATTCCTGATGCTGGGGCTGGCGAACACGATCGCCGGACAGCTGGCCGACTTCCTGCGCCGGGAGGGGAAGGCGACCCTGTCGGTGCCCGGGGGAACGACGCCGGGGCCGATCTTCGACACTTTGTCGGGGGTGGATCTGGACTGGGCCAATGTCGCGGTGGTGCTGAACGACGAGCGCTGGGTGCCGGAATCCTCGGAGCGGTCGAACACGCGGCTGCTGCGCGAGCGGCTGCTGCGGGGTAAGGCGGCGCAGGCGCGGCTGGTGCCGCTATATGCCCCGGCCGAGCAGCCGGAGGAGATGCTGGCGGCGCTGGAGGACGGGTTGAAGCCGCATTTGCCGATTTCCGTGCTGCTTCTGGGCATGGGCACGGACATGCATACGGCGAGCCTGTTCCCCGGTGCCGACCGGCTGGAGGAGGCGCTGTCCGCGACCGCGCCGATCCTTCTGCCGATGCGGGCCGAGGCGGCGGGCGAGCCGCGGATCACCCTGACCGCGCCGGTGCTGCGCGGGGCCTTCAACATCCATGTCCTGATCACCGGGGCGGAGAAACGCGCGGCGCTGGAGCGTGCGATGGCCCTGTCCCCGATGGAAGCGCCCGTGCGGGCGGTCCTTGACAACGCAACCGTGCATTGGGCGGAGTGAGCCATGACGAAATGGGATGACCTGCGGCGGCTTCACGATGTGAACAAGGACCGCCATATCCTTGATCTGTTTGACGAAAGCCGCGCCGGGGATTTTTCGGTCCGGGCCGACGGGATGCTCTTCGACTATTCCAAGACCAATATCGACGCGGCGACCCGCGCCGCGCTGGTCAAGCTGGCCGAGGTCTCGGACGTGGCCGAAAAGCGCGCGGCGATGTTCCGTGGCGAGAAGATCAACGACACCGAGGGCCGGGCGGTGCTGCATGTGGCGCTGCGGGCGGGTGACGGCGCGGTGATCGAGGTCGACGGCAAGGATGTGCTGCCCGAGGTGCGCCGGATTCGTGGTCTCTGCGCAGCTTTCGCGCGGGATGTGCGGTCGGGCGCGTTCAGGGGGCAGGGTGGCCGGATCACCGATGTGGTGAACATCGGCATCGGTGGCTCGGACCTTGGCCCGGCGATGGCCTATCTGGCGCTGCATCCTTTTGCCGACGGTCCGCGCTGCCATTTCGTCTCGAACGTGGATGGGGCGCATATCCATGACACGCTCAAGGGTTTGAACCCGGCGACGACGCTGGTGATCGTGGCGTCGAAGACCTTCACCACCATCGAGACGATGACCAATTCTGATACGGCGAAACGCTGGATGGCGGCGACGGTCGCGAACCCGGCGGCGCAGTTTGCCGCCGTGTCGACCGCAGGTGACAAGACCGCCGCCTATGGCATTGATCCGGCGCGGGTTTTCGGGTTCGAGGACTGGGTCGGCGGGCGCTATTCGATGTGGGGGCCGATTGGCCTTGCCCTGATGATTGCCATCGGGCCGGAGGCGTTCGACCAGTTTCTTGCCGGTGGCCGGGCGATGGACCGGCATTTCCTGACCGCGCCTTTGGCGCAGAACATGCCGGTCATGCTGGCGCTGGTCGGGGTCTGGCACAACCAGCTGTGCGACTATGCCACGCGGGCAGTTCTGCCTTACGATCAACGGCTTGCAAGGCTTCCTGCCTATTTGCAGCAGCTGGAGATGGAGAGTAATGGCAAGCGCGTGGCGGTGGACGGGTCGGACTTGACCGTCAACTCCGGCCCCGTGGTCTGGGGCGAGCCGGGAACCAACGGCCAGCATGCCTTTTACCAGCTGATCCATCAGGGGACGCGGGTCATTCCCTGTGAATTACTGGTGGCGCGCAAGGGACATGAGCCGGACCTGGCCCATCAGCACCTGCTTCTGGTGTCGAACTGCCTGGCGCAGGCCGAGGCGCTGCTGCGCGGGCGGTCGCTGGACGAGGCGCGGGAGATCATGGCGAAGAAGGGCGCGACGGGGGCCGAGCTGGAACGACAGGCGCGGCATCGCGTGTTCCCCGGCAACCGGCCCTCGACCGTGTTGGCCTATGGCCTGCTGACGCCCTTCGTGCTGGGCCAGATCATCGCGCTTTATGAGCACCGGGTGTTCGTGGAAGGCGTGATCCTGGGGATCAACTCCTACGACCAGTGGGGGGTGGAACTGGGCAAGGAACTGGCGCTGGCCCTGCAGCCGGTGCTGGAGGGCAAGGCGGGGACCGAGGGCAAGGATGGTTCGACCGCCGCGCTGGTGGGTTTCCTGCGGGCGGAAGGTTAGCCGCCGGAAACACTGCCCCGTACTGTCATCCCCGCGAAAGCGGGGACCCAGATGCTGCGCCCTAAGCTGGGTCCCCGCTTTCGCGGGGATGACAGTCGTTTCCGGCGCTTACTTCAGCGCCGCAGTGACGATGATCTCGACCTTGTAGTCGGGGGTCGCGAGCTTCGATTCGCCCGTCGCGCGGGCGGCCGTGTGGCCCTGCGGGACCCAGCTGTCATAGACCGAGTTCATCTCGGCGAAGGTGGACATGTCGGCGAGCCAGATCTGCACCATCAGGATGCGGGTCTTGTCGGTTCCGGCCTTGGCCAGGATGGCGTCGACCGCGGCCAGCGCCTGCCGGGTCTGGTCGGCGACCGAGCCGGTCGGCTCGCCGAGCTGGCCGGCAAGGTAGAGGGTGCCGTTATGGGCCACCGCCTCGGACATGCGGGGGCCGATGCCGTAGCGGGTGATTTCGGTGGTCATGGGATGCTCCTTCTTGGCGTCGGGCGGTTGCTAGCCGGTTCCGCGCCTGAACGGAAGCTACTTCACGCGGCGGCAGTTGAACTGGTCGCCCGAGGCGCCGGAAACCCAGGTCAAGCCGGTATCGGTCACGGCGGCCAGCGCGATGGTGTAGCCGTTGGCGAAACGCAGGATGTAGTTGCGCCCGTCGCGGGCGACATTGAGGATCGGGTAGGTGCCGGAGCCGTTGGTGTAGGTGGTGTTGGTGAAGGTGAAGGTATCGACCCCGCAATCCCAGCTGCCGACGAAGGCGTAGGGTTCCGAGGGGCCGCTGTCCTGCACGCAGGCGGCGAGGGCGAGGCAGAGGGGCAGGGCGAGATGGCGCAGGGTCATGAACGGCTCCGACATGGCTGTCGCCAAGGTCCGCCGCGCGAACCGTCCTGTCAACCTGGGTTGTGGGGCATTGGAGCGGGTGAAGGGCAACGGGTTTGAAAATCTAACCCAGAGTGGCCGTCACTTTCTCCTGTTTTCTCAATAGCTTCCGCCCGTAAGGCTTCCGGTAGGTTTCCGTCGTGTGTGCCTGACGTGTCGCCAGTGTGTGCCTATCGATAGCTGCCATGCAGTGGGGCTTCAAGCTCAATTCTTTTCTATGGTCCACCCCATCGTGTCCGCCATTGATGACGGAAGGACCACGTTGATGATCTTTCCGCGAGTGATGCCGCTCACCTGCATGACGAACTCGCTGTCGTCACCACTTGAAGGGATCAGCCCTGCCTGTCGAAGATATGCCTGTATCTCGGACGCATCGACGTAGCAGTTAATCAGCTTGGCCCAATAGAACATCTCGGTTTCTCTCTTCTCTGGGCTGTCAAGTGCCTCCAAGACGTTCCTTGCATTCGCAACGCAATTAATTGCATGGTCTGATACTTCTCTGAGTGCAAACTCCCTGCTGTTGATAGCTCGCTCTAGACGCTCCCCTTGACCGCCCAGCTCGGTTGTCAGCCACTCGCTTTCCGCTGGCGACAATCTAGGGACATGGGATGAAAACTCCTCCCAATAGGCTCGGATTGCTTCCGCTAGAACACGGCGCTGGCCCTCATCAACGTAGATCGCGTCCCAGGGGACAGCATTGATGACTGCCTTCTCAAGCTCTTTCGTCGTTGCGGATAGTGCCCCAGGAGCGACGGCGGCCAACCCAATAGAAATGCAAACGATCAAGCGACGTGGATTTAGGTGGCGCATCCTGATTCTCCCTTGCTCCCGACAGGGTAGGGTCGGCCGGAAAATCTGCAAAAAAAATATGAGGCCTCGACATTGACTTGTGAAGCCGCGCAATCCCCCCGGTGGGGGTCGCGTTCTCCGCCTTCCGTGCCACCCTCATTGCATCCTCTGCCGCCCATCGGCCCACCCTCCGGGACCTGTCATGGCCTCGCCTTCCCTCGCGAATGACAGGCACAACGTTCGTTGACATTTGACAAATGCTCTGGCTAGATGCCCCAGACACCACCACAGGGGCACCAGACGTGAAGCAATTCGTCATCTATCGCAGGGTCAGCACAGAGGATCAGGGCCGCTCAGGCCTCGGCCTAGAGGCGCAGACGCGGGACATAGACCTCTACCTCGCCAACTATGCCGAGACACCCTTTGAGATCGCAGGGGCCTTCCTTGACGTGCTCTCGGGGCGTGACAATGACCGCCCGGAGTTGACCAAGGCTCTGGACCTCTGCCGCAAGACGGGGGCGGAGTTGCTTGTCGCCAAGCTGGACCGCCTGTCCCGCCGCGTGTCGTTCATCGCTGCATTGATGGATGACCCCAAGGTGAAGCTACGGGTGGCCTCGATGCCCAATGCCGACAAGTTTCAACTGCACATCTACGCCGCCCTGGCTGAACAGGAACGGGACTTCATCTCCCTCCGCACCAAGGCGGCGCTGGCAGAGGCGAAAGCCAAGGGGCGCAAGCTGGGGGGCCTCCGGGATGCCACCGGGAAGCGCAATGAGGCTATCCAGAGGGACGCCCAAGCCTTTGCCCAGAGGGTGCAGCCGATAGTGGAACCTCTACGGGGCTCTGGGGCTACACTGGCGGAGATCGCCGGGGCACTGGACGGGGCAGGGATCGCCACCGCACGCGGCGGTAAGTGGACCCCTACGCAGGTTAAACGGGTGCTGGAGAGGCTTGCGTCCATCGCATAGGTTTGATCAAGCCATGACGTGCTTGCATGTCTCCGTATCAGTTTTCAACTGTCTCAAGAGTGAAAGGACACCATGACAGACACCACAACCCCGCTGTGCGCGCATTGCGGGACACCTCTACACCCCCAGAAGCGCATCGCAAGGCGCAACTGGTGTGGCCCCGCCTGTGCCGCTAAGGCGCAATACCGGGTAAAGATGGGCCTCGCCTCTGATCGCCGACAGGTGAGAACCTACCGGCCCCGCCAGAACAACAGCTACCACGATGCTGTCGGCATTGCCTACCAATCCGCCTTCACCCGCTTCTCTGATCACTACGGCTTCACGGTCATCCCCGGAGGCTATGAGGCCCCAGACGACCCGGCCTCGGTCCTCTCCACCTTCTTTGACTATGACCCGGAGACAGGCCAGATCACCCACCGCGACCCCGGCCCCGCATGGTTTAGCGATAGGGGCTACCTCTGCCGCCAATCCAAGTGCCCCGATGGGAAGCCAGCCGACACTTCCAGGAATGGCGTGGGATACCGGCAGGTGCAGATTTTCGGTAGGCCTATCCCGGCCCAAGTGGTGGCCTTTGCGATGCACCACGGGAGGCTTCCCGATGACGGCATGACGATTGACCACCTCAACTGGAACCGGGGAGACAACCGGGCTGATAACCTGCAAGAGGTGACGGCGGCGGAGAATACCCGGAGACGGCGGCGGCGCTAACTTTCCACACTCGGTGAGATGACACAGGCCCCAGAGATCACCTCTAGGGCCTCTTTCTTTGCACCCTCCGAACCTGAATATTTCATCCCCATACAGGCACCGTCAGCGCCCCCAGAGGGCACCCCGGCCAAGCCCCGTTGGTCCATCCCGTCCCCACATGGGAACCACCTCTCCGGGCATCCCCATCTAGTCCCCATACGGGGAGTATATCGTGATTTGTCAGATGCTTACAAGCCGTGCTTCATGCAGTTGTTCAACCAAGTGTCGCTAGACGCGACTGACTGCACCACGAAAGGATGCACAATGACCAAGCCGCTCACCTCAGTCTCCGCCCACCTTGTCCACGCCGGGGAGATCATCGACGCAATCGCAGAGGCCACCGTCAGAGCCACCCCAGACGCCCGCAAGACCCTCGCCCATATCGACGCCGCCAAGGCGTTCACGACCGCCGCAGACGCCCTGTATGAGGCAGCGGAGAGGATCGCGGCGGGGGAGGCAGTGGGCACCCCGGAAATAGTCTTGGCCCTCCGGGTGGCCGGGGTGAAGGCTAACGAGGGGATGGACCTGTTGGCCGGGAAGGTCGCAGTCGCCGAGAGGCGGGCAGGGCTGGCCGTGGTCCACTAAGCGCCGGAACCGATTACCCCTTTTCATAGGGAAGACGCACCCCGAACGATCAAAGGCTCAAGGCCCCGTGGGATCACCTCGCGGGGCCTTTCTGCGCCTCGGAGAAGTCTGCTCCCCGGTTCACATTCCCACCCTTCCGAACGGGCCGGGGTGAAACCACTCATCTTAGGACAATTCCGTCCAACCCATCCCCATCAAGAGGAACACGACATGTCTGCACAAATCTTCAACGCCCCCGCCGATGGCATCTCCCCGGAACAACTCGCCGAATGGCAACGCCAGCTTGACGGGACCCCGGAACAGAAGGCCCAGCGCACGGGCTTCCGTCCTGCCGGGATGGTGGCGAAGCTGGAGGAAGTGACCATCCAGAATGGCGTCATCACTTCGGCCAAGACCACCGCCAAGAGTCAATCGGGCATCAAGACCGTCTACGCCACCCCGACCGAACCGGGTTTCATTCCGCTGCCGGGCGGAGGTAAGACCAGCGTGGAGGCCGCGAAGGCCGGGGGTCTGGTCCCGCATACGTGGAATGAGGGCGACCCGCTCCCTTTTGACGTAGCCCCGAAAGGGGCACCCTCCGACGCCCCCAAGGAAGCCCAAGACAAGGCCCCTGACGCCACCCATTCGGAACATCTTGCGAAGATCGCCGGGGAGGTTCTGCGGGGAGTGGATCAGGTCCACGGGCCGCAAGTCACCGACGCCCTAGTGGATCAGGTGGCCGACAATGGCGACCCGGACTCGATCCTTGACCAACTGCCCTCCGGTGTCTCTCCGGTCCACGTAAAGCAGGTGATGGCTGGCTACATCGCGCAAGCCAATGACATGCTGTCCACGGTCGGGGCCTCGGTCCCCCTGTTGGAACAGATGCTAGACGCTGACGAGTTGCGGCAAGCCCGCCGTGCCACGTTGTCCAACGTCCCGGAGGAGATGACCCGCCTCGGTCAGATCGCCGTGGACCGCCTCGCCCAGATGCCCAAGACGGACCCGGAGACATTCCGGGAGATGGTCGAAGGCATGGACCCCAAGGCCCGCCAGATGATCCGCCATGACCGCAACACCGGGGAATGGATCGTATCCCTTCCGGGGCACCCTTCCATGAGCTACGGGGCGGCTGTCCGCCTCGGCCTAGTGAAAGTCTGACGCATGACCTCCACCGCCATCGCTTCCAACGTCCCCCGCACCGCAACTTGCGGAACCTGTGGGGGCACCTTCTACCCGCCCGCCCTGTCCACCGGGGCACCCCAATGCGGGAAGTGTCAGCAAGCCGCAGACAATGCCCGTAGCGCCTCCCAGAGGGCCGCTTATGGGGCCATGTCCACCACGGGCACTCACACCGCCTAACCACCCTTGGCTGCCCCCGTGGTGGCCCCCCTGCGCCTCCTATGACTGCCCTCCGGGATCACCTCGGGGGGCCTTTTTCGTTCACCCCGCCGCGCCCCATGCGGCCCCCTAGAGGAAACCGACAATGAACCTGAAATTCCCCACCATCTCCGATGCCGAAGTTGCCCGGAGAGTGGACAACCTCCGCCGCCACCGTGACGCCGCCGCCGATGCTGCCTTGGTCAGCTTGGCCACCTCCCACAACCCGATGCTTGACGCGATGGGGACGGATGCCGAAGTCACCGCCCGCGCCGTTGTGGACGCCCTCACCGCCGCAGACGTGGCAGCTAGGGTCTACACGGCCAAGGTTGCCGCCGATGCCGTGGTGGACCTCTACGCCGCCGCCACGCTGCCTCCGCCTCCGCCCCTTGTCCGCATGATCGCCCATGAACTCCCCGCCGATGGCAGGGGCAGGGGCCGACGCGACAGCCGTCAACGTCAAGTCCCGATCACTGGCACCCGCTGCTAGTAGATCAGCCCGACGCCGCAGAGCCTCCACATAGGATTCCCGCTCTGTCGCCGTGCCACTGGACGCCGCCTCCGACCGCACCCGGCCTAGCTTGGCCTCGGCAATCTCTTTCTCCACTTCGGCATGATACCAGGGATAGGCCGCAAGGGCCTCTCCTTCCGAATCCCCCAGCTTCCGCTTGAACTCCCTCTTGGTGATGGTCGCGGAAACTTCCTTGGGCACCCTCCGGCGATACTGCCAACTGCCCGCTTTCGTGCGTTCGACGTGCTTCAAAACAAGTCCCATGTGTGCCCCGTGTGTTCCTCGGTGTGTGCCGGAAGGAACCGTAAGGGCTTGAATTATCGAGAAAAAAGGCCAGGACAAGGGCCAGATGGAGCGGGTGAAGGGAATCGAACCCTCGTCGTAAGCTTGGGAAGCTTCTGCTCTACCATTGAGCTACACCCGCGTGGGGTTGGATTTAGCCATTCCCGAAGGGGAAGGCAAGCGGGTTGCGGGCGGGAAATGCGTCGGCGAACGGCCGGAAAACACAACGGGCCCGGTGATTTCTCACGGGCCCGTCGATGTGTTGGCTCCGGCGGTAGGGATCGAACCTACGACCAATTGATTAACAGTCAACTGCTCTACCGCTGAGCTACGCCGGAACACGGGCGGGTCTATAGCAAGCGTGTTCGGGGGCGGCAAGGGGCAAAAGGGCGGAAAATGCAGCCGGGGTCAGCGCAGCGCGAATTCGGCGTTGGGGTGCGGCGAGGGGGTGGCGGTCACCAGGTTTCTTGATGCCAGATCAATGAGATGGGCAAGGACGTTGCGTTCCGCCGCCGGGAGGAGGTGGCGGGGAATGTCGCTGTAGATGCGGGCGGTCAGCGAAGGGATTCCGGCCGCGCCGCCGACCAGAGCCTGCAGGATCTGCGCCTCGCGACCGAGGCGGTGGGCGATCAGCTCCTCCACGCGGGCGGATGGATTTTCGACGGGGTCGCCGTGACCGGGCAGGAAACGGTGCCAGTCGCGGGCGGCGAGGCGGTGGAGCGAGGCCATGTAGGCGCCCATGTCGCCGTCGGGCGGGGAGACGATGGAAGTGGACCAGCCCATGACGTGATCGCCGGAGAAGAGCGTGTCGCCGAGTGCAAGGCACAGGTGGCCGCCGAGATGGCCGGGGGTGTGGAGCGCAGCGAGGCTCCAGTCCGGGCCGGAGAGCGTGTCACCATCGGCGAGGCGCAGGTCGGGGGCGAAGGCGAGGTCGAGGCCTTCGCCGGTCGCGGGCAGGCCGGGGGCGAGGCTGGCCATCAGCGGGCTGCGCCCCTCGGTCGCGGTTCCGTAGGCGAAGACCGGGGCACCGGTGGCAGCGGCGAGGCGGGGGGCGAGGGCGGAATGGTCGCGGTGGGCGTGGGTGACGAGGATGTGGCTGATGTGCTGGCCGGGTCGGGCGGCGTCGAGAATCGCCGCAAGATGGGCGTCGTCGTCCGGGCCGGGATCGATCACCGCCAGGGCGGTCGCACCCACGAGCCAGGTGTTGGTCCCGGCCCCGGTCAGGGGCGAGGGATTCGGGGCGAGGAGGGGACGGACAGGCGGATCGAGGGTCATCGGGCGGCATGGCTTTCCAAGGGGCGCGGGGGCGGATAGGCTTCGAGGCGATGTCGGTCTTCCAGCGTATCCTTCCCAGAGGCCTGTACGGGCGCGCGGCACTGATCCTGATCGTGCCGATCGTGGCGATCCAGCTGGTCTTCTCGACCGAGTTCATCCAGCGCTTCTATGAAGACGTGACCGACCAGATGACGCAAGGGGTCGCGATCGACCTGGCGTTCCTTCTGGGCGCAATCGAGGGCAGCCCGACGCTGGCCGAGGCACAGGCCCGGGTGGTGCCCCTGGCGGAGGCGCTGGCGATCACCTTGAGCCTGCCCGCCGGTCCCGAGGCGCCGCAGGCGGATGTTCGCCAGCGCATCGACCTGTCGGGGGATACGATCATCGCCACCCTGCACGCGCGGTTGCCAACGCTGGTGGCGGTTGACCTGACAGCAGGGAACCGGGCGGTGAAGCTGCGCTTTGACAGCCGGTTCGGGCCGATCGGGGCCGAGGTGAACCGGCGGCGGATGTCGGCGGCGAACCCGCACCAGCTGATCGTGCTGATGGTGTTCACCTCGGTCCTGATGACGGTGATCGCCTATTTCTTCCTGCGGCGGCAGTTGCGCCCGATCACCAAGCTGGCCGAGGCGGCGGCGGAGTTCGGCAAGGGGCGGGCGGTCAGCTACAAGCCGCGCGGTGCGCAGGAGGTGCGGGCGGCGGGCCGGGCCTTCCTGGACATGCGCGCACGGATCGAACGGCAGATCGAGCAGCGCACGCTGATGCTCTCGGGGGTGAGCCATGACCTGCGCACACCGCTCACCCGGATGCGGCTGGCCCTGTCGCTGATGCCCGAGGATGCCGAGGTCGAGGCGCTGCAGGCGGACGTGACGCAGATGGAGCGCATGGTCGACGAGTTCCTGGCCTTCGTGCGCGGCGATGCGATGGAGGGGTCGGAGCCGACGGATGCGGTGACCCTGGTGCGCGGGGTGGTGGAGCGGGCGGGGCCCCGGGTGCGGCTGGCGACGGTCGAGGGCGTTCCCGAACCGGTGGAGATGCGGCCGCAGGCCGTCGTGCGGGCCGTGGAGAACCTGGTGACGAATGCACTGCGCTTCGGGTCCCGGGTCGACCTTCGGCTGACGTTCCAGGAGCGCAGCCTGCGGATCACTGTCGAGGATGACGGGCCGGGCATTCCGGCGGATCGGCGGGACGAGGCGCTGCGCCCCTTCACCCGGCTGGAGGCGGCGCGCGATCCGAACCGGGGGGCCGGGGTCGGGCTGGGCCTGTCGATCGCATCCGACATCGCCCTGAGCCACGGGGGCGCGCTGCGGCTGTCGCAGAGCGAAGGCCTCGGCGGGCTTCGGGTTGACCTGGTGATCGCGCGCTGAGGGGCAGGCGCCTTACTTGGAGGCGCCGACCACGAGGATCCAGTGCAGCTTGTTGTCGGGGGCGGGGCTGACCGCGATGCCGATGCCGACATCACGCGCCTTGCGCAGAAGGATGTTGTCCTTGTGGTGTGGCGAATGCATCCACCATTCCACCGCGCGGGCCCCCGAGGCGAAGCCGCGCCCGGTGTTTTCCGCGGCCGTGCGGAAGCCGTAGCCAACGCGGCGCAGACGCGTCTTCAGTGTGCCGCCGTCCGAGGAGACGTGGCTGATGGAGTGGCGCTTGGCATTGTCGCAGGCGGCGCCCTGCGCGGCCTTGTCGAGCTTGCCCGACAGGGTGAGTGCCGACAGGCCATAGGCCTTGCGTTCGGCGTTGAGGTGAGCCAGCAGTTCCTTCTGCATCGCGTCCGCGTTCGGCGGAACGATGCAACCCGCCTGGACTGCGGATTGAAGGCAAAGAAAGGCCGATGCGGCCACGGCCGCCAGGCGCAGGTGCTTCAGCATGGCTTGTCCCCAACGTTTCGCGTCATCCACCAATCCCAGAGCAGTTGGGCCGGAATCGGGCAGAATGTGGCATAAACGGTGAATTATGCGAGAAATGCGAAGATTGCACTCGTCCTGCAGGTGAGTAGGCAAGGCTTTGCCGGTCGGCTTTGCGCAAACGTGACTTTCCACGCGCGGCGCAAGCGGGAAGGATGCGGGAAGTGACGAAAAAGGAAGGCCCCGGGGAACCATGCTGGACGGGTTGATGCGGGAGATGATCGACGTGCCGCTGAACCGGGGCGGGCGCTGGCTGGCGATGCGCGGGGCCTCGGCGGATGTGGTGACGCTGGCGGGGCTTGCGCTGGGTCTGGCGGCTGCGGGGATGATCTGGGCCGGGGCTTCGGGGCTATGGGTTGCGCTGGTGCTGCTGGCCAGCCGGTTGGCGGACGGGCTGGACGGCGCGGTGGCGCGGGCGCAGGGGAAAAGCGATTTCGGCGGCCATCTCGACATCGCCTGCGACTTCACCTTCTACGGCGCGGTGCCGCTGGCCTTCGTGCTGGCCGATCCGGCGACGAACGGGGCGGCGGGGGCCTTCCTGCTGTTCAGCTTCTACGTCAATGCGGCAAGCTTCCTGGGCTTTGCGATCCTGGCCGAGAAACGCGGCATGGAAACCCGGCAGCGGGGCGAGAAGTCGCTGTATTTCACCGCCGGGCTGATGGAGGGGACCGAGACGATCCTGTGCCTCGTCCTCGTCGTCCTGTGGCCTGTGCTCTTCGGTCCGGTGGCGTGGGTCTTTGGCGCCCTGTGCCTGCTGACGGCAGCGGCGCGCATGGTGCTTTCGGCGCGCACCTTCCGCTAGGCCGTTGGCTTTTCAGGCCTGTTCCCGCGTCTGGCAAATCGCGAGGACCTGCCCTTGCAGCCCCCGTTCCGCCCCACTAAGACTCTGGCAAGACTTTCGGCGATATTCCTCGCCAGAGACACGAGAGGCAGGCCCCGATGCGCGATCCCGTTGAGCACTACATGAACACCCTTGTCCCGATGGTCGTCGAGCAGACCAGCCGGGGCGAGCGCGCCTACGACATCTTCAGCCGCCTCTTGAAGGAGCGGATCATCTTCCTGGGCGGCCCGGTGCACGACGGCATGTCGAGCCTGATCTGCGCGCAACTGCTGTTCCTGGAATCGGAAAATCCGTCCAAGGAAATCTCGATGTACATCAACAGCCCCGGCGGCGTGGTGACGGCGGGGCTGTCGATCTACGACACGATGCAATACATCCGGCCGAAGATTTCCACTCTGGTGATCGGGCAGGCGGCCTCGATGGGGTCGCTGTTGCTGACGGCGGGGGAGAAGGGCATGCGTTTCAGCCTGCCGAACAGCCGCGTCATGGTCCACCAGCCATCGGGCGGCTACCAGGGCCAGGCGACCGACATCATGATCCACGCGCAGGAAACGCAGAAACTGAAGCGGCGCCTGAACGAGATCTACGTCAAGCACACCGGCAACGACTATGAGACGGTCGAGGCGGCGCTGGAGCGGGACAACTTCATGTCGGCCGAGGATGCCAAGGCCTGGGGGCTGATCGACCAGATCCTCGAAAGCCGCGGAAAGGCCGACGATACGTCGAAATGACGCCCAGTTTCCGCCCGAAGGTCCAGTCGGATTTCGGGCGGGTTTTTCGGATTGTGGTGCCTTGGGGTCTGGCCTAAACTTGGCCCCGGGCACCGGCCCTGCCACGCAGGGAATTGGTGGCAAAGCTCAGAGGACTGCGGATGGCGAACAACACCGGCGGCGACAGCAAGAACACTCTTTACTGTTCGTTCTGCGGCAAGAGCCAGCATGAGGTGCGCAAGCTGATCGCGGGGCCGACCGTCTTCATCTGCGATGAATGCGTCGAGCTGTGCATGGACATCATCCGCGAGGAGACGAAGACCACCGGTCTGAAATCCTCGGACGGGGTGCCGACCCCGCGCGAAATCTGCAAGGTGCTGGACGACTATGTGATCGGCCAGATCCATGCCAAGCGCGTGCTGTCGGTGGCGGTGCACAACCACTACAAGCGGCTGAACCATTCCTCGAAGACCGATATCGAGCTGTCGAAGTCGAACATCCTGCTGATCGGCCCGACGGGCTGCGGCAAGACCCTGCTGGCGCAGACGCTGGCCCGCATCCTGGACGTGCCCTTCACGATGGCGGATGCGACCACGCTGACCGAGGCGGGCTATGTCGGCGAGGATGTGGAGAACATCATCCTCAAGCTTCTGCAGGCGTCGGAATACAACGTCGAACGGGCGCAGCGCGGGATCGTCTATATCGACGAGGTCGACAAGATCACGCGGAAGTCCGACAACCCCTCGATCACCCGCGATGTGTCGGGCGAGGGCGTGCAGCAGGCGCTTCTGAAGATCATGGAGGGCACGGTCGCCTCGGTGCCGCCGCAGGGCGGGCGCAAGCATCCGCAGCAGGAGTTCCTGCAGGTCGACACGACGAACATCCTCTTCATCTGCGGCGGGGCTTTTGCCGGGCTGGAGAAGATCATCTCGCAGCGGAACAAGGGCAGTGGCATCGGCTTTGGGGCCGAGGTAAAGGGGCCGGACGAACGCTCGGTCGGCGACCTCTTCAAGGAGCTGGAACCTGAGGACCTGCTCAAGTTCGGCCTGATCCCGGAGTTCGTCGGCCGCCTGCCGGTGATCGCCACCCTCACCGACCTGGACGAGGCGGCGCTGGTCACCATCCTGACCGAACCGAAGAACGCGCTGGTCAAGCAGTACCAGCGGCTGTTCGAGATCGAGGGCGTCAAGCTGACCTTCACCGGCGACGCGCTGATCGCGATCGCCAAGCGCGCGATCAAGCGCAAGACTGGCGCACGGGGGCTGCGCTCGATCATGGAGGACATCCTCTTGGACACCATGTTCGAACTGCCGGGCATGGACGGGGTCGAGGAGGTTGTCGTCAAGGACGAGGCGGTGAATTCGGGTGCGAAGCCGATGCTCGTCTACACCGAGACGAAGAAGAAGGAACCGGTGAAGGCCTGAGACTTCGCTGATCGCGCCTTTGGTGAAGGTGGGACATGCGGCAAGCGCTTGGAGCGGCCCTGGTCGGGTTATTCGTCTTCCTCCTGTTCGCGGATGAAACGCCGGCGTCGCTGCTCAGCCGTCTCACGGTCCTGTTCAACGGTCCAGACTATGCAGCGCGCATCTTTCAGGACCATGTGCCGATCGTTAGGGTTCTGGCCAGCGACGACACGCATCCCTTGGATCGGGACGCGCCGAGATGCCAGGTCGCGGTCGTGGAGCTGGCCCCCGAAGCCCCTGCCGAACCGCCACCTGTTCCGCTGATCGAACAGGACAGCAGCCGCTTCGGCGGGAGCTGGAGGCCTACGCCCCTCCGCCCCGGGCCACTGTCGATGCCAGATCTGATGGCGCTCTGCGGCGACCGTATTGACTTCCTCACCCGCCGGGTCCTGGTCCAGGCCATGACCGAGCCCGGTGCTTTCGTCATCCGCGACTGGAAGAACGATGTCCTGCAAATCTACGCGCCGAACCATGCCCTTGCCGCACATCTGTCGCGCAAGGTGGCATCGCCCTCGCATTGGGCACCCTAGACCTTTCCGCCGTGCTGCGGCATAAGACGTCAACGCTGGAGGGCTACCCATGTATTTCCTGAAACGCCTGCTGACCTGGTGGAACAGCCAGACCATCGGCACCCAGATCTTCACCTCGCGCAAGGGCGTCAAGGTGGGCGAGGATGACGCCGGGAACATGTTCTACCAGACCCGCGACGGCAAGCGGCGCTGGGTGATCTACAACGGCGAGATGGAAGCAAGCCGGGTGTCGCCCGACTGGCACGGCTGGCTGCATTTCACCTGGGACGAGCCGCCGACCAAGGCGCCCCTGAAGCACAAGGCCTGGGAAAAGCCGCATCAGGAGAACCTGACCGGGACGGAGGCCGCCTATGTGCCCCCCGGTTCGATCCGTCGGGCCGAGCCGGTCGCCCGGCGCGACTATGAGGCCTGGCAGCCCGAGTGATGGCTTACGAACGCGCAGAAATCGTGGCCGGGGCGGCGATCCTGGCCGTGGCGGTGGGCTTCGCGCTGTATGCCGTGCGCGGGTCGGGGATGGTCAGCGCACCGGACAGCTATTCGCTGACCGCCAGCTTCCGCTCGGTCGAAGGCGTCAGCGTCGGCACCGACGTGCGGCTGGCGGGGGTCAAGGTCGGCACCGTGACGGCGCTGACGTTGAACCCGCAGACCTATTTCGCCGACGCGACGATCTCGATGCGCAAGGACGTGGCACTGCCGACCGATTCCACCATCCTGATCTCCTCCGAAGGGCTTCTGGGCGGGACCTTCGTCGAGGTGCAGCCGGGCGGCGGCGAGGAGATGCTGGAGCCGGGCGGCGAGATCGAGGACACGCAGGGCGCGGTCAGCCTGATCACGCTTCTGATGAAATTCGCGGGCGGTGGCGGCGACAAGGCCGCCGAGCCCGAGACGGCGACGCCGTGAGGGCGCTGGTGCTGTTGCTGGCGCTGGCGCTACCGGTCGCCGCACAGGAGGCTGATCCGGCCCAGCCTACCGGGTCGGAGTTCACCGACTCGGATGGGGCGCAACTGCGGTTCCTGGACAAGCTGACCAGCGAGACCGGCGACGTGACGATCAGCCGGGGACAATCGGCCAAGTTCGGGCGGCTGGTGGTGCGGCTGGACAGCTGCCGCTATCCGACGGGCAACCCGGCCTCGGATGCCGAGGCGCATCTGACGGTGATCGAGGAAACCAGCGAGGCTCCGCTGTTCAGCGGCTGGATGCTGGCGTCTTCGCCCGCGCTGTCGGCGCTGGACCATCCGCGCTACGACGTCTGGGTGCTGTCCTGCGTCTTGCCCGCGGCGCCCGCCCCAGCCGAGACCGCGCCGGCCGAAGGCGAATAGCCGACGGGATCGAAGCTGGCCGCGTGGCGAAGCGCGTCGGTCAGGCGGTCGTGATATTCGGCGCGCAGGATTTCGCGGCCGCCAAGGCTGGCCAGATGCGGGGTCAGGAATTGGGTGTCGAACAGGCGGAACCCCCCGGCGCGCAGGCGGTGGGTGGTGTAGGCCAGCGCCAGTTTCGAGGCGTCGGTCGCGCGCGAGAACATGCTTTCGCCGAAGAACGCCGCGCCGAGGGTGACGCCGTAGACCCCGCCGACAAGCTCATCGTCCTGCCAGACCTCGGTGCTGTGGGCGAAGCCTTGGGCGTGAAGCTGGACATAAAGGCTCTGGATGCGCCGGCTGATCCAGGTTTCCTCGCGGTCGGCGCAGGCTGAGACCACGGCATCAAAGGCGGTGTCGGTGGTGACACGGAACTGGCCCGACCGGATGGTCCGCGCCAGCGAGCGCGAGAGGTGGAAACCGTCGAGGGGCAGGATGCCGCGCAGGCGGGGATCGACCCAGTGGATCTCGGGGTCGTCGCGGCCATCGGACATCGGGAAGATGCCCGTCGCATAGCCGCGAAGCAGGAGGTCGGGGGTGATCTCCGGCTCGGTCATCATGGGCGGGTGCGGGAGAGCAGGCGGTCGGCCAGCGCGGTGGCGGCGCGTTCGGTGCGGCGGGTGGCGCCCTCGGAGAGCACACGGGGCTGGGGCCCGGGGGGCTGGGCGGGACGTCCGGGGGCGCTGGCGATCTCGGTCAGGTCGCCGGGGCCGGTGCCCGCGACCACCGCAGAGACGACGCGCCCCGAGCGGACGGCGGCGAAGATCCCGGCCTGGCCGCGCGACTGCACCCCGACGCGCCAGCTCAGGCCTGCGGCATCGAGCGTGCGGGTCATGGCGTTGCGGAAGACGCAGGCGGCGGGGTAGGCGGCGAGGGTCACCTCCGGCCCGGTCGCGGTGCCGCTGGTCAGCCAGACGAGGGGCAGCTCGACCGTCGTGCGGGTGCGGGCTGGCGGGCTGTCCGTGGTGACGAGCGCAAGGTCGATGTCGCGCCGGTCGATGGCGGCGACGAGGTTGGCGGAAAGGTCGCAGACCAGCTCGATCTCCAGCCGCTCGAAGGCGGGGCCGAGGTCGGCGATCAGGCCGGGCAGCCAGCCGAGCGCATAGTCGTCCGGCATCCCGAGCCGCAGCCTGTCGCGCTGAGGGCGGGTGCGGACCTGGGTCAGCATCTCGTCATAGGCCGAAAGCACCGCGACTGCGTGGGAATAGAGCGTGGTCCCGCGCGGGGTGGGGACGAGGCCGCCCGGATGGCGCAGGAAGAGGGGGGCGCCGATTTCGGTCTCGATCTGCTTCAGCCGCATCGACATGGCGGCCTGGGTGCAGGCCATGCGCTCGGCGGCCCGGCTGACCGAGCCCACCTCGTGCAGCGCCACGAAGCTGCGCAACAGGCGCAGTTCGATGTCCATCATCCGTCTCCGGCCATAACCCCGCGTGATGGCTGCATCAGCGGCTTTTGTTCGACTGCTAGCACGCGACGGGGCAGCAATGAAGGCCAGTCGACAAGGGAGGCAGGGATGCGCGTCGGGTTTATCGGGCTGGGAACGATGGGGAAGAATGCGGCGGCCAATCTGCTGCGCGCGGGGTTTCCGCTGACCGTGCATGACATCCGGCCCGGGGCGGCGGACCCGCTGGTGGCGATGGGCGCTGCGGTGGCCGACAGTCCGGCGGCGGTGCTGGCGGCGTCGGATGTGGTGGTCAGCATGGTTTATGGCCCGAAGGAGGTGACGGAGGTCGTGCGGGGAACGGGCGGGTTCCTGTCCGGCACGCCTGCGGGCAAGGTCTGGATCGACATGACGACTTCGTCTCCCGGTCTCATGCGCACGCTGGCGGCGGAGTTCGAGGCTGCGGGGGGCCATGCGGTTGATGCGCCGGTGACGGGCAGCGTCGATGCGGCGATCCGGGGCGACATGCCGATGTTCGTCGGCGGCGAGGATGCGGTGATCGAGCGCGTGCGCCCGGTGATCGAGGCGATGGGCGAGCTGCGCAAGGTCGGCGGTTACGGCAACGGCTATGTGGCGAAGCTGGTGAACAACCAGCTGTGGAAGATCCACGCCGCCGCCATCGGCGAGGCGATGGTGACGGCGAAGCTGGCGGGCCTCGACCCGCTGACCTGGTGGGAGGTGATGAAGGGCGGCGCGGCGGACAGTTTCGTGCTGTCGCATGACGTGCCCTCGATCTTCGCCGGGCATTACGACCCGTCCTTCCCCATCGCGCTGTGCCTGAAGGACCTCGGGCTGATCAAGGAGCTGATGGACGAGGTCGGCACCACCAGCACGCTGACCGAGGCCACCCATGAACGCTTCCGCGAGGCGGGGCGGCGCTATGGCACCGGGGCGGGGGAGATGACGGTGTGCAAGGTGATCGAGGACGACGCCGGGATCGACCTGCGGGTCGCGGGCGATTGGGTGAAGCCCTGGGAAGTGGAGCGCGTCTGATGGCGGGTGGTCAAGCGGACCCGGGACGACGCGGGGCCGTCGGTGCGGCTGGGGGGCGGTTGGGTGACGCCCTGGGAACAGTGACTGATATGGAAAGGGCGCCCTAAGGCGCCCTCTTTCATTTCGGGAACTGCTGTTCCAGCCACTTTTCCAGCCAGTGGATGTTGTATTCCCCGTTCTGGATGTCGGGCTCGGCCAGAAGCATGTGGAAGAGCGGGATCGAGGTGTCGATGCCGTCGATGATCAGCTCGCTCAGCGCACGCTTCAGCCGGGCCAGCGCCTCGGGCCGGTCGCGGCCGTGGACGATCAGCTTGCCGATCAGGCTGTCGTAATAGGGCGGGATGCGGTAGCCGTCGTAGATCGCAGAATCCATCCGCACGCCCAGGCCGCCCGGCGCGTGGAACTGGGTGATCCGGCCGGGGCAGGGCGAGAAGGCCGGGATCTTCTCGGCGTTGATCCTGACCTCGATGGCGTGGCCGTTGATCTCCAGGTCCTCCTGGCCGAACGACAGGCCCATGCCGGAGGCAACGCGGATCTGTTCCCGCACCAGGTCGACGCCGAAGATCGCCTCGGTCACGGGGTGTTCGACCTGAAGCCGCGTGTTCATCTCGATGAAGTAGAACTTGCCGTCCTCGTACAGGAACTCGATCGTTCCCGCGCCGATGTATTTCAGCTTCTGCATCGCCTCGGCGCAGATGCTGCCGATTTCGCTGCGCAGCTTTGGCGTGATCACCGGGCCGGGGGCCTCCTCGAACACCTTCTGGTGCCGGCGTTGCAGGGAACAGTCGCGTTCGCCCAGATGCACCGCCCCGCCCTTGCCGTCGCCGAAGACCTGGATCTCGATATGGCGCGGGCGCTGGAGGTATTTCTCCATGTAGACTTCGTCGTTGCCGAAGGCGGCCTTCGCCTCCGACCGGGCGGTGCGGAAGGCGATCTCCAGCTCTTCCACCGATTTCGCGACCTTCATGCCGCGCCCGCCGCCGCCGGCGGTGGCCTTGATGATGACCGGATAGCCGATCTCCTCGGCCACGCGCTTCGCGGTCTCGAAGTCCGGGACGCCGCCGTCGGAACCGGGAACGACCGGGATCCCCAGCTCCTTCGCGGTTTCCTTGGCGGTGATCTTGTCGCCCATGATGCGGATATGTTCCGCATTCGGGCCGATGAAGGTGATGCCGTGGTCTTCCAGCGCCTGCGCGAAGGCGGCGTTTTCCGACAGGAAGCCGTAGCCCGGATGCACGGCCTGCGCGCCGGTGATCTCGCAGGCCGAGATGATGGCAGCCTTGGAGAGGTAGCTTTCGGACGAGGGCGCGGGGCCGATGCAGACGGATTCGTCCGCCATGCGGACATGCATCGCATCGGTGTCGGCGGTGGAATGGACGGCGACGGATTTGATCCCCATTTCGCGGGCGGCCCGGATCACGCGCAGCGCGATCTCCCCCCGGTTGGCGATCAGGATTTTATCGAACATGCGCCAGCCCTTATTCGACGATCATCAGCGGGGCGCCGTATTCGACCGGGTGGCCATCCTCGACCAGGATGCGCTTCACCGTGCCCGACCGCGGGGCCGGGATGTGGTTCATCGTCTTCATCGCCTCGATGATGAGGACGGTCTGGCCTTCCGTCACCTGCGCGCCCACGGTCACGAAGGGCGAAGCGCCGGGTTCGGCGGCAAGGTAGACGGTGCCGACCATCGGCGAGGTCACGGCGCCCGGATGCTGGGCCGGGTCTTCCGGCGCGGCGGGGACAGCAGCGGCGGGCGCGGCGGCGGCAGCCGGGGCGGCATGGTGGACGGCCGGGGCAGGGGCGGCGGCAACCGTCACCACGGTCGCCTGCTTCACCACCCGGACCTCCAGACTGTCATCCTCGCCATATTCGCGCTTCACCGACAGTTCGGTCAGGTCGTTCTTGTTCAGAAGCTCGGCGAGCGCCGAGATGAAGGCGACGTCGGTGTCGGTGGTCTGCTTGCTCATCGGGTCCTCTGTTCTTCGCTGCCCTGTGCGCGCGGTTCGGCCTGCGCCCCCGCTTCTGGTATCTGGCGCTTATACCCAACCGGCCGGGGGCTGAAAAGCCGCGAAAGCGCCAGCGCAACCATCGGCGCAGGTTTCCGGGCGGGTAGGGCGTGAAAAAGTTGCATCCCTGAAAATTTACCGTTTGATAAAAAAACGGACCTGTGCCAGCCTTCGACAAAACAAGACCAGGGAGGACCAGAAGTCCGATGACGAACAGCCCGCTGACGCCCGGCATCGTTCCGGGTCGACTGCCAGCCGCAGCCTATGCAAAGAACTTCGACGACCACTCGCCCGCGCTGGACGTGCACGAGGCGCATGTGGCGGCGGACCGCTGCTATTTCTGCCACGATGCGCCTTGCATCACGGCCTGTCCGACCTCGATCGACATTCCCCTGTTCATCCGCCAGATCGCCACCGGCACACCGGAAGCGGCGGCGACGACGATCTGGAGCCAGAACATCCTGGGCGGCATGTGCGCCCGGGTCTGCCCGACCGAGACGCTGTGCGAGGAAGCCTGCGTGCGCGAGACCGCCGAGGGCAAGCCGGTGGAGATCGGCCAGTTGCAGCGCTTTGCCACCGACACGGCGATGGCGAAAGGGCTGCATCCGTTCTCCCGCGCGGCGCGGACGGGCAAGCGGGTTGCGGTCGTGGGGGCGGGTCCTGCGGGCCTGGCCTGCGCGCACCGGCTGGCGCTGCACGGACATGATGTGGTGGTGCTGGAGCGCCGGGCCAAGGCCGGGGGGCTGAACGAATACGGCATCGCCAGCTACAAGGCGACCGGGGGCTTTGCGCAGAAGGAAGTCGACTGGCTGCTGCGGATCGGCGGGATCGAGGTTCGGACCGGGGTGACGCTTGGCCGGGATGTCTCGCTGGACCAGCTGACGGCGGAATATGACGCGGTGTTCCTGGGCATCGGCCTTGCCGGTGTCAACGCGCTGCGCGCCGAGGGCGAGGACAAGGCGGGCGTGCGCGATGCGGTGGATTTCATCGCCGAGCTGCGCCAGGCGGCGGACCTGTCGAAACTGCCGGTGGGCCGCGATGTCGTGGTGATCGGCGGCGGGATGACGGCGGTGGACGCGGCGGTGCAATCCAAGCTCCTGGGCGCCGAGACTGTGACCATCGTCTACCGGCGGGGCCAGGAGAAGATGTCGGCCTCGGGCTACGAGCAGGACCATGCGGTGCAGTCCGGGGTGCGGATCATCCACAGCGCCGCACCCGTCCGTGTGCTGGGCAACGGCAGCGCCGAGGCGGTGGAGTTCGCCTATACGCAGGACGGCCCGGCCGGGCTGACCCTGTCCACCGAGACCTTCACCCTGAAGGCCGACCAGGTGTTCAAGGCCATCGGGCAGGCCCTTGCCGGTGCGCCTGCAGGTCTTGCGGTCGAGGGTGGCAAGCTGAAGGGCCATTCCGGCAAGGTCTGGGTCGGCGGCGACTGCGCGGCGGGCGGCGAGGACCTGACGGTGACGGCGGTGGCCGAAGGCCGCGATGCCGCCGAGGCGATCCATGCCCGGCTGATGGGCTGAGCGATGCCGGGCGCTTGCGCATTTCCGGCGGCAAGGCTAGGGCAGGCGCGGAAGCCCCGAAGGGATGGTGCCTGTGCAAGGGATGATCGACGCCGTTCTGGCCTTTGTCCGCGACAACCGCGACTGGGCCTTCTGGATCGCGCTGGTCTTCGCTTTTGGCGAGAACCTGGCGTTCCTGTCGATCGTCATTCCTTCGACCGCGATCCTGCTGGGCGTGGGGGCGCTGGTTGCGACCGGGCAGCTGTCGCTTCTGCCGATCTTCGCGGGCGCCTCGATTGGCGCGCTGTTCGGGTCGGTCGTCTCCTATGCCATCGGCTGGCGCTACGGGCAGGCGATCCTGTCGCTCTGGCCACTGCGCGACCATCCCGACTTCGTCGAGAAGGGCAATGCCGCCTTCCGCCGCTGGGGGGCCTATGCGGTGACCATCGGGCATTTCTTCGGCCCCCTGCGGGCGGTGGTCTTCGTGATGGCCGGAATCTCGCGCATGTCGGTGCCGGTGTTCATGGCGGTGAACTTCGTCGGTTGCCTGGCCTGGGCCTATGTGACCCCGATGTTCGGCGAGGTCGCCGGTCATCTCGTCGGCTGGATCTGGTCGCTGTTCTGATCCCCGGTGGGGAAAGACCCCACCCTCCGCATCCTCTCTCAGCTTTCGCCAAGGAGGTTTCTCATGGCTAATCTTTCCGCGAACTTCATCGGTATCAAATCCCCGAACCCGTTCTGGCTGGCCTCGGCCCCGCCCACGGACAAGAAGTACAACGTCGAGCGCGCCTTCGAGGCGGGCTGGGGCGGCGTGGTCTGGAAGACGCTGGGCAGCGAGGGGCCTCCGGTCGTCAACGTCAACGGCCCGCGCTACGGCGCGATCTGGGGGGCGGACCGGCGGCTTCTGGGGCTGAACAACATCGAGCTGATCACCGACCGCCCGCTGGAGGTGAACCTGCAGGAGATCAAGGAGGTCAAGCGCAAGTGGCGCGACCGGGCTTTGGTCATCAGCCTGATGGTGCCCTGCGACGAGGATTCATGGAAAGACATCCTGTCCCGGATCGAGGATACCGAGGCCGATGGGGTGGAGCTGAACTTCGGCTGCCCGCACGGGATGGCCGAACGCGGCATGGGCAGCGCCGTGGGCCAGGTGCCGGAATATATCGAGATGGTCACGCGCTGGGTGAAGAAGCACTCACGCATGCCCTGCATCGTCAAGCTGACGCCGAACATCACCGATGTGCGGAAGCCTGCTGAGGCAGCCAAGCGCGGCGGGGCGGATGCGGTTTCACTGATCAACACCATCAACTCGATCACCTCGGTCAACCTGGACGATTTCAGCCCCGAGCCGATGATCGACGGCAAGGGCACCCACGGCGGCTATTGCGGCCCGGCGGTGAAGCCCATCGCGATGAACATGGTGGCCGAGATCGCCCGGTCGGCCGACACCCGTGGCCTGCCGATTTCTGGCATCGGCGGCATCACCACCTGGCGCGACGCGGCGGAATTCATGGCGCTGGGGGCGGGCAACGTGCAGGTCTGCACGGCGGCGATGACCTATGGCTTCAAGGTGGTGCAGGAGATGATCTCGGGCCTGTCGCAATACCTCGACGACAAGCAGATCGGCCTGTCCGACCTGATCGGGCGCGCGGTGCCGAACGTGACCGACTGGCAGTATCTGAACCTGAACTATGTCGCCAAGGCGCATATCAGCCAGGACGACTGCATCAAGTGCGGGCGCTGCTATGCCGCCTGCGAGGACACCAGCCACCAGGCCATCGCCATGTCGCCCGAGCGGGTGTTCACGGTGAAGGACGAGGAATGCGTGGCCTGCAACCTCTGCGTCAACGTCTGTCCGGTCGACAACTGCATCACGATGGTGCCGATGGCCAAGGGCGCAGTCGATCCGCGCACGGGGCGCCGCGTGGGCGACTATGCCAACTGGACCACGCACCCGAACAACCCGAGCGTGCGGGCGGCGGAGTGAGGGGCTGGTCTAAAAATTTTCGCGAAAATTTTTAGACCAGCCATGCGCTTAACAGATCACCTGCATGTGTCCGACGTTGCAGATCACGATGAACTGCCCGCCGCATTCGATCAGGTGAAATCCCCGGCGCCGGACTTCGGCGATAAGAGCGGAGCGTCCGATCTCGCGTTCGACATCCCGGATCGCGCGGCGAACGACGCCGCCCTTTTCGACCGCCTTGGCGGAGAAAAGGTCGTCCAGCCAGACCTGGGCGTTCAGAGGATTCGTGCGGAGAATCTGCATGGCCAGCACTCTGCGCAGCCAATATGAATGTCCGGTTAACGCCGATCACGGCACCGGCAGCGGGTTGATCCCGGCGGCGATGCTGGCCTTGATATAGGCGTCGCGCGCGGCCTCGGCAGCGGCGGCGGCGCTGGTCTCGGCGGTCATCCGGGCGGCCATCAACTGGGGATCGTTGGCGGCGGACTTCTTCGTGACCTGCTGCACGGCCTGCTGCAGGTCGGGGGCGACAACGGGAGCAGCCGCGCCCAGAGCGCCTTGTGGGCGCGGTTCGACCGCGGCGGGTGTTGGCAGCTCGGCGACGGGAACAGGCGCCCGGATGCTGGTGATCATGCCCATTGTCGTGCCCTCCCGATCTGATTTGCACGCAGGCATATCTTAACGCAAAAGCAATGACTTCTCAGCCGCAATTTGGGTAAGACTTTAACGGACCGGATTGAGGAGCCGGATGAACAACGTCTCGATGAAGCGCCCGGCCTCGGCAAAGGGGTCGTGGCCCGGACCCAGGACCGCACGGACCTGCACGTCGAAATCGGCATAGTGCTGGGTCAGCGCCCAGATCGAGAAGATCAGATGCACCGGATCGACGCGGGCAATGCGGCCCTCATCCATCCACCGTGTCAGGACCTGCGCCTTCTCGGCCACCAGCCGCCGCAGGTCGCCCTCGATCGCGTCCCGCATCCGGGGGGCGCCCTGCAGGATCTCGTTGGCGAAGAGACGGCTTTCACGGGGATAGTCGCGCGCGAGGTCCAGCTTGCGCCGGGCATAGGCCATGATTTCGTGCAGCGGGTCGCCCTTCGGGTCCATCGCGCGCAAGGGATCGAGCCAGGTGTCCAGAAGCCCGGTCAGAAGCGCCTTGTGCACCTCTTCCTTCGAGGGGAAGTAGTACAAGAGATTTGGCTTCGACAGGCCGGCCCCCTCGGCGATCTGGTCCAGCGTCGCGCCGCGAAAGCCGTGCTGCGAGAACACCTCCAGCGCCGCGTCCAGGATAAGCTCGCGGTTGCGCAGTTGAATGCGGGAGCGGGGGCGGGCAGTTGGCGACATGGAACCTGTGCAGACTGGCGGACCCCTTGGATAGCGCGGCGCGCAAGGTCAGGTCAAATCATTCGCCAGCCGTCCGGCCGGGTTTCCCGATCCGCAGTCCGCGGGGCGGGTCCGTTGACCGCATGCGCGTTGATTGGCATATTATGCCAACCATGCAAGGAGACCGCCGATGCCCACGCGCAATGTCGTCTTGACCGACCACCAGGCCGAGTTCGTCGACAGCCTTGTCGCCTCGGGCCGCTACCAGAACGTCAGCGAGGCGCTGCGGTCGGGCCTGCGCCTCTTGGAACGCGAGGAGGCCGCCTGGGAGCAGGTGCGAAGGGGCGTGCTGGAGGGGCTGGCACAGGTGGAGCGGAGAGAATTTGCGGAAGGCACGGGCGAAGAGGCGTTCCGCAGGGCCTGGGCTGAAGGCAAGACGAGAGCCGCGCGGAAATGAAATCCAAAGCCTGGCGACTTTCTGATCGGGCATACCGGAGCCTGGCGGAAATCTCGACCTGGACCTATGAAACGTTCGGGGCAAGGCAGGCGGACAAGTACGGCGACCAGTTGTTGCGGCAGGTCAGCGCCATCGCCGAAGGCCGGTCATTTTCCTATCATTGCCGCGACGTCTTCGCCGCCGACCTCCGATCCGACCTGCGCTTTTCCCGCTCCGGTCGGCATTTCATAGTCTTCACCGAAACCCTCGATGAAGTCTTGATCGTCGATTTCATCCACCAGTCCGCCGACATGGGCGGCAGGCTCGAAGGGCTGACGGAATGAGACTCAACTGCACCGCCACCGTCCTGGTCGATGACGACCGCGTCCGCGTCACCCGGTTCGACTTTGCGCCGGGGGAGGAGACCGGCTGGCACCGGCATGGGCATGACTATGTGATCACCGCGATCACCGACTGCCCGATGCTGCTGGAGGAACCCGGCGGCGGCTCGCGGCGGGTGCTGGTCCCCGCTGGTACGGCGTACCGGCGCTCGGAAGGGGTGGAGCACAACGTGGTCAATGACGGGACGGCGGTGATGAGCTTCGTCGAGGTGGAACTGAAAGAGCCGGCGCCCGGCACCGGCGCTGCCGTCACTCCGCCGCCAGCACCCTGATCCCGCGCACCACCAGCTTGTGGTCCTCGACCTGTGGTAGGCCCGAGACGGTGGCCACCGCCACGACCCCCGCGCCCCGGACCTTGATCGGCACCGCACCGCCATTGTCGGCATAGTCCTCCGCCCGCAGCCCGTGCCGGGCCAGGGTCTCGTCCTTGGCCTTGTGCTGCTGGCCGACCAGAAGCGAGGGCAGCTGGAACATCAGCGCCACGTTCGACTTGCGCCGCGCCCAGAGGTCGTTCAATGGCGCCGAGCCGGGCAGGGCCGCGTGGAACAGGGTCCGGTCCGCCGTGCGGATATTGATCACCACCGGCATTTTGCCGGTCGATGCCAGTTCGACCAGGATCTGCCCCAGCCGCAGCGCCGCGTCTTCGTCAAAGCGGTCGAGGTCCAGCCGCGCGAATTCCGTCTCCAGTTCGGCTATGTCCATCCCGCCCCCCTCAGATCGCCCCGATCCCGCGCAGGACCATGTCCTTCACGCTGGCCTTCGCTTCATTCCATTGCCGGTCCGTCAACGGCTTGCCCGCGTTCAGCGTCTGGATCTGATGGCCGAAATCGGCATAGTGCTGCGTCGTCGCCCACAAGAGATACAGAAGATGCCGCGGGTTCACCGGCTTCATCTTGCCCTCATCGATCCAGCGCTGGATAACCGCGATCCGCCCCTCGGTCCAGTCGCGCAGCGTGGTCTCCAGATAGTCCTGGATCACCGGCGCGCCATGCATCACCTCCGACGCCCAGACCTTCGAGCCATGCGGATGGGTGCGGCTGATGTCCATCTTGGCATCGACATAGGCGCCGATCCCCTCCACCGGGCCGGGAGCGTCGTCGAAGCTTGACGCGGCATCCAGCCAGATCTCGAAAATCTGTTGCACCACACGGCGATAGAGGTCTTCCTTCGTGGCGAAATAGTAGTGCAGGTTGGCCTTCGGCAGCCCCGCCATGTCGGCGATCAGCTGCATGGTCGCCCCCCCGAACCCGGCCTCGGCAAAGACCTTCTCCGCCGCCTCCAGGATCGCGCGTTCGTTCTCGCGCCGGATATCCATGCGGCGACCGGGCTTCAGGCGGGAAATCTGGGCGTCGCCGCTCATGCTGCCTTTGATTTTCGTTGACCGGTTGGTCAGGTTGTGGTCGCCTTCACCTTGACCATACGGTCAGGAAATGAGTCGCGGCAAGGGGCAGGATGGCTCTGGTCCGCAGACGGGGAGCGCGCGCCATGCCAGCCACCGGGGACAACCTGCGGATCAATCCCGAACGCCTCTGGGACAGCCTGGAGGAGATGGCCAAGATCGGCCCCGGCGTCGCGGGCGGCAACAACCGCCAGACCCTGACCGATGCCGACGGCGAGGGGCGGCACCTGTTCCAGCGCTGGTGTCAGGCGGCGGGCTTGACGATGGGCGTCGACACGATGGGCAACATGTTCGCCACCCGGGCGGGGACCGACCCCGACGCGCTTCCGGTCTACATGGGCTCGCATCTGGATACCCAGCCGACGGGGGGCAAGTATGACGGGGTCCTCGGCGTGCTGGGCGCGCTGGAGGTGGTGCGGACACTGAACGACATGGGGGTGAAGACGCGGCATCCCATCGTGGTGACGAACTGGACCAACGAGGAGGGCGCGCGGTTTGCGCCCGCCATGCTGGCAAGCGGTGTCTTCGCGGGTATCCATACCGAGGAGTACGCGAAGGGCCGCCGCGACCTCGACGGCAAGGTCTTCGGCGAGGAACTGGCCCGCATCGGCTGGGTCGGCGACGAGAAGGTCGGCGCGCGGAAGATGCACGCGATGCTGGAACTGCACATCGAGCAGGGGCCGATCCTGGAGGCCGAGGGCAAGGAGATCGGCGTCGTGACCCACGGTCAGGGCCTCTGGTGGCTGGAGATCACCCTGACCGGCAAGGACGCCCATACCGGATCGACGCCGATGCACATGCGGGTGAATGCGGGGCTCGGCATGGCCCGGATCACCGAGCGGGTGCATCAGATCGCGATGAGCCACCAGCCCAACGCCGTGGGCGCGGTGGGGCAGGTGAAGGTCTTCCCGAACTCGCGCAACGTGATCCCGGGCAAGGTTGTGTTCACCGTCGACATCCGTTCGCCCGAACAGGCGAAGCTGGATGCGATGAAGGCCGAGGTCATCCGCGCGGCCCATGCGGTGGCGAAGGAGCTGGGGCTGGGCTGCGAGATCGAGGATGTGGGTCATTTCGACCCTGTCACCTTCGACCCCGGTCTGGTGAAGATCGTCCGGCAATCGGCTGAAAAGCTGGGCTATTCCCACATGGACATCGTGAGCGGCGCCGGCCATGACGCCTGCTGGATCAACCGGGTGGCGCCCACGGTGATGGTGATGTGCCCCTGCGTGGATGGTCTGTCGCACAACGAGGCCGAGAAGATCAGCCCCGAATGGGCCGCGGCGGGGACGGATGTGCTGCTGCACGCCTGTCTTGAGGTGGCGGAGGTGGTGGGGTGAGGGCAGTTGGAAACCCCGTCCCGGGCTTGACCCGGGACCTCTGGCTGCAACCGGCACCGCCTTTGGTATGCGGAGGCCCCGGGTCAAGCCCGGGGCGGGGTTTACTTTTCCTTTACCGTGGTGCGTCAAGTTTCGGCCATGAAACACTACGTCTACATCATGGCCTCTCGCCCCTGTGGCGCGATCTATGTCGGCCGGACGGGGAACCTCGCATCACGCGTCGAAGCACATCGCGCGGGGGCATCGGTACATACGGCAAAATACAAGATCCGCACGCTCGTCTGGTTCGAGTGTCACGAAGACTTCGCCGCCAGCCTGCAGCGCGAGCGGGCGATCAAGCGCTGGCCGCGCGCCTGGAAGAATGCGCTCATCGCCGAGCGCAATCCGAACTGGCAGGACGTGACAGCCCATATTCCGTTCTAGCGCGGGCAGTCGACAGCCCCACAGCTTACCAGAGGTCCCGGGTCAGGCCCGGGACGGGTATTCTTCTTTGCAGCAGGAGACGACCATGACCACCATCATCAAAAACGGCACCGTCGTCACCGCCGACCTCAGCTACAAGGCGGATGTCCGCATCGAGAACGGCACCATCACCGAGATCGGGCCGAACCTGAAAGGTGGCACCGAGCTTGACGCGACCGGCTGCTATGTCATGCCCGGCGGGATCGACCCGCATACGCATCTGGAGATGCCCTTCATGGGCACCTATTCCAGCGACGATTTCGAATCCGGCACGCGGGCCGCGCTCAGCGGCGGCACCACGATGGTGGTCGATTTCGTCCTGCCGGGGCAGGGGCAGGGGCTCATGGACGCGGCCCAGATGTGGCACAACAAGTCGGGCCGGGCGAATTGCGATTATTCCTACCACATGGCGGTGACCTGGTGGGGCGAGAAGGTGTTCGACGGGATCGCCGACTCGATCAAGGCCGGCATGACCAGCTTCAAGCACTTCATGGCCTACAAGGGCGCGCTGATGGTGAACGACGACGAGATGTATCAGTCGTTCAAGCGCGTGGGTGAACTTGGCGGTCTGGCGATGGTCCATGCCGAGAACGGCGATGTGGTGGCGGAACTGACGGCGAAGCTTCTGGCCGAGGGGAACACCGGGCCCGAGGCGCATGCCTACTCCCGCCCGCCGCAGGTGGAGGGCGAGGCGACCAACCGCGCGATCATGATCGCCGACATGGCGGGGGTGCCGCTTTACGTGGTGCATACCAGTTGCGAAGAGGCGCACGAAGCCATTCGCAGGGCAAGGCAGCAGGGCAAACGGGTCTGGGGCGAGCCGCTGATCCAGCACCTGACGCTGGACGAGAGCGAGTATTTCAACCCCGACTGGGACCATGCCGCCCGCCGGGTGATGTCGCCTCCGTTCCGGAACAAGAAGCATCAGGACAGCCTCTGGGCCGGGTTGCAGTCGGGGTCCTTGTCGGTGGTGGCGACGGACCACTGCGCCTTCACTACTGCGCAGAAGCGGTTCGGCGTCGGCGATTTCTCCAAGATCCCCAACGGGACGGGGGGGCTGGAGGACCGGATGCCGATGCTCTGGACGCACGGGGTCGGCACCGGGCGGCTGACGCCGAATGAATTTGTCGCCGTAACTTCAACCAATATCGCGAAAATCCTGAACTGCTACCCGAAGAAGGGCGCGGTTCTGGTGGGGGCGGATGCCGATCTGGTGGTCTGGGATCCGGAAAAGGAAAAGACCATCACGGCGGGCAAGCAGCAGTCGGCGATCGACTACAACGTCTTCGAGGGCCAGAAGGTGAAGGGCCTGCCCCGGTTCACCCTGACCCGGGGGATGGTGGCGATCCATGACGGCGAGGTGCGCACGAAGGAAGGCCACGGCCAGTTCGTCGCCCGCGAGCCTCGGCCCGCAGTGAACAGGGCGCTGAGCCAGTGGAAGGACCTTACGGCTCCGCGTCCGGTGGTGCGGACGGGGATTCCGGCGACGGGGGTATAGGGTCGGACCAGACAAGAACCGGAACCCCGAAGAAATCTTCTTCAAAGTCATCGGGTTGCGGAAGGAAAGCGAGGGTCGTCGGCATGGCGGGCCTCATGCGTTGGAACAGATGCAACATTACCGGCGGCTTGCAACAGGACGATGAAGGGACGAGGGGCGCGTGAAGGATAGTCAGAGCAATGCTCCGGTGATTGAGGCCAAGGGGCTGAACCTCGTCTTCCAGACGGCGGACGGGCCGGTGCAGGCGTTGAAGGATGTGAACCTGACCATTGGCGCGGGGGAGTTCGTCAGCTTCATCGGGCCGAGCGGCTGCGGGAAGACCACCTTCCTGCGGGCGATTGCGGCTTTGGAGACGCCGACCTCGGGCACTTTGACGGTCAACGGAATGTCGCCGGACGAGGCGCGGCGCAGCCGTGCCTATGGCTATGTGTTCCAGGCGGCGGGGCTTTATCCCTGGCGGACCATTCGGGGGAACATCAAGCTTCCCCTTGAAATCATGGGATTTTCCAGGGCCGATCAGGAGGAGCGGGTTCAGCGGGTGCTGGAGCTGGTGGAGCTGATGGGGTTCGGGAAGAAGTTCCCCTGGCAGTTGTCGGGCGGGATGCAGCAGCGGGCCTCGATTGCCCGTGCCTTGGCCTTCGATGCGGATATCCTCTTGATGGACGAACCCTTCGGCGCGCTTGATGAGATCGTGCGCGACCGGCTGAACGAGGAGACGCTGAAGCTCTGGGCGCGGACGGGAAAGACCGTTGGATTCGTGACGCATTCCATCCCGGAGGCGGTGTATCTGTCGACCAAGATCGTCGTCATGTCCCCCCGTCCGGGGCGGATCACCGATGTGATCGACTCGCCCCTGCCGAAAGAACGGCCGCTCGATATCCGCGACAGCCGGGAGTTCATCGAGATCTCCCACCGGGTTCGGGAGGGGCTTCGGGCCGGGCATCATGATGAATAGGACAGTTGTCTGGAAAGCGTATGGATCGGGTATGGCTTCCAGCCATACGCCGTATATACGCTGGAGCGTGCGGTGAGGACCGATGGCCAAACCCCCGCCCAAGGCCCCCGCGCTGCCGCCCCCGACCCGGGCGCAGTGCTGGCTGACCTTCTGGGCCTGGGCGCTGGGGGTGCCGCTGGCTGTCGCGGCTGCGCTGGGGGTGATCTGGGCCGCGCTCTGGGCGCTTGGCAGCATGCCGATGGATCCGCGGGCGGGCATCGACATGATGACGACGCTCTGGTGGCTGGGGGTGATCGTGCTCCTGTACCCGGCGATGCTCTGGGTCTGGTGGGGCGACCTGCGCGACGGGCTGAAGGCGGCGCGGGACTGGGAGGCGATGACGCCGGAGGCGCGGGCGGCGGCGCTGGTCGAGGCGGCTGCGGCTGCGGCCAGGCCGAAGCGCCGGTCGCGGAAGAAGGGGTAGGGCAATGAGCGCTGTCACCTTCCTTTGGCTTGGGCTCGCCACCGCAGTCTTCGTCGGGGCCAACGCGGTGCTCAAGATCTATGCGGTGAAGGGCGGGGTGCCGGTGCTGGTCGGCGCACTGGCGCTGTTCTGTCTGGGGAACTTCCTGATGGTGCAGGTGATGAAGGCCAACGGGCTGGGCCTTGCCATCGCGCTGTCGGCGATCTTCCAGCTGGTCGCGATTTCGGTGATGGCGATCTTTGTCTTCGGCGAGCGGCCCACCGGGCTGCAACTGGCCGGGATGGCGGTCGGTTGCATGGCGGTGGCGATGATCGCCTGGCCGGCGGGGGCGAAGGGATGACAAGCGCAGCGCAGGCCGGATCGGTTGGAGCCTCCGGCGGGGATATTTGGGGACAGAAAATGGCGGTGATGGGATGAGCCTTCGCCAGACAGTTTTTCCCATCCTCACCGTCCTCCTCGGCATCGTCGTGATCTGGTACCTTGCCGCCGTCTGGATGAATTCCACCTGGGTCTATGACCAGGCGGAGAGGGCGGGAACCACGGTCACGTTTGCCGAAGTGCTGCCGCAGACCATGAGCCAGGACCGGCCGCTCTTGCCGCCGCCGCACCAGGTGGGGGCGGAGCTGTGGAAGGGGCTGTTCGGGCAGGCCGTCACCTCGAAGCGCAGCCTCGTCTATCACGGGTTCGTCACCTTCAAGGGCACGATGATGGGCTTTGGCCTTGGCATCATCGCCGGGGTGCTGCTGGCGATGGCCATCGTCCGCTTCCGGGTGATGGACATGTCGGTGATGCCTTGGGCGATCATCAGCCAGACCGTGCCCATCGTGGCGCTGGCGCCGATGATCATCACGCTGTCCAGCCAATTGGGGCTGACCGACCGCGACATCCCGAAAGCGATCATCGCGGCCTATCTGAGCTTCTTCCCGGTGCTGGTCAGCATGGTGAAGGGGCTGCGCGCGCCGGATCAGATGCAGCTTGACCTGCTCAAGACCTACGGCGCGGGGGAGATGGCGACGTTCCTGAAGCTGCGGTTGCCTGCCTCGATGCCGTATTTCTTCGCCTCGTTGAAAGTGGCGGTGGCGGCCAGCCTGGTGGGGACCATCGTCGGCGAATTGCCCACCGGCGCCATCGAGGGCCTGGGCGCGCGGATGCTGATCGGGTCGCAGTTCGGCGAACCCCTGATCATGTGGGCAGCGCTTTTCGCGGCGGCCATCCTGGCGGGGCTGTTGATCGTGGTGGTCGGGTTCGTCGAGCGGCTGGCCAACCGGCGGATGGGAGTGCGGGCATGAGCGCGCTGTGGATCGCCCTTCTGGTCTGGCTGGCGCTTTGGGGGTTGAACGTCTGGCTGGCCGAGAGCCCGGTTTCGCGCACAAGGCTGGGAAAGGTGCTTGTGCCGGTGATCTTCGGCGCGACGGTGCTGGTGCTGTGGGAAGGGCTGGTCAGGGGCCTGGGCGTGGCGCCGGTGATCCTGCCCGCGCCGAGTGTAATCGCGGCGAAGATCGCCACCTCGCTGCCGACCCTCTGGCAGGACTTCGCCCAGACGATCCTGAAGGGCGCGATCCCCGGCTTCCTGATCGGCTGCGGCGCGGCCTTCCTGACCGCCATCGCCATCGACCGTAGCCCCTTCCTGCAACGGGGCCTGCTCCCCATCGGCAACTTCGTCGCCGCCCTGCCGATTGTCGGGCTCGCGCCGATCCTGGTGATGTGGTTCGGCTTCGGCTGGGAATCGAAGGCGGCGGTCGTGGTGGTGATGGTGTTCTTCCCCATGCTGGTGAACATCGTCGCCGGGCTGCAGGCGAGCGAGCGGATGCAGCGCGACCTGATGGCGACCTGGGGGGCAAGTTACCTGCAAACGCTGGTCAAGCTGCGGCTGCCGGCGGCGATGCCCTTCGTCTTCAACGGGCTGAAAATTGCATCGACTCTGGCGTTGATCGGGGCCATCGTTGCCGAGTTTTTCGGCAGCCCGACCTTCGGCATGGGGTTCCGCATCTCGACCGAGGTGGGGCGGCTTGGCCTTGACATGGTCTGGGCCGAGATTGCGGTGGCGGCAGTGGCGGGATCGGCGCTTTATGGGCTGGTCGCGCTGATCGAACGGTGGGTGACCTTCTGGCATCCGTCGCAACGGCATTAACAAGGCCCACGGGGCCCAACACGGGAGAACGAAGATGAAGAAGCTACTTATGGCGGCGGCCTGGGCAGCGATGGCGACGGGCGCCAGCGCCGAGGACGTGAAGCTGCAGCTGAAATGGGTGACCCAAGCCCAGTTCGCGGGCTACTATGTCGCGCAGGCGAAGGGCTACTACGAGGAAGAGGGGCTGAACGTCACCATCCTGCCGGGCGGCCCGGACATCGCGCCGACGCAGGTGATGGCCGGCGGCGGGGCCGATGTGATGGTGGACTGGATGCCCTCGGCGCTGGCTGCGCGCGAGAAGGGTCTGCCGCTGGTCAACATCGCCCAGCCTTTCGCGTCCTCGGGCATGATGCTGACCTGCATGGCCGATACCGGGATCAAGGAGCCGAAGGACTTTGCCGACAAGACCCTGGGGGTCTGGTTCGGTGGCAACGAATATCCGTTCCTGTCCTGGATGAGCCAGCTGGGCCTGAAGACCGACGGCTCGCCGGGCGGGGTGACGGTGCTGAAGCAGGGCTTCAACGTCGACCCGCTCTTGCAGAAGCAGGCGGCCTGCATCTCGACCATGACCTACAACGAATACTGGCAGGTGATCGACGCCGGGATCACGCCCGAACAGCTGGTGACCTTCAAGTACCAGGACATGGGCGTGGCGACGCTGGAGGACGGGCTCTATGTGCTTGAGGACCGGCTGAAGGACCCGGCCTTCGAGGAGACGATGGTCAAGTTCGTCCGTGCCTCGATGAAGGGCTGGAAATATGCCGAGGCGAACCCGGACGAAGCGGCGATGATCGTGCTGGAGAACGACCAGACCGGCGCGCAGACCGAGGTGCACCAGAAGCGCATGATGGGCGAGATCGCCAAGCTGACCGCGGGCTCGAACGGCGCGCTGGACGTGGCGGCGGCCGAGAAGACCGTGGCGACGCTGATGGCGGGCGGCTCGGACCCGGTGATCACCAAGGCGCCGGAAGGAGCCTGGACCAGCGTGATCACCGACAAGGCGCTGGCGAAGTAAGCGTCCGACTTGTCTGACTTTGCGGGCGCGGCCGGAAGGTCGCGCCCGTTTTCCTTGGCTTTCCCGGTTCTGCTTCCCCTTGCGCCGCGCCGCCGGATTGACAGGCGCGTGTAAATCGCCCCTGATCGGTGTCAATTCCTTTGCCGGGCCCCGACCGATGCCGCTTTCTGCCCTGACCGGAACCAAGCTGCGCGACCGCAGGCTCGCCGCCGGGCTGCGGCAGGCGCAGGTGGCGGCGGCGGCGGGGATTTCGGCCAGCTACCTCAACCTGATCGAGCACAACCGCCGCAAGGTTACGGCGGAGGTGATGGAACGGCTGGCCGATGCGCTGCAGATCGACCGCTCCACCTTCGCCGAGGGCAAGGATGCGGCGCTGGTCGAGGACCTGCGCGCGGCGGCGGCGCGGGCGGAGGCCGGGGCCGAAGTCGAGCGGGTGGAGGATTTCGTTGACCGCTATCCGGGCTGGGCCGGGCTGTTGGCGTCTCTCGACGCGCGGGGGCTGGCGCTGGAACGCGCGGTCGAGGCGCTGAACGACCGGATGACCCATGATCCGCACCTGTCGCAGTCGCTCCATGAACTCTTGTCCTCGCTGTCGGCGGTGCGGGCGACGGCGGCGATCCTGGCCGAGACGCCGGACCTGGAGCCGGACTGGGCCGCGCGCTTCCACCGGAACCTGCACCAGGACAGTGAGCGGCTGGCGGCGGGAGCCGAGGCGCTGGTCGGCTTCCTCGACGCGGGGCAGGGGATCGAGGAGCAGGGCATCGCCGCGCCGCAGGAAGAGGTGGAGGACTGGCTGCGGGGCCGGGGCTGGGTGTTGACCGATGCCGAGCTGACGGAGGGTGTCGAGGAGGAGATTGCCCGGCTCGCCTCGAGCGCCGCGCGGAGCCTTGCGCAGGCGCAGGTCAGGCAGGCGCGGGCCGATGCGGCGGTGATGCCGGAGGCGGCGTTTCTTGCCGCCCTGGCCGAGTCCGGCCCCGACCCGTTGGTCCTGGCCGACCGCTTCGGCGCCTCGCCACTGGGGGCAATGCGGCGGTTGGCGGGGGTGTCCGCGCTGCAGGCCGGGCTGGTGGCCTGCGACGCCTCGGGCACGCTGACCTTCCGGAAGCCCGCGACCGGCTTTCCCTTGCCGCGCTTCGGGGCGGCCTGCCCGCTCTGGCCGCTGTATGCCGCCCTTGGCCGTCCGATGCAGGTCTTCGAGGCCCGGGTGCAGATCGCCGGGCAGAGCGACCGGCGGCACCGGGTGATCGCCTGGGCCGAGACGCGGCATCCGCACGGGCTGCGGGGGCCCGAACTGCGCGAGGCGGCGATGCTGATCATGCCGGATGAGAGTGCGGGGCCGGGGATGCGGATCGGGTCGAGCTGCCGGGTCTGCGCGCGCGGCGACTGCCCGGCGCGACGGGAACCCTCGATCCTGGCGGCGGAGGGGGGCTGAGGCGCTGGGTGTCCACAGTGGACAGAAGAGCATATGTCATTTATTGCAACGGGTTACGATTTCTTCTTCATTGGTTCTTAACCTTTGGCGGAGGCTTCTCGTGCGACTTCGTCTTCTCGTCGCGGGCGGTCGGAACCCGCAGCGAGGAGTGCCGAAGGCATCGACGAGCGGCCCGGCAGGCTTTGACAGCCGCGATGCTTGCCGCCAATACTGGGGCGAGGGGCGGCAGAAGACCGTCCGGGGAGAACCAGTGGCCTCACATGTCCTGCTGATCGAGGACGAACCGAACATCGCCGAGGCGATCCGGTTCCTGCTGACGCGCGACGGCCTGCGGGTCAGCCATGCCGCCGAGGGCAGGGCGGCGCTTGCACTTCTGCGGCAGGACCCGCCGGACATGGTGATCCTCGACCACATGCTGCCCGGCCTGTCGGGGCTGGAAATCCTGTCCGCGATCCGCGCCGCGCCGGAAAGCCGCGACCTGCCGGTGATGATGCTGACCGCGCGGGGCCGCGACCGCGAGATGGCCGAACGCGCCGGGGCCGACCGTTTCATGACCAAGCCGTTCTCGAACGCCGAAATCATTGCCGAGGTGCGCGCCATGCTGAGCCGGGGGCCGGGACGCGGATGAGGCGCCCGAAGCGCCCGCTGTTCCTGGCCCGCGCGCCCTACCGGCGCAGGCGATTGCGCGACGCGGCGCGGCTTCTGCCGATCCTCGGGGCGATCCTGCTGCTGCTGCCGCTGCTCTGGGCCCCGGAATCGCGGATGTCGCTGGCCTCGGGCGATGTGATCTATTTCTTCACCGTCTGGCTGGTGCTGATCGGCCTGGCGGCCGTCTTCGCCCCTGGCCTGCGCAGCGGCGAGGGCGCGGACGAGGAGGAGGATTGAGATGCCGTTCAATCTTCTCGTCCTGGCCTGCTTCCTGTACGTCGCCTTTCTGTTCACCGTGGCCTTCGTGGTCGAGGGCAGGGCGGCGCGCGGGCGGCTCGGCTGGCTGCGCTCGCCACTGGTCTATACCCTGTCCTTGTCGATCTACTGCACCGCCTGGACCTTCTACGGCGCGGTCGGCTATGCCGCGCGGTCGGGACTGGAGTTCCTGACGATCTACTTCGGCCCGACGCTGGTCTTCGTCGGCTGGTGGTGGTTGCTGCGCAAGCTGGTCCGGATCGGGCGGCAGCACCGCGTGACCTCGATCGCCGACCTGATCTCGTCGCGCTACGGCAAGTCGAACACGCTGGGGGTGATCGTCACGCTGATCGCCGTGGTGGCGGCGACGCCCTATATCGCGCTGCAGCTGCAATCGGTGGTGCTGTCCTTCGGCGTCTTCGCCAGCGCCGCACCGGACGGGTCGCGCCCGCTCGACCCCGGCCAGATCGCGGTCTGGGTGGCGGTGGGGCTGGCCTTCTTCACCATCCTCTTCGGCACCCGCAACCTCGATGCGCGCGAGCAGCACCACGGCATCGTCACGGCGATTGCGGTGGAGGCGGTGGTGAAGCTTGTCGCACTGCTGGCGGTGGGCAGCTTCGTGGTCTGGGGCATTGCCGGGGGCGTTGGCGACGTGATCGCCCGGATCGACGCGGCGGACCTGAAGGCCTGGCAGGTGTCGCCGGGGCGCTGGACGGGGATCACCGTCCTCTCCGCCGCGGCGGTGATCTGTCTGCCGCGGATGTTTCAGGTCATGGTGGTGGAGAACGACGACGAGGGGCACCTGGCGCGGGCGAGCTGGGCCTTTCCGCTGTATCTGATGGCGATGAGCCTGTTCATCGTGCCCATCGCGGTGGTCGGGCTGGAGCGGATGCCCACGGGCGCGAACCCCGACATGTTCGTGCTGACCCTGCCCCTGGCCGAGGGCAAGGGCACGCTGGCGATGCTGGCGTTCCTCGGCGGGTTTTCCTCGGCCACCTCGATGGTGATCGTGGAATCCATCGCGCTGGCGACGATGATCTCCAACCATGTGATGATCCCGCTGTGGCTGCGGTTGCGGCCTGCGGCGGCGGCGGCGGATGACTTGCGGCAGGTCGTGCTGATGGCGCGGCGGCTGGCGATCACCGCGGTGCTGGCGCTGGGATATGGTTACTACCATGTCTCCGGCGGCTCGGCGGCGCTGGCCTCGATCGGGCTGGTTGCCTTCCTGGGGGTGGCGCAGGTCTTGCCCGCGCTTCTTGGCGGCATCTTCTGGCGGGGGGCGACGCGG
>NZ_JAYRPN010000099.1:0-6423 GCF_041911175.1 Tabrizicola sp.
AAATGGCGCGCGATCTGATGAGTTTTGGCAAGCCGATCCTCGTTCTGGGCGATCCGGGTCAGTTGCCGCCCATCCAGGGCGAAGGCGCCTTCACCCGCGATGCGCCTGACGTGATGCTGACCGAGATCCACCGCCAGGCGACTGAGAGCGCGATCATCCGTCTCGCCACCATGGCGCGGATGGGCGAGCCCATCGGTTTTGGCACCTACGACACCCATGTCGCCAAGATGCGCAAGGGCGACATTTCGCCGGAACAGGCGCTGCGCGGCGGGCAGTTGATCTGCGGGCTGAACGCGACACGGTTGCAGATCAACAATGCGATGCGCGCGGCGGCTGGCCTTGGCGGGACGTATTTGCCCACTGGCGCGGCGGAAAAGATCATCTGCCTCAAGAACGACAATTCGCTCGGGCTTATCAACGGCATGTTCCTGACCCTCGAGGATATCGTCGACGAGGGCAGCCTCTATTTCTCGGCCGTGGTGCATGACGAGGACGGGCGCCGGGTATCCCCCTTCGACAGCGACGGCCGCCCCGGGCGGCTGCGCATCTACAAGGGGCATTTCGAGGATCACATCGCCTACGACGCCAAGCGCCATGACCGCGATTGGCGGGAAAAACGCAAGCTGACCGAGGCGACCTTCGGCTGGGCGATCACCGCCCACAAGGCCCAAGGCTCGCAGTGGGAGAATGTGATCGTCTGGGATGACGGACTTGGCCGCAGCGAGATCGACCGCCGCCGCTGGCTCTATACCGCTATCACCCGCGCTGAGCGCGGGCTCGTCCTTCTGGCCTGAGGGGGCGCGATGATCGATCTCAACGATGTCGGCACGCCGAAAGCACGCCACGATCTCGCGGTCGTAAAGGACCGGCTGGCGGCGACCGCAGGCGACTGGCTCCCCGGCATCTTTCCCGAGGCGCGGCTTGCGCGCGACCGTCGTTCCTTGCGCTGTGCCGACCTGTCCGGCCGCCCGCCGCGCAAGGAGGGGTCTTGTACCATCCACCTTGACGGGCCCTATGCCGGCTGGGGTTTCGACTATGCCACCGGCGAAAGCGCAGGGCCGATCGATCTGATCGCGCAGGCAACCGGGCTCTGCGATGGCGCGCTCTTCGACGAGGCGGCGCGGATTGCCGGGATGGATCATCCCGCGCCCCGAAACGCGCCACGCGCGAAGCCCGATCATACCGGCGAGATTGCGCGACTGATCGACGGCGCACAGCCGCTCGCTGGCACCCCCGGCGAAACCTACCTCCGCATCCGCGGCGTTGCCGATCCGGGATGCCCGGATCTGTTGTTCCACCCCGATCTGCCGGATTTCGACACGCGACGCGGTTGGCCGGGCCTGATCGCATTGCCACGCCTGGCAGACGGCACCCGCGCTCAGGGTATTCACCGGACCTTCCTGCTCGACGACGGCAGCGCCAAGGCGTCTGCTGGGAAGAAGATGCTGGGATCGGTAGCGGATGCGGCCGTGCGCCTGTTCGCCATGCCTGCGGACGGCCATCTCGGCATTGCCGAAGGCATCGAGACCGCCCTAGCGGCGCATACCCTGTTCGGCACCGCCGTCTGGGCGGCGCTCTCTGCCGATGGTCTCGCGCGGTTTCAGTGGCCGGCGGGCACGACGCGGATCACGATCTACGCCGATGCTGGCGATGCCGGTCGTCAGGCGGCCGCCACGCTCTCAGACCGGCTGAACCGGGCCGACATTCCGAACCAGATCGTGGTCCCTCTGCATGGCGACGATTTCAACGACGATCTGATGCGCGCAGCGCGTGCGGCCGACTATCGTCCGGAGATTTCGGCCGACGAGCCCGTCGGTATTGAGGCATCGACGACAGTGGCGGCCCCGGCGCCCGGCGATCCGGACGCTCTGATTGCCGCCGCCGAGGCGCTGACCAACCCGCCCGAACTCACCGCGCTCTCCAGCCTTCTCGGTCGCCTTGCGCTTGCCCGGCTCGATCCGCTGCCCGAACGCCAGATCCTCGCCCGGATCAAGACCGCGACCGGCATCTCCATGTCGATCCTCGACAAGCAGTTGACGGAACTGCGCCGCCGCGTGCATGCGACGGGCGATCCGCAGGGCAGGATTGCGCGTCCCGCCTGGTTCGGGCGGCTGTGCCAGGACTTGTCCGGCACGCCCGAGCGCAACGAGGCCAATGTAATTATCGCCCTGTCCTCGGATCCGGTTTTTGCCGGGCTCCTGGCCTTCGACGAGTTCGCCCAATCCATAGTGGTGCGTCAGCCGCTGCCCTGGGATGACCCGGCCATCCGCTTTCCGCGCCCCTGGGACGATGCCGACGATGTGCGCACCGCCGAATGGCTGCAATTGCGCGGGCTCAACGTCGCTCCGATGGTTGTCGGCCGTGGTGTTGGCGCGGTGGCCCGCGACCTGCGCATCCATCCGGTTCGCGACTGGCTCGACACCCTGAAATGGGACGGCACGCCCCGGATCGAGACCTGGACCAGCACCTACCTCGGTGCAGCGCCGACAGCCTTCCATCACACCATCGGCGCGCTCTGGCTGATCTCTGCCGTGGCCCGGATCTACCGGCCCGGGGTGAAGGCCGATCACATGCTGATCCTCGAAGGGCCGCAGGGCGCGCGCAAATCGACAGCCATCAAGGTGTTGGCGGGTGAGGACTGGTTCACCGACGAACTGCCCGAGCTCGGGTCCAAGGACGCGGCCATTCACATGCAGGGCGTCTGGATCGTGGAAATTGCCGAACTCGACGCCATCGGCCGGGCCGAGGTCTCGCGCATCAAGGCGTTCCTGACCCGCACCACCGACAGGTTCCGCCCGCCCTATGGCCGCTACACCGTCGAGGTGCCGCGCCAATGCGTCTTCGCGGGCACCGTGAACCCCGACACCTATCTGCGCGACGAAACCGGCAACCGCCGCTTCTGGCCGCTGCGCTGTGGCACCATCGACATCGCAGCGCTGGCTCGCGATCGGGACCAGATCTGGGCCGAAGCCGTCCATCGTTTCCGCGACGGCGCGATCTGGTGGATCGACGATCCGGCGATCCTTGCCGAGGCCACTGCAGCGCAGGAGGCGCGCTATCAGGCGGATGCCTGGGACGCCCGTATCGACCGCTGGCTGACCCACGACACCCGCAGCGTCAATCGCGGCCACGCGGGCTGGGATGATTGGCAGGACGAAGAGTTCGAACGTCCCGAGCCGATCCGCGATGTGTCAGTGGGCGAAATCCTCGAAGGTGCGCTTGGTATCGAGCCCGCGAAATGGACGAAAGGCGACCAGATGCGCGTGGGGGCCTGGCTGAAATCCAGAGACTGGGAGAAATATCGACGTCGGTCAGACAAGGCGCGCGAATGGCGCTACAGGAAGCCGGCAGCGAACGACTGACCGCAAATCAGATGGCATGGTGTGGGCGGCCAGTTTCGGCCGCCCCGTTTTTTGGCATCGTCCTGACACCCTCAGCGATAGATGCGGAGGCTCTCGATTAGCCCGAGCGGATCGGTGCTGCGCGCAATCTCAATCGTCAGCCCACCACGTCCCTTCACAACGTCGCGCCTGACGTTCGTGATCTTGGTTGTAGCATCGACGAAGTATTCCCGGGTCTGGAAACGCTTCTTTTCTTTGGAATGCCAAAGGCAGGTCAGTTCGTCCTCGTCGACATACTTCGCCTGCTTGATGTCCGCGATGAAGGGCTCGTAGAACGCCTCAGGATGAGTGTCGAAGCCCAGTCGCTCAAGCCAGATCAGGATTGCGGCAAATGATGCCGGTCGCAGGCCCGTGAAGCCGTAAACCGATGTATCCCGCACTTTCGGGCGCCTGAACCGCGAGACCGCCGCGACCCCCGAGATTTTCAGCAGGTTCTCCGATCCCATGTCGAAGATCATACCGCCAAGACTGGCGTCGAGCGTATCAAGCCACCCTTCGACCGAAACGGTTGCAATAACCTCGTCCTTCAGAAGTGCATTGGTTTGGGCACGCGTCTTGGCTGAGGCTTGCGTGTCGCGCGCTCGCTCGAGCCCGTGCCAGAGTGCCTGAAGGACACGTTGCTCCACATGGTTCGTTGGCAGGGTTGGCGACTTTGCGGTCTCTGAAGGTGTGCCAGACGGGATTGGCATCGCAGGAGCATTCCCATTTGGGTTGCCAGTGAGAGAAGTGTCGCTGGTTGGCACGCCGATCATCGAGTTCAGCCGCCCCCAACTCTGTTCGCCATGGACGCGGGCGATGAGTTCCAGGGCTTGGCTGTGTCCGATCGTGAGATCCGGGGCGAGAGCCGACCTCAGGCGCTTAGCCTGGGCCTTAGCAATGTCGGAGGTGGCCGGAAGGCCGGTGAGTTGTTCATTCATGGCAAAACCTCTGCCTGAGGGTCGTCGAAGTCGAGGGCTCGGTCCATTGCCGCCACGAAGACCCTTGGGAAAGGTTGCCTTGTCGCGATTCTCGATGCGCATGTTCTTCATGGGGAAACCCCGGACCGGAACGGCCATGCGCAGCACGTCGGTTAACATGGGCGTTGGCGATGCCTTGCACAAGGGGGGGATCGTGCCGAGTTGTCGAAGGTCGTCGCAACAACCGCCTCTGGCGGCCGTCTTCACGTTTCGGGATGGCCCTACCTCATTCTCTGACCTTATCTGACGGCTAGGTAGGGTCAGAGAAAACCCAAAAAAATCAATCGTGTCCCTACTGGCCCTACTTGGTGCACCGACTTCCTTCCCTTTCCTATATGCATGTATGTCCCTAACCGGTTTCGTCCCTCCTTATGCGTCGTAGGGAAAAGGTTGGGACGAGTAGGACCAGTAGGGACAGATTTGATTTCAAACGACGATTTGTGGCCCTACCTTGATCAGAAGTAGGACCAGGTTGGGTCACCCGTCGGCAGAGCGCGTTTTCCTTGACCCGGCACGCCTGACATGATTCCCTGCGCTTGACCAAAGCCGAAGGCCCACAATTCTGGTGAGCCTTCAACATGACGCCGACCATCCAGACTGCGGACCAGCACCTCGAACCGGGGTGCATTTCAGCGTCCTGCATCCTTGCCCTCGACCTCGGGACGACAACAGGTTGGGCTTTGCGCAGCCATGACGGCCTGATCACGTCCGGCACGACATCCTTTCGCCCCGGGCGGTTCGACGGCGGCGGTATGCGGTATCTTCGCTTCACCAACTGGCTGACCGAGGTCGACCGGCTATCAGGCCCCATCGCTGCGATCTGGTTCGAGGAAGTCCGCCGCCATGTCGGAACGGACGCTGCCCATGTCTATGGCGGGCTGATGGCCACGCTCACGGCATGGGCTGAACTCCGCGGCATCCCTTATGAGGGCGTTCCGGTTGGCACCATCAAGCGCCATGCCACCGGCAAGGGCAACGCCGACAAGCAGGCGATGATCGCGGCCGCGCGGGCGCGCGGGTTCAGTCCCGCCGATGACAACGAGGCGGATGCCATCGCCATCTTGCATTGGGCAATCGAAACGAACGGGGGTGTCGCGTGAGGTGGTATCCCCGAGGCTATGGTGGCACCCGCCGTGATCCAGATCGCGTCAAGCAGGAAGGCTGGCACGACCATGGCCTGCTGGCCGTCTCCATCGACGACCCCCGTCTCACTTGGCCCGAGCAAGAACTGGTCCGCCAGCTGGGTGAAAAACTCTACGGCCCGCGTGTCGAGCCAAGGGAGGTGGCCAATGGCTGAGTGGACGCCTGCCGTGGTCGAAGCGCGCCTTGAAAGCGCTGCCGATGTCTTCCGGTCGCTGCCCGAGGTCAAGCCGCAGGGCTACTTCAACGCCTGGCCAGAGTATTTCCACAGCTTCGCCGATCAGGTCGGTCAGGAACCCCGGATGCGACGGCCGAAGCCTGGCCCGCGCGACATCACCCAAGCCGACGACGCGCTGCTGTGGTTGCGCTGGCTCGACCCGGCCGACGCGCGCCTCTTGTGGCTGCGCGCGAACCGCAAGCCATGGAAGCCGATCTGCTGGGAATTGGGCATCAGCCGCGCCACCGCCAACCGGCGCTGGCAGTATGGCATCGCCGTCATTGTGTGGCGGTTGAACGGCAAGCGCGTGCCGACCAAGCGGTCGATGGACTTCGTGGTGGCGAAGGTGACGCCCTGAATCTGTCAAGAGCCGTCGCGTGGGCGAGACACTTTCAAGCGAGACACCAGACGCCAAGACAGATCGCGTCCAGGACGCTACAGATTCAATATACTCGGGAGAGGAGCGCGCAGGCACTGGCCGCGCCGCTGGCTTCCGGGGTCCAGCGAGGGGGCCAGTCGGGGTCCGAACTGCCAAGCCTTTGATATCTTGGTTCCTTCCTGGCGATATTCGTATGCTGGCGGGCGAAGCGCGGCACATCGCTAGCAACAGGGCCGGATTTTTGGGAAGCCACCCGGAAGCCACCGCCGCCTGAATCCGCCTGAAACACTGCAAATTCAAACCCTTGAAGCTGGACACCCCAGGTGGCCA
>NZ_JAYRPN010000100.1:0-37566 GCF_041911175.1 Tabrizicola sp.
CCCTGGCGCGGGGTGGAGCAGCCCGGTAGCTCGTCAGGCTCATAACCTGAAGGTCACAGGTTCAAATCCTGTCCCCGCAACCAATACCGCAGCCCGTCCGACCTACAAACTCTCCGCTGAAGAGTTCGCTTCACGGTCGAATGCTGCACCGAATGCAGGTCCTGGCCTCCGAGGCCTGACCTTGCGCCGGGGTGATCTGCGGCGGATAGATCCGCATCGTGCCGACCTGTTCGGCGCGGATTGAGGAAGGGAAGCGTCCCCGGTGGGGCGGCCGGTCTTCAAAACCGGATGGGGCAGCGAGCCTGTCCCGAGCAGGTTCGACTCTCGTTCCCTTCCGCCAGACCGACCGGGCGTTCGGCGCTGCGGCACCCCGCGGACCGCGACCTGAACCGGAGCTCCGGTCAGCCCGCCCTGGCGTCCAGCGACACCGCCGCTTCGGCGGTCAGCGCGCGGAAGACCATGCTTTCCTGAAGATAGAGCGTGACGGTCGTGTCGGTGTGGCCTTGATAGCCGATCGACATGTCCTGCCCGATCTCCAGCTCGAAATCGCCGCCGCGCACCGACAGGATCAGCCCGCCCGCGATGCCCGGCGCCCAGATGATGCCGCCATCGACCAGCCGCTCCAGATGTTCGGTGATCGGATAGCCATCCTCGCTGCCGCCACCGGCACTGGTATAGGCGTCCTGCCCCAGGACCAGCGCATAGGGACCCTCGACCCCGGCCAGGCGCAGGCGGCTGACCGCCTTCGCCACCGCTTCGGGATAGTCCGCCACCGGCTTCGGCAGTGCGACCGGGGCATTGCCCGACACCTCGCGGATGCCTTGGATGCTGCCCGCAGCATAGCCGTCGAAGATCGCGCGATCCTCGGCAAAGGCGATGCGGCGGGCCGCTTCCTTCAGCGGCTCCCAGTCGGAATCGCGCGCGCCGCGCTCCACATCGTCGATGGCTGCCCGCGTCAGGGTGAAGGGAACGCGAAACTCGACCAGCCGCTTTACCTCGCGACGCAGGGCCGAAACGCCCTCGGCCGGGCCGTCGATCCGCTCGGTATGCCCGGTGCCGACCGCCGCGTAGTCCACGCCTTTCGGCCCCAGCACATCCACCACCTTGCGCGCGCCCAGGTGGCGTTTCAGCGTGCGCGCCGCTTCTTCCTCGATCTCGGTCCAGGCCGCATCGGATATCGGCGCCAGATCTCTGTGCAGATTGTTCATGGTGCTTTTCCCGTCCTGAGTGAGCCGATCCCAAGCGATCCGTCCGTATGGGGGGAATGCGCCGGGGTGGGTGCCGGTTCCGGTTCGGCACTGACCGCGCCCGAGCCGAGCCTGTCGAGCAGCGAGGCGGAGGGGACAAAGAACAGCGTCCCTGTCACCGCCTTGCTGAAGTCCAGGATGCGGTCATGATTGCCCGGCGGATGTCCGACGAACATGTTCTGCAGCATCCGCTCGATATGGCGGGGCGTCCTGGCATAGCCGATGAAATAGGTGCCGAACTCACCCTTCTGCATGTCGCCGAAGGGCATGTTGTCGCGCAGGATCTGCACCTCCTGTCCGTCCGCGGTGATCGAAGTCAGGGCGTTGTGGGCATAGCTGGGCTTTTCCGCGTCGCTCAACTCGATATCGGACAGTTTCCGGCGGCCGATGATCCTCTCTTGCGTCTCGACCGGCAGGGCATTCCATGCCGCAAGGTCGTGCAGGTACTTCTGGACGATCACATAGCTGCCCCCGACGAAGGCCGGATCCTCCGCCCCGATCAGGGTGGCATCGGCTGCATCCTGGCCCGTGGGGTTCTCGGTCCCGTCGACGAAGCCGAGAAGATCGCGGCGGTCGAAATAGCTGAACCCATGCACTTCATCGACCAAGGTCGCCAAGCCGTCGAGCTGGCTCATGATGTTCATGGCAAGCTCGAAGCAAAGGTCCATTCCGGCCGCGCGGATGTGGAACAGCATGTCGCCGGGCGTCGCGACCGCGTGATGAACGCCACGGATTTCGCGGAAAGGGTGCAGGTCGCTGGGTCGCGGCGCGCCGAACATTCGGTCCCATGCCTCTGACCCGATGCCGGCAACGCAGGACAACTCGCCTGTCGCGCTGCGAAACCCGGTGGCACGGACCAGCGCAGGCAGGTTCGCCAGCAGGCCGCGCGCCGCCCCCGCCGCCTTGTCCCCGGCGGACAGGACGACGACAAGAAAGATGGCCGAGGAGGTGAGCCCGCTTGCGACGGATTGTGGTTGCACGATCTGACGGTCCTTTCACCTGGGTGCGGGGACTGGCGCCCATGCTAAAAAGATCGTCCCTGCAAGGCCATAGAAATTGACATGCGGCGATCGCCACCAGTCGACCTGGTTCATGTCCTTTCGGTGGACGACCAAAGCAGTCTCCACGCACCAAAGCCCGGTCAGGACGCAAACCGTCGTCAGCGGATAGCCAGGGATGACGGGGCCAGGGATGACATCCACGACCTCGGGGCAGGGCAACCTGTCGATATCGCTGGTGGCCCGGGCTTCCAGGCCGGGTCGGTTGAAGATGTGGCCGCAAGCAGAGAAGGGTCCACTCGTCGGTCTTGAATGGGGGTGGCGCGATGGGATGCCGTTTTGGATCTTGGACCCGAGCCTTTCGCTCAGGCCGCATCCAGGACCGGCCGCAACAGGGCCAGCGGGTGCGCCCGCAAGGTCAGCCGCATCGCGATGTAATCCTCGACCACCGCCTCGCCCGGGGTCATTTCGCGGAAGCGGACGGCGGGTTCGTCGATACCCTCGCCATCAAGGTCGGCGGCAAAGAGAGGCAGCGGAGGCCCCCCGACCAGGGCCGAAGCCGCCCAGAGCGCATCGCGGCGGGACAGGCCCAGGGCTGCGAAGGCGTCGGCCTCGGCCAGACGGGTCAGCACGGCGGGCGCCACTCCGGCGCGGCGCCACACATCCTCGACCGTCTGATAGCCGTTGTTCCGCGCCCCGGTGATCCAGCGCGCCTCTTCCTCGACGATGCCCTTGACCTGCCGGAAGCCCAGGCGCAGGGCCAGTTCCGGGGTCGTCTCCGGTCGATCGAGCCATTCCATCCGGTTTTCCCAGTGGCTTGCCTGGATGCAGGGCGGCAGAACGGTCACGCCATGCTCCCGCGCATCACGCACGATCTGGGCCGGGGCGTAGAATCCCATCGGCTGCGAATTGAGCAGCGCACAGGCGAAGATGCCGGGATGATGCCGCTTGATCCAGGCCGAGCAATAGACCAGCAGCGCAAAACTTGCCGCATGGCTTTCGGGGAAACCGTAGCTCCCGAACCCCTCGATCTGGGCAAAGCAGCGGCGGGCGAAGTCCTCGTCATAGCCCCTGGCCAGCATCCCCCCGATGAAACGGTCGCTGAACTCGCTGACCGACCCGTGTTTCTTGAACGTCGCCAGCGACCGCCGCAGCCGGTCCGCCTCGTCGGGCGAGAACCCCGCCCCGACGATGGCAATCTGCATCGCCTGTTCCTGGAACAGGGGCACCCCCAGCGTCTTGCCCAGCACCCGGCCCAGCTCGTCGGAGGGGAAGCTCACCTTTTCCTGCCCGTTCCGCCGCCGCAGGAAGGGATGCACCATGTCGCCCTGGATCGGGCCGGGCCGGATGATCGCCACCTGGATCACCAGGTCGTAGAAGCACTTCGGCTTCATCCGCGGCAGGAAATTCATCTGCGCCCGGCTTTCCACCTGGAAGACGCCAAGCGAATCCGCCCGGCACAGCATCCGGTAGGTTTCCGGGTCCTCGGACGGCAGCGTTGCCAGCGACAGCCGCTGGTGGTGGTGCTTCTCCAGCAGGTCAAAGGCCTTGCGGATGCAGGACAGCATCCCCAGCGCCAGGATGTCCACCTTCAGGATCTTCAGCGTGTCGATGTCGTCCTTGTCCCAGGGAATGACCGTCCGGTCCTCCATTGTGGCATTCTCCACCGGACACAACTCATCCAGCCGCCCCTCGGTGATGATGAATCCCCCCACATGTTGCGACAGATGCCGGGGAAATCCCTGTATTTCGTCAATCAGCTCCATCGTCTGCACCATCCGCGCATCCGCCGGATCCAGCCCGATCTCGCGCAACCGAGTCTCGCTCACCGCCCCGGGCCCGCCCCAACCCCAGATCTGGCTGGACATGGCGGCAAGCGTGTCCTCCGACAGGCCCATTGCCCGGCCCACCTCGCGCACCGCGCGCTTGCCGCGATAATGGATCACCGTGGCGCATAGCCCCGCCCGGTGACGGCCATAGCGTTCGTAAATGTGCTGGATCACCTCTTCCCGCCGCTCATGCTCGAAATCCACGTCGATGTCGGGCGGCTCGTTCCGCGCCTCCGAGATGAAGCGCTCGAACACCATCGTGCCGATTTCCGGCGAAACCGACGTCACTCCCAGCGCGTAGCAGACCACCGAATTCGCCGCCGATCCCCGCCCCTGGCACAGGATACCCCGCCCCCGCGCAAAGGCCACGATGTCATGCACCGTCAGGAAATAGGGCTCGTAGCGCAGCTTGGCGATCAGGGTCAGCTCATGCGCCATCTGGGTCCGCACCCGCTCGGGCACGCCTTCGGGGTAGCGCCAGTCCAGCCCCGCCCCGGCCAGCCGCGCCAGCCGCTCCGCCGCCGTTTCCTCGCCCGAAACCTCGGACGGATATTCATACTGCAACTCGTCCAGCGAAAAGGCCGCCCGCGCCGCGACCTCGCCCGCGCGATGGACTGCCGCCTCATGCCCGGCGAAAAGCCGCAGCATTTCGGCTTCCGACCGCAGGCGCCCCTCGTTGTTCGGCAGGGCCTTCCGCCCCAGCCTGTCGACCGGCACCCCCAGCCGGATCGCCGTCAGCACATCGGCCAGCCGCCGCCGCCGCCCGTGGTGCAGGAACGGCAGCGCGGTCGCCACCGTGGGCAGCCCCGAGGCCGCCGCCATCCGCGACAGGTGCCGGAAGCGCCCCTGATCCTGTCCATCATAGCGCGGGGCGAGGGCCAGGCTCACCTGCCCCGGAAAGTGCGCCGCCAACCGCTGCACATGCGCCTTCCACAGTCGCCCCTCCATGACCTCGCCCGCCGTTGCCAGCGTCAGCCGCTGCCCGGGCGGCAGGACCAGCAGTTCCACCCCCTCGCCCCAGTCCAGCAGATCCGCCAGCTCCAGCCGACATTCGCCTTTCGCCGCCCGCAAGCGGCCCTTGCTCAACATCCGTGACAGCCGCCCCCAGGCCAGCCGGTCACGCGGCAGGCAGGTCACCTGGAACCCGTCTTCCAGCACCACCCGCGCCGCCGGGATCAGCCGCAGCTTCGGCCCGCCGTCCCGCGCCAGTTCCCGCGCTTTCGTGTGGGCCCGCACGATCCCGGCGACCGAGTTCACATCGGCCACCGCGATCGCATCCATCCCCATCTCGACAGCGCGCAGGACCACCTCCTCGGGATGCGAGGCTCCGGTCAGGAAGGTGAAATTCGTCAGCGCGGAAAGCTCGACGAAAGGCATGGCAGCGACTCGAATCTGGAACAAATGCAGAACATTCTGCCATATCCCACCCGGTCAGGCCAGCCGCTTCACCGCCCCCGCCACCCGCTCGGCGATTCCCGGCAGCGCCTCGGGGCGCAGGTCCGCCACGCCCACCTCGGCCAGGGGCACCGCCATCCGCGCCCGGTGCTTGCCATAGCGCGGATCGTAGTGGCGTTCCATCAGCCCGTCCGCCAGCGCTGCGAACTGGCCCGAGGCCGCCAGCCCCAGCCAGTCCTCGATCACCTCGGCGGGGTGCAGCGGCTTCAGCAGCCCGACCGTCGCCGCCAGCCGGTCGGCGTCCGCCGTCAGGTCGGCATAGGCCCGCGCCAGGTACTCCGCCCGCTCTGCCCGCGGTGCCGCAATCGCCACCCGGGGCGCCGCGACCATCGCCTTCCAGATTTCCGGCGGCAGGCGGCAATTGCCGATCTTCGAACTTTCCGCCTCGACCACCACCGGTCTCGACGGGTCCAGACCGGCCAGGGCCTGCGCCAGCGCCCCCTCGAAGGCCTTCTGCGAGGGCTGCGGCCCGACTGCGCCGAACAGCGACCCGCGATGCCGGGCGATACCCTCCAGGTCGACCACCTGCACCCCGAAACCGGGCAAGAGGTTCAGGACCTCGGTCTTGGCCGAGCCGGTGTTCCCGTCCAGCACCACCACCGGCGCGCGGACCGGCGTGTCATAGACCTCGCGCACCACGAGACCCCGCCAGGCCTTGTAGCCACCCGCCAGCGTCTCGACCCGCCAGCCGATCTGGGACAGGATCGTCGCGAAGGACCCCGACCTTTGCCCGCCGCGCCAGCAATAGACCAGCGGACGCCAGCCGCCCGGCTTGTCGGCCAAAGGACCCTGCAGGTGCAGCGAGGCATTCTTCGCCACCAGCGCCGCGCCGATCTTGCGGGCGGAAAACGGGCTGACCTGCTTGTAGATCGTGCCGACCCTCGCGCGCTCCTCGTCGTCCAGCACCGGAAGCGAGATCGCTCCGGGCAGGTGATCCTCGGCAAACTCCAGCGGCGCGCGGACGTCGATGATGTCATCGAAGCCATGCGGGGCCAGATCGGCAAGCGAGGTGAGGGTGATCGCCATCACGCATTTCTTACCGACCCCGGCGGAAAGGTGCCAGCCCGCTCGAATCGCCGGAAATCCCCCCTCGCGTTGCCGGGACGGACAAGGCATGATTCCGCCCATGCGCAGCCTCGTCCTCCTTCTCGCGGTCCTGGCTTCCCCGGTCCTCGCCGGATCGGAACCGTCACGGCTGACCACCGCCGCGCGCGATCAGGTCGGCGTGACCGTCACCTACGACCCGGCCTATGCCAGGCTGGGCATTCCCGGCGGCGACGTGCCGCGCGACCGGGGCGTCTGCACCGACGTGGTGATCCGGGCGCTCCGCGACGCCTGGGGGATCGACCTGCAGCTGGCGGTGAACCACGACATGAAGGCCGATTTCGCGGCCTACCCCGCGCTCTGGGGCCTGACGAAGACCGACCGCAACATCGACCACCGCCGGGTGCCGAACCTCGCCACGCTCTTCGCCCGGATCGGGGCCGAGGTGCCTCTGGACGAGGGCCCGACCCCCTATCTGCCGGGCGACATCGTCACCTGGAAGCTGCCCGGCAACCTTGATCACATCGGCATCGTCTCCGACCGCCGGGCGGCGGACGGAACGCCGCTTGTCCTGCACAACATCGGCCGCGGCGCGCAGGAGGAAGACATCCTCTTCGCCTATCCGATGACCGGCCACTACCGGATCGGCAAGCAGCAGGCGGACCGGCTCAAGGCGCTGCAGTAGCGCGCGCCGACCCTTAAAATTTGTCTAAAATTGTGCTTGCTCCTTGCGAAACACTCTCGGGGGGTCCGGGGGGCGAAGCGCCCCCGGCGGGTGGCCCGGGCGCTTCGGCCAGAAGTTAAGAAATCCTGAACGTCCGCAAGCAAGCCATTGAAATCAAATGCCCGAAAAATCTGTCCACGGTGGACACGCCTTTCAGACCCCCGCCTCCAGCCGCCCAATCAGCGCCGCGAGCATCCCCCGGCAGCGCTCCACCTGCTCGACTGCGACGAATTCGTCCGGTTTGTGCCCCTGGGCCATCGACCCCGGCCCGCAGATCACCGTCGGCACCCCGAGCCGGGCGTCGAAGAGCCCGCCTTCCGTCCCGAAGGCCACCTTGATCGTCCCGTTCGCCCCCGTCAGCCCCTTCACGAAGCGCACCACCTCGGCATCCGAGGGCGTGCCAAGGCCGGGGTAGTCCCAGAGCCGCTCCACCCGGATCGCCGCCTCCGGGAACTCCCCCTTCAGGGGCGCGACGATGGCCTCCGCCTCGCCTTCCAGCCGGGCGATCAGGCCCGCGACGTCCTCGCCTGCCAGCGAGCGGATCTCGAAATCCAGCACGGCATGGTTCGGCACGATGTTGACCTGCACCCCCCCCGACATCTTCCCCACATGCAGGGTCGTGTAGGGCACGTCGTAGTCCCCGTCCCTCAACCCCGTCTCCGCCACCTCGGCCTGCACCCGCCGCACGGCAGCCAGGAAATCCGCCCCCAGATGCAAGGCATTCAGGGCCAGCGGGGCCAGCGCCGAATGCCCCTCCCGCCCCGTGCAGGTGGCCCGCAGAGCAACCTTCCCCTTGTGCCCGGTCGCGACCTGCATCCCGGTGGGCTCGCCCACGATGCAGAAGCGGGGCTTCACCGGGGCGGCGGCCAGCAGGTCGATCAGCGACCGCACCCCCATGCAGCCGATCTCCTCGTCATAGGAGAGGGCCAGATGCAGCGGCACCTTTAGCGGGCGGCGGGTGGCCGTCAGCATCGCCTCCACCGCGCAGGCGACGAAGCCCTTCATGTCGGCGGCCCCGCGGCCATAGTAGCGCCCCTCCGCCTCGGTCAGGGCGAAGGGGGGCTTGGTCCAGAGCTGGCCCTCGACCGGCACCACGTCGGTGTGGCCCGACAGCATGACGCCCCCCACCCCCTCGGGCCCGGTCGAGGCGAAGAGGTTCGCCTTGCCGCCGGAAGGGTCGGGGACCAGCGTGACGGTCAGACCCACATTTTCGAGGAGGCCCTTCACATACCCCATCAGCGCCATGTTCGGCTTGGAACTTACCGTATCGAAGGCCAGGAGCCGGTCCAGGATGTCGCGCATGTCTCACCTCTTTCCCCTCTGCTAGCGCGAAACCGGCGGGGCGGGAAGCTTTCCTGACTTGTCGCTGGGCCCTTGCTTTGGCAGGGTCGCCGGGCCTTGCTTGAAAGCCCGCCGATGCTGCGCCCCCTTGCCCTGATCCTTGCCCTTGGCCTGAGCCCCGCCGAGGCGCAGGAGCCGAACCTTGCCGCAGGTGAGCCGGGCACGCCGGGGACGGCGGGCCAGCTGGTCCTGGCACAGCGGTTGTTCCAGAAGGCGACCGGGACCGGCGATCCGGTGCTGCTGCTGGCAGCGATCCGGCTGGCGCGGGGCGTGACGCAGCGCCCGGCGGTGGGATGGGAGCGGACGGTGGGGCAAGAGGGCGAGGCGCCAGAGACGGAAGGCCCGCCCGATCCGGGAAGTGCTGCGGCGCTGGCGACGTTGAAGGGCCTCGCGGTCGATGACCCGGACCTGCAGGACCTGGTCTACGATCTGGATGCTCAGGTGCCGAAGGGCAGGTTGCCGGTGGCCACGGTTGCGAAGTCAGCCCTTGGCAGCGGCGTGGCGGAGGATTGGCGGCTGCCCCTGTCCGGGTCGGTTGCCGCCGAGATCGCCGTGATCGGCGATGGTGGGACGGCGCTGGGGATGACGGTGATCGACGACACGGGAGCGACCATCTGCAGCAGCCCGGCCACGACCGACCCGGTACTCTGCCGTTTCACGCCCGCGCGGAACGGGTTCTTCACCGTCCATATTCAGAACGAAGGGGTGGAAGCGGGCGGATACCTCCTGGTCGGCAACTGATGCGGATGACTGAATTTGTCACATTTTGCCACCTTCTCAATCGCGTGATCGCCTGCAATGATCCTGCCATTCCGGCCCATTCCGGGCTGGTCAACCGATAGAGGCCCCCATGTCGCTGAAATCCCTTTCCCTGATCCTTGCCACTACCGCCGTCGCTGCCCTGACCCTTCCCGCCCTTGCCCAGGACAAGTCCGGCGCGAATGTCGGCGCCGCTGCCGAGGGCGCGGCTCCTGGTGCTGCCTCCACGATGGGGCTGACGCAGGAGTTGTATGCGCTGGGGGTGACCCAGGGCGATGCAGTGACGGTGCTGGCCGCCGCGAAGCTGGCCGCCTCGGTCGAGGTGACGTCGGCAGAGGCCGCTGCGCTGGACCCGGCGAAGGTGACCTTCGGCGAAGAAAGCGCGGACCAGACCACCTTCCGCGCGAGAAAGGCCGCCCCCGCAGCCCCGGCCGCCCCGGCCCCGATGATGAATGACGGCAGCCCGCGCGCTGTGTCGAAGGCCACCTTCTTCAACGCCGCGAACGAAGACGAAGGCGCCGCCGATGCTCCTGTCACGGCGGATGCGATGTTCGCCAAGGCCAAGGAAATGGCGGCGGATGACGAGGCGCTGCTGGGCCTGATCGACGACGCGATGGCCGAAACCGGTCGGGGCCGCATCGGCGGGGCGGTGGAATGGCTGTCGCGCCTGCCGTCCGGGCAGACCGATGTCTGGGAAATTCCCTACTACGGCAACTCCTATGCCGAGGTCGCGATCGTGGGTGACGGCGATGCGAACCTGGACGTTGCGGTGACGGATGAGAACGGCAACGTGATCTGCTATGACGTGAGCTGGTCGGACAAGCTCTACTGCGACTGGACCCCGGCCTGGGACGGCTATTTCTACGTCACCGTGCAGAACATGGGCGGGTCGCGGAACAGCTACTACCTGATGACGAATTGATCCGTCGGACGGATCTGGACAAGCGGGCCAGCGGTGAAAGCCGCTGGCCCCTGTCTTTCGGGGCTTGCCCCGCATGACGCAACGCATTGTGGTCATGGGGGTTTCGGGTTGCGGCAAATCCTCGGTCGGTGCGGCGCTGTCACAAGCCCTGGGCATTCCCTACCGCGATGGCGACGACCTGCACCCTGCCGTCAATGTCGCCAGGATGCGGGCCGGTGAGGCGCTGACCGATGCCGACCGCTGGCCCTGGCTGGAGCGTGTCGCGCAAGATCTGGCCAGGCTGGCGCCCGTCATCGTCGGCTGCTCGGCGCTGCGCCGGGTCTATCGCGACCGGATCCGGGCGGGGGCGGGCGGGCCGGTTCTGTTCGTCCATCTGGCGGGCAGTCGCGAGGTGATCGCGGCCCGGATGGCGGCCCGGTCCGGGCACTTCATGCCCGCCTCGCTCTTGGACAGCCAGTTCGCCACACTGGAGCCGCCGGGGCCGGACGAAGCGGCGATCACCGTGGACATCAACCAGCCGCTCGACCGGCAGGTGGCGGAGATCCTGCGTCGACTGGAGTTGCGCGACCGCTAGGGAGCCGCAAGCATCCGGTCGGCCGAAGCCTCGAACAGGCTGCGGGCGTAGGGCGTGGTCATCCGGGCGGCGGCAAGGTCTTCGCGGGCGAGTTCCTCGACCGCCTTGCCGTGCTGCATGACGAGGATGCGGTCGCACATGTGGTCAATGACGGACAGGTCGTGGCTGACCATCAGGAAGGTCAGGCCCCGCTCCTCGCGCAGGCGGCTGAGAAGGTTCAGCACCTCGGCCTGGACCGAGGCGTCCAGGGCGCTGGTGGGTTCGTCCAGAAGCAGGATCTTCGGTTGTAGCATCAGCGCGCGGGCGATGGCGACGCGCTGGCGCTGGCCGCCGGACAGCTGGTGCGGATAGCGGAAGCGGAAGCCGGGGGGCAGGCCGACATCGACCAAGGCCTGCACGACGCGGGCGTCGCTTTCGCGGATGCCGTGGATGGCAAGCGGTTCCGACAGGGTGCGGTCGATGGTGTGGCGGGGATGCAGGCTGGCATAGGGGTCCTGGAAGACCATCTGCACCTCTGCCGCGAAGTCCGCGCCGCGCGGGCTGGGCAAGGGCTGGCCATTGATGCGGATGGTGCCGCCGGTGACGGGGGCAAGCCCGCAGATCGCCCGCAGGATGGTGGATTTGCCCGAGCCGCTTTCGCCGACGAGGCCGTAGCTTTCGCGCTCCTCCACCTTGAAGCTGACGCCTTCCACCGCATGGACGAGCCTGCCCTTGGCGCGGAAGGTCACGTCGAGGTTCTCGATCTCGATCAGGCTCATTCTGCCCAGGCCCCCGTCCTGTCGAGGCTGGGAAGCGGCCCCCGTGGCCCGCCGATGCGCGGCAGGCAGTTCAGCAGGCCGCGGGTATAGGGATGCTTCGCATCCAGCAACTGACCGGCGGCGACCTCTTCCACGATGCGGCCCTTGTACATGACCAGCACCCGGTCGCAGAAGCGGGCGACGAGGCGCAGGTCGTGGCTGATGAAGATCAGGCTCATGTTGCGGTCGCGGACCAGGTTGTCGAGGATCGACAGCACCTCGGCCTGCACGGTGACGTCGAGCGCGCTGGTCGGTTCGTCGGCGATCAGCAGGTCGGGTTCCGGGATCAGCATCATCGCGATCATCACCCGCTGGCCCATGCCGCCCGACAGTTCATGCGGATAGGCGTCCATCACCCGTTCGGGGTCGCGGATCTGCACGGCCTTGAGCGCGGCAAGCGCCTTGGCAGCGGCATCGGCCCGGCCCAGCCCGTCGCGCAGGCGCAGGCCCTCGGTGAGCTGGCGGCCCACGGTCATGACCGGGTTCAAGGAGAACTTCGGGTCCTGCATGATCATGCCGATGCGCTTGCCGCGCAGGGCGCGCATGTCGCGTTCGGAGGCAGCCATCAGGTCCTGGCCGTCGAAGGCCATCTGGTCGGCCTCGATCCGGCCGGGCGGGCGGATCAGGCGCAGGACGGCGCGGCCGGTCATCGTCTTGCCCGAGCCGCTTTCGCCGACGATCCCCAGCCGTTCGCGGTTCAGGGAGAAGGACACGCCGCGCACGGCCTGGACGGGGCCGGTCTCGGTGTCGAAGGTCACGCGGAGGTTCTTGATGTCGAGCAGGCTCATCGCGAGGCGCTCCTCGGGTCAAGGACGTCACGCAGGCCATCGCCCAGCAGGTTGAAGCCCAGCGAAACGAGGAAGATGGCAAGGCCGGGCATGGTGGCGACCCACCATTGCTCGAACAGGAACTTGCGGCCCGAGGAGATCATCAAGCCCCATTCCGGCAAGGGCGGCTGAACGCCAAGGCCAAGGAAGCCAAGCCCCGCCGCGATCAGGATCACGCCGGCCATGTCCAGCGTCACGCGGATGATGACCGAGGGCAGGCACATCGGCACGACATGGCCCGCGATGATCCGGGGTGCGCTTGCCCCTTGCAGGCGGATCGCGGCGATGTAGTCGGAGTTGCGCACCGTCAGCGTCTCGGCCCGCGCGACGCGGGCATAGGGCGGCCAGGCGGTCAGAGCGATGGCGAGGACCGCGTTTTCGATGCCCGGCCCCAGGACGGCGACAAGCGCAAGGGCCAGGATCAGGCGGGGGAAGGCGAGGAAAATGTCGGTCAGTCGCATCAGGACCGCGTCGATCCAGCCGCCGAAATAGCCCGCGACCGTGCCGACCAGAAGGCCGAGGACCGGGGCGGTCACGGCGACGAGGGCGATGATGTATAGCGTGATCCGCGCGCCGTAGATGATGCGGCTCAGGATGTCGCGGCCGAAATCGTCGGTGCCAAGCCAGTAGCCGGAGGTGCCAGGCGGCTTCAGCCGGTTGCTTAGGTTCTGCACGAAGGGGTCATGCGGGGCGATCCAGGGGGCAAGGCCCGCGACCACCAGCAAGAGCCCCACGATGATCAACCCGGCCATCGCCAACCGGTTGCGGCGGATGCGCAGCGCGGCAAGCCAGAATTGCCCCAGCCGGGCCTGTCGCCGCGAGGCGGGGTTCGGGTCGCTGAGCCAGGCGCGCAGCGCGGTCATGTGCGCGCCCTCGGGTCGACGAGACGGTAGAGGATGTCGGAGGCCATGTTCAGCGTCACGAAGGCCACGCCGACCACGACGGTTCCGCCCAGCACTGCGGGCATGTCGGCGGCGAAGAGCCCGTTGGTGATGTAGCTGCCAAGGCCCGGCCAGGCGAAGATCGTCTCGGTCAGGACGGAACCTTCCAGCAGGTAGGCGTAGGAAAGTGCGATGACGGTGATCAGCGGCACCAGCACGTTCTTCATCGCATGAACCCAGATCACCCGTCCTTCCGGCATGCCTTTCACCCGGGCGGTGGTGATGTATTCCTGGCCAAGCTCGTTCATCATGAAGCTGCGGGTCATCCGGCTGATGTAGGCCATCGAGACATAGCCCAGGAGACCTGCGGGCAGAATGATATGACTGAGGGCGTTCGCGAACACGTCCCAGGCGCCGTTCAGGGCAGAGTCGATCAGGATCATCCCGGTATAGGACTTGAGCGTGAACTCCATCATCATGCCGAAGGTCGGATCGAGGCGCCCCGGCCCGGCGACCCAGCCAAGCTCGCCGTAGAACACCAGAAGCCCGATCAGGCCAAGCCAGAAGATCGGCATTGAATAGCCCATCAGGCCGACGACGCGGACGATCTGGTCGGCGATGCTGCCGGGGCGGGTGGCGGCAAGGACACCGGCGGGGACGCCAACCAGGGTGCCGAAGATGGTGCCAAGCGTCGCAAGTTCCAGCGTGGCGGGGAAATAGCGCGCGATCTCGGTGGCGACCGGCTCTCCGGTGCGGATCGAGGTGCCAAGGTCGCCCTGCAGCGCGTCGCGGACATAGATGAAGAACTGCTGCCACATCGGCAGGTCCAGCCCCAGCTTGTCGCGGATCGCCTGCATCTGCGCTTCGGTCGCGCGTTCGCCCACGATCGACAGGACCGGGTCGATCGGCACGACGCGCCCGATCAGGAAGGTGATGAGCAACAGCCCAAGCAGGGTGATCGCAAGTGTCAGGAGGCCAAGCCCGATCTGGCCGGACAGGCGCAGCAGGCGGTTTTCGTGCGGGAGGGTGGGGATGCCGGTCATGCGGGAATGGGCCGCCCCCGCGAAGGGGCGGCCCGGATGCTTACTTCGTGACCGTCCAGTAGGTCGCCGAGTCGGTCGCGCCGCCGGCGTAGAAGCCCGAGACATTGGCGCGCATCCCGTCCTGGCGGGCCTGCTGGAACATCAGCACGAAGGCCGAGTTGTCGCGGACCTTGCGCTGGATGTCGCCATACATTTCGGCGCGCTTGGCGCTGTCCTTCTCGACCACGGCGGCTTCGGTCTCGGCGTTCAGCTCGGCACCCGGATCCCATGCGGTCCGCCAGGCGAGATAGCCGGTCGCGTTTGCCGCGTCGCTGTTGTCAGGGTTCAGCGCGAAGGTCGAGGCGTTGGTGTGCGGGTCGGGATAGTCCGGCCCCCAGGTCTGCAGCGTGATGTCATGCTTGCGGCCCCGGTAGGTTTCCAGCCCCTGCTTGCCGTCGCCCACGTCCATCACGAGGTTGATCCCGATCTGGGCGAAGGTGTTCTGGATCGAGGTGGCGATGTCCATCCGCTCCTGGTTGTTGCGGACGGTGAAGCCGATCTCGATGGGCAGGGTCAGGCCGGATTCGGCCATCAGCGCCTTGGCCTTATCGATATCCAGCGAATAGGGGTTCTCGTCGATGGCGCCGAGGAAGCCCTTGGGCAGGAAGGTCTGGTGGACGACCCACAGCCCCTTCAGAATCGAATCCTGCATGCCGGTGTAGTCGATGGCCCAGCGCATCGCTTCCTGGACCTTCGGGTTCGCCAGTTCGGCCTTCTTTTGGTTCAGCGCCAGATAGTAGACCTGGCCGCCGACATCGCCCTGGATCTTCACGTCTGCATTGCCGGCAAGGCCTTCCAGGTCGGTCGGCGTCAGTTCACGGGCGATGTCGATGTCACCCTTCTCCAGCAGCAGGCGTTCGGTTGCGCCTTCCGGGATGTGCTGCATGAAGATGTTCTTGATCTTGGCGTCACCGCGCCAGTGGCCCTGGCGGGCTTCCAGCACATAGCCCTCGTTCGGCTTGAACGACTTCAGCACATAGGCCCCGGTCCCGGCCGAGTTGGCCTTGAGCCAGGCATTGCCCATGTCGCCGTCGACCTCGTTCGCCATGACGGTCTTCATGTCGACGATGTTCGCCACGCCCGCCGTCAGGCAGTTGTAGACGAAGGAGGGCGCATAGGCCTTGTCGGTCTTCAGCGTTACCGTGTCGCCGTCGAAAGTGACCATCTGGTCGACGTTCTCCGGCGTCAGGCCAAATTGCGTGATGATGAAGGCCGGGGTCTTGTTCAGCTTGACCACCCGGCGCAGCGACAGGGCGGCATCTTCCGCCGTCAGCGGGTTGCCGGAGGAGAAGGTGATCCCCGACTTGATCTTGAAGGTATAGGTCATGCCGTCATCGGCGACCGACCAGCTTTCCGCCAGCCCCGGCACCAGCTCGCCCGGCTTGGCCGGGTCAAGTTCGATCAGGGTGTCATAGACGTTGTTGTTCAGGTCGACGCCCGAGAATTCGAAGGCCTCGTGCGGGTCGATCGACACGATGTCGTCGATGGCGTCGGCGATGACCAAGGTGTCCGCCGGCGTTTCGGCCATAAGGGCCATCGGCGAAGTTCCCGCAAGCAGAACCGCCAAGGCCGCTGCACGGGCAAATCCATGCTTCAGCTGCATTATCCATCTCCCTGTTCTTTTTTTCATCGCGGAGTCGGTCTCACCGCATCCTTGACCAACAGGACAAATCTGCCGCGCCACTGTCAACCGAAATCCCCTTGGTCCCACGGGAAAGCTTGCAGGGCTGATCCAGCGGGCTTTGCCGGGGAAGCGGGTTGCCTGCCGCGCCGTCGGTTTGGCGCGGCAGGCTGTCAGGTCAGGCCGCCTTCTGCGAGTCGAGCGTCTCGTGAGTCTGCTCGACCTCGCGGGCTTTGCTGTAGCTTTCGATCAGAAGCTGGTAGGCCGGGAAGACCTTGGTATAGACGCCCGCCCATTCCATCGCATCAGCGCGGTTCCAGGTCTGCTGCAGTTCCGAGGCGACTGCGGCGGTGTCCATCGGCACCACGCCCGCCTGCACGATCCGTGCCAGCGTCAGTTCCTGCGCCATCTTGGAATAGGTGCCCGAGGCATCGACCACGGCAAAGACCTTGTAGCCGTCAGCCACTGCGGCAATCGCCGGGAAGGCCATGCAGACGCTGGTCAGCGTGCCGGCGATGATCAGGGTCTTGCGCCCGGTCGCCTTTACGGCGGCGACGAAATCGGGGTTGTCCCAGGCGTTGATCTCGCCGCGACGGGCGACATACTGGGCATGGGGGGCATTCTCGGCGATTTCCGGGATCAGCGGCCCGTTCGGGCCCTGCGGCACCGAGGCGGTGGTGATCACCGGGATGTTCGCCAGCGTCGCCATCTTGGCCAGGGCGGCGGCGCGGGCGCGAAGCTCGGGCATCGGCATGTCGGCGACAAGCTGGAAGAGGCCGCTCTGGTGGTCGATCAGCAGCATCACCGCATCATTCGGGTCGATGGCAGGTTTCAAGCCGTTGAAATTGGCGGGGGTGGTCATGGTCGTCTCCTGTAGGGTTGGTTTCAGGCAATGGAGGGGCTTTGCCGCAGACACTTGCTGCGGTCCCGTGCCGTCCGGTAACGGGGGAAGGGTGGCAGCCGCAGGAGGTGCGGCTGCCGGGGTCAGTCAGGCGATGGCCCCGAACCGTCCGGTCCGGTAGTCCATCATCGCCTGGCGGATTTCGGCCTCGGTGTTCATCACGAAGGGGCCTTGCGCCACGACGGGCTCGTTGATCGGCTCGCCGGCAAGGACCAGAAGCTTGGCATCGCCCGCAGCCTGCAGCGTGATGCCGCCGCCACTCCGCGAGAAGAGCGCAGTCTGCGCGGCCCGCAACGATTCCGTCCCGTTCACCTCGACATTTCCTGCAAGCACCAGGACAGAAAGGGTCTGGCCTTCCGGCACCTCAAGCTCCAGCGGTTTGCCGTCGACCAGGCGCAGATCCCAGACGTTGATCGGCGTGAAGGTGCGGGCCGGGCCCTTGGCGTCGCCATACTGCCCGGCGATCACCCGCAGCGAACCGGCGCCGTCGGGCAGGCTGACCGTCGGAATGTCCTTCGCCAGAAGGGTCTGGTAGCCGGGTTTCGACATCTTGTCCTTCGCGGGCAGGTTGACCCAAAGCTGCACCATCTCGAACCGCCCGCCCTTCCGGGCAAACGTCGGCGAGTGATACTCCTGATGCAGGATGCCCGAGGCCGCCGTCATCCACTGTACGTCACCCGGCCCGATCGTGCCGCCAGCGCCCGTCGAGTCGCTATGCTCGACCTCGCCGTCGTAGACGATGGTCACGGTTTCGAACCCGCGATGGGGGTGTTCACCCACGCCGCGACGCGCGGCAGTCGGCTCGAAGTCCACCGGTCCGGCATAGTCGAGCAGGATGAAGGGGCTGACATGCTCGCCCTGTTCGAAATGGGACAGCATGCTGCGCACCGGGAAGCCGTCGCCCACCCAATGGGGCCGGGGGGCACTGTAGATGCCAAGGATGTTCCGCATGGTCTTTCTCCTGTTTGCGGGCGCCGCTCGGCGCCCTTCGATGGGCTGTAGTTAGGCCCGCCGCGAAATGGCCGGTAGCCAGCAAGACTTGACCGCAGCGTTCCATCTGGTGAACGATGAACGGATGGATGACCTCAACGACCTGCAATTCTTCGTCCAGGTGGTCGATCATCGGGGCTTCGCTCCGGCCGCCCGTGCGCTAGGCCTGCCGAAGTCCCGCCTTTCGCGCCGCATTGCCGAACTTGAGATCCGGCTGGGCGTGCGGCTGATCCAGCGGTCCTCGCGGCGTTTCGCGGTGACCGACATCGGACAGGAATACTATCGACACTGTCTGGCCGTTGTGATCGAGGCCCGCGCGGCACAAGAGGTGATCGACCGCTCGCGCGCCGCGCCGCAGGGGCTGATCCGGGTCAGTTGTCCGCCAGCCCTGGTCTGCTTCGGCATCGGGCCGCTGATCTCGCGCTTTCTGGTGGCCTATCCGAAGGTCGCGATCGAGCTGGACAGCACCAGCCGTCGCGTCGACGTGATCGGCGAGGCGCTGGACGTGGCGATCCGCGTCCGCTTTCCGCCCTTCGAGGAGGAGGACCTGGTCCGCCGTGTCCTCGGTCGCAGTGCGCAACGGCTGGTCGCCGCCCCGGCGCTGGCCGCAAGCCTGGCGGACCGGTTGGGTCGCCCGCTGCTGCCGGCCGACCTTGCCGGGTTGCCCAGCCTTGCCGTCGGCCCGATGCGTCGCGACCATGCCTGGCAGCTGACCGGGCGCGACGGCGCCGCGCTGCGCCTGCCGCACAGTCCGCGCCTTGTGACCGATGACATGTCCCAGCTTCTTGATGCAGCGCTTCAGGGTGCGGGGGTGGTGCAACTTCCGACCATCGTCATCGGACCGCACATTGCCGAAGGTCGGCTTGTCGACCTGCTTCCCGCCTGGTCCCCGCCCGGAGGCGAGGTGCAGGCCGCGTTCGCCACGCGTCGCGGGTTGCTGCCCTCGGTCCGCAGCTTCATCGACTTCCTTGCCAGCCATTATGACGAAGGCGCTGCGGCATAGTGCTGTTCCCGGGCGGGGCGGTGGCCTTTCGCGGGCAGCTGGGATAAGCCAGCGGCAATCCTTGCCCGAGACAGCCGCATGACCCCCGCCCTTCCCCAGATCCGCGACCTTGTGCTGATCGGGGGCGGTCATGCCCATGCGCTTGTCCTGCAGATGTGGGGGATGGCCCCCCTGGCCGGGACGCGGATTACCGTCATCAACCCCGATCCGGTTGCGCCCTACACCGGCATGCTTCCGGGCCTGATCGCCGGGCATTACCGCCGAGACGCGCTGATGATCGACCTCGTTCGGCTTGCACGTTTCGCCGGGGCACGGGTAATCTTGGATCGCGCCACGGGCATCGACCGGGCGGCGCGGCTGGTGCATCTGGCCGGGCGCCCCCCGCTGCCCTACGACCTGGCGGCAATCGACATAGGTATTACCTCGGACCTGCCCTCGCTGCCCGGTGCGGCGGACCATGCCGTGGCGGCGAAGCCCCTTGGTCGCTATGCCGAGGCCTGGGAGGCCTTCGTGGCCGCGCCGCCCGCCCTTCCCCGCGTGGTTATCCTTGGCGCTGGCCTGGGTGGGGTGGAACTGGCGCTCGCCTCGGCGCATCGGCTGCGGAAGGCTGGGGCCACGGTCACGCTCCTCGACCGGGCAGAGGCCTTCCTGCCGGCGCAGGCCCCTTCGGCACGGCGGGTGCTGGAGCGGCGCTTGGCGGCGGCAAGAGTCGTTCTGCGGCTGGGGGTGCAGGTGGCGTCGGTTGGCCCGGCCTCGGTGCGGCTGGAAAGCGGCGAGGAGATGGGGTCGGACTTCACCCTGAGCGCGACGGGTGCGCGCCCACATGGCTGGTTGGCCGAAACGGGGCTGAGGCATGCGGAGGGATTCCTGCTGACGGATGCGACCTTGCGGACCTCGGACTCGCTGGTCTTCGCAAGTGGTGACTGCGCGGGGATCGAAGGCGACCCGCGGCCCAAGGCGGGGGTCTTCGCGGTGCGGGCGGCGAGGGTCCTCCACGCGAACCTGCGGGCGGCGCTGTCGGGCAAGCCGCTGCAGACGTTCAAGCCTCAGTCGGACTACCTGAAGCTGGTGTCGCTGGGCGAGCAGGCGGCAGTGGCTGAAAAATGGGGAACGGTTGCCTCCGGCCCGCGCTTCTGGCGGCTGAAGGACCGGATCGACCGCAAGTTCATGGACCGGTTCGCCGACTATCCTGCGATGGCAGCGCCGGTCGCCCCCCGCGAGGCGACCGAGGGGCTGGCCGCGCACCTCTCAGGTCGTCCGCTGTGCGGGGGCTGCGGGGCGAAGCTGGGGCCAGGGGTGCTGTCATCGGCGCTTGGCTCCGTGCCCGCGCCCGTTCGTGCCGAAGTGCTGTCCGGCCCCGGCGACGATGCGGCGGTGCTGGCGGCAGGCGCTGGCGTGCAGGTCCTGACGACCGACCACCTGCGCGCCTTCTGCAACGACCCCCGGCTGATGGCCCGGCTGACGGCGATCCACGCGCTCGGCGATATCTGGGCGATGGGCGCCGCGCCGCAGGTCGCGCTGGCGCAGGTCACGTTGCCGCCACTCGGACCGAAGCTGCAGGCGCGGATGCTGGCCGAGGTGATGGCGGAGGCTGCCTCGGTCTTCCGCGCCGCCGGGGCCGACGTGGTGGGCGGGCAGTCGACCGAAGGGGCGGAACTGACCGTCGGCTTCACGGTCACGGGTCTGGCCGAGCGGCCCATCGGCAAGGCTGGCGCACAGCCGGGCGATGCGTTGGTGCTGACCAAGCCCATCGGTTCGGGCACGATCCTGGCCGCCGAGATGGCGCTGGCGCGGGCGCCGGGTCTGCTTCTGGGCGAGATCTGGGCCGCGTGCATCGCGCAGATGTCGGTGCCACAGGGGTCAGCAGCGGCGATCCTGGCGCCGGTGGCGCGGGCGATGACGGATGTGACGGGGTTCGGTCTGGCCGGGCATCTTCTGGAGATGCTGGAGGCGTCGGGCATGGCGGCGCGGCTGCGGTTGGGTGATGTGCCGGTGATGGCGGGGGCGGTGGAGCTGGCGGCGGCGGGGATGGGCTCATCGCTGCAACCGGCGAACCTGGCGGCGGTCAGCTGGCGGATGGCAGCCCCGCAGGACCCAAGGGTGGCGTTGCTCACCGACCCGCAGACCTGCGGGGGGCTGCTGGCCTCGGTCCCGGCTGCACAGGCGGCAGAGATGGTGGCGCGGCTGCAAGAGGCCGGGCACCAGGCGGCGGTGATCGGCGAGGTCGTCGCGGGAACGCCTTTCCTGACCGTGGTCTAGATCAGGCCTTCCTTGCGGAACAATGCCTTGAGGTCGGTCTCGGGCCGTGCGCCGAAATGGCTGATCACTTCGGCGGCCGCCACGCAGCCCATGCGGCCTGCCGTGGCAAGCGGCTGGCCGGTGGCAAGCCCGTAGAGGAACCCCGCCGCGAACTGGTCGCCCGCGCCGGTGGCATCGACGGGCACGACGCGGCGGACGGGAACCACGGCCTGCTCCTCGCCGCGCACGACGATCACGTCGTGGCCGGAGCGGGTGCAAACCACCAGCCCCGAATCCTCCGCAGCCTGCTCAAGCGCGGCGGAAAGGTCGGTCTGGTACAGCGACGACCATTCGTGTTCGTTGCCGATGACATAGTCCAGCGACTTCACCAGGCGGCGGAAATCGCCCCGGTGCCGGTCGACGCAGAACGGATCGGAAAGCGCGATCCCGGCCTTGCCACCCGCCTTGTGACACAGCTCCACCGCGCGTTCGAAGGCCTGCATCCCCTTGGGCTTGTCGTAGAGATAGCCTTCCAGGAACAGGATCTCGGCACTGCCCGCCACCGTATCGGACACGTCGTCGGGCCCAAGCTCGGACGAAATCCCGAGATAGGTATTCATCGACCGCTCCCCGTCGGGCGAGACGAAGATCATCGAGCGCGAGGTCGGAAGCTCGCCCCCCGGCACCGGCGGGTTGACGAAATCGGTCCCCTCCTGTGCCATCGTCTGCGCGTAGAAGCGGCCCAGGGCGTCGTCGTGGACCCGGCCGATGAAGGCGGTGGTCAGGCCAAGGTTGCCCAGCCCCGCCAGCGTATTCGCCACCGACCCGCCCGGCGCCTGCTGGCGGTTGGTCATGGCGCCGTAAAGAAGCTCGCCCCGCTCGCGTTCGACCAGCTGCATGATCCCCTTCTGGATGCCCATCAGGTCAAGGAAACTGTCGTCGGCGGACGAGAACACATCGACGATGGCATTGCCGATGCCGACGACCTGGTAGGACTTCATGCGGTCTTCTCCGGGTAAAGGCACCAGTCCCGGATCGGGCAGATGCCGCATTTGGGGTTGCGCGCGGTGCAGATATACCGGCCATGCAGGATAAGCCAGTGATGCGCGTGCTGCTGATATTCTGCCGGGACGTTGTCCTCGATGGCGCGCTCCACCGCCGTCTCGTCCTTGCCGGGCGCGATGCCGGTGCGGTTGCCGACGCGGAAGATATGGGTGTCGACGGCCTGGGCCGGGTGGTGGAACCACATGTTCAGCACCACGTTCGCCGTCTTGCGCCCCACACCCGGCAGCGTCACCAGCGCCGCGCGGGACGATGGCACCTCGCCCCCGAAATCGTCGATCAACAGACGGGAAAGCCTGATGACGTTCTTCGCCTTGTTGCGGAAAAGGCCGATGGTCCTGATGTGCTCGATCAGGCCCTCTTCGCCAAGGTCCAGCATCTTCTGCGGCGTGTCGGCGATCTGGAACAGCTTGCGCGTGGCCTTGTTCACCCCCGCGTCGGTGGCCTGCGCCGACAGCGCGACGGCGACCAGCAGGGTGAAGGCGTTCACATGCTCCAGCTCTCCCTTCGGGTGAGGCTCGGCTTCGGCGAAGCGGGCGAAGATCAGTTTCAGCGTGGCATAGGGAAGCTGCGGGGCCATCCGGCCTTTGCAGCACGAAAGCCGCCTCGCGACAAGCCGCAGGAAACGGGTCGCGAGCCCCGCCCTCAATGGTTAGGTTGGCCGCAAGGAGACAAACATGACCGACCTTTCCCCCGCCTACCACTATCAGGTGATCGCCCGCGCGCTCGACGTCATCGACGCCGAAGGCCCCGCGCTGACACTGGACAGCCTGGCGCAGCGGATGACCATGAGCCCGGCGCATTTCCAGCGGGTGTTCAGCCAGTGGGTCGGCGTCAGCCCGAAGCGCTATCAGCAATACCTTACTCTGGCCCATGCCCGCCGCCTGTTGACCGAACGCCACACCATGCTCGGCACCGCGCTGGCGACCGGGCTGTCCGGTACAGGCCGTCTGCATGATTTGTTCCTGACCTGGGAGGCGATGTCGCCGGGGGATTACGCGAAAGGCGGCGCGGGGCTGGAAATCAAATGGGGCTGGTTCGAAAGCCCCTTCGGCCCCACTCTGGTGATGGCCACCGACAGGGGCATCTGCGGCATGGGCTTCGCCGACGAGATGGGCGCCGAGGCGGCGCTGGAGGACCTGGCCGGACGTTGGCCGAAGGCCACCTACGTCGAGGACCCGACCGCGATCCGCCCGATGGTTGACGCAGCCTTCCGGGGAGAGGCCACCAGCCTGCACCTGATCGGCGCCCCATTCCAGATCAAGGTCTGGGAGGCGCTGCTTTCCATTCCTTCGGGGCATGTCACCACCTACGCCGACATCGCCGGGGCCATCGGCCACCCGACGGCGCACCGGGCGGTCGGCACGGCGGTGGGGCGCAACCCGATCAGCTTCCTGATCCCCTGCCATCGGGCCATGCGGCGGGACGGCGGCCTCGGCGGCTATCACTGGGGCCTGCCAAGGAAGCGCGCCATGCTGGCCTGGGAGGCCGCGCGCACAGATTTGTAATGCGCGGAACCCTGCCGAGACGTCAGGGAACCAAGAGCCTCTCGACGATGTTGATGTATTGTGGCACGGGTCTGGGCATAGGCCCGCGAACGGGCGAATTCTTGAGGCGAGAGCAAAGATGATGATGAAGACCCACCTGATCCTGGCGGCGGCCGGAACCGTTTTCCTGACCGCCTGCGTCGATCCGAATGCCTATCCGAATGACCCCAACGCCCGGCAGCGCAATGGCGCCGTGATCGGCGGCTTGGTCGGTGCCGTGACGGGTGCTGCAGTGTCCGACGGCGACGACAAGCTGAAAGGTGCGCTGATCGGCGGTGCTCTTGGCGCAGGCACCGGCGCCCTGATCGGCGCCGACCTTGACCGTCAGGCAGCGGAACTGCGCGGCTCGCTCAGCTCGAACATCTCGGTCACCAACACTGGCGACTATCTGATCGTGAACATGCCGCAGGACCTGCTGTTCGCGACCGACAGCGCCACCGTGCGGCCTGACCTGCGCTCGGACCTGAACACCGTGGCCTCCAGCCTGCTGAAGTATCCCAACAGCCGGATCGAGATCATCGGCCACACCGACAACACCGGCAGCGCCGCCTACAACCAGGACCTGTCGCAGCGACGTGCGGTGTCGGTCGCCAGCGTGCTGCGCGAAAGCGGCGTGCCGGGTGGGCGCATCGCGGCCTATGGCCGGGGCGAGGACCAGCCCATCGCGTCGAACCTGACGCCGGAAGGCCGGGCAAAGAACCGCCGGGTCGAGATCATCATCCGCCCGATCAAGTGATCGACGCAGATTTCGGAAGGGGGCCAGCTTCGGCTGGCCCTTTTTCATTGTGATCCCTGCCCGATCGGTCATATTTCCAGACCAATAGCCGGGGTCCGCAATGCCGTTCCTGAAAGTCACGCCCGAGAAGCTGTCAGATTCGGTCGTCCGCCAGATCGAACAGCTTATCCTGCGCGGCATCTTGCGTCCGGGCGAACGGCTTCCCTCCGAGCGCGATCTGGCGGAAAAGCTGGGCGTCTCGCGCCCTTCGCTGCGCGATGCCATCGCCGACCTTGCCGAGCGCGGCCTTCTGGTCAGCCGGGCCGGATCGGGTGTCTTCGTGGCCGAAGTGCTGGGGTCGGCCTTTTCGCCAGCATTGACGCAGCTTTTCTCCACCCATGACGAAGCGGTCATCGACTACATCAGCTTCCGCCGCGACATGGAGGGGCTTGCAGCGGAACGCGCCGCGACCTTCGGCTCCGAGACCGACCTGAAGCTGATCGATACCATCTTCGGCAAGATGGAGCTGTCGCACCAGAAGCGCGACCCCTCCGACGAGGCGCAGCTGGACGCCGAGTTCCACATGGCGATCATCGAGGCGAGCCACAACGTCATCATGCTGCACATGCTGCGCTCGATGTTCGAACTGCTGCGGCAGGGCGTGTTCTACAACCGGCAGACCATGTTCAGAAACCGCATGACGCGGGATCAGCTGCTGGACCAGCACCGGGCGATCAACGCGGGCATCCAGGCGCGTGACCCGGGCGCGGCGCGGGCGGCAGTGGCGGCGCATCTGGCCTATGTGGAACAGGCCTTCCACGACCAGATGCGCGCCGAAAAGCACGAATCCATCGCCCGGCAGCGGCTGGAACAGGAGGCGAGCCGCTAGCCTTTCAGCGGCAGGTGCAATTCGGTGATCAGGTCTTCCGGCGCGGTGTCCATCGGCGTGTTGAGGTAGACCTCGAAGGACGGGCTGTCTGCCGGTTCCTCGCCCGACTGCGGTAGCCAGACACCGAACAGCTCGTCATAGGCGGCGGGCAGCCCGGCATAGGGGCCCTTGTAGGTCAGCACGGCCTGCCGCCCGCCCGGCAGCGTGACCTCTTCCAGCGGTGAGGACAAGTCGACAGAGCCCTTGATCTCGAACCCGGCCTGGCTGCGCAGGTCGGGTTCGGCCACCGATTGCGGGTCGTCGTAAAAGACGCCGATCATGCTGCCCGCGGACCGGGACAGGTCGCGGCTGGCCATGACGGCGGAGAGCGTCTGGAAGGCGCGCGAGATTTCGAAATAGGCGCCCCTGTGCGGCAGGGCGGCCAGCCGGATCGGCGCTTCAGTGCGGATGGTGACGGGATGCATGGGACTTCTCCTTGGCGGGAAATGGCGGACGAAGGGGCGCAACTCGCCCCGTTTTCGGAAGGCGGCAGGCGACATCAGGAAGGCTTCCGTGAAGCAGCGGTTGAAGCTCTGTACGTTCTCCATCCCGACTGCGGCGGCAATGGCCGGAAGGGGGTCTTCCGTCATCGCCAGCAGGTATGACGCCCGCTGCATCCTGATCCGCCGCACGGCCTGGGCCAGCGTCTCGCCGGTCATGGCGCGGAAGACGCGGTGCCAGTGGAACCGGCTCATCGCCGCGATGTCGGACAGGGCGTCCAGCGACAGGTCCCCGGCGGGGTTGTCGTGGATATGGTCCAGGACCCGCAACAGCCGCTTCTCGTTTGCATTGGTCATGTCGCCTCCCTTCACCCGGTCACCCTTGCACGTCCCCGCCGCACAAATCTTGCCGAGTTGCATCAGGCCCGGCCCGAAGGCATATAGAGGCGGTCCCGCAAAGGAAGCGCCATGCAATACCTCGAATTCGAAAAACCCCTCGCCGACATCGAAGGCAAGGCGGAAGAGCTTCGCGCGATGGCGAAGACCGGCGGCGGCGTCGACATGTCGAAAGAGGCCGAGGCGCTGGACCGCAAGGCGGATCAGGCGCTGCGCGATCTCTACAAGAACCTGACCGCGTGGCAGAAATGCCAGGTGGCCCGTCACCCCGACCGGCCGCATTGCCAGGACTACATCGACCAGCTCTTCACCGAATACACCGCGCTGGCGGGCGACCGCGCCTTTGCCGACGATCACGCGGTGATGGGCGGCCTTGCCCGCTTCAACGACCAGCCGGTGATGGTGATCGGGCACGAGAAGGGCAACGACACCAAGACCCGCATCCAGCGCAACTTCGGCATGGCCCGGCCCGAGGGCTACCGCAAGGCGATCCGGCTGATGGACATGGCCGACCGCTTCCGCCTGCCGGTGATCACCCTGATCGACACCGCCGGGGCCTATCCCGGCAAGGGGGCGGAGGAGCGTGGGCAAGCAGAGGCCATCGCCCGGTCGACCGAGAAGTGCCTGGCCATCGGGGTGCCGCTGATTTCGGTGGTGATCGGCGAGGGCGGGTCCGGCGGGGCGGTGGCCTTCGCGACGGCGAACCGGGTCGCGATGCTGGAGCATTCGATCTATTCGGTGATCAGCCCGGAAGGCTGCGCCTCGATCCTGTGGAAGGACGCCGAAAAGATGCGCGAGGCGGCCGAGGCGCTGCGGCTGACGGCGCAGGACCTGCAGAAGCTGGGGATCATCGACCGGATCGTGAAGGAGCCCCTTGGCGGGGCGCAGCGCGCGCCGAAAGAGGCGGTCGAGGCGGTCGGCAAGGCGATCGAGGCGATGCTGGGCGAATTGGCGGGCAAGAAGCCGGAGGCGCTGGTCAAGGACCGGCGGCAGAAGTTCCTCGACATGGGATCGAAGGGGCTGGCGGCTTGATCCCTCGCGCCGGGGTTGCCCTGGTCCTGGCGGTGGCGCTGGCGGCCCCGGTCCATGCCGGGACGCTGGAGGGGCGGCTTGTCACCTTCACCGTGGAAACCTGGGACGACCGCGAGGCCCCGCTCCTGGTCGCGCGGGGGCGGACGGTGACGGTGGGGGCGGGAACCGAGTTCGGGCTGGGGCCGGAGGGGTTCACCGCCGGGCTGGACGTGGTGCCGGTGGATGTGGAAATCGGGCCGACGCGGATCGAGCTGAGCTATCCGAAGGGGATCGGCCGGTTCTACGAGGCGAAGTTCAACGGCTACGTCCTGCGGTTCGAGACGGATTGTGCCCTCTTCGACAAGGTTGCAATCGACCCGGCGGGGACGACGATGCAGGGGGTGGAGGTCTGGGCCGAAACCGGGGCGCTTTATATCGACGTTTCGGGGGCGGGATACGGGCCGACCTCGACGCTGGCGCTGGACCTTGAAGTGGCGGACTGCCCGATGAGCTGAGATGTCCACTGTGGACAGATTCAGAAAATCATATTAGATCAAATGCTTGAGAATTTTCGTTAAGGATTTGGAAACTTTTCCCGTCGTCACGTAGAACCCTCCTGCGCCGCGACTTCCTCTTCGCGTCGGAGTGGCCCGCGAGGAGGATGAAGTCGACGACGAGCTTTCCCTGCACAGCCCGAAGCTTGGGGAGATCAGGCCTTCGGCTTCTTCGGCTTCGGCGCGGGAAGGTCGGCGGCAATGGCGCGCAGGGCGGCGATCACCGGAGCAGGATCGTCCAGCGCGTCGGTGACAAGCAGATGCAGTTTCGCGCCGGGATAGGGGTGGCCGGTCGGACAATCGGGGAGTGCCGCCAGAGCCCCGGCGGTGGGTTTCAGGAACAGCTGGTCGTCGCAGATGAGCGCAACCACCTTGCCGTCGAGGTAGAAGGCGTATTCGCCGAACATCTTCCGCGCGGCAAGCGGCAGGGCGTCCAACGCGTCGAGCAGATGGGCGATGGTCTCGGCCCGGGTGCCCATCAGGCCTTGAACCCGGCTTCGGCCATCAGGCTGTTAGAGCGGACTTCAACCTGCGTCTCCAGTTGCGCCATGAACTCGGGCACGGGCAGGCCGGGGGCGATGGGGGGCAGGAATTCCACCACCGCAAGGCCTGGCTTCCGCAGGATGCCGCGCTTGGGCCAGAACACCCCGACATTGGTGGCGACCGGATGGCAGGGCTGGGCAAGTTGTTCGTAGAGAAGCCCGGTGCCGACCTTGTAGGGCTTCTTGTCGCCGGGCGCGACGCGGGTGCCCTGCGGGTAGATGATCAGTTGCCCCGGCTCCGCCGCGCCGGCCGCCACGTCGGCCTTCATCCGGGCGATGGCTGCGCCGCGCTTGCCGCGATCCACCGGGACGCAGCCGATCCGCAGCGCATACTGGCCGAGGAAGGGGGTGAACATCAGCTCGCGCTTCATGATGAACTTGCCCGCCGGGACGGCGTTGAAGATCAGGATGATGTCGAGGAAACTTTGATGCTTGGCGGCGATCAGCGCCTCGCCGCTGGGGGGCGTGCCGCGGACCTCGGATTTCAGGCCGGTGAGGAGGCGGAGAGAAAAGATCGTCCAGCGGCAGAAGGTCTTGCAGGCGACCCGCGCGCCGTGGCGAGAGACCAGCGCCCAGGGGGCGAAGACCACGGCGATGACGGCCATCGCCAGATACATCTGGATGATGAAGAGCAACGAGAGCAGCCAGCGGATCGGGGTCATGTCAGCTCTCGCAGTTTCTGGAAGGCGGCGCGGCGGGTGGCGAGGAAGGCCACGATAGCAGCGAGGGGGGGAAGGGCAAAGGGCCAGAGCCAGCCGGTGCCGGAAAACCCCAGCCCGGTGAGGAACCCCCCGGCAGCATCGGCGGCGGGAAGGGCGGCGACGCCGACCAGCCCGGCGGCGGCACCGACGGCGGCCCCGGTCAGGGTGCGGAGCGTGAAGCGGCGGACGAAGGCGCGGGCGATGTAGCTGTCCTTGGCGCCGACAAGGCGCAGGACGCGGATCACCTCGGCATTGGTCGCCAGCGCGGCGCGGGCGGCAAGGGTGATCATCGCCGCCATAGTCGCCCCGATCAGCACGATGGAGAGGACGCCCAGCAGGCGGATGCGGCTGGCGGCCTCGGCCAGCGGGCGGCGCCAGCGGGTGTGGTCGTCCAAGACTGCGCCAGGGGCCTCGGCGGTGAGGCGCTGTTTCAGGCCTTCGGCGTCATAGGGCGGGTCGGCCTCGACCACCTCGATCAGCCGGGGGATCGGGAGGGCCTCGACCGGCAGGCCGGGGCCGAACCAGGGTTCGAGAAGCTTCTTCGTCTCGGCGTCGTCGATCTGCCGGTAGCTGGCGATGCCCGGCGTGACGGCAAGCGTGGCGAGGATCGCGTCGGTCTGGATCTGCACCTGTTCGGCGGGGGCGGAGAGGCGGATGGTCGCCGTTTTCGCCAGCGCCTCGGACCAGCGGGTGGCGAGGCGGCCGGAGGCGAGGGAGAGGGCGAGGGCGAAGACGCAGAGGAAGGTCATCGCTCCCGCGGTGAAGGTGGTGAGCCAGGCGGTGGGGCCGGAGGGGGGGACAACCTCCAGCGCGCGGGTGGCGGGGGAGGCGGGCTTGGCGCTGGGCAGCTTCACAGGTCGGCCCCCGCAAGCTGGACCCGGTGCCTGGCGATGCGCAGCACGCGGGCCTGGATCTGCGCCTTGGCCTGGCGGATCAGGTTCAGGTCGTGGGTGGCGACGAGGATGGTCTTGCCCATCTTGTTCAGCTCGACCAGCAGGGTGAGGATGCGCAAGGACATTTCCCAGTCGACGTTGCCGGTGGGTTCGTCGGCCAGGATCACGTCGGGGTCGACGATCACGGCGCGGGCGAGCGCGGCGCGTTGGCGTTCGCCGCCCGACATCTGCGGGGGCAGCGCATCGGCCAGGTGTTTCAGGCCGACCCAGCCGAGGAGGTCGTCCATGTCCTGTGCGCTGCTTTCGCGGTCGGAGACGGTGAAGGGCAGCGCCATGTTGGCGGCCAGCGTCATGTGGTCGAGGAACTTGCAGTCCTGATGCACGATGCCGATCCGGCGGCGGGTGCGGGCCACGTCGTCGCGCGACAGCTTGGTGACATCGTTGTCGAACAAGGTGACGCGGCCCGAGGTGGGGCGCAACTCGGCATAGGCGAGTTTGAGGAAGGTGGATTTCCCCGCACCCGATGGCCCGGTGAGGAAATGGAACGACCCTGGCGCCAGCTTGAGCGAGACATCCGACAGAAGCTCGCCCCCGCCATAGCTGTAGGCCACGTTTTCGAAGCTGATCACGCTGTTCCCCCGCTGCCCCGGTGTGGCGGTTCGGTCTGCATGGTGCTGCCGCCACTGCGCTTTCCATCGCACAGGGCGAAACGATTGCACAAGGGCACGCGACAAACCCTTGGAACGACTGGAATTAGGGACTACAACTTTGACGGAGCAGCCGGAAAACAGGCGTTGAGGGACGAAGATGCGTTTGGTTTGCCCGAATTGTGAGGCGAAATACGAGGTCCCGGAGGACGCGATCCCGGAAACCGGGCGCGACGTGCAATGCGCGAACTGCGGCCATGCCTGGTTCCAGATGCGGCCGCGCGCGGGGGGAGCGGAACCGGTGGTGACGCCGGTCGTGCCGCCAATTGCCCCGCCTGTGGCCCCGCCGGAGCCGGTTCCGGAAGCAGCACCCGAGCCGGAGCCGGTGATCGAGCCGGTGATCGAACCGGTGGCGGAAGTGGTGGTCGAAGCGGAACCGGAGCCAGTGGTGGAGCCGGAGCCAGCGGTCGCGGAGCCGGTGGTGGACGAGGTAGCCGCTGCGGTCGCCGAGGCGGAAGAGCCCGCTGCCGAGACTATGGCCGCTGCCGAAGCCGCAGTCTCCGAGGTATCGGTGAGCGAGACGGCGGAGGCGGTGCAGGAGGCCGAGGCAGAGGCCTCGGTCGTTGCGGCCGGGGCGGTGCCTGCGGCCTATGCGGTGGACGATTCCGTGCTTGCCATCCTGCGCGAGGAGGCCGAACGCGAAGCCCAGGCGCGCCGCGCCGAGGTGGCGAAGCCGCTGGAAACCCAGACCGACCTTGGCATCGAGTCGGCGATCCCCGAGACGCGGAAGCCGGTCGAGGTGGTCGCGGCGGTAGTCGATGCCGAGACCGACGACAGGCTGGCGAACCGGCGCACCCGGTTGCCCGACGTGGAAGAGATCAACTCGACCCTGCGCCCGGCGGAGTCGGCGGAAGCCGAGACGGCGGCAGGCGCGGCGCCGGTGGCTGCCGAGGGACGGAGCAGCTTCCGCAGCGGCTTCCTGCTGGTGCTGACGGTCGCGATCCTGGGCTCGGCGATCTATGGCGCGGCGGATTCGCTGTCGCAGGCGGTGCCCGCGCTGGCCGGTCCGCTGAAGGCCTATGTCGGCTTCGTCGACAGCCTGCGGCTGCACCTGGACGGGCTGATGCAAAGTGCCACGGTGGCGATCAACGGCGACTGACGGTTCCAAATCGGCTTGCCCCTGACCGGGCGGGCCTTTATCCCTTGCGGCCAAGCCATTTCCCCGCAAGGAGCCGCCATGACCAACCAGCGTTTCGACAAGTCGAAGCTTCCCAGCCGCCATGTCACCGAGGGCCCGGCGCGCGCCCCGCACCGCAGCTATTTCTACGCGATGGGGATCACGGAAGAAGAGATCCACCAGCCCTGGGTGGGCGTGGCGACCTGCTGGAACGAGGCGGCGCCGTGCAACATCGCGCTGAACCGGCAGGCGCAGATCGTGAAGCAGGGCGTCAAGAAGGGCGGCGGCACCCCGCGCGAGTTCACCACGATCACCGTGACCGACGGGATCGCGATGGGGCACGAGGGGATGCGGTCCTCGCTGGCGTCGCGCGATGCCATCGCCGATACGGTGGAACTGACGATGCGCGGGCATTGCTATGACGCGATCGTCGGGCTGGCGGGCTGCGACAAGTCGCTGCCGGGGATGATGATGGCGATGGTGCGGCTGAACGTGCCGTCTGTCTTCATCTATGGCGGGTCGATCCTGCCGGGCCGCTACAACGGCCAGGACATCACCGTGCAGGACATGTTCGAGGCGGTGGGCAAGAACCAGGCCGGGGTCCTGTCGGAGGCCGAGCTGGAGATCATGGAGAAGGTCGCCTGCCCGTCCTCGGGGGCCTGCGGAGCGCAGTACACTGCGAACACGATGGCCTGCGTGTCGGAAGCCATCGGGCTGGCTCTCTTGAATTCCTCCAGCGCGCCCGCGCCCTATGAGTCCCGCGACCAGTATGGCGAGGCTTCGGGCGTGGCCGTGATGCACCTGATCGAGAAGAACATCCGCGCGCGGGACATCGTGACGCGGAAGGCGCTGGAGAACGCGGCGCGGGTGGTGGGCTGCACTGGCGGGTCGACCAACGCCGCCTTGCACCTGCCGGCGCTGGCGAACGAGGCGGGGATCGACTTCGACCTCTTCGACGTGGCGAAGATCATGAAGGACACGCCCTATTTCGTCGACCTGCGGCCGGGCGGAAAATATGTCGCCAAGGACCTGCACGAGGTGGGCGGCGTGGCCGTGGTGATGAAGGAACTGGCGAAGGAAGGGCTGCTGCACCTCGACTGCATCACCGCCTCGGGCAAGACTCTGGGTGAATCGCTGGACGAGATCCGCGGCGAGGCGGATGGAACGGTGATCTACCACATCGGCTCGCCCATCACCAAGACCGGGGGCGTGGTCTCGCTGCGCGGCAACCTTGCGCCCGACGGGGCCATCGTGAAGGTCGCGGGGATGACCGAGGCCGAGCAGGTGTTCAGCGGTCCCGCGCGGGTCTTCGAATGCGAGGAAGACGCCTTCGAGGCGGTGAAGAGCCGCGGCTACAAGGAGGGCGAGGTCATCGTCATCCGCAACGAGGGCCCGGCGGGCGGGCCGGGGATGCGCGAGATGCTGGCGACCACGGCGGCGCTGTCAGGTCAGGGCATGGGCAAGAAGGTGGCGCTGATCACCGACGGGCGGTTCAGCGGCGCGACGCGGGGCTTCTGCGTCGGCCATGTCGGGCCGGAAGCGGCGCATGGCGGGCCGATTGCGCTTCTCAAGAACGGCGACATCATCAGCCTGAACGCGCTGACCGGCGAGCTTTCGGTGGCCCTCAGCGATGAGGAACTGGCGAAGCGCAAGGCCGAATGGAAAGGCCCGCGCAAGACGCAGTATACCTCCGGCGCGGTGCACAAGTTCGCCAAGCTGGTGGGTGGTGCGCGCTGGGGCGCAGTCACGCATCCGGGGGCGAAGGCCGAAAGCCACGTCTACATGGACCAGTAAGCCGGATGGCCGGTCGCATCGCCCGGGGTATCGAGGGCTGGCATCAACGCCGGACCGAAGAACGCTGGGCGCGGCTGGCCGAGGCGGCGCCGGGACTGGAAAGCCACGAGTTGCGCGCCTTGCGGTCCGAGGCGCGGGGGATGCGGCGGCAGCTTGACCGGGTGCTGCAGGCGGCGGATGCGCGGCTGGCGGTGCCCTCGCAGGCGGCAGGCCTGCCGCAGATGCCGCCCGGAACCGACTGGACCTGGCGCCCCGACCTCTGGCGCGGCGCGCTGGCGGACCCCGGCGCGGTGGCCTTGGGCGAGCGGACGGCGCTGGGCGAGGGCGTGGCGCTGTACCACGATTGCCCGCTGGGCGAAGTGGTGGTGCGGCAGGTCAGGAACGACCGGCCCGAGGATCGCGCGCCTTACGGCCTTGCCATCGACATCTTCGGGTTCAAGGGCAGCTTCCTGTCGCTGGCGCTGAACCTGCCCGAGGCGGCGGTCGAGGGGTTGAAGGCGCGGCACCTGGTGCGGGCCGAGTTGATCGTCGAGTCCGACCGGCCTTGTCGTGCCTTCGCCCGGTTGAACATCAAGCACGGGCCGAACCTGGCGCAGCCGGTGAGCAACCTGCCCGACGCGGGGCGCAACAAGGTGGCGGAGTTCGACCTGGCCTATGCCGGGCTGAACGACCGGCGGATCGAGCGCGCCTGGCTGGACCTGATCCTGAACGATGCGGGCATGTCCCGGATCGTGATCCGCGATCTGGTGGTCAGTCGCCGCCCGCGCGCCGAGTTGTAGGGGAAGAGATGGGTCTGAAGATCGAGCAGGGCCGCATCGCAGGGGGTGTCTGGGAGGGCGTCCTGACCGGAGCCGTGACCGCTCCGGGGATCGAGGTGCTGCACGAGGGCCGGGCGGTCGAGGGGGTCGAGGTTCATCCCGTGACCGGCACGGCGGGCAGCTTCACGGTGCGGGTGCCGATCCCGGCCTGGGCGTTGAACGACGGGGTGCAGAGTTTTCTTGTCCAGTCGGGCGGGGCGGCGCTGGCGCGGTTCTCGCTGGTCGCGGGTCAGCCGCCGGACCAGGACCTCCGCGCCGAACTGAGCCTGTTGCGGGCCGAGCTGGACCTGCTGAAGCGCGCCTTCCAGCGGCATGTGCGGGAGGGATGAACCCGGGCCTCGTCGTGCGACTTCGTCTTCTCCTCGGCAGGGCTTCCCCAGCGCGGAGCGCCGAAGGCGACGACGAGCCTTCGTCAGAGTTGCGCCAGCAGGTGTTCACCCCCGGAAATTTCGCAGCCCCGGCCGGTTTCCGGGTTGAACCGGGTGACGGTGCCATTTTCCGCCAGCAGCGCATAGCGCCTGGAGCGGGCGAAGAAGCCGGAAGCAGGGGCGTCGAACGCCATGCCGATGGCCTTGGTGAAACTGGCATCGGCATCGCCCAGCATGGTGATCCCGGCGGCAGTGGCCCCGGTCGCCTCGCCCCAGGCCTTCATCACGAAGGGGTCGTTGACCGAGACGCAAATGATCTCGTCCACGCCTTTGTCGGCGAAGGCCTTGGCGGTGCGCATGAAGCTGGGGACATGGGCGGTGGAGCAGGTGCTGGTATAGGCGCCGGGCAGCCCGAAGATCACCACCTTGCGGCCCTTCAGCCGGTCCGCAATCGAGATGCCTTCGACCCCCTCGGGTCCCACCCGCAGAAGTGTCGCCTCGGGCAGATGTGTGCCAACTTCGATCGTCATTGATGCGTTTCCCTTAGCTTTGCCGCGTTGCGCAGCCATCCGCTTGGGTTATAGGGTCCCACGCGGAACATGCCAGAGGGGGATGCGCGATGCGGGTGGTGATCGTCGGGGCCGGGCAGGCGGGTGCGGCGCTGGCCGCGAAGCTGCGGGCCTTGGGGCATGCGGGCGAGATCGTGATGCTGGGCGACGAGCCCGCGCCGCCCTACCAGCGTCCGCCGCTGTCGAAGGCCTACCTGCTGGGCGAGATGGAGGAAGACCGGCTCTGGCTGCGCGCGCCGGAGTTCTGGGCGGAGAACGGGGTGGAGTTGCGGCTGGGCCAAGGGGTGACGGCCATCGACCCGACCGCCAAGACGGTGACCGTGGGCGGCGAGGCGCTGGCCTATGATCATCTGGCGCTGACCACGGGATCGACCCCGCGCCGCTTGCCTGCGGCGATTGGCGGGTCGCTGGAGGGGGTCTACACCGTGCGGACGCTGGCGGACGTGGATGCGATGCGGGCCGAGTTCTGCCCTGGCCGCCGGGTGATCATCGTCGGCGGCGGCTATATCGGGCTGGAGGCGGCTGCGGTGGCGGCCAAGCTGGGCCTCGACGTGACGGTGCTGGAAATGGCACCGCGCATCCTGCAACGGGTGGCCTCGCCCGAGACGTCGGACTATGTCCGCGCGCTGCACCGGGCGCATGGGGTGAAGGTGCTGGAGTCGACGGGGCTGGACCGGCTGGTCGGTGATGACCGGGTGGAGGGGGCGGCGCTGAAGGACGGGCGGGTGCTGCCGGCGGATTTCGTGATCGTCGGTGTGGGGATCACGCCCAACACCCATCTGGCCGACGAGGCCGGGCTGGAGATCGACAACGGCATCGCCACCGATGAGCTGGGCCGGACCTCGGACCCGGCGATCTGGTCGGCGGGGGATTGCGCTTCGTTCCCGTGGCGGGGCGGGCGCATCCGGCTGGAATCGGTGGGCAATGCCATCGACCAGGCCGAGGCGGTGGCGGCGAACATCCTGGGGGCTGCGGAGGCCTATCAGGCGAAGCCGTGGTTCTGGTCGGACCAATACGACCTGAAACTGCAGATCGCGGGGCTGAACATCGGCTATGACCGGATCGTGACCCGCAGGGGCGAGGGGGATGTGGCGAGCTTCTGGTATTACCGGGGGCCGGATCTGCTGGCGGTGGATGCGATGAACGACAGCCGCGCCTACATGGTCGGCAAGCGGTTGATCGAGATGGGCAAGTCCCCCGCGCCCGAGGTGATCGAGACAGCGGCGGACCTGAAGTCCCTGCTGAAGGGATGAGGATCATCGGCGGCGCGCGCCGGGGCCTGAAGCTGGCCGATGTGGGCGAGGGCGACGCCGCGGCGCATCTGCGCCCGACCTCGGACCGGGTGCGCGAGGCGATCTTCAACCTCTTGATCAACGCTCACGGCAACCCGGTCGCCGGGGCGCGGGTACTGGACCTGTTCGCCGGCACGGGGGCGCTGGGGCTGGAAAGCTTGAGCCGGGGGGCTTCGGAGGCGACCTTCGTGGACGATGGCGCGAAGGCCCTCGCGCTGATCCGGGCGAATGTCGCGAAGATGCGGGCCGAGGGCGAGACGCAGGTCCTGCGGCAGGATGTGCGGCGGCTGGGGCCGAATCCGGGCGGGGGCTACGGGCTGGTGTTCCTCGATCCGCCTTACGGGAAAGGTTTGGGGGAGACCGCGCTGGCGGCGGCGCTGAAGGGCGGATGGCTGGCTTCCGGGGCGATGGTGGTCTGGGAAGAAGGAAGCGCCCCGCCGGTGCCGGAAGGGTTTGCGCTGACCGACCAGCGGAAATATGGCGATACCATCGTGACCCTGCTGAAAGCCCCCGAATGATCCGCCCCGAAGCCGTGCTGTTCGACTGCGACGGGGTCGTCGTGGACAGCGAAGGCCCAACCTTTGCGCTGTTCCTGCAAGATCTTGCGCGCTACGGCCTGCCGCTGAGCCTTGAGGAGTTCGAGGCGAATTTCCTTGGCGGCACCGTCGAGCTGGTGGGCCAGCGGGCGCGGGAAGCGGGGGCGAGGTTGCCGGAGGGCTGGGTCGCGGATTTCTACGAGCGGATGTATGCGATGCTGGCCGCCGGGGTGCCGCTGGTGCCGGGGATATTGGCTGTGCTGGACCGGCTGGACCGCGCGGGCATTCCCTATGCGATGGGGTCGAACGGGTCGCTGGAGAAGATGCGGATCACCCTTGGCCA
>NZ_JAYRPN010000101.1:0-57716 GCF_041911175.1 Tabrizicola sp.
CGAGGCCTTCCGAGCCGAGGGGGTGGAGCCACTGATGTGGCCCGGCGACCTTTGGGCCGCTCTGGCCGAGGCGACGCATATCCTCTGCTCTGCCGCGCCGGATGCGCAGGGCGACCCGTTCCTGCGCGCAGTGCCCGGGATTGCGCAGTCGAAAGCGCAGTGGGTCGGCTATCTGTCGACGACCGGGGTCTATGGCGACCATGACGGCGGCTGGGTGGACGAAACCACTCCGCTGACCCCGCAGTCCGACCGGGGGCGGCAGCGGGTGCTGGCGGAGGGCCAGTGGCAGGCGACCGGCCTGCCGGTGCATATCTTCCGGCTGGCGGGCATCTACGGCCCCGGTCGAGGGCCGTTCGAGAAGGTCCGTGACGGCACTGCCCGGCGCATCATCAAGCCGCGGCAGGTATTCAGCCGCATCCATGTCGACGACATCGCGCAGGTGCTGGAAGCGTCGATCCGCCAGCCCGACCCGGGTGCGGCCTACAACGTCTGCGACGACAACCCCTGCCCGCCGGAAGAGGTGATCGGTTACGCGGCACGGCTTCTGGGCCTGCCCGAGCCGCCCGCCGTGCCCTTCGCCGAGGTGGAACCGACCATGACCCCGATGGCGCGGGGCTTCTACAACGAGTCGAAGAAGGTGCGGAACGACCGGATCAAGGCCGAGCTTGGGGTGAAGCTGCTCTACCCCGACTACCCGCAGGGGTTGGCGGCGCTGCTGGCCGGGGGCGACTGAAATGCTCGTCGTCGCCTTCGGCGCTCCTCGCCAAGCGACGAGAAGCCGAAGGCGCACGAGGAGCCGCCGTCAGACGTAGCGGTTCCAGAGGTTCTCCAGCCGCTCCTGCCGCCCGGACTTGGGCTGCGGCTCCAGCTTCTCACTGATCACCCGCGCAGCGGCCTCTTCCAGCGTGCCTTTCAGCATCGCCTGCGCCTTGGGGTCGTTCCAGCCCGCGTAGCGCGTCTTGACCGCAGCCTCCATTTCCCCGCTTTCCAACAGCGCGGCGGCAGCTTTCAGCGCCCGGGCGCAGGTGTCCATGCCACCGACATGGGCCAGGATCAGATCCTCCGGATCCAGCGACTGACGGCGGATCTTCGCATCGAAGTTCACGCCGCCGGTGATGAAGCCCCCCGCCTTCAGGATCTCGTAGAAGGCCACCGCCTTTTCGGCGTGGTTGTTCGGGAACTGGTCGGTGTCCCAGCCGGATTGGTAGTCGTTCCGGTTCATGTCGATCGACCCGAAGATGCCCAGCGCAGCCGCCAGCGCGATCTCGTGCTCGAAGCTGTGGCCCGCAAGGATGGCGTGGCCCTGCTCGATGTTGGTCTTCACCTCCTGCTCCAGCCCGAACTCCTTGAGGAAGCCGTAGACCGTGGCCACATCATAGTCGTACTGGTGCTTCGACGGTTCCTGCGGCTTCGGCTCGATCAGGATCGTGCCCTTGAAACCGATCTTGTGCTTGTAGTCGACCACCTGCTGCAGGAACCGCCCGGCATGGGCGCGCTCGGCCTTCAGGTCGGTGTTGAGCAGCGTCTCATAGCCCTCGCGCCCGCCCCAGAGGACGTAGTTCTGCCCGCCCAGCCGGTGCGTCACATCCATGTTCGCCTTCACCGTCGCGGCGGCATAGGCATAGACGTCCGGGTCGGGGTTGGTGGCGGCACCCGACATCCAGCGCCGGTGGCTGAACAGGTTCGACGTGCCCCACAGGAGCTTGGCCTTGTGCTTGCCCTGCTTCTCGCCCAGGTAGTCGGCGATCTCGTTCAGGTTCTTCAGGCTTTCGGCGAAGGTCGCCCCCTCGGGCCGGGCATCGGCGTCGTGGAAGCAGTAGAACGGCACCCCCAGGATATCGAACATCTCGAAGGCCACATCGGCCTTGAGCTTCGCCAGCGCCATGCCGTCGCCGAACCAGGGCCGCTCGAAGGTCTGCCCGCCGAACGGGTCACCGCCGGGCCAGGCGAAGCTGTGCCAATAGGCGACCGCGAACCGCAGCTGATCCTCCATCCGCTTGCCGAGGATAACCTCGTTCGCGTCATAGTGGCGGAAGGCGAATTCGTTGGAGGACGACGGGCCTTCGTATTTGATCTGCGGGATACCCTTGAAGAATTCGGTCATGTCAGGTCCTTGATGGCGGATTGGGCAGCGCGGAAGCGGGCGTGGCCTGCGTCGAAGGCGTCGGTGAGGGACGGATCGGGCTCGATCACCCGGGCGATGGGCGGCAGAGTGGCGATCTCGGCCCCCGCCCCGGTCGCGGCCATGAGGCCAAGGCGCGCGGCCCCGAAGGCCCCGCCGAAATCGCCCGCGACCGGCAGCTGCACCGGGCAGTCGAGCGCGGTGGCGATGAGCTTCAGCCAGTAATCCGACCGGGTTCCGCCGCCCACCGCCAGCAGGTTCTCCAGCTTCGTCCCGGTGGCGGCCAGCGCATCGCGGCTGTCGCGGATGGCATAGGTCACGCCCTCCAGCACGGCACGGGTCGCGGCCTTGCGGTCGGTGGCGTGTTCCAGGCCGGTGAAGGCCCCGCGCACGGAAGCCGAGTTCAGCGGCGTCCGCTCTCCGCCAAGGTAGGGCAGGAACAGGGTCTTGCCGGGGGCTTGCAGATCGCCCAGCTCGCCGGTCAGCCGGGCGGCCTCGGTGCCGATCAGACGCGCATACCAGTTCAGCGCGTCGGTCGCCGCCAGGATCACGCCCATCTGGTGCCAGGTGTCTGGCAGCGCGTGGCAGAAGGTGTGGACGGCGGTGTCCGGGTCGGGCTGGTAGCCGTCATTGGCGGCGAAGAGGACGCCCGAGGTGCCAAGCGAGACAAACGCCTCCCCCGCCCGCACCACGCCGACGCCGACGCCCGAGGCGGCATTGTCGCCGCCGCCGCCCGCCACGACCACGCCTTTCGGCAGGCCCCAGCGCGTCGACAGCGCCTCGCGCAGAGTGCCCGAAACCTCTGACCCTTCGACAAGACCCGGCATCTGGCTCCGGTCCAGTCCGGTCGCCGCCAGCAGATCATCCGACCAGTCCCGCTTGCCGGTGTCCAGCCAGGAGGTCCCGGCGGCATCCGACATCTCGCCAACATGCTCGCCGGTCAGCCAGAGCCGCAGATAATCCTTCGGCAGCAGGACCTTCGCCACCCGGTCGCGGATCGCCGGTTCGTGCCGTGCGACCCACAGAAGCTTGGGCGCGGTGAAGCCCGGGAAGACGATGTTTCCCGTCAGGCGGCGGAACATCGGGTCGCCATCCAGTTCGGCGGCTTCCTCATGGCTGCGGGTGTCGTTCCACAGGATGCAGGGGCGCAGCACCTCGTCCCGCGCGTCCAGCAGCGTCGCACCGTGCATATGTCCGGACAGCCCGATCCCCCGCACCTGCCCCAGCGGCTTCTGCGCCGCCAGCCGGTCGAACACCGTCTCGGCCGCATGGATCCAGTCGGACGGGGCCTGCTCGCTCCACCCCTCCGCCGGGCGCTGGACCGTCAGCGGCGCGGTGGCCTCGGCAAGGACCGTCTGGTCCTCGCCGATCAGAACCCCCTTCAGCCCGGAGGTGCCGAGATCAAGCCCGATATACATCAGGCGGCCAGATGCGCCGGGCGTTTCCCGAGGATGATCATGCCCAGGATGTCGTCGTCAGTGACTTCGTTCACGTTCACCGTCCCGACAAGCTGGCCGTTCTTCATCACGCTGGCCCGGTCACACAGTTTCATGACGTTGTGGATGTCATGCTCGATCAGGAAGATGCCAAGTCCCTGCGCCTTCAGCTCCTGGATCAGTTCGGCGACCATCTGGGTTTCATGCGGCCCCAGCGCGGCGGTCGGTTCGTCCATGATCAGGATCCTGGCGTTGAAGTAGACCGCCCGCGCGATGGCGACCGACTGGCGCTGGCCGCCGGAGAGCGCGGAGACGGGCACGTTGAACTTGCGGAAGTTGGGGTTGAGGCGGCCCATGATCTTGCGGGTCTCGGCCTCCATCTTCGCGTCGTCGACGAGGCCCCCGCGCTTCAGCTCGCGCCCGAGGAACAGGTTCGAGGCCGCATCCAGATTGTCCGCCAGCGCAAGCGTCTGGTAGATCGTCTCGATGTTCTGGGCCCGGGCGTCGCGCGGGTTGTTGATCTGGACCTCCTCGCCGTTGATCAGGATCTGGCCCGCGTCCTTCTGATAGGCGCCGGACAGGCATTTGATCAGCGTCGACTTGCCCGCGCCGTTGTGGCCGAGAAGGCCGACCACTTCGCCGGGGTAGAGGTCGATCGAGACATGGTCGACGGCCTTGATCCCGCCGAACGAGATCGAGATGTCGCGCATCTCGACCAGGGGAGTGCGTGCAGACTGGTTCATTTGGTCAGCCCCAGACGTTTGCGATACAGGATGTCGACCCAGACGGCGATGACCAGCACCAGGCCCACGATGATGTTCTGGAACGGCGTGTCGACCCCGACCATCGCCATCCCCGATTGCAGGCTCTGCATGATCAGCGCCCCCAGGACCGCGCCGTAGATCGTGCCGATGCCCCCGGCCAGGGCCGTGCCGCCGATGACGGTGGCCGCGATCACCCACAGCTCCCACTTGTCGCCCAGGTCGTTGCCGTGGCTTTGCAGCCGCGCCTGCGCGACCAGCCCGGCGACGGCACAGAGAAAGCCCATCAGGGCGAAGATCTTGACGGTCAGCAGGCGGGTGTTGATCCCGGAAAGCTCTGCCGCATCCGGGTTGCCGCCCATCGCGAAGATATAGCGCCCGAAGGTGGTCTTCTTCGCCACCACGGTCATGACGACCGCCACAAGGATCAGGATCAGGACCGAGATCGGCAGCCCGTGCATCGCGGTGTAGCCCTCGGGCATCGCCTCGCCCCGCGCCTCGAACAGGCGTTTCAGCTTGGCCTCGGGGATCGGATAGCGGCTCAGCCAGCCGACAAAGAACAGGATGGCCCCGACGATCAGCGCGCCCAGCACCGTCTCGGCCCATAGCGGCTTGACCATGAAGCCGTGACCCTGCTTGGTGCGACGCGCCGACATGATGGTCCAGATCGCCACGGCCGAAGCGATCAGGCCGACGACCCAGCTTGCCGTTGCCCCCAGCACGCCCTCGGTACCGCCGAACATCAGGAGGTTCGGATCGGTCAGCGCGACCGATTGGCCGTTGGTGGTGAACCAGTTCAGGTTGCGCCAGATCAGAAGCCCGCCCAGCGTCACGATGAACGAGGGAATGCGCTGGTAGCCGACCAGCCATCCCGTCAGCGAGCCGATGAGCGTGCCGGTGACCAGGCCGATCAGGATCGTCGCCACCAGGATGACCGGGTTGCCATATTCCAGGCCGAACAGCTTCGGCAGCCACTGCGCCTGGCTCATCGCCATCACGGCGGAACACATCGCCAGCATCGAGCCGACCGACAGGTCGATGTGCCGCGCCACGATCACGAAGACCATGCCGCAGGCCATGATCGCCACCGGCACCGTCTGCACCGCGATGTTGAACACGTTGCGCGGGCCCACGAAGGTGCCCCCGGTCCAGATGGTGAAAACGACGGCCACGGCAGCGAAGGCCATGAGCATCCCCAGAAGACGCACGTCGATTTCCAGCGTGTCGATCACGCTGCGACGTGGCGCTGCGGCTTGGGCAGCAACCCCTTGTTGCGTCATGCTTTCCTCCCTTGCGGCGACCTAGCGGCGCCAATCCCCCGAAAGAACAGCCCCGGCCCCTCGCAGGACCGGGGCTCTCCACCCTCTCAGATCATTCGCAGACGGCCACGCCCGAAACGCCGGCGCAGAGCACGTCCTTGGTGATCCAGCCCGCGTCGAGGACGACGTTCAGATTGTCCTTGGTGATCGGAACCGGCTTCAGCAGGACCGAGGTCAGGTCCTTGCCGCCCGGCGACTTGAAGACCGCCGCACCCGGAACATCGGCCATCGCCGTGCCCGAGGCCAGCGCCACGGCGATCTCGCCCGCGGCCTTGCCCAGCGCCCGGCTGTCCTTCCAGACCGACACCGTCTGCGTGCCAAGCGCCACGCGGTTCAGCGCCGCCATGTCGCCGTCCTGGCCGGAAACCGGAATCCCCGCCATGCCCTGCGCGGTCAGTGCCGCCACGACGCCGCCCGCGGTCCCGTCGTTCGACGCGACCACGGCATCGACGCCGTTGTCGGTCTCGGTCAGGATCTGCTCCATGTTCTTCTGCGCATTGGCGGGCTGCCAGTCGTCGGTATAGGCCTCGCCGACGATGGTGATGTCGCCAGCGTCGATGGCGGCTTGCAGAACTTCTTGCTGGCCACCGCGCAGGAAGTCGGCGTTCGGGTCAACCGGCGAGCCCTTGATCATGACGTAGCGGCCCTTCGGCGCCACTTTCAGCACTTCGGCGGCCTGCATCCGGCCCACTTCGACGTTGTCGAAGGTCAGGTAGAAGGCGCGCGGGTCGTCGATCATGCGGTCGTAGCCCACCACCGGCACACCAGCGTCAGCGGCAGCATCCAGCGCCGGGCCGATCGAGGCCGAGTCCTGCGCCAGAATGATCAGCGCCGAGCAGCCTTGCGTGATCATGCCTTCGATGTCGGCCAATTGCTTGGTCGCCGAGGTCTGCGCATCGGCCGAGATGTATTCGGCACCGGCGGCATCCAGCGCGCCCTTGATCGCGGCTTCGTCGGTCTTCCAGCGCTCTTCGCGGAAGTTCGACCAGCTGACGCAGACCTTGAGATCGGCAGCCGACGCCGCCGAGGTCAGCCCCGCAACCGCAACGGATGCGAGCAGAAGAGACTTCTTCATTCTTGTTCCTCCCATGGAATCACCGGACTTGGAACCGGCTTGGCGACCATCGCCTGGCATGATCTGACGCATCTGCACATCAATTGTCAATTTCTGTTCCTTGCAATGTTACTTGCAGGATCAGATTTTACTCTCCCCGGACGCATGACAATGGGGAGACGACCTTGGCAGATTCGTCAGAACCTTGGGAAACATGCCGCGAATAATTTCAGTTGTCAAAATATAAAAGCGCCAGGCCAGCCGAAACCGGCATGGGATGCGGGGCCGCCTTGCACGCGACAGCAGGCTTTTGCGCCCGGATACGGTCGACGCCAGGCTCTTTGGCCGGTTCGGAGGCCCCCCTCCTGCACTCGCTCACAAAGGCTGCAAGTGCAGCAATGGGCAGCACCGCCCGGTCAGCAGGGCTTCCAGCCACGGCCCGCCCCAACCCAGCTCGGATCGCGCCAACAATTTCAGTTGTCAAAATAAATCAGGTGGTGAAAGCTTGGGTCTCCCCGCAGCGCGCCGGATTCCGGCGCGAATGTGGCAAGCTTGTGGCGTCGATGGCCACATTTCCTGGTCTTTCCTTCGGAGAACGAACAAATGCTTCCGAAGCTGCAACCGGCCGCCAGCAGCGAGGGGCGCAAGGGTGTCGGCCCGCTGATTCCCCCGCTCACCGAAAGCCAGCGGCCGTTGCGACAACAGGTGTTCGAACTGGTCCGCGCCGCAGGGCTGATCCCTCGCGTGCAGCTGGCCAAGGATCTCGGCGTCAGCCCGGCCTCGGTCACGACGATGTCGTCCGAACTGATCGAGGCCGGCCTGATCGAGGAGGTCGCCGCCCCGCGCGAGAATGACGCCGGTCGCGGCCGACCCGCCGTCGCCCTCGGCGTCCGGGCGCAGGCCCATCGGGTCGCCGGGATGAAGCTGTCGGATCGCGAACATACCGCAGTCATCGTCGACTTCGCGGGCAAGCTGATCGCCGACGAGTCCATTCCGCGCCTGCCGGGACCGATGTCGCTGCCGGAGATCCTCGACACCATCGAGACGCTCCTCGCCCGCGTCTGCGCCAAGGCAGGCGTGGACCGTGCCGACCTTTCCGCCGTCGGCATCGGGCTTCCGGGCTTCGTGGATTGCGCCGAGGGAGTGGTGTTCTGGTCCTCGATCCTGGCCGAACGCGCCGTTCCAGTCGCCGCTGCGGCCACCAGCCGCCTGGGCCTGCCGGTCTATGTCGACAACGACGCCAACCTTGTCGCACTGGCCGAGCTGTGGTTCGGTGCCGGGCGCAGCCTGTCGGATTTCGCCGTCGTCACCATCGAGCACGGCGTTGGCATGGGGTTCGTGATGAACCACCGCATCTATCGCGGCGCACAAAGGCTGGGGATGGAGCTGGGGCATACCAAGGTGCAGCTGGACGGCGCGCTTTGCCGCTGCGGCCAGCGCGGTTGCCTTGAGGCCTATGTCGCCGACTATGCCCTCGCGCGTGAGGCGACGACGGCGCTGAACTGGGGCCACAAGGAAAGCCAGCCGATCAACGTGCTTCTGGAAAGCCTGTACGACCATGCCAAGGCGGGGAATGCGACGGCGAAGTCGATCTTCCGCCGTGCCGGGCGCTACCTGGCGGTTGGCCTGTCGAACGTCGTCAATCTCTTCGACCCCTCGCTGATCATCCTCTCGGGCGAGCGGATGCGATACGACTACCTCTACGCCGCCGAGACACTGGCCGAGATGGAGAACCTGGCCATCGACACCGGTCGCCCGCGCCCGCCCATCGAAATTCACGCCTGGGGTGACCTCCTCTGGGCGCATGGCGCGGCGGCGCTGGCGCTGTCGGAGGTGACCGAGGCTATCCTGTCGCCAGCCAATCGCGAAATCGCCGCGCAGTAGCCCGCGGCGTTGCGGTCACTGACGAGCCCCCCGCATCCTTGCGTCCAGTTCCGCGTTGATCGCCCCGCCCAGCAGCACGGCCCAGACCGACAGGTACAGCCACATCATCAGGATGATCACCGCCCCGATCGAGCCATAGATCGCGTTGTAGCTGTTGAAATTGGCAAGATAGACCGAGAACCCGATCGACACCCCCGCCCAGGCCAGCGCCGCGACCAGCACGCCGACGCTGATCCAGGGCGAGCGGAACCCGCCCGGCACGTTCGGCCCGAAGCGGTAGAGGATCGACAGGCAGGTGACGACCAGCAGGAACATCGCCCCCCAGGGCAGGACCTTGGTCAGCCAGGCTTCGAACGTGCCGAAGGTCACATAGCTGAGCAGGATCGGCACCACGACCACCGTCACCAGCGCCACGAACAGCGCCCCGATCAGCGCCGTGGTCAGGACGAAATCCACCGCCCAGCCCTTCACGAACCCCCTGGGCCGCGAGCGGTGCACCACGTCCAGCCCCTGCACCAGCGCCGAAACCCCCGCGCGGGCGGAGTAGAGCGCGATCAGCACGGACAGCAGCGTCGTCCATTGCAGGGCGCTGCGCGGCGCGGTGATCAGGCCCATCACCTGATCGTGGATCAGCGTCCGCGCTTCGGGCGGCAGGAAGCGTTCGGCCACCACCAGATAGCCCTGGATCACACCGGGATCGGCGAACATCCCCCAGACCGCGACGGCGGCGGCCAGGCCGGGGAAGACGGCGAACATGGCAAAGAAGGCAACCCCGGCGGCGATCAGGCCGAAATGCCCGTCGCCGACCCGCATCCAGACGCACACCAGGAAATCCCAGACCAGCCGAACCTGCCTCATGCAGCCACCTTCCCCCGGATTGCTGCGTCGCGCAACTTGAAGCCGGATGCCCCGCATGGGATGGTAGCGCCAACAGGAGGACCCAAATGACCTACACCCCCGCCGCCGACCGCTACAGCCGGATGATCTACAACCGCTGCGGCCGCTCCGGCCTGAAGCTGCCCGCGATCAGCCTCGGCCTCTGGCACAACTTCGGCCACGACACACCGCATGCCACGAAACAGGCGATCTGCCGCACCGCCTTCGACCTTGGGATCACCCATTTCGACCTCGCCAACAACTACGGCCCCCCGCCCGGCAGCGCCGAAGAGGCATTTGGCGAACTCCTCCGCACCGATTTCCGTTCCCTGCGTGACGAGCTGATCATCTCGTCCAAGGCCGGGTACGAGATGTGGGACGGCCCCTATGGCGAATGGGGCAGCCGGAAATATGTCATCGCCTCCTGCGACCAGTCGCTGAAACGGATGGGGCTCGACTATGTCGACATCTTCTATTCCCACCGCTTCGACCCCGACACGCCGCTTGAAGAAACGATGGGCGCGCTGGACCACATCGTCCGGTCGGGCCGCGCGCAATACATCGGCATCTCCAGCTACAACAGCCAGCGCACCCGCGAGGCGGTGGCGATCCTGAAGGATCTGGGAACGCCCCTGCTGATCCACCAGCCCAGCTACAACATCCTGAACCGCTGGGTCGAAACCGACGGGCTGAAGGACACGCTGAAGGACCTTGGCATCGGCTCCATCGCCTTCGTGCCGCTGGCGCAGGGCATCCTGACCAACAAATACTTGAACGGCATCCCGGCGGGCAGCCGCGCCGCGCAGGACAAGTCGCTGCATCCGTCGGTGGTGGAAAAGGCGCTGGGGTCGGTCCGCAAGCTGAACGACATGGCCGCCGCACGGGGGCAGACACTGGCGCAGATGGCGCTGGCCTGGGTGCTGCGGAACGGTGGCATCACCTCCGCGCTGATCGGGGCGTCGAAGCCCGAACAGGTGGTCGATTGCGTCGGCGCCTTGCAGAACCTGGACTTCACCGCCGGGGAGTTGGCACAGATCGACGCCATTTCCGAGGAAAAGGCGATCAACCTCTGGGCCAGGTCGTCCGAGGATTGACAGAGATCCCGCCCCGGACCTGATCCGGGGCCTCGTGTTCTTGAAGGAGGCCCCGGATCAGGTCCGGGGCGCTCTCGTTTACTCCGCCGGAACCTTCGCCACCTCGTCCGACAGCGGATAGGGCAGGCGGTCCACCATCTCCTTCGGGCAGACCTGCAGGAAGTTCAGCCGCTCGCGGTCCCAGTTCGCGAGGATGCGCTCGGCGACGCGGCTGCCGGTCTCCTCCAGATGCCGGGTGATCAGGCCTTTCAGCTGCATCTCCCAATGCGGGTGGCCGACCGCGCAGGTCAGGATCGTCTCCAGGTTCATCACATCCTCGGCCACGCCGTCGGGATCGTAGACATAACCCATCCCGCCCGTCATCCCCGCCCCGAAGTTCGCGCCGATCCGGCCCAGGATCACCGCCACCCCGCCGGTCATGTATTCGCAACCGTTCGAGCCGCAGCCCTCGACCACCACCGAGGCTCCGGAGTTCCGCACCCCGAACCGCTCACCAGCGCGACCCGAGGCGAACAGGAACCCGTCCGTCGCGCCATACAGAACCGTATTGCCGATGATCGTGTTCTCCTCCGCCCTCAGCGGCGAGGACATCAGCGGCCGCACGGTGATCGTGCCGCCCGACAGGCCCTTGCCGACATAGTCGTTGGCATCGCCCTGCACTTCCAGCTTGAGGCCCCGCACCGAAAATGCCCCCAGCGACTGCCCGCAGGACCCGGTCAGCTTCACCGTCAGATGGTCGGGCTGCAACGCGTTCCGCATCCCGAACTTCTTCACGATATGGCTCGATGCCCGCGTGCCGATGGTCCGCAGCGTGTTCCGCACGGCATAGGACAGCTGCATTTTCTCGCCGTCCTCGAAGAACCGATGGCCATCCTTGATGATCTCGGCGTCCAGCGTGTCCGGCACCGCATTGCGCGGTTTCGTCCGGTCATAGGTGATCGACCGCGACCCATCCACGCTGATCAGCATCGGGTTCAGGTCGAGGTCGTCAAGGTTCGCCGCCCCGCGCGAAACCTGGGTCAAGAGGTCGGCCCGCCCGATGATCTCGTCGATGCTCCGCGCCCCGATAGAGGCGAGGATTTCCCGCACTTCCTGCGCGTAGAAGGTGATCAGGTTCACCACCTTGTCCGCAGACCCGGTGAACTTCGCCCGCAGCTTCTCGTCCTGGGTGCAGACGCCCACCGGGCAGGTGTTCGACTGGCATTGGCGCACCATGATGCAGCCCATCGCGATCAGCGCCGCGGTGCCGATGCCGTATTCCTCGGCCCCCATCATCGCCGCCATGACGATATCCCGCCCCGTCCGCAACCCGCCATCGGTGCGCAAGGTCACCCGCTCACGGAGGTTGTTCATCGCCAGCACCTGATGCGCCTCGGTCAGGCCCATCTCCCAGGGCAGGCCCGCGTATTTGATGGACGTGGCCGGAGAGGCCCCCGTCCCGCCGTTGTGGCCCGAAATCAGGATCACGTCCGCCTTGGCCTTCGCAACGCCGGCCGCAATCGTGCCCACGCCCGAGGACGACACCAGCTTCACCGTCACCTTGGCGCGCGGGTTGATCTGCTTCAGGTCGTAGATCAGCTGCGCCAGGTCTTCGATGCTGTAGATGTCGTGGTGCGGCGGCGGGCTGATCAGCGTCACCCCCGGCGTCGAATGGCGCAGCCGCGCGATCAGCGCCGTGACCTTCATCCCCGGCAGCTGGCCGCCCTCACCCGGCTTCGCCCCTTGCGCGACCTTGATCTCCAGCTCTTCGCAGGCGTTCAGGTATTCCGCCGTCACGCCGAACCGGCCCGAGGCCACCTGCTTGATCTTGGCAGACGGGTTGTCCCCGTTCGGCTCCGGCGTGAAATGCGCCGGGTCCTCGCCGCCCTCACCACTGTCCGACTTAGCCCCGATCCGGTTCATCGCCACGTTCAGCGTCTTGTGCGCTTCCGGCGACAGCGCCCCCAGCGACATGCCCGGCGTGACGAAGCGCTTGCGGATCGAGGTGATGCTCTCCACCTCCTCGATCGGCACCGGCTTGCCCAAAGCCTTGATGTCCAGCAGGTCGCGCAGGTGGATCGGCGGGTTCGCCCGCATCGCAGCGGAGTACTGCTTCCAGATGTCATAAGACGCCCGGTCGCAGGCCGATTGCAGCATGTGCATCGTCTGCGCTTCCCAGGCGTGCTTTTCGCCCGACCGCCGCGCCTTGTAGAAGCCGCCGATGGGCAGGACGTCCGCGCCGCCCAGCCAGCCGCGCCGGTGGACCTCTTCCAGCTTCTGCTCCACGCCCGTCAGGCCGATGCCCGAGATGCGCGACTGCATCCCCGGGAAATACTCCGCCACCATTGCGCGGCTGAGGCCCACCGCCTCGAAGTTGAGGCCCCCGCGATAGGAGGAGATCACCGAAATCCCCATCTTCGACATGATCTTCAGAAGGCCAGCGTCGATGGCATCGCGATACCGCCGCATCGCGTCGGTCAGGCTGCCATCCAGCAGCCCGCGGTCGATCCGGTCGGCGATGCAATCCTGCGCCAGATAGGGGTTCACCGTCGTCGCCCCCGACCCGATCAGCACGGCAAAATAGTGCGGGTCGATGCACTCCGCCGACCGCACGTTGATCGAACAGAAGGTCCGCAGCCCCTTGCGCGTCAGCCACGAATGCACGGCGCTGGTGGCCAGGATCATCGGCATCCCCACCTTCTCCGCGCCCTGATGCTCATCCGTCAACACCAGCTGCCCCGCGCCCGACCGCACGGCGTCCTCGGCTTCTGCCCGGATACGCTCCAGCCCCTGACGCAGGTCATCCAGCCCCTCGCCCACCGGGAAGGTGCAGTCGATGAAGGCCACCTGGTCGCCGAAGCGCTCCACCATCACTCCGAACTCGGTGGTGGCGACGAAGGGGCTTTCCAGCACCAGGATCTCGGTCTGGGAGTTGTTCTCGTCCAGCACGTTGCGCAGGTTGCCGAACCGCGTCTTCAAGGACATCACCCGGCCTTCGCGAAGCGAGTCGATGGGCGGGTTCGTCACTTGGCTGAAGTTCTGCCGGAAGTAGTGGCTCAGCGGCCGGTAGACCGAAGACAGCACCGCAGGCGGCGTGTCATCGCCCATCGAGGCGACCATTTCCTTGCCGTCCTCGGCCATCGGCGCCAGCACCTGCTCCAGCTCCTCGACCGTGAAGCCCGCTGCGATCTGCCGCTTGCGCAGTTCAGCCCCGGTAAAGGTCTGGTTCTCGGGAATGTCACGCAACAGGCTGTTCAGGTCGACGATCTTGCCGACCCATTCGCCGTAGGGCTGGGACGCCGCCAGCTTGTTCTTCATCTCGGTGTCGTGGAAAAGCTTCCCCTCCACCATGTCGACCGCGATCATCTGCCCCGGCCCCAGCGCGCCCTTTTCGCGGATCGTGCTTTCGTCGACCGGCACCATCCCGGCCTCGGACCCCGCGATCAGCATCCCGTCGCCGGTCACCACATAGCGCATCGGCCGCAACCCGTTGCGGTCCAGGCCGCCGCAGACCCAGCGCCCGTCGGTCATGGCAAGGGCCGCCGGGCCATCCCAGGGCTCGATCACCGAGTTGCAGTAGGAATACATGTCGGCCCAGGCCTTCGGCATGTTCACCGTCTGCTTCGACCAGGCCTCGGGCACCAGCATGGTCTTGGCCATCGGAGCCGACCGCCCCGACCGCACCAGAACCTCGAACACAGCATCCAGCGCGCCCGAGTCGGACGTGCCCCCTGGGATGATCGGCTTGATGTCCTCCGCCGCCTCGCCGAAGTTGGCGCTGGCCATGCGGATTTCGTGGCTCTTCATCCAGTTGACGTTGCCCTTCAGCGTATTGATCTCGCCGTTGTGGGCCAGCATGCGGAACGGCTGCGCCAGCCACCATTGCGGGAAGGTGTTGGTCGAATAGCGCTGGTGGTAGATCGCGAAGGCGCTCTCGAACCTTTCGTCCATCAGGTCGGGGTAGAAGGTCGCCACCTGCTCGGCGAGCATCATCCCCTTGTAGATGATCGACCGGCACGAGAGCGAACACAGATACATCCCCTGGATGCCCGCCGCCGTCGCCGCCTTCTCGATCCGGCGGCGGATGATGTACAGCTCGCGCTCGAACTGCTCCTGGTCCACGTCCTTCTCGCAGCGGATCAGGATCTGCTCGATCTCGGGCCGCGTCGCATTGGCCTTGTCGCCCAGCACCGACACATTCACTGGCACATGCCGCCAGCCATAGATGTAATGCCCCATCCGCAGGACTTCCGTCTCCACGATGGTCCGGCAGCGCTCCTGAGCGCCGAAATCCGTGCGCGGCAGGAAGACCTGGCCCACGGCGATCAGCTTCTTCGCGTCGGGCTCGTGCCCGGTCCGGCGGACCTGATCATAGAAGAACTTGACCGGGATCTGCACATGGATGCCCGCGCCGTCGCCGGTCTTGCCATCCGCATCCACCGCGCCCCGGTGCCAGACCGCCTTCAGCGCATTGATGCCGTTTTCCACCACCTTGCGGCTGGGCTTGCCAGAAATGGAAACCACAAGCCCGACCCCGCAGGAGGAATGCTCGTCCTCGGCCTTGTAGAGCCCGTTCGCATCCAGCCAGGCGCGCTTTGCTTCCTCGGCCTGCACCCAGGCGGCGTCATAGGTCATGGCTTTCCCCTTCTCATTCACTGGCCAGCAGCGGGAATTTCTCCACGCACTGCGCTCGCGTCAAAACTTGCCGACCCTCACCGGCAAAGGCATAGCTGTCGGGCTTGAAGTCGATGTAGATCTCGTTGGCCATCGCCAGACCGTTCGCGTCGTCGAACGTGCCGACCGGCAGTTCCAGGTTCCCCGCATAGGGCCCATTCACTGTTACCCGGAACCACAGCGCCGAGCCGCAGTCCGCGCACCAGGCCCGCTCGGCCCAGGGTGAGGACTGGCGCCGTGCCACATGGCCCAGCCCCGTCCAGGCGACGTTCCCCTCCGGTACCGTGATCCCCAGGAGCGCCAAGCCGGTCCATTTCCGGCACATCGGGCAATGGCAGACCCCGAATTTCGTGCCCGTCAGCCGCGCCTTGAACCGCACGGCGCCGCACAGGCATCCGCCGTCGCGATCAAGGCTCATACCGCGCCCTCCAGACGGATTGCGGCAGTTCCGCCGTCAGCGCATCGCAATCGAACAGCGGCTGGCTGGAGAGGAACCCCTCCTCCCCCGGAAAGACGAACTGCATGGGCGAGCCGTCGATCGGCAGCCATTGCCCGTCGCCGAGGTCGGTCTCGCCCGGCCCGGCGAAGAACAGCCGCCAGTCGGGGTTCACATATTCATTTCCCTTCGACCGGCGGAGCACATTGCCCGCCAGGTCGTATTCGGTGAAATCCACCTCGGTCTGCTGCAGGGTGATCCCGTCGATGACGAAGCTTTCCCCCGTCAGCCGGTCATAGCCCTCGGCCCGGCTGCCGGTGCCGTCTTCCTTCGACAACCCGAAGCTCCAGGTGTCCATGCCTTCCGCGATCAGCTCGCTGTAGCTGGCCGGGTCGGCGGGGTTCGGGTCAAGCACCTGCTTCACCGGATCATAGCTCTCGACCCATTGCCCCTCGCCGTCGATCTTGGAAAAGAAGAACGGCCCCTCCTGATCCAGATCGACACGCCACTGGTCGCCCGGCTGGTCCGCCTCGCAGCGGTAATAGTGCGACACCCGGCAGCCCTTGGACTGCACCGTCATGAACGCCTCGCAACCCTCCGGCGCGGTCCAGGTCCCGGCGAGCGCGGGGGCCGCCGGGGCAGTCAGACAGGCAAGGATCACAAACTTCCGCATCGCCGTTTCACCTTGAATCAGGTCACATATCCTGACGTTTAACTTTCCCCGCATCCGGCGCGCGTATGGATGGAAGCCAGACGCGATCCATACCGGAACCAGACTATTCCGCCGCCACAGCCCCGGTCTGGGCCAGATAGGACAGGATCGCCTCTGCCGCCTCGCGGCCGTCCCGGATTGCCCAGACCACCAGGCTTGCGCCCCGAACGATGTCACCTGCGGCATAGACGCCGGGAAGGCTCGTCTCATGGGTGCGGAAATCGGCCTTGACCGTGCCCCAGCGCGTGACCTTCAACTCCGGCACGCCCCAGAGGCCCGGCAGGTCCTCCGGCTCGAAGCCCAGGGCTTGCACCACCAGATCGGCGGGCTCGACATAGTCGGCGCCCTCGATCACTTCCGGCGACTGGCGGCCCGAGGCGTCCGGCGCGCCAAGGCGCATCTTCTGGACCATCACGCCCTCGACATCCGTGCCGCCGGTGAAGCCCTTCGGCGCGGAAAGCCACACGAATTCAACGCCTTCCTCTTCGGCATTCGCCACTTCGCGCTGCGAGCCCGGCATGTTGGCCCGGTCGCGGCGATACAGGCACTTGACCGACAACGCCCCCTGCCGGATCGCCGTCCGCACGCAGTCCATCGCCGTATCGCCGCCACCGATCACCACCACGCGCTTGCCGCTGGCGTTCAGCTCGCCCGAGTCATACTCGGCCACCTCGTCGCCAAAGCCCTTGCGGTTCGACGCGGTCAGGTAGTCCAGCGCCTTGACGATGCCGCGTGCGCCCACGCCCGGGGCCTCGATGTCGCGCGACTTGTAGACGCCCGTCGCGATCAGCACCGCATCATGCTGGCCCCGGATCGCGTCGAAGGTGATGTCCTCGCCAACATTGCAGTTCAGGACGAAGTTCACGCCGCCCTCCGTCAGCTGGGCATTGCGGCGCTCGACGATATCCTTCTCCAGCTTGAAACCGGGGATGCCATAGACCATCAGGCCGCCCGCGCGGTCGTAGCGGTCATAGACCGTGACCTGCACGCCCTGCCGCCGCAGCATGTCCGCCGCCGCCAGCCCCCCCGGCCCGGCGCCGATGATGCCCACCGATTCCGCGCGTTCCACATGGGGGCGGATCGGCTTGACCCAGCCTTCCTCCCACGCCGTATCGGTGATGTACTTCTCCACCGAGCCGATGGTGACCGTGCCATGCCCCGACTGCTCGATGACGCAGTTGCCCTCGCACAGCCGGTCCTGCGGGCAGATGCGGCCGCAGATTTCCGGGAAGGTGTTGGTCGCCTGGCTGATCTCATAGGCTTCCTGCAACCGGCCCTCGGCGGTCAGCTTCAGCCAGTCGGGGATGTTGTTGTGCAGCGGGCAATGCGACTGGCAATAGGGCACGCCGCATTGGCTGCACCGGCTCGCCTGCTCGGCGGCCTTGCGGTCGGCGAACTCGCGGTAAATCTCGTGGAAATCCTGCGCGCGCGAGGATGCGTCCCGCTTCTCGGGCATCTCCCGGCCGACGGTGACGAATTTGAGCATCTTCTGCGTGGCCATCGGCTGCGTTCCTGGCAAGACTTCCGGGTGCGCCTTGGTACAAGGAAGCGGCTGACAATAAAAGTCAGCACAGTTTACCTATTTGCGGGTTTTTCGGCGGATAAGACAGGAAAGCTGACACTTTTGTGTCGAAATAGGTCAGTATGGTTTCCGAACCCTGCTAGTACCCCATCCAAAGCGCCCCCAGCGCAACCGATCCGACGATGATTCGCCACCAGCCGAACAGGCCATAGCCGTTGCGCGAGATGAAATTCAGCACCCAGCGCACCACCAGCACCGCCGTCACGAAGGCCACCGCGAAGCCCACGGCGATCTGCCAGACCGCGCCGAAATCCAGCACGTCGCGGTTCTTGAACAGGTCATAGGCCACCGCCGCGCCCATCGTCGGCAGGCTCAGCAGGAAGGAAAACTCCGCCGCAGCGCGCTTTTCGACGCCCAGCATCAGCGCCCCGACGATGGTCGCCCCCGAGCGACTGACCCCCGGCACCAGCGCGAGGCACTGGAAGAAGCCGATGGCGAGCGACTTGCGGAAGGGCAGCGCCATCGCGTCGAACTCGACCGGCGGCGGGGCGATCCGGTCGATCACCAGCAGCACCACGCCGCCCAGGATCAACATCACCGCGATCAGCTTGGGCGTCTCGAACAGCACGTCCTTGACGAAATCATGCGCCAGAAGCCCCGCCACCACCGCCGGAAGGAAGGCCAGCAACAGCGACACCAGCGTCCGCCGCGCCGCATCCTCATGACGCGCGCGCAGGACCAGTCGGGTCAGGATCCCGGCATAGACGGTGAACAGCGCCAGGATCGCGCCGAGCTGGATCACCACTTCGAACGTGCGTCCCGCCGACTCGAAGCCCAGAAAGTGCCCGGCAAGGAGGAGGTGCCCCGTCGAAGACACCGGCAGGAATTCGGTCAGCCCCTCCAGCAGCCCGAGCAGAGAAGCGGCAAGCGTGCTGTCCAACCCTCAGGCCTTCTTCAGGTTCTTGGCCGAATCCATGATCGCTGCATATTGGCCCGAGGGACGGTAGCGCCACAGGTATTCCGGCAGCACCGCCTCCATCGCCGTGGGCGTGATGCCAAGGTCGGCAAAACCCCTCGCGCCTGCCGAGACCACATTGTCATGCCGCAGGCTCTTCACCTGGTCGCGGGTCAGCACCTTGTTTTCGACCAGGCCCAGCGTCACGCCCTGCACCATGTCGAAGCCGAAGCCCACGATACGCGCCAGGACGAACGGCATGTTGACCACCGCACGCCGGCGCTGAACGACCGTCAGCATCCGGCCCATCAGCCCACGGAGGCTGTCGACCTCCGGCCCGCCCAGTTCGTAGATGCCGGGCGCCGCCTGCCCCAGCACACCCTTGACCGCCGCCTGCGCCACGTCATCGGCAAGGACCGGCTGGAACCGGGTCTTCGCACCCACCACCGGCAGGATCGGCCCCAGCCGGGTCATGGCGGCAAAACGGTTGAAGAAGCTGTCCTCGGTTCCGAAGACGACCGAGGGGCGCAAGATCACCGCCGACGGGAAGGCTGCAAGCACCGCCGCTTCGCCTTCGCCCTTGGTGCGCGCGTAATCGCTGGCGGCCGAGGCATCGGCACCGATGGCCGAGATCTGGACCAGCGTCTGCACGCCTTCCGCCGCCGCCAGCCGCGCGATCCGCCCCGCGCCTTCTGCCTGCACGGCCTCGAAGGTATTGGCACCAAGGCTGTTCAGCACGCCGACGCAGTTCACCACCGCGTCCGCCCCGCGGATCATCGATCGCACGCTGGCATCGTCGCGGATGTTGCAGGCCAAAGGCTCAACCTGGCCGGGCACTCCGTAGGGCTTGACGAAGAGGGCCTCGTTCGGGCGACGGCAGGCCACGCGCACCCGCCAGCCTTCCTTGGCCATGCGCCGGGCGATGTAGCGGCCGACGAACCCCGAACCGCCGAAGATGGTGACAAGCTTGCTCATGCGCGCACTCCTTCACGGGCGCCCGCAGGGCACCGGAAACCTGCCGGATCATTAGCCGCGCCGCCCCGGACGGGCAAGGCCAAAGCAACCCGAGAATTTTGCAGCGGGGGCCGTTGACTCTGCCAGAGGGCACCGTTACATCGCCCATCAGTGCCCAGATGGCGGAATTGGTAGACGCACTGGTTTCAGGTACCAGCGCCGCAAGGCGTGGAGGTTCGAGTCCTCTTCTGGGCACCATTCTACCGCAGAAGCCGCGCAGTCCCAATGGGTTGCGCGGCTTTGGTGTTTTCTGGCCCTGACTGTGGACCACGCAGTCCGGTCAAGTGTTCCGGGCAGAGTAGAGATAGTCCCGCGTCATCGGGACCGTGCCGCGCGCCTTTGAAAGCTGCAGCTGGTGGATCACCAGAAACGCCTCGGAAAAGCTGAGTTCCGCCGATTGCAGATAGTAGCGCCACATGCGGATGAACCGGTCGTCCTGCAATTGGCGCACCCGGTCGAGGTTCTGGTCGAAACGCTTCAGCCATTCACGCAGCGTCCGTTCGTAGTGGCCGCGCCAGACCTCCAGGTCGGCGAGGATCAGCCCCGATTTCTCGACCACCCGCGAGGCTTCCGAAAGCGAGGGGCAGTAGGCTCCCGGAAAGATGTACCGGTTGAACCAGGGCGAGATCGAGGCTGGCGGCGACCAGCGACCGATGTAGTGGATGAGGGCCACGCCATCGTCGGTCAGCAGGTCCGCGACCTTCTGGAAATAGGTGCGCAGGTGGTGCAGGCCGACATGCTCCATCATCCCCACCGACACGACACGATCAAAGCTGTCGGTCACCGCGCGGTAGTCCGTCATGCGGAATTTGACCTGCCGGTCCAGGCCCTGTGCCCGCGCCCGGGCGCGCGCTTCGGCCAGCTGGACCTCGGATAGCGTGACGCCCACGACCTCGACCCCGTGATCGCGGGCAAGTGTCAGCGCCAGCGTCCCGAAGCCGCAGCCGATGTCCAGGACGCGCATTCCCGGCCGAAGCAGCAGCTTCGCGCCGATATGCGACATCTTCGCCGCTTGCGCCTCTTCCAGCGTCATGTCCGGTCGCCGGAAATAGGCGCAGGTGTATTGCCGGGTATCGTCCAGGAACAGGCCGTAGAGTTCCGGCGAGATGTCGTAGTGATGCGCGACATTGCGCTGCGCGATGCCCAGGTGGTTCGCATTCAGCCAGGACCTTGCCCATCTGGCGCAGGACGCGAAACGGGCGAGGGGTGCGGGAATCTTCCGCCCTCGCACATTGCGCAAGAGAAAGGTGATGAAGCCCCGGACGTCGTTGTCGCGCAACGTCAGGCGACCGTCGACATAGGCTTCACCCAGCGTCAGGTCTGGCCGGATCAGGAAACGTCGCGGCAGGCCAGGATCGTGCAGCACGACTCCGATTGCCGGTTCGCCGCCGGGACCGAAGGAATGGGTTGTGCCATCGGCCAGCGTCAGGTCGATCCGCCCGACGCGCACCCCATATCGCAGAAGCGTCAGGAGCACGCGGTCAGAGATCATCGGCAGGACCCCCCTCACAGATACGGGCATGGGACATCGCAACGCACAGGATGCGGAATGGTTCCCGGAACGGGGCGGTCAGATTTCCCGCGCCAGCCAGCGCCGTCGTGCGACCTCCAGCTTTGCTGCGGTGAGCGGGTTGCGTTCACCGGCTTCGGGAAATCCCTCGTCCTCGCCCCACAGCATCCGCAGGACCCGGTCAGGCAGGCGGCTGGCAAGCCGGGCGGCCTCGGTATCCGCGTAGATGCCGGGGAGCCAATGGCTGCCGATCCGCGCCACGGCATGTCCTGACGCGGTTCTCTCGATGCGAAGCACAGCGGTTTCCGACCGGCGCTCGGGGATGCCGTCGCCAGCGGCAACCTGGTCGGCGGAGGCCGAACCGATGATCGAAAAGGTTGCGTTCAGCCCCTCCGGCAGGAACTCGGTCCTAGCACCCAGCGAGCGCAGCACGGTCGACCCGAAGCCCCGGCGTGTCGGCTCCTGCACGACCGGGCCGCCCCGTTCCGACCAGAGCACCTCGATCTTGCCGGTTTCCGCGTGCCATTCGACCGCAACCATGCCGCCCTCCGCCGACAGCGCCCCGTATTTCGCCGAATTGGTCGCCAGTTCGTGCAGGCCAAGGACCAGTGAAGTCGAAGTCCTGACGATGCAGGGCACCCCGGAAAACCGGAAGCGGTCGATCCCGTGCCCCGCCAGAATGCGCCGCATCAGGGATTCAAGGTCGGCGCCGTCCTCCGGGCTTACGATCAGCGTCTGGGCTTCGGACAACCCCATCAGGCGGCTTTCGAGCCCCTTCCAGAACTCGTCCACCGACGCCGCATTCGGCGCGCTGATCCGACCTGCCGAAATGACCAGATTGAACAGGTTCTGGATCCGATGGTGCAATTCCCCTGCGCGCAGAACCGCCTCGCGTTCGCTGGTGCGCAGCTCATCGAACAGGAGATGCACCAGATGGCCGAGCGCGACGATGATCCCCGTCATCCCCCAGAACACCGCCAGGTTCGCCACCGCGACATCCGGCGGGGGCCAGTCATTTTCCGGCGGGATCCAGAGAAACACCGCCAGCACGCCCCCGGCCAGGGCAACAACAACGGCGGGACCCACGCCCCAGAGGATCGAAACCACCGCGACGGCGGGATAGATGGTGATGAATAGCCGGTCGGGCACGACCGGATGCAACCATCCCCCCGCCAGGATTGCGACCGCCAGCATCAGGAGCGACCAGCCGTATCGGCGAACCGACGATGGCCTTTCTTCGGGCAGCCATGACCGCGCAAAAGCCAGCAACTGGGTGCGCGGCGGGATTCTCACCGATGCAGACTCCCTTGTACAATCGCGACCACGGCCGTGCGAGGGAGCCAAGCCTGCCTGAATCAGCGACCGACCCTGCCCCGGTGCCGAACCATGTAGATGCGACTTGCGGTTCCGACGGAACCACCTGTCACTTCAACCCGAGGTATAGCACGCCTCCCGGTCGTTGTCTTTCCCGAAGGCCCACGGTCACCGGTTCGGCCCTAATTGAGAAACTGCGACCGACCGGACCGCATCGCGTGGTCCATCAAGTCCAGCAACCAGCGGCCAAGGTCTCGTCCGTGCGGCAAGCGCCCACTGTCGTCGATAGCCAGTTGAAGCGCCCGCTCCACCAGACGATCCGCCGCTAGCGGATCGGAAAAGTGCATCCGCGCCTGCTGCCGCAGCATGGGAACAAGCTCGACAATGCTCAGGCTGGCCAATTCACGCGACAGGGTCTCAAGGTGCTGAAGCGCGATGCCCGGCGACAAAGGTTTGCAGATGTAGTCGATCTTCGCGAAACGGGCCGGAAGCAGCTTGCGGTCGTAGCCGGTGAAGAAGACATAGGGCACGTCAAGCTGTAGCAGCCGGTCGGCAAGTGCAAAGGACGTTCGACCTTGGATGTCGATGTCCAGCACCGCAAGGTCGCTGTGCCGGGCTTGCATTCCTGCATCGTCAAGGTCGCTGCAGGGTCCGACGACAATCGCATTCGCAGCCTCCAGGGCAAAGGCTATCTCGGCGGCTGCAAGGCCGTTGTCTTCGACAATGAGAACGCGTTTTCGACGGAAATCGCACTGCATCGGGCAGCTCCCTTGACCAGGGGTATATCGGTGTCCTTGCAGCGCGGGACGTGCTGCGGCGCTGGACGGCGCGATGGCGGACGCGCAACGGATAGTCGCACGGACAGATGAACCGATTGTCTCAGAAAGCGGGGGGAATGGCCATTGGCTGGCCGGGTCGCGGAGATTTTCCGCCGAGCTGTTTGCCTGAACCAGAAGCGCATCACGGTTCTGCCGCATGCTGTGGCTCTGCGGAGGCTGCCCGCAACCGGTAGGACTTCAAACACTCACGTTCTGGTGGGGAAATTCATTTGACCTTCGCCATGCGCAGCACAGTATTCTACATTTCAGGATATCAGTGACGCAGTCGCCACCCCGACAGACGGAGGGAACCATGCCGCAGGATTCCGGGCCCGAACCGCAGGGTGAGGCAGAAATTGCCGCAGCGGTCGGGCGCGTGCTCGACGACCTGAAGGCAGAGCCTGTTCCCGAGAAGATCCTCCAGCTGGCCCGCAAGCTTGATGAGGTCATCGCAGGGCGTCGCAAGGCAGCGGGCGTGACCACGAAGCCGGGCTGAGCGCGCGCGGCGACCCCGCACCGGGGGGTTGATGCGCCCCGGCGGCGGCACTTGCGGGTCCTGCGGGGGAACCGGCTGCGGGTCCGGCATCGGGTCGGGGTAGGTATCGGGCCCAAGCGGATCGCCCGGCACCGGCAAGTCGGGCTCCGAAGGCGGCAAGTCGGGGCGGCCCAAGCGGATTCTTGTCATCTCGAACTCTCCCATGTTGCATCCCGCGACACGGCTTTCACCCGGCATTGGCACCCTAGTCCTTGTGCTCAGGCAGCGCTTTCAGCTGGTCTTTCGTCCAGGACGTCATCCCGTGAACCTGGCCGTTCTGGTCGCGCATCATGTGCAGATCGCCCACGCTGACCAGAACCGGCTTCGATCCGATCCCGAGAAAGCCGCCGACGTCGACGACCGCCTTGCCGGTGCTTCCACTGTCATGCAGGTGCGAAACGGAGCCAACCTTGCTGTCGTCCACGCCATAGATCGGCGCGCCGACCAAATTCGACTCCGTCAGTTCGGCGGCACTCAGCGGGGTGTGATTGCTGTGGTCCATCGCCAGGTTCTCCTTGTTCTTCCGGCCAGAGCCATTCCGACCGTCCGAGGTATCAACCACCGACGGCAGCCATTGTTCCGGCCAGCCGCGCGCGAAGGAACGGTTCCGCGCCTCGTCAGTCCTTCTTCTCTGGCAGGCCTTTCCGCGGTGTGGCTGCAAGCTCTTCCAGCTCGCCTTCCGTCATGGTCCGGGCCATGTCCTTGGCCGCGCCATAGAGGTCCTTCGTGTCCGCCTCACCCCGTTTTGCCGCCAGGGCTGCCCCGGCAGCCTTCTGTTGTGCTTTCGATTTCGCGGGCATTGCCATCTCCTCCTTCATCCTCGGCCGATCGGACCTTGCCCCGATCGTCACCGCAGAATGAAATCACCAGTCGCGTCGGTTTGTTCCGTCGGGTCCTGAACGGGGAAGGCGCGGCTCAGTCCGGGGGCACCCGCCAGACCGAAGCGCCAAGGCAGGTCTGCGGCACGGGTGATACCGATCCGGGGCCCGACCAGAAGCCTCACCGCGTCCTTGCAGGGCTCCAGAACGAACTCGGCATCGCCGAAGCGCTTGCCGTTGTCGGCCAGCGATATCCCCAGCGCCTGCCCGGTCCGCCCCGGCCCGGTAAGCAGCAGCCCGTCCCGGTTCCGTCGCTCCCGCATCCGGACAAGACCCACCTCGGGCCGCATCGCCCGGATCAGCACCGCCTCACCCTCCCGCCCGACCACGTTCAGGCACAGGTGACACCCATAGGACAGGTAGACGTAGACGCCGCCCGGCGGGCCGAACATCGCCGCATTCCGCGTCGTTGGCCCGCGAAAGCTGTGCGAGGCCGGATCGTTGCGGCCGTAGGCTTCGGTTTCCAGAACTGTCCCGCCTACGCCGCGCACCAGAAGCCGGGTGCCGATCAGGGCGCGAGCCAGCGTGGCTATCTCCTGGTCGAAGCTCAGCACGGCATCATGCCCGACCCTCGCCGAATTTCCTGCATGCAGAGGGGAACAGAGCCGACCGCAGCGGCGTTTCTGTCCGGAACCAGGGAACTCCACCATGACCCCGCACGATCCCGCCATCTCCTCTGCCGCAGCTCTGTCCTTGGAGGGCCGCATCCTTGCGCATCGGCGCCTGCTTGTCGAACTGCTGCGCCGGCTCCCGGACGATGTTCGGGCCGATCTCACCGACTGGCTGGATCAGCACGCGCTCTACCAGGATGGGCAGGAAGACCCCGGCGCGGTTCCGGGCGATGCGGTTGCGCTGGAACTGGCCCGAGCCGACGAATTCCGCGCATTGGCAGAGATGTTCAGCGCAGGAAGCCGATAGGCCCGGACCTTGAAACGCGACAGGGGGCCGCCCGACGCGACCCCCTGCCGCCCGATGGTCGACCAGTCACGGAGCTGGCTGCGTTGATCCGCCGGTGTCCGGTGCCGTTGTCGGCGGAGTGGCCGTGTCCGTGCTAGTTCCTTCGGTCCCGGCAGGCGCCGCTTCCGTCGGTGCGGTCCCCGAAGCTGCGGGCTCGCTGGGGGTCGGTTCGGTCGCTGTGGGAGCCGTCATCGCGGGATCGACCACGCTGGCCGACCGCTCGACGCTGTAGGCGATTGCCGCGATGATCACTGCCGCAAGCACCAGGAAGACCAGCCACATGCTTGTCGGTGAGAAGCGCGGCTGGGCAATCGGTTGACCGTCGGTTCGCGGCGTGAGTCTTGGGGGAAGATCGGTCATGGCTTGTCCTTTCTGTCGCAAACCCTGATGTGACGCCTCAACCAGCCGGTCCGCCGATTGTTCCCGGCGCTCAGACCTCTTCCCCCAATGCGACCTGCAAAAGCCGACGCCCCCGATTGATCCGGCTCTTGATCGTGCCGATGTCGACGCCGAGGATGTCGCCAGCCGCCTGGTAGCTTTCGCCGGTCACCAGAACCAGCACGACCGCCTGGCGGTAGGCCGGGGGCAGGCCCATCAGCGCGGCCTCGATCTCGCGGCCCCGGACGTGCCAGTACTGGCCGTCAGGCGAGGAGGGCTGGCCGGAGACGCAGTCCTCGGCGCCGGGACGTTCGCGGGCACGCTTGACGCGGTCGTTGTAGAACCGGTTGCGCATGATGGTGAAAAGCCAGGCGCGCATGTTGGTGCCGGGGGTGTAGGAGGCGGCGCTGGAGATGGCGCGGACCAGGGTATCCTGCACCAGATCGTCCGCATCGCCGTAGCGCCCGGTCAGCGAGCGGGCAAAGAGGCGCAAGGCGGGAATATGGGTCAGCACGTCGTCGGACATTCTCTCCCTCCATGCGAACGCCGGTGGGTCAATGCGGGGCGCGACGCGCGGTTCCGCTGTCCGGGATCAAGATCCCCTGCGGCGGCGGCAATTTGCCGAGGCCTGCGGCTGGACGCGCCGCATCCTGCCTGTCATGCGCGGAAGACTGTCCGCTGTCCACAGTGGACAAACTCAGCGTTCCGTTACATTTCAAATACTTGGCTGCGGACGTTTACGATTTCGCAACCATTTGCCCAAGGCCCGACGCAAAGCAAAAAGCCCGACCGCCAGGCCGGGCTTAGGCAGGTCGGGCAGCGACGTCCGGCGATCAGCGGCGCGGATGGTCGTCCTCGTCCTCGTCGTCGTGCCCACCGGCGGGAAGGTTGAAGAAGCTGTCGGCATCCGAGAAGTCGGACGGGCGGCTTTCGTCCTTTTCCTCGTCGCCGAAGACTTCCAGCCCGGACAGGCCCGAGGGCACCCGCGCATCCGGCGCCATGCCCAGCGACTGCTCGGTCGACACCAGCTTGCGGCGTTCGTCGTCCGACATCACGGTGCCCTCGGCGGCTTTCTTGCGGGCGGCGGCCTGCACGGCGGCGTCAAGCTCGGACTGCTTGCAGAGGCCGAGCGCGACCGGGTCGATCGGCTGGATGCCGGAGATATTCCAGTGCGTGCGCTCGCGGATCGACTGGATCGTCGGCTTCGTGGTGCCGACCAGCTTGCCGATGGCACCGTCCGACAGTTCCGGGTGGAACTTCACCAGCCAGAGGATCGCCGCCGGGCGGTCCTGCCGCTTGGACAAGGGCGTATAACGCGGGCCGCGGCGCTTTTCCTCGCCCACGGCGGCAGCGTTGAACTTCAGCTTCATCCGGTAGAGCGGGTCCGCCTGGGCGCGGGTAATCTCGATCGGGTCGAGCTGGTTGTTGGCGACCGGATCGAAGCCCTTCACGCCTGTCGCCACGTCGCCATCGGCAATGCCCTGCACTTCCAGCTCGTGCATGCCGCAGAAATCCGCGATCTGCGCGAAGCTCAGCGTCGTGTTGTCCACCAGCCAGACGGCAGTGGCCTTGGCCATAAGCGGTTTCGACATCGGATCTCTCCTTTACAAATCTCTCCCGGGCCGGGAAAACGGCGGCGGGCGCTGGCCCGCGAGTTCCACGTTTTCAGGGAATTCACGCGCCCATATAGGGCCGAATTGCACGAAGGGGAAGCGGAAATGCGCCTGTTCCTGTTGACCGTCGCGGCTTTGTGCTGGGCAAATGCCGCAAGGGCCGAAAGTGAGCGGGCGGGCGATTTCGACTATTACGTCCTGTCGCTGTCCTGGTCCGCCGCCTGGTGCGCGCTGGAGGGTGATTCCCGGAGCGATCCGCAATGCGATGCCGGGCGCGGGTTGACCTTCGTGCTGCACGGACTCTGGCCCCAGTTCGAGGACGGCTGGCCGTCGTTCTGCCGCACCGGGGAGCGCGACCCGACCCGGGCCGAAACCGCCGCGATGGCCGATGTGATGGGTGGCGCGGGCCTGGCCTTCTACCAGTGGAAGAAGCATGGCCGCTGTTCCGGCCTGTCCGCGCCGGACTATTACCGCACGGCACGCGAGGCCTTTGGCCGTGTCACCCTGCCCAAGGTCTTCGCCGATGTCTCGCGCCCGTTGACGTTGCCTGCCAGCGTGATCGAGGACGCCTTCATTGAGGCCAACCCCGGCCTTGCCCGCGACCAGATCACCATCACCTGCGAGGACGGGTTGATCCAGGAGGCGCGCATCTGCCTGACGCCCGAGCTGGGCTTTCGCCGCTGTGGGGGCGACACCATCCGCGACTGCCGCCTGAAGGATGCGGTGCTGGAGCCGGTTCGGTAGGGGATCAGGGGGCGGGACCGGACCGAAGAAAAGCAACTGCTGAGGGGAAGTTTGGGGAAAACTGCTTTCTCAAATCGCCGGTGCCCTGAGCAGCTGGGGAACTGCTTCGGGCCAAGTCTGGATCGAAACCTCCGATCCCGCCTGCACCCGGTTTACCCCACGTTAACCGGCGATGCGCGTGAAGAAACCGTCAAACGGCCCGCAGGACCCGCGAAGGTATGGGAATCCCTACGGGTTCACCTTCAGGACGATCTTGCCGACATGCCCGCCGGATTCGATGCGCCAATGCGCGGCAGGGGCGTCGGGCAGCGCATGCTCGCTGTCCATCACCACCTTGACGGCGCCGCGTTCGATCATCGGCCAGACGTTTTCCTCCACCGCCTTCGCGATCCGCGCCTTGGCGAGATCGGATTGCGGGCGCAGGGTCGATCCGGTCAACACCAGCCGCCGTGTCATCACCTCGGCGAGGTTCAGCGTGACCTTGGCACCTTGCAGGAAGGCGATCTGCACCAGCCGCCCGCCATCTGCCAGCGCCTTGAGGTTGCGCTCGATATAGGGGCCGCCGACCATGTCGAGGATCAGGTTCGCCCCGCCCAAAGCCTTCATCTCGGCCACGAAGTCGCTGCTGTTGTAGTTGAAGGCGGCCTCGGCCCCCAGGTCGCGACAGACCTGGCATTTCTCGTCCGACCCCGCCGTTGCGAAGACCCTTGCGCCCAGGGCGCTGGCGATCTGGATTGCGGTCGTGCCGATGCCGCTGGTGCCGCCATGCACCAGGAACCTCTCCCCGGCCTTGAGGCCACCGCGCATCACCACGTTGGACCAGACCGTGAAGCAGGTTTCCGGCAGGCAGGCGGATTCCTTCAGCGACATGCCTTTCGGGATCGGCAGGGCCTGTGCCTCGGGCGTGGCGACATATTCCGCGTAGCCGCCGCCCGGCAGCAGGGCGCAGACCTGATCGCCGATCTGCCAGCGGGTGACGCCGGGGCCGACCTCGACCACGGTGCCGGAACATTCCAGCCCCGGCAGGGGCGAGGCCGAGGGCGGCGGCGCATAGGCCCCGGCGCGTTGCAGCGCATCGGGGCGGTTCACCCCGGCCCAGGCAACCCGGATGATGATCTGGCCGTGTCCGGGCACCGGGACCGGGACGGACACCGGCTTCAGCACATCCGGGCCGCCGGGGGCGGAGATTTCGATGGCAAGCATGCTGTGGGAAAGGGTCATCTCAGCTCTCTTGTTTCTCAGCTCCGGTGGCGGCCCGGCAGGTCATCGCGCAGTCTTGGCGCACGAATGCTTTCCAGAATCTTGCCGGGACCGGCGGCCCAGGCCTTGCCCAGCGGATTCTCCCGGAAGTTGGCCTTCAGCTTCTCGAAGTGCATGACCTGCTCGATCCGCCGGTCCAGGAAATCCCAGGTCGCCTGATGGTCGGTGGAGTCGTCGCCAAGCCAGTAGAGGACGGTCGCGCCATAGACGCCGGACAGGGTCGCGCGTTTGGTATACCAGTTCAGGTCGTCCGATCTGTCGCCCAGTGCTGTCCAGATCCGGTCGGCCGTGCCCCAGATCGCCCGCGCGCCGTCGGCGGCGTGGGTCGGCAGGGAAAAGAGCGTCGTCCCGCGCCGGACCAGTTCGCGGTCGGCCAGTTCCAGCCTTGTCCGCACGGCCAGCGCAATCCGGTCGCGGAAGCGCAGCGAGGTGAGATCGGTCGCCGCCAGCCGGGCCGCCATTTTGGCGTCGCCCCGGGCGTGATAGGCCAGCGCCAGATCGACGCCCCCGCGCGGGAACAGCGACCGGGCCAGCGCCGCGGGCACCCTGGCATCGGCGATTGCCGCCGTCAGGGTGCGCTCCGACCAGCCGTCGAAGGGCACATGGCCCAGTGCCGCGTCCAGCACCCGCGCCTTCATCTCGTCCTCGACCATCGCGCGCTCCTTCCGGTAGACAAGCCAGCCCCTGTTTGTTATAGGGCGCCCGCCTGCACAAGTCAGTGCAACTCTAGCTTAGGAAGGTGGTGACAACCACATGCAGGTCAGCGTCCGCGACAACAACGTCGAACAGGCTCTCCGTGCTCTGAAGAAGAAACTTCAGCGTGAAGGGGTGTTTCGGGAAATGAAGCTCAAGCAGCATTTCGAGAAGCCCTCCGTCAAGAAGGCACGCGAACAGGCCGAAGCGGTCCGCCGTGCAAGGAAACTTGCCCGGAAGAAGCTTCAGCGCGAAGGCGGTCTTTAAGACGTCAGCGACTCTGGGGAAGCGATTCCCGCCCGATCAACCCCCGTCCGCGAGGCCGGGGGTTTTTCATTGCCCGACCGCATGACCTGTCAGCAACTCCAGATTGTGTGGCAACATTGTGGCGCCGCCGTGGTGCAACTTGGGCGGGCATCAACAATCTATTTCCAATTGTCGCCACATTTTGCGGTTTTCCAGCGCCGTCCGGCACCCTACCGTTGCGTCATGATCGAGCTTCGCAAACAGCCCCGCCAGGATCGCTCCCGCGCAAAAGTGGACGGGATTCTCGCCGCCGCCGCCGATCTCTGCTCGGGCCGTGGGCTGGATGCGCTGACGACGAACGCGGTTGCGGCGCGGGCCGGGGTGTCGATCGGATCGCTGTACCAGTATTTCCCTGGCAAGGCCGCGCTGCTGGCCGCCCTGATCCGGGCCGAGCGGGCGAACCTGCTGGAAGCCGTCGAGCGGATCGTGTCGTCGGACGCGGCCCACAGCCTCACACAACTGGTCGATGACCTGATCGAGGCGACTGTCGCGCATTACCTGGCCCGCCCCTCGCTGTCGCGCACGCTGAACCTGGCGCGCAGCCAGTTGCCGCCGGACCCGGAAGCCGCAGAGTTTTCCACCCGGATCACCGTACTGATCGCCGCGCGGCTGGACGAGCTGAAGATCTCGCGCCCGGAGACCACGGCGCAGGACGTTCTTGCCATCCTGCGCGGCATGATCGACGCCGCCAGCGAGGCGCATGAGGCCGACCGCGCCGCCCTGACCGACCGCACCCGCCGCGCGGTGCTGGGGTATCTGCAGGCCGCCTAAACCGCCAGCGCCGTCGTCTTCACCACCGTCCGCAGCGCGAAGCTGGACTGCATCTGCCGCACGCCGGGCAGGCGCGACAGGAACTGGCGGTGGATGCGGGCGAAGTCCTCGGTATCTTCGGCCATCAGCTTCAGAAGATAGTCCGCCGTCCCCGCCATCAGGTGACATTCCAGAAGATCCGGCACCTTCGCCACCTCGCGCTCGAAGGCATCAAGCAGGTCTTCCGCCTGGCTTTGCAGGGTGATTTCCACGAAGACCGTGGTCATCCGCCCCATGCGACGGGCGTCCAGCAGCGCCACATATCCGGCGATGAACCCGTCTTCCTCCAGCCGCTGCACCCGCCGGTGGCAGGCCGAGGGCGAAAGGTTGATCGCCTCGGACAGTTCGGCATTGGTGATACGGCCATTCTTCTGCAGCACCGTCAGGATGCGGCGGTCGGTGGCATCTAGGTCGAGGGCCATGAAATATTCTGCGGCTGATCCGGCTATCTGTCGAAGAACTTACGTCGAACCTCACCGCGCGCCAACCAGAATTCAAAGCATCGCCACAAAATCGGATCAGGATTGCGCACACAGGGGCGCATCGCCCAGTGGAGGAACACATGAAAATCGGATGCCCGAAAGAAATCAAACCGCAGGAATTCCGCGTGGGGATGACCCCGGACGCCGCACGCGAAGCTGTCAACAATGGTCATGACGTGATCATCGAGACCAAGGCCGGGCTTGGTGCAGGCTTCGCGGATGCCGACTATGTCGCCGCAGGGGCCAAGATCGTCGACACGGCGGAGGAGGTCTTCGCCAAGGCCGACATGATCGTGAAGGTCAAGGAACCGCAAGCGGTGGAACGCAAGCGCCTGCGCCCCGGCCAGGTGCTGTTCACCTACCTGCACCTCGCCCCCGACCCGGAGCAGACCAAGGACCTGCTCGCTTCGGGCGCGACCTGCATCGCCTATGAAACCGTGACCGATGACCGGGGCGGCCTGCCGCTTCTGGCGCCGATGTCCGAAGTCGCGGGTCGTCTTGCGCCGCAGGTCGGTGCCTGGACGCTGCAAAAGGCCAATGGTGGCCGTGGTGTCCTGCTGGGTGGCGTGCCGGGCGTGTCGCCCGCCAAGGTGCTGGTCATCGGCGGCGGTGTCGTCGGGACCCATGCCGCCAAGGTCGCCGCCGGGATGGGCGCGGATGTCACCGTGCTGGATCGGTCGATCAACCGCCTGCGCTATCTGGATGACGTGTTCGGCGGCCAGTTCAAGAATGCCTATGCCAGCGCCGGGAACACCATCGCGCTCGCCCGCGAGGCCGACCTGATCATCGGCGCGGTGCTGATTCCCGGTGCGGCGGCCCCGAAGCTGATCAGCCGCGCGCAGCTGAAAGAGCTGAAGCCGGGCGCGGCGCTGGTCGACGTCGCCATCGACCAGGGCGGCTGCTTCGAGACCTCGCGCGCCACCACGCACCAGGACCCGATCTACGAAGTCGACGGGATCATGCATTACTGCGTGGCGAACATGCCGGGTGCCGTGGCCCGCACCTCGACCCAGGCGCTTGGCAACGCGACGATGCCCTTCATGCTGGCCTTGGCCAACAAGGGCTGGAAGAAGGCCTGCGCCGATGACAAGCACCTTCTGGCCGGGCTGAACGTTCATGCCGGCAGGCTGACCTACGAGGCGGTTGGCGTGGCGCTTAACCTGCCGGTCATTTCGGCGGCAGAAGCCCTGAAGATCTGAGGCGACGGAACCGCCGCAGTGCAGCGTATATGGGGCACCAGACAACAGGTGCCCCATGACATTCCTAGGTTACAAGCCCTCGACCCTTCTGCTGTGGGTCGTTCTCTCCCTGCCTGCGCTGACCATGATCGGCCCGCTGCTGGGCGATGATGCCCGCGCCTTCCACCGCCTTCTGCACCCGACCGGCGAATGGGCCGCGCGCTTCATGATCATCGGGATGATGGCCTCGGGCCTGATGCTCGTGTTCCGGGGCCGCCAGTGGCCGCGCTGGCTGATGCACCACCGCCGCGACATCGAGGTGGCGGCCTTCGTCTATGCCGCGCTGCACACGCTGGTCTATGTCACCGATCGGGGCACGCTGGACCGGATCATCGCGGCCCTGCCGCAGACCGAGATCTGGACCGGCTGGCTGGCCATGCTGATCTTCGTGCCGCTGGCGCTCACCTCGAACAACCCCGCACAGCGCTGGCTGCACAGGGGCTGGAAGACGCTGCAACGCGCCGCCTACCCCGCCGCCGTGCTGGTGCTGATCCACTGGGCCTCGCTGCACGACTGGGGCAGCTGGCCGCCCGCCGCCGTGCATTTCGGCCCGCTGGTCGGGCTTTGGGCCTATCGCCTGTGGTTCTGGTATCTGCGTCCGCGCGCACCGCTTGCTGCGGCCTGACATGAAAACGGCCCGCAGGATCGCTCCTGCGGGCCGCTACCTTCGGAGATATCCGGGTTTACTTGGCCTTCAGCGTGGCCAGGATTTCCTTCAAGAGATCGTTGTCCGACGGACCGGCGGGCGCGGCCGGAGCCTCGGCCTTCTTCGGCATCGCCGCGTTGGCGGCCTTGACCAGAAGGAACACCACCCAGGCGATCACCAGGAACTTGATGACGGCGGTGATGAAATTACCGACGTTGAACTTCGCGTCGCCGATCGAGAAGCCCCAGGACGAGAAGTCGATGCCGCCGATGATCATCCCGATCAGCGGCTGGATCAGGTCATCGACCAACGAGGTCACGATCGCGGTGAAGGCTGCGCCGATGATGATACCGACGGCGAGGTCGAGGACGTTGCCCTTCATGATGAAGGCTTTGAATTCGTTAAGCATCGCACGGTTCCCTATGTCTGCCCTGCCTGCATTGGCAGCTTTCCGATTGCTCAGGCGCTTTGGCCTGCGGCAAACTATCGCACAGGTTTTCGCAAGGCAGAACGGGGAAACTTCACCAAAATGCCACAATTCGTGCCGGATCGGCAGGAATTCAACAGCCGGGAAACCGAAGCTCATCCGCGCGGCGCGGCGGCGCGGCGCAGGCGGTCGTTGATCGCGCGGCCAAGGCCGGTTTCCGGCATCGGCGCAAAGGCGATGCGCCCGCCGGGTCCGGCCAGCCGGTCAGCCTCGCGCAGGGTCTGGAACAGCCGGGAGGCCGCCTCGACCAGATCGCCGGAGTCGGACAGGGTGAGGGTCCCCTTCACCGTCCCGAATCCGACCAACAGCTCACCATTCCGCGCCTCGCTCGCCCCCAGGCGCACCAGGGCCTCGGGTGCGTAATGCGAGGCCAGCTGTCCGGGAGAGGTCGGCTTGCCCGCATCGCCGCCCGTCGCGACCGTCACGCCCAGGGCCGCTTCCAACGCCTCGACCGGAAGCCCGCCGGGCCGCAGCAGCACCGGCTCGGGGTCCGCCAGCAGGATGGTCGATTCCAGCCCGACCGCGCAGGGACCGCCGTCCAGCACCGCTGCGATGCGGCCGGCCAGCCCTTCCAGCACATGCCCGGCCTGCGTCGGCGATACCCGGCCCGAGGGGTTGGCCGAAGGCGCCGCCAGCGGTCCGCCGAAGGCCCTGAGCAACCGCTGCGCCAAGGGGTGCTCCGGAACCCGCACCGCCACCGTCTCCAACCCCGCCGTCACCAGCGGCGAAATCCCCGCGCCGTCGCGCAAGGGAAGCACCAACGTCAACGGGCCCGGCCAGAACGCCTGCGCCAGCATGCGTGCCTTGGGTCCGACGTGCGCGATCCGTTCGACCGCGACCAGATCGGGCAGGTGGACGATCAGCGGGTTGAAACTGGGCCGCCCTTTCGCCTCATAGATCCGTGCCACCGCCCGGTCGTCCCGCGCGTCGCCGCCAAGGCCGTAGACCGTCTCGGTCGGGAAGGCGACCAGCTCGCCCGCCGCCAGCAGGCGCGCGGCCTCGGCGATCCCTTCGGCATCGGGGGGCAGGGTGACGGTCATGGTGCTCTGACGCAGCGTCCGGCTTGAAGGGCAACGCGAAAACGGTAGCGTTCACTGGGGCCGTCCATAAGCCAGCCCCCCGCCTTTGCCAAGCCGACTTCAAGGAGAGACCCATGCCCTACCGCGCCCCGGTGAAGGATATCCGCTTCATCCTGGATCATGTGGTGGGCTTCGCCGAAGTCGCAGCCACCCCCCGCTTCGCCGAGGCTACCCCGGATCTGGCCGAGGCGATCCTGACCGAAGCCGGGCGGCTGTCGACCGATATCCTCGCGCCGTTGAACAAGACCGCCGACCGAAATCCGGCAAGGCTGGAGAATGGCGCCGTCGTGTCCTCGCCCGGGTTTGCCGAGGGCTACCGCGCGATTGCCGAGGGCGGCTGGGTCGGCATGGCGGCCAGCCCGGAACATGGCGGGATGGGCCTGCCGATCTCGCTGGCGTTGGGGGTCGACGACATGATGTCGGGGGCCTGTCTGGCCTTGCAGTTGAAGCCGCTCCTCTCCAAAGGCCAGATCGAGGCGCTGGAGCATCACGCCGACGATGCACTGAAGGCGCTGTACCTGCCGAAGCTCACCTCAGGCGAATGGTCGGGCACGATGAACCTGACCGAGCCGCAGGCGGGTTCGGATGTCGGCGCGCTACGGACGAAGGCGGTGCCGAACGGCGACGGGACCTTCGCGATCACCGGGCAGAAGATCTTCATCACCTGGGGCGACAGCGACATCACCGCCAATGTCTGCCACCTTGTCCTCGCCCGCCTGCCCGACGGGGCGGAAGGGACCAAGGGGATCAGCCTCTTCATGGTGCCGAAGTTCATCCCCGACGCCGAGGGTAGGCTGGGGGATCGCAACAGCCTGCGGGTGGTCAGCCTGGAGCACAAGCTGGGCATCCACGGCAGCCCGACCTGCGTGATGGAGTTTTCCGGGGCCAAGGGCTGGTTGGTCGGCGCGCCGCACAAGGGGATGGCGGCGATGTTCACGATGATGAACAACGCCCGGCTGTCGGTGGCTGCGCAGGGGGTTGGCGTGGCCGAGGCGGCGCTGCAGCATGCGCTGGCCTATGCGCTGGATCGGAAACAGGGGGCGACGCCGGTGGAGGGGGGCGGCACGATCATCGACCACGCCGATGTCCGCCGCATGCTGGCCGTTGCCCGGGCCGAGATCTTCGCGGCGCGTGCGATCGCGCTGTCCTGTGCCAAGGCGATCGACATGGCCTCGGCCACCGGCAGCCCGGACTGGCAGGCGCGGGCGGCGCTGCTGACGCCCATCGCCAAGGCCTACGGCACCGATGTGGCCTGCGAGGTCGCGAGCCTGGGGGTGCAGGTGCACGGCGGCATGGGGTTCATCGAGGAGACCGGGGCGGCGCAGTTCCTGCGCGATGCCCGTATCCTGCCGATCTACGAGGGGACGAACGGCATCCAGGCGATGGACCTGGTCGCGCGCAAGATGGCCGATGGCGGCGAGGCGGCGTTCCGGCTGATCGACGAGGTGGAACGCGGGGCCGAGGCGGCGCGGGAGGCTCATCCCGATCTGGCGGGCGAGGTCTGGGCGGCCGCCGAGGCGCTGCGGGAGGCGACGGAGGCGATGCTGGCCCTGCCCCTGAACGACCGCTTCGCCGGGGCGGTGCCGTATCTGCGGGCCTTCGCGCTGGTCCTGGGGGCCGGTGCGCACCTGAAGGCGATGCGGGCCGATCCGGCGCGGGAGGCGCTGGCAAGGGTGATGATCCGGCGGCTGCTGCCCGAGCATGCGGCCCTGCTGGCGCAGGCGAAGGAAGGGGCGGCGGGGCTGTATGCGGTGGGAGCCGAGGAGCTGGCGGCCTGAGCCTGTCCACGGTGGACATTTCCTGATTACCTTTATTTTCCATATACTTGTCTGTTGGCGGTAAGGATTTGGAAACCTTTGCCCACGGGGGGCTCGTCGTGCCCTTCGGTTACTCCTCGCGGATGCCTCCGGCGGGGATACTTGGGCCAGTATGAAAGCCGTGCGGGCGTACCCCCTCTTGCGGCGAGAAGAGGAAGTCGTGACCCGGGAGGCGCGGTTCAGTCCGCCACGAAGCCCGCCGCCTTGTGGCTGCCATCGCAGTAGGGCTTGTTCTTCGAGTGACCGCAGCGGCAGAGGAAGGTCTTGGTGACCTTGTCCGTCGTCCGCCCGGTGCCCGAGACGATCTCCAGGTTCCCCACCACCATCAGCGGCCCGTTCGCCAGCGGCTGCACGTTCAACGGCCCGTTGCGCACCTCCAGCGCCACGAACTCCTTCGCTGCGGGCTCGCCGCTGGCGGTGAAGCCTGCCGCGGCATGCGAGCCGTCGCAGAAGGGCTTGCGCTTCGACTCGCCGCAGCGGCAGAGCGTGGCGCGGGGAGTGGCCTGCGGCTCTCCCCTGATCTGCAACTCGGCCTCGATGGCGAGCGGTCCGTTTTCGCGGACGCGGACAGTGTTCACCAGGGGCGGGGTGTCGGAGGTGGCCGACCCGTCGTTGTGCGACACCCGGATCGCGCCGGACGGGCAGGCCAGTGCCACATGCATCACCTCTTCGGCGCTGGCGGCGTCGGGATGGATCCACTCGCCCTTGACGTTCGGGACGAAGACATCCGGGTGGCCCAGCACGCAGTTGCGGGAATGGACGCAGCGGTGGCTGTCGAAGCGGATGGTGACCTTGCTGCCTTTGACGACTTCCTCGGACATGGCGGCCTCCTGGCTGGGTTGCTGGGGGGTCAGGAAAGCCGGGATTTGCGGTTCGGGCAAGAGTTTGCTGCAAGGCAGGGGCGGCCAGCCCGCGTCAGTCGAGTTCGCGGGCCTCGCTGACCAGCATGACCGGGATGCCGTCGCGGATCGGGAAAGCGAGATGCGCCGCTTTCGAGACCAGTTCCTGCTTCTCGGCATCATAGCTCAGGACGGCATGGGTGACGGGGCAGACCAGCGCCTCCAGCATCCGACGGTCGGCGGGTTCGCTCATTGCAGGATCTCCTCTTCCCCGCCACTGCGGAGGGCAAATTCGATAAGGGTGACGATGGTCTCCCGCCGGGTTTCCAGCGTCGGGGCTTCCAGCAGCGCCTGCTTGTCCTCGGGCGAGAAGGGGCAGAGCATGGAAAGCGAGTTGATCAGCAGCTCGCACTCGGCTTCCTTCAGGCTGTTCCAGTCGGTCGACAGGTTCAGCTTGGTGAAGTAGCGGCCGAGAAGGCCCATGAAATCCTCGCGCCGGAAGCCGGGGTCGTCCTCGACCGGGCCAAGGTCACGGGTGAAGGGGGTCCAGTCGACAAGGCAGCGGCGGTAGGGGGTGAAACCCTGCACCTCCTCGCGCACCCGGTAGCGCGAGATGCCGGAGAGGGTGATCATGTAGCGCCCGTCCTCGGTTTCCGAGAAGCCGGTCAGGCGGCCCGCGCAGCCGATCGCCTGCAGGCGCTTTTCCCCGGCCCGTTTTTCGTTTGCAGGGGATTCGCGGGGCTGGATCATCCCGATCAGGCGGTGGCTGGTCTTCAGGCAATCCTCGATCATTGCCAGATAGCGCGGCTCGAAGATGTGCAGCGGCAGCCGCGCCCGGGGGAGCATCAGCGCCCCGGGCAGGGGGAAGACCGGGAGGGTATCCGGCAGGTCGGCGGCGGTGATCATGGGCATGAGCTAGCCCGCGTCAGGGATCAGGCAAATATCATCGAGGAGAGGCGGCGGCGGCCGGCGAGGACGATGGGGTCCTGCGGCTTCAGCGCCTCGAAGATGGTGAAGAGCTGGGTCTTGGCGGCACCGTCGTTCCATTCGCGGTCGCGGCGGAAGAGTTCGAGAAGCTCGTCGACGGCTTCCTTCTGGTTCCCGGCGGCAAGAAGGGCGGCGGCGAGGTCGAAGCGCGCCTGATGGTTGCCGGGATCGGCCTGGACGGCGGCGCGCAACTCGGCCTCGGGTCCGGCATTGGCGGCCTGTTTCGCGAGTTCGAGCTGGGCGCGGACGGCGTCAAGGTCCTTGGACTTCGCGATGGCCGCAGGGGCAGCGGCGATCAGGCTCTCGGCCTGGTCGAGGTTTGACAGCGCGAGGTGGGCGCGGACGAGGCCGCCATAGGCCACGGCGTTCTCGGGGTCCTCCTCCAGGATCGCGGCGAAGGTTTCGGCGGCATCATTGGCGGCACCCTCGGTCAGCATGTCCTCGGCGGCCTGGATCGCTTCGGCAAGGCCACCGTCCCCGACCAGGGCCGAGACGCGGTCGACGAAGGCTTTGAGTTCGGAAGCCGGGACCGCGCCCTGGAACCCGTCGACCGGCTGGCCCTGCCAGAAGGCATAGACGGTGGGGATCGACTGGATGCGCAGTTGCGCCGCGATGCGCTGGTTCTTGTCGACATCGACCTTGGCCATGCGCACCTTGCCAGCGGCGGCGGTGACGGCGGCTTCGAGCATCGGGCCGAGCGTCTTGCAGGGCCCGCACCAGGTGGCCCAGAAGTCGACGATGACCGGCACCTCGCGGCTGGTCTCGATGACATCGGCCATGAAGGTGGCCTCGGTCACGTCCTTGATCAGATCGGCAGTTGCTTGCGGCGCTTCGCCCAGTCCCAGCATGGCGGACTCCTGTCGGTGTTTGCCCCTATATGGCGGGGCAAGACGGAAAGGCCAAGGGGTCAGCCCCAGCGGCAGGTGGCGAGATGGTCATTGACCATGCCGGAGGCCTGCATGAAGGCGTAGGTGATGGTCGGGCCGACGAAGTTGAAACCTTCGCGTTTCAGGGCCCTGGACATGGCCTGCGACTGCGGGGTCTGGCCGGGGACATCGGCAGGGGTTTGCGGGCGGGCGGAGGGCGGCGGGGCGAAGGACCAGAGGAAGGGCGAGAAGCCCTCGCGCGCCTCGATCCGCAGGAAGGCCTGCGCGCCCCGGATGGTGCCCGCGATCTTGCCGCGGTGGCGGACGATGCCGGGGTCTTGCAGCAGGCGGGCGATCTCGGGCTCGCCCCAGGTGGCGATCAGGGTGGGATCGAAGCCCTGGAAAGCGGCGCGGAAACCGTCACGCTTGCGCAGGATGGTGATCCAGGCCAGCCCGGCCTGGAAGCTTTCGAGACAGAGGAGTTCAAACAGGCGCTTCGGGTCGCGTTCGGGGCGGCCCCATTCGTCGTCGTGATAGGCGGTATACAGGGGATCGGTGCCACACCAGGGGCAACGTATCGAATTGTCGGCATTTTCCATCGCGAGACCTTTGGGTTCGGGGTCGGGAGAATTGGAACAAAATGCGAATTTTGACCTTCCGTTTACCCTTGGCGGTCTAGGCTGTCGACAGTCAACTGCGCCGGCCGGGGGTTTCGCATGGGCTATCTGAAGGAACCGAAGTCATCGAAGTTCGACCGCGACCCGGCGCTGGCCAGCCCGCTGGCGGCGGCGATCTCGGTGCAGGACCGGGAAACGCTGGCGATGGTCGCCTCGGCGCTGAAGGACCGGCGGATGCGGCTGGCGTTCCAGCCGGTGGTCTATGCGGGTGATCCGGGGATCATCGGTTTCTTCGAAGGGTTCATCCGGCTTCTCAACCTGCGCGACCAGGTGATCCCGGCGCGGGATTTCATGGCGGCGGTGGAACAGCAGCAACTGGGGCGCGAGATCGATTGCGCGGCCTTGCAGCTGGGCCTGATGGCCATGCAGCGCAACCCGCAGATCCGGGTGTCGGTGAACATGTCGGCGCGGTCGGTCGGCTACCGGCCCTGGGTGGAGATCCTGCGCCGGGCCTTGCAGGACGCGCCTAGGCTGGGGGCGAACCTGATTCTGGAGATCAACGAAGCCTCGGCCCTGCAGGTGCCCGATGTGCTGAAACCCTTCATGGCGGACATGCGCGAACACGGGATCGTCTTTGCGCTGGATGATTTCGGCTCCGGAATGACCTCGCTGCGGCTGTTGCGCGACCTGGGGTTCGAGATTGCCAAGATCGACGGCAGCCTGGTGAAGAATGTCGACCGCCTGCCGGAAGGCCAGGCCGTCTGCCGGGCGGCAATCGCGCTGGCGGAAGAACTCGGGATGTATGTCGTCGCCGAGGCGGTGGAGACCGAGGGCGAGGCGACATGGCTGCGCGAAGCGGGGGTCGGCTGCCTGCAGGGCTATCTCTTCGGCCCGCCGACGGTGACGCCGGATTTCCGGGCCTTCCGGCATGGTCGGCCTGCGCTCAAGGGACAGGAGTTGGCCTGAGCGCCCCTGGCCAGCGCGGGGCGCGGGCGGGTCGGGGAGAGCGCGTGCCCGGGGCATCGGTGCCGACGCTTGACGCTCGCTCTGAGGCGCCGTGTCGTCGAGAGTTTGCGCTGGCACCCGACCCACTGTCCGGACCTGCCGGACAAGCAGAAGCACCTGTGCCATCGGCAAGCAGAAGCAACCTCGGCGCTTCGGCGCGGACGGACAGCCACCGTCTCGGGCCTCCGGTAGATTTTTGGCAGGGCTTGCACCTTATCCGTCGGCGGTGAAAGCCCGTCGTGCCACCCGGCGAAACAGGCCCGCGACCGCATGGTTCTTGCACTTGCAGCAAGTTGTCCTTACGGCTGGGGCAATGCGGCGCGAGCCCTTCGTGCCACAGCCTTGCAGCATGGACGCACAGGGAGAGGATCAGACCATGACCAATGTCGTAATCGTGTCGGCGGGCCGCACCGCCGTGGGCAGTTTCAACGGCTCGTTCGCCAATACCCCGGCGCATGACCTGGGGGCAGCGGTGATCGAGGGCGTCGTCGCCCGCGCCGGCATCGACAAGGCCGAGGTCGAGGAGACGATCCTGGGCCAGGTGCTGACCGCCGGTCAGGGCCAGAACCCGGCGCGGCAGGCGCATATCAAGGCGGGTCTGGCGAAAGAGGCGAGCGCCTGGTCGCTGAACCAGGTCTGCGGCTCGGGCCTTCGCGCCGTCGCGCTCGGGGCGCAGCATGTCCAGTTGGGCGATGCGCGGATCGTCGTCGCTGGCGGGCAGGAAAGCATGAGCCTGTCGCCGCATGTCGCGCATCTGCGCGCCGGGCAGAAAATGGGTGACCTGAACTTCATCGATTCGATGATCAAGGACGGGCTCTGGGACGCGTTCAACGGCTATCACATGGGCCAGACGGCGGAGAACGTCGCGAACCAGTGGCAGATTTCCCGCGACATGCAGGACACCTTCGCGCTGGCCAGCCAGAACAAGGCCGAGGCGGCGCAGAAGGCGGGCAAGTTCAAGGACGAGATCATTCCCTTCACGGTGAAGACCCGCAAGGGCGACACCGTGGTCGATGCCGACGAATACATCCGCCACGGCGCGACGATGGACGCGATGACCAAGCTCAAACCGGCCTTCGTCAAGGATGGCTCGGTCACGGCGGCGAACGCCTCGGGCATCAATGACGGGGCGGCGGCAGTGGTGCTGATGACCGCCGAGGAAGCGGCGAAGCGCGGGCTGACCCCGCTGGCGCGGATCGCCTCCTATGCGACGGCGGGCCTTGACCCGGCGATCATGGGCGTCGGGCCGATCCATGCCAGCCGCAAGGCGCTGGCGAAGGCGGGCTGGAAGGTCGGCGACCTGGACCTGGTGGAGGCGAACGAGGCTTTTGCGGCGCAGGCCTGCGCGGTGAACAAGGACATGGGCTGGGACCCGTCGATCGTGAACGTGAACGGCGGTGCGATCGCCATTGGCCACCCGATCGGCGCGTCGGGCGCGCGCATCCTGAACACGCTGCTGTTCGAGATGGGCCGTCGCGGCGCGAAGAAGGGTCTGGCGACTTTGTGCATCGGCGGCGGCATGGGTGTCGCCATGTGCCTGGAGCGGTAAGGACGGCGCGTGCAAGCACGCAGCCTGCGACTTTGACGGATCGGGCGCGCAATAATGTTGCGCGCCCGATTTCGTTTCGGTAACAGGATTTCAATGGGATACGGTTGCTTACCTTAAGGAGGAGAATCACGATGGCACGGGTTGCATTGGTCACCGGCGGGTCGCGCGGCATTGGCGCGGCGATCTCGGTCGCGCTGAAGGCGGCGGGTTACAAGGTCGCGGCGAACTATGCCGGCAACGACGAGGCGGCAGCCGCCTTCACCAAGGAGACCGGCATCCCGACCTACAAGTGGTCGGTCGCGGACTATGACGCCTGCGCGGCGGGGATTGCGAAGGTCGAGGCGGACCTCGGACCCGTCGACATCCTGGTGAACAACGCCGGGATCACCCGCGACTCGATGTTCCACAAGATGACGCCGGCGCAGTGGAAGGAAGTCATCGACACCAACCTTTCGGGCCTGTTCAACATGACCCACCCGCTGTGGTCGGGCATGCGCGACCGCAAGTTCGGGCGGGTGGTCAGCATCTCCTCGATCAACGGGCAGAAGGGGCAGGCGGGGCAGGCCAACTATTCGGCGGCCAAGGCCGGGGACCTGGGCTTCACCAAGGCGCTGGCGCAGGAAGGCGCGCGGGCCGGGATCACGGTGAACGCGATCTGCCCGGGCTACATCGCGACGGAAATGGTCAAGGCCATCGACGAGAAGGTACTGAACGAACGCATCATCCCGCTGATTCCCGTGGGCCGCCTGGGCGAGCCGGAGGAAATCGCGCGGATCGTGGTGTTCCTGGCCAGCGAGGATGCCGGTTTCATCACCGGATCCACGATCAGCGCGAACGGCGGGCAGTTCTTCGTGTGATCTCTTGTCAGGGGTGAGTGTCGGACGATACAGCTTGGCCGGTCGCTTTCCGGCCGATGGTAGACCTGCTTGACCGATGCTCGCCCCATTCTTGTCGTTCGCACACCGAAGCCGCAGTTGGACGTGGCGTCCGCGGTTCTGCGTGTCTCCCGTCTGACTGGGCGATCTGCGGCGAAGATTGGGCTGGACGTCATCCGGCGGTTGACCGGAAGCCAGAGGCTGACCCCGAGAGAATACTTCGTTCAGGGTGTCTGGCGCGGCGACCGGGACGAGAGGGCCGCCTATGTCGGGATCAGGTCCGGCAAGCACCTGAACCGATCACTTACCACGGTCGGCGCAGACGATCAGACGCTCCTGATGACCGACAAGTACCTGACAGGACTGATCCTGCAGGCCAGTGGCTTTCCCGTCCCGGATCTCAAGGCGGCATATTCCCAGTTCGCCTGTTTCGGATCGGTTCCGACCTTGCGCACTGCCGGAGAGCTGGCAGCCTGGCTGGAGTTCTCGGGTGAGCTGCCTGCCTTTGCCAAGCCGGTGGACGGGACGATGGCGCTGGGCTCGGTCCCGCTGATCCCGGCTGGCCCCGGAGAGGTGGACATTGGCGGTCGCACGGTTCCGGTGACGGCGCTGGCACAGGAAGTCGCCAATCAGTTTCCGCGCGGCTGGCTGATCCAGGAACAGTTGCGCCAGCCGCTGGAAATCGAGGCGTTGATCGGGCCGGGAATCGGCACTGTCCGGCTGGTGACGCTGTGGGAGGCGGAAGGCCCCGAGCTTCTTTACGCCGTGTGGCGGCACCCGGCTCCCGGAACCTGGGTCGATGCGGCCATCTTCGGCAAACCGAACGTCGGCTGCGCGCTGGACGCAGAGGGGCGGATCACGATGGTCCGGCTTGGCGATTTGCTCACGGGAAAGGACATCACGAACAGCCTGGTCACACCGGACCTTCCCCTGCTGGGCTACCAACTGCCGCAATGGAGCGATATGGTGGAGATCGGGCGGGCGGCGCACAGGCTGTTTCCGGGCCATGCGCTGCTGGGCTGGGACATTGCGATGACGCGGCGCGGACCCGTGATCAGCGAGGTCAATGCAAGCCCCCTGCATTTGTCCTATCAGCGATCCTTCCGTCGGGGCTTCCTGAATCAGGACTTTCGTCCCCGTCTGGACGCTGCTCGGTTGCTGATGCAGGAGCGTTGCGAAGCAAAGCGGATCAGCGGACAATGAACAGGGGAAAGGCGACTCTGATCGGCTTTTCGGCGGTGATGATGTGGTCGCTGCTGGCGCTCTTCACCATCGGCAGCGCGCCGGTGCCGCCACTGCTGCTGAACGCGATGTGCTTCGGGATCGGCGGGTTGATCGGGCTGGTCTGGACGGCGAGGTCCGGCTTCGGCGTGCTGCGCGGGGTGAGCTGGAAGGTCTATGCGTTCGGGACCATCGGCCTTTTCGGCTATCACTTCCTGTATTTCACCGCCTTCCGTCTGTCGCCCACGGCGGAAACCGGATTGATCGCCTATCTCTGGCCGCTGATCATCGTGCTGATGTCGGGTCTTTTGCCGGGGGAGCGGCTGCGGCCGCAGCATGTGGTGGGCGCGCTGATCGCCTTTGCCGGGGCGGCGGTGATCGTGCTGGGGCGGGGCGGCGAGGGCTCGGGCTCGGCGCTGGGGATGGGCCTTGCGTTCCTCTGCGCGCTGACCTGGGCGGGGTATTCGATCCTTTCGCGGCGGCTGGGCGCGGTGCCGACGGAAAGCGTCACGGTCTATTGCCTGTCGACGGCGGCGTTGTCGATGATCTGCCATCTGGCGCTGGAAGACACCGTCTGGCCCCAGGGGCCGCTGGGCTGGGCAGCGGTGCTGGCGCTGGGGATCGGGCCGGTCGGCGCGGCCTTCTTCACCTGGGATATCGGGATGAAGCGCGGCGACATCCAGCTGCTTGGCGTCGCAAGCTATGCGGCACCGCTATTGTCGACGCTGGCGCTGGTTCTGGCGGGGATTGCCAAGCCGACCCCAACCATCGCCCTGGCGGCGGTGCTGATCACCGGGGGTGCGGCGCTGGCCGCCCGGGCCAGCGCCGGGAAACGCTAGTTCGTCGTCAGCCGCGCGATTTCCTCCTTGAGGCGCAGTTTCTGCTTTTTCAGATCGGCGATCTGCAGGTCATCCGTTCCGGGACTGCGCTGAGCGAGTTCAACCATCTCCGAGAGAGTCTCGTGCTTCTTGCGCAGTTCCGCCAGATGCGATGCGATCGTCATGGTCATCCTCCTCGGTTGTTCACACCCCGAGTGCATCACGAAACCCGAGTCGTGTCATCACCTGTTACGGTTATGTGACAGAATGATCCGGCGAATTCAGCGGAACAGCGCCGTGAGGTCTGCCCCGTCGCGCAGCACGGCATTGGCCTGCGGCGTATAGCTTTCGCGGTCGCCGTCATGCTTCGCGCCCTGGTGGATGACGAAGGGGGCGAGCAGGCGGAATGGGGCGCGTCCACCCTTGCGGGCCCGGAGGAGGGCGCGCAGCGCGGGCCGGCCTTCGCGGGCGGCCAGCGGCAGGACGGCAGCGGAACCCAGCTTCGGGGCGAGGGCCGCCAGAACCTCGGGCAAACCATCGGCGCCACAGATCAGCGTCAGCCAGCCACCGGGCCGCAGGCGACGGGCGGCGGCGGCCACCCAGTCGGAGAGCGGCGTTTCCACCTGCATCGCACGGGCACGGATGGCGAGGGGCGAGGGGCTGCCGCCGGCCGGGTAGTAGGGCGGGTTGGCGATGACATGGTCGAAATCGCGGCGGAGCGGTTTCGGTATACGGGCAAGGTCGCCCTCTTGCACCTCGACCGATATGCCGTTGCGTTCGGCGTTGCGTCGGGCAAGGTCGGCATAGGCGGGTTGCAGTTCCAGCCCGGCGAGCGCCAGCCCCGGCACCCGCGCCCCGAGACAAAGCGCCGCAGCCCCTGCTCCGCAGCCGAGATCGAGCACGCTTTGCCCCGGTTCCGCCGGACAGGCGGCGGCAAGAAGGACCGGGTCGGTCGCGGCGCGGTAGCCCTGCACGGGTTGCAAGAGGCGCAGGCGGCCGCAGAGGAAATTGTCGTCCGAGAGCTGATCTTCGGCGAACATCAGGTCGGAAGGGGAATGTCGTTGTCGCGCAGGATGGCGGCGGCGCGGAAGTGGTCCTGATCGGCGACCATCAGCCGCCGGGGCAGGATGCCGATGCTGCCGTCGAGGACGCTCATGTGGACGTCCAGCGGAAAGGCCGCTATACCCTCGCCCTCAAGAAGGACGGTGGCGAAGGCGATCACGGTGGGGTCGGTCGTGCGCAGAAGTTCCTTCATGAATTCGGGTTACTCCCGCCCGACAGGCGGGGCAAGGGCAGCATGAACGGCATGGACGGAGCGGGCGAGAGCGCGGTGCAGAAGATCACGACACCGCAGGACAGGTTGACCTCAGTGCTGGCCGAGGACATGGCGGCGGTGAACCGGCTGATCCGGCAGCGCATGGCCAGCGAACACGCGCCGCGCATCCCGGAAGTCACGGCCCATCTGGTCGAGGCCGGGGGCAAGCGGCTGCGGCCCCTGCTGACGCTGGCCGCGGCGCGGCTTCTGGGCTACGCGGGCGACGATCATGTGAAGCTGGCGGCGACGGTGGAATTCATCCACACGGCGACGCTGCTGCACGACGACGTGGTCGACGAAAGCCAGCGCCGCCGGGGGCGTCCGACGGCGAACCTTCTGTGGGACAACAAGTCCTCGGTCCTGGTCGGGGACTACCTGTTCGCCCGCAGCTTTCAGTTGATGGTCGAAACCGGAAGCCTGCGGGTGCTGGACATCCTGGCCAATGCCTCGGCCACGATCGCCGAGGGCGAGGTGCTGCAACTGACCGCCGCGCAGGACCTGGCGACGGACGAGGCGGTCTACCTGCAGGTCATTCGCGGCAAGACGGCGGCGCTGTTCGCGGCGGCGACCGAGGCGGGCGGGGTGATCGCGGGCGGCGGTGAAGGCGAAATCAAGGCGTTGCGCGACTATGGCGATGCGCTGGGAATTGCCTTCCAGATTGTTGACGACATGCTGGACTACGGCGGTTCCGACGCGGTCATCGGCAAGAACACCGGCGATGATTTTCGCGAACGGAAACTAACGCTCCCGCTGATCAAGGCTGTTGCCAAGGCGAGCCCGGAAGAGCGCGCCTTCTGGGTGCGGGTGATCGAGAAGGGGCAGCAGGGTGAGGGCGATCTGGCACAGGCGATGGTGATTCTGCAGCGGCACGACGCAATATCTGCCTGCCGCAGGGATGCCCTGGCCTGGGTTGCACGCGCCAAATCGGCACTGGACAACCTGCCCGTGCATTCGCTGCGCGAGATTCTTTCCGAGCTTGCGGACTTCGTGGTGAGCCGCGTATCCTGACCCATCCCGATCCGCGAAATGACCGAATTAGGATCATTTTTTGGACAAAGTCTTCCAATAGCAAGGTCCGTCAAGCGGGCGATAAATCCCGTGGCAGTGCCGGTCCTGGCCAGGCGGCTTGCAGGTGACGACGGACAGGTGCGGTGGCGGGTGCGTTGGGCCCGGGGGAACGGAACCAGACCTGTTGAGGTCTTGGTAACCCGATCCGGGTGAAGATGAATGAACCCCAGGCCTGATCTGGGACGGAGTGCGGGACCATGAAATTCTTCGACTGGCTCTTTCGGCGGCAAGCGAAACCGGCGCGCGGCGCCCGGTTCGACGGCAGCGAAGCCGAGCAGATCGAGGCGACCAAGGCCGCGATCGACACGGTCGCCCGGGGCAATGGCCCGGCGGCCGGCCGCTTCCCGAAGCTGACCGACGGCACGCCCGAGGTGCTGACCCGGACTGCGACAAGCGCGGTGGTGGCCAAGGAAGGCCCGACGCCGACGGTCAACATCTGGGAGATGGAGGAGGAGGCCGAAGCGCCGACCCCCGCCCCGGTGCCGACCCCTGCGCGTGAGATTTCGGCCGATGCCGGTGCCCGGCGCCGCGCGACGCGGACCAAGACCCGCGTCCTCGGGTTCGAACCGCAGCCTGCGGCAGTGGTGCCGCTGTTCGACGAAGGCCGGATGGACGAGTCGATCGAGCCCGGCGACAAGGCCGGGGTGGTGATGTATCCCACCGGCTGGCTGGTGATCAAATCCGGCCCCGGTCGCGGGGCGGCCTTCCCGGTGATGCGTGGCGTGTCGCAGATCGGTCGCGGCTCGGACCAGACCATCGCGCTCGACTTCGGCGACATGGCGATCTCGCGGCAGCATCATGCGGCCATCGCCTATGATCCGATGACGCACCAGTTCCACGTCGGCCACGGCGGGAAATCCAACCTGGTGCGGCTGAACGGCAAACCGCTTCTGTCGACGGCGGTGGCGGGCGATGGCGACGAGATCCAGATCGGCGAGACGACTTTGGTGCTGAAAGTGTTGTGTAATGCCGACTTCAATTGGTCGGCGGTCGACTCCGAGGGAGACGCAGATGATATGGCGATCGCGTGAGCCGCGCTACGACGTAGCTTCCGGCATCAGCCAGGGCGCGCGCGACTACCAGGAAGATGCGATCACCGCGGACTTCCCGGTCGGGGCAGAGGCCGGGTTCGTGGTGCTGGCCGACGGGATGGGCGGGCACGCAGCGGGCGATGTCGCCTCGAAGATCGTCCTGACCGAGGTTTTCAGCGAGCTGAAGTTCCATTTCGCCGATGTCTCCGCCTTCGAGGCCCGGGCGCCGGAAATCCTGCGCAATGTCGCGGACCTGGCGAACGAGACCCTGCGCCAGCATACCCGCAGCCACCCGGAAACCGACGGGATGGGCGCGACGCTGGTGGTGCCCGCGCTGGTGGAAAACCGGCTGTGGTGGATTTCCATCGGCGATTCACCGCTGTTCCTGTTCCGCAACGGCAGGCTGAGCCAGCTGAACGAAGACCATTCGATGGCGCCGCAGATCGACTTCATGGTGAAGTCCGGCCTGATGGACCCTCAGGTCGCGGCGAACCACCCGGATCGCAACTGCCTGATCTCGGTGCTGATGGGCACGCGGATCCCGAAGATCGACTGCCCGACGAAACCGGTCGAACTGCTGGCCGGCGACATCGTCGTCTGCGCATCGGACGGATTGCAGTTCCTGACCAATGCCCAGATCGAGAAGGTGCTGGCGAAGTATCGCAAGACCCGTTCGACCGAGATTGCCGAACGCCTGCTGGGCGAGTTGATCAGGCTGGACGATCCCGACCAGGACAACATCAGCTTCACCGTGATCAAGGTGAACGATGCCTCGGTCCGCGTCCGGGAGGAGCGTCCGCGTGGTCCGTCGATGGCGGTCGTCAGGCCGCGTCGGCTGACGACCGTGGCGCCCGAGCATGTGGTGCTGCCGATTCCGAAGCCTGCGCCGATGCCGCTTCCGGGCGCCGAGCCCAAGGCGGCGCGCACGCCGCGCCCGCCGGTGCAGGCGGTGCAAGAAAGCAACCCTGCGCAAGCGGTGGAGGATTTGTCGGCAGTGAGGTTGCGGCCAAGGCGAGTCACCGTCATAAAGTAAGACATGGCAGATCTGGATGGAGAACTGACAGTCGCCCAGCGGCTTGGCCGCGCACTAGACCGCGGGCTCCTGCCCGCCGGAGGCCCGGCGGAGGCTGCGGAGCGTCTGATCGAACGGCTGGAGCGCCCGGCCCGCGTTGCTCTTCTTGGGCTGCCGGGGTCGGGGAAGTCCTCGATCCTCAACTTGCTTGTGGGCAATGCTGTCGTGCCCGAGACGCTGCGCCTGCCGACGATCATCGTCCAGCATGGCGATGTGGCACGGATGATCTGCACGCTGACCGATGGCACGACAAAGATCCTGCCCGGTCATGACCTGGCCGATGTCCTGCCGCTGGCGCCTGCATTGGTGACGCTGGAAATGGACCTGCCGGCGCTGAAGGTGATCAGCCTGCTGGAAGTCTCGGCCGGGCCGATGGAGGCCGAGCAGAAACGCGCCGCGACCTGGGCCAGCAAGCGCGCGGATATCGTGATCTGGTGCTCGACCTCCTACCTGCCGAAAGAGCAGGCGGTGTGGGAAAGCCTGCCGGATTCGGTCAAGGACAACAGCTTCATGTTCCTGACCAAGGTCGACTTGCTGGGCAGCCGCGAGTCCGCGACGGCAATGCATGAGCGGGTCGAGCTGCGCGCGGGCGAGGAATTCCGGCAGATCCTGTCGATCTCGGCCAAGCAGGCGCGGGCGGCGATGCCGCCGGGGGGCGTGGTGAACCGCGAACTGTTCCGCGACAGCGGGGCGTCCGGGGTGATTGCCGCGATCAAGACGCGGGTGCAGTCGGGGCGGCGTGCCGACATGGACACCGCCGAATTGCTGCTGGCGCGGCATGTCGAGGCGAGCGAACTCGTGGCCCGACGCTTCGCCGAACCGGGCGAAGAGACCGAGGCGCCAAAGGCCTGGGCGCCGCCACCCGAGCTGGAATCTGAAGCTGAGCCCGTATCGGAACCCGAGACGGAGGCAGTGGCCGATGTCGAGCCGGAACCGGAACCGGAAGCGCCGGAGCCCGAGATTGCGGTCGAGGCGGAGGAGACCGGGACGCCGGAGAGCGATGAGGAGCCTGCGCCTCTGGAACCGGAGGCCCCTGCCCCGGTGGTCGCAGCCAAGTCGGAGCCGGAACCGGAAGCGGAGCCGACCTCGCGGCGGAGGTTTGCCGACCGGATCAAGCGGGTGGCAACAGACGGCGAGACAGCAGCGACGCCGATGGTGCCTCTGAAGTCGACGTGGAAGTCGAAGGCCGAGGTGGAGTCCGCCGCCGAACCCGAGCCGCCCGCCCCCACGCGCCCGAGCGAGCCCGCACGGCGACCGCGCGCACAGGCCCAGCCGGTTCCCGAAGAAGCGGACGAGCTTGCACGCACGGTCGCCAACGTGGTTTCCGCGCTGGACGCGACACCCCAACCGACCGAAGACGCGGCGCAGCAGGCTGCTGCCGAAGCGGAGCCCGAGCCGACCCCACAGGAAGGGCAGCGGCGGCCTCGTGCGGTTACGCCGCGACCGGAACGGGCCGCACCGGACTCGCCCCGCGCGGCGCGTCCGCAACTGTTCGGCGGACGTCGCCCGGCCCCTGGCGGGGCGCCCTTGCCCGACCTTTCATCGCTGCGCGCCACGCCGGAAGAAATCGCCGCCTCGGCCGAGGCGCGCGAACAGGATCTGGCGGAAGAGCCTGACGACTTGTCGGCGGTGACGGTCGCCGAGGACGGTTGGGAGGAGCCCGAGGTCGAGCCGCCCGCGCCGGAGATGACCACGCCGGAGCCCCTTGCAGCCCGGCCCGAGCGCAGTGCCCGCCTGTTCGACCGCGCGCCGCGCCCGGCGGAACCCGTCGCTCCGCCCCGGGCCGAACCGATGCCGCGGGCAACCCCGGTATCGCGCTCGCCCGCTCCACCACGCGCTCCGGCGGTGCCAGCCGAACCTTTGGCTGCGCGGCACGCCCCGGATGAAGCGCAGTTTTCGCCGCGCGCGATCATGATGCGCGAACGCAGGGTCGAACCCGATGCCCCTGCCCCGCGCCGCGAACGCGCCCGGATCACTGCCCGCGCCCAGCCCGCAGCCGTGGCACCTGCCGCCCCGGCCCCGGTGTCGGGCACCGAGCAGGCGCTGGTGGAGGAGGCGCTTGGCCTGATTCTGTCACGCTCGGCCGAACTGGAGCGGGAGATCGACCCGGACTCGAAGGTTCCGGTCGATCTGATCCTGGATCACACCCGGGAAACCGGAGAGTTAATACAATCGGTGGTTGCGCGCGGCCAGTCCGAACCCTTGCGCCGAATCAACAGCGACCTGGGCGAGGTGATGGACCTTATCCTGTTGATGCAGTTGGAAAGAGGTCACGCGCCCGCCGACGACGCCCTGACCCTTATCCTGCAACTTAGACGCGAATTGGAAACATTGCGCGCGGTGTGACATCATTGTGAGCGTAGAATCGTCAAGAATGTGCCCAATTGGGACCACTTTCCAAACTTATGACATGATTGCGGGGGCTTGTGTCTTTGACCGCCCAGCTTAGATAGCCCGGGCAGGCGATCGGACGGAGCGATCCCGCAAGTGTGAGGTGATCATGGGACTGGGTGCCGTAGCAGAACACCAGGACGAGCCGGAAGCCGTGGCCGTCCAGGAGCCGGAAGTCGCGTTGAAGCGCAACTTCCCGGGGCTGGGGCGCATTGCCGACGCGATCACGCAGTTCGAGGACGTGCTGCGCGATTTCGTGACGATGGCCGACCCGGACACCGCGAAGAAAGTCACCCGGATCATGAGCCAGGTGCGCGAGGTCGAGCCCTCGGTCACCGTGATCGGCCAGATCAAGGCCGGGAAGACCTCGCTTCTGAACGCGATGATCGGCGCGCCGGGGCTGTTGCCCACGGACGTGAACCCCTGGACCTCGGTCGTCACCTCGCTGCACATCAACACGCCCAGCCCCGAGCTGAACGTGAAGGCGAAGTTCAAGTTCTTCGACAACGCCGAATGGGAAAAGCTGGTGTCGAACGGCGGGCGGATCGGCCAGCTGGCGGCCCGCGCCGGGGCGGATGACGAGCTGGAGAAGCTGCGCCTGCAAGTCGTGCAGATGCGCGAGAAGGCGCAGGCGCGCCTGGGCCGCAAGTTCGAGATGCTGCTGGGCACCGAACACCGCTATGGCACCGTCGATGACGCGCTGTTGCGCCGCTATGTCTGCGTCGGCGACGAGGAGGCGGGCGGGGCCGAACAGGGCCGCTTCACCGACATCACCAAGTCCGCCGACCTTTACATCGAGCGCGCGGATTTCCCGGTCATGCTCTGCGTGCGCGACACGCCCGGCGTGAACGACACGTTCATGATGCGCGAGCAGATCACGATCAACGCGGTGCGCGACAGCCGGTCCTGTATCGTCGTCCTGTCGGCGCACCAGGCGCTGACGACGATGGACATGGCGCTGATCCGCCTGATCGCGCACCGCCAGTCGCGCGAGATCATCATCTTCGTCAACCGGATCGACGAACTGCCGGACCCGGCGAACCAGGTGCCGGAGATTCACCGCGCCATCCTGGAGACGCTGGAGAAGAACAACGCGCCGCCGGACATCGACATCATCTACGGCTCGGCCCATTGGGCCAACGCGGTGCTGGAAGGCAAGATCGACGAGATGACCGACGACTCGACCGAGTCGGCGATCAACTGGACCCGCGCCGCCTTTGCCGACAAGATGGACAGCTGGTCGGCGGAGCAACTGGTCTGGCATGCCTCGGGCGTTCCGGCCCTGCTGGATGCGCTGGGGCAGCGGATGTACGAAGGCCCGGTGCGCGAGGCCTTGCAGAAATCCTCGCGGCAGGCGCTGAACCTGGCGCAAAGCCTGGACGTGGTGGACCAGGTCCGCATCCTGGAATCGGACGGCCAGCTGAATCGCACGATGACCCCGCAGCAACTGGATGCCGAGCTGCGCAAGATCGAACTGGGCGCGGTCGAGAAGCTGACCCATCTGACGAACAACGTCTGCAAGGACTTCACCCACCGGATCGACCAGAGCTACGAACGCTTCCTGGACCGCGCGACCAACAGCCTGATCGAACACCTGCAAGCGAATGGCGAGGATGCGACCTGGCACTACAGTCCGCTGGGGCTGCGGATGCTGCTGTCGTCCAGCTATCAGGTGGTGCTGAAGAAGATGCACGGCATCGCCGCCGAGGTGAACAACGAGACGGCGGTCAAGATCGCCGACCTCTACGGCCAGACCTTCTCGATCACCGTCGAGGGGTTCAAGATCGAGACGCCGGTCGTGTCCTACATCCCGCCGCCGATCAACCTGGGCCAGACCATCGCGCTGGACCTTCAGGTCAGCTGGTGGAAGGGCTGGTGGCAGCGCCGCCGGGGCTACAAGGCCTTTGCGCAGGACTTCAACAAGCTGATCCGGGCGGAAACCTACCCGATCATCAATGATCTGAAGACGATCCAGATCGGGCTGTTCCGCGAACGCACCCAGGCCACCCTGCGGGACTTCCTGCAGGAACAGCGCGAGCTTCTGATGAGCGCTCTGGCATCTTCCGAGATTTCGATGGAAGAGATGAAGGAGCTTTTCGGGGTGAATGCCTGGGAAGACCGGCAGGAATGCCTTGCCTCGATCATGGACGAACTTGCCATCTACGCCGACTAGGTTTCGACGAGGGTACGAAAGGACCTGAGGAATGCCGCTGACCCGCAAGCCCCGTATCGCCATCATGGGCGAGTTCAGCTCAGGGAAAAGCACGCTCTGCAACGTGCTGATGGGGGCAAGGCCGCTTCTGGAGAAGGTGACGGCGACGCAGCTGCCGCCGGTCTGGCTGTCCTACGGCCCCGACGATGCCTACACGATGGGCCTTGACGGTCACGCCTACGACCTTGACCTGGCGGAGCTGGACCGGGTCAGCCTGGAAACCACCGAGCATGTCCGCATCTTCATGAAGAGCGACATCCTGCGCTACTGCGACCTGATCGACATGCCGGGGATCTCCGACCCGTCGATGTCCTCGGAAGTGTGGGAGCGGATGGCGCACCTGGCCGATGCCGTGTTGTGGTGCACGCATGCCACCCAGGCCTGGCGGCAGTCGGAATCGGGCGTCTGGTCGACCTTCCCGCAGGAAATGCGGCAGAACAGCATCCTGCTGATCACGCGCTTCGACAAGATCCTGGGCGACACCGACCGCGCCAAGGTGGTCAAGCGGGTGCGGCAGGAAACTGAAGGGCTGTTTTCCGAGGTGTTCCCCGTCTCGCTGCTGCAGGCGATGCGCGCGGGTGAGGATGCCGAGAAATGGCGCTCCAGCGGGGCCGCCGATTTCACCCAGGCGCTGTTCGACGTCATCCACCGCATCATCGACGAGGGCCATCCCGAGCCGGGAGATGCCGACAAGCCCGCGATCACCCCGGATTCGGGCGACGAAACCGAACTGGGCCAGAGCCTGATCGCCGAGGCGTTCGAGCGGCTGACGGTGATCCGCAACACTCCGGTGATCAAGATCCTGCCGCGCCGGGTGGAGGCCAAGACCGAACGCCTGCTGCGTACGGAACGCCCCACCGCCGAAACCGGCCCGGCGCTGGTGACTTTCGCCGACAACATCGTCGGAACGGGCGATGCCTTGCCGACCAGCCGCGTGAAGATGTCGTAAGCCGGGAAGGGCGCTGACTTGGGCGTGAGCGAAAGCCTTGGTGCCGTTGCAAAGGCCTTTCCGCAGGCCCGGCTGGTCGCATTCGCCGACCTGTCCTCGCGCATGATCCTGTCCAGCGCCGGGTCGCTGGCGACCACGCAGGAACATCTTGACCGGCTGTGCGACCAGGCCCGGGCCAGTTTCGACGACCCCCTGTTCGCGCTGTCGGTCGAGGCGTTCGGCGAGCCGCAGGGCGCGGTGGTCATGGGTGCCGATGCGGTGCGGGTCTTCCTGCGGTCTGACACCGAGCCCGCCGATGCGATGTGCTGCATCTGCGATCATGGCATTGACCTTGCCGCGTTTGTGGCGAAAATCCGCGACACGCTTGAAAGCATCACCCATGCCGGGTGACGGGGCGCGTGACGGGGGTCGGGCAAACCGTTGAACAAGGCCACGCTTCCCATCGTCGCTCGCCTGCACAGCCTGCAGGCACCTGTCCGGCTTACCCCCGGCGGGGCGCGGGTGATTGCCGAAGCCGGTGACCGCAACCCGCTGGCGCAGCTTCTGCGCGCCGCGAACGAGACGATGCTTGGCCGCTCGCTGCAGTTCGATTCCGCCGGTGGCCCCAGCCTGACGCTGGATGTCTCCGGTCGCCGGGTGCTGCGCGTCAGTGCCGCGCTCGGCCTTTCCGGGTCGGAAAGCTGCCTGGGCGTCGAGGCGCTGGAGGATGAACACAAGGACGACCTGATCAAGCTGATGCAGGCGGTCGCAGCACCTCGGCAGGAACTGCGCGTCACCTCGGGCCCGATCGGGCGCGGCGGGGAAGAGGTCAGCGTCGGCCTGCCGGTGGCGCTTCTGGCCGATCTGGTGCTGATCGACCTGAACGACCTTGCGGGCGACGAACCTGAGGAGGGGGCCCTTGTGCCGGCACCCGTGTCCGACCGCATGACGGGCGCGACCCCGGGCGCGGGTCTTGCCGGATTTGCCGAGGCGGTTGGGCCAGGGCTTCAGGCCTGGCTCATCACGGGCGGTGCGGATGAAGGCCGGTCCAGTGGCCCGGAGGAGATGGTCTCGCACTTGCAGGGTTTTCTCGACGACGAGCGCGAGGCGGTGGACCGCCAGCTCGACATGCTGTCGGCCGGGCCGGGCGCGCCGGTTTGCGTCATGCTGGGCGCAACCCTGATCGAGGGGCACAGCATTCTCGTCGCGCGGCTGGATAGCGGGCTGCTGCTTGGCGTGATCGAGGGCGAAGGGACCGGCGCGGCGCTGGCGGCCTGGCGGGGCCTGCTGGCCTAGAGTCTGCCGGGCCCCGATCCGCAATCCTTCCCGAAGCCGTCCCTCCCCTTACAGCCCCTTTGACCTGTAGGTCTGTGCGACGCGACCGATGGAGACGATGTAGGCGGCCACCCGCAGGTCCTCGACGTCCTGGCGCGAGTGCCAGATCTCGCGCATCGCCTGGTAGGCCGTCCGCATCGTGTCGTCCAGGCCCGAGCGCACCAGCGCCAGCTCGTCCGAGCCG
>NZ_JAYRPN010000102.1:0-11732 GCF_041911175.1 Tabrizicola sp.
GCCTGGCTGCTCGACCGCGCCCCCCACGTAGTCCCCATCCCCGGCACCCGCACCGCAGATCACCTCCGCGCCTGGGCGATGGCCCCCGAGATCGACCTCACCGACGACGACCGGCACGAGATCGACCGCCTCCTCCCCATCGGCTGGGCCTGGGGCGACCGCTACGACGACCACCAGGCCGCGACGGTGGAACGCTACTCCTGACCGTGACTCCGGTCGTAAGGGTTCGGCCCCGCAGGCGCCCAGCCGACCGGAGGCGCCTTGGGCTTGAACACCTGCACCAGCAGCGGATGGCACACCGCGACATCCGAGGAATGCTCCGTCGAGCAATCCCCGCCCGGACAGGCCGACAAGGCCCCCAGCAGATCGATCTCCGCCATGAACTCCAGGTAATCGCCGGGGCGCACGGGCGAGGCCTTCATGAAATACTGCCCCGTGTCCCGCGTAAACCCGGTGCACATGAAGACGTTCAGCACGTCATGCACATGCAGCTCTGCCGCCTTCGCGGGCAGGCCCCAATGGTCCGCCACCGCCCGCGTCAGGTTGGAATGGCAGCAATGGTGATACTGCTCGCCGCCCGACAAGAGCGCATGGGTATAGGGATCGCAGCGCGTGCCGATCACGTCATGCACGCTGCCACCAAAGGCATCGAACCCGTACCAGTCGAGCGTATCCTTGGTGATCGTCGCCATCGGGCGCAGGTACGGCAGGCAGGACCACATCCGGTCCCCGGTCGACAGATGCGTTCCGTGCAAGGCGCGGGTCTTGCCGGAAAAGAACCGCTCGCCAAGGTTCTCGGCCGCAAACAGGTTCAGGTCGCCCACCTGCGGCCCCTCGACGCTGACGATACGGAACAACCACCCCGCCGGGACCTCGAAACTGCGGGCCTCGCGCGGAGGTACCAGCACCTCCGCCTCCAGGCTCCACCCCTCCCGCGCGGCGCGATACGCGGGCAGGTCGGGGCGCGGCAGGCCCTCGACCGGATAGCAGATCACCGGGCGCACCGCCTTTCGGGCGGCGGCATCGGCAGGGGCGGGGTGTTCGGGGCGGTCCAGCTTCATGCCCGCAGACTTGCCGGAACCCACGCCCCCTGCAAGCGCCGATTTCTTCGAAGAAATCGGACCGGAGCCTTCGAAGGCTCCGCGCCCGGCCCTACCGTTCCTCCCGCAGGCAATCCCGCGGCTCACGCCCCCGCGCCGTCGCCCCGCAGGCCACGCAGCGCCAGAAATCCGGCGCGACGCTGCGGTCCAGCCGCCAGCGGCAGTTGCGCGTCAGCGTCGAGTTGCGCCGGGTGATCCAGAGATAGACGAAAACCGAAACGCCCAGAAGCAGCAGAAGCAGCGGCACGGGCGGATCACACCACCCGGTCCACCATCAGCTTCTTGATCTCGGCAATCGCCTTCGCCGGGTTCAGCCCCTTGGGGCAGGTCTTGGCGCAGTTCATGATCGTGTGGCAGCGATACAGCTTGAACGGGTCTTCCAGCATGTCCAGCCGCTCGCCCGTCGCCTCGTCCCGGCTGTCGACGATCCAGCGATAGGCATGCAGCAGCGCCGCAGGGCCAAGGTAGCGGTCCGAGTTCCACCAATACGACGGGCAGGCGGTCGAGCATGACGCGCACATCACGCATTCATACAACCCGTCCAGCTTCTTGCGGTCCTCGATCGACTGCCGCCATTCCTTGGCCGGGCGGTTGGTCTTGGTCTCCAGCCAGGGCATGATGCTGGCATGCTGGGCGTAGAAATGCGTCAGGTCCGGGATCAGGTCCTTGATCACCGCCATGTGCGGCAGCGGATAGATGCGGACATCGCCCTTGATCTCGTCCAGCCCGTAGATGCAGGCCAAAGTGTTGATCCCGTCGATGTTCATCGCGCAGGACCCGCAGATGCCCTCGCGGCAGGACCGGCGGAAGGTCAGCGTCGGGTCGATCTCGTTCTTGATCTTGATCAGTGCGTCCAGGACCATCGGGCCGCACTTGTCCATGTCGATGAAATAGGTGTCGACCCGCGGGTTTTCGCCATCGTCGGGGTTCCAGCGGTAGATCTGGAACTTGCGCACGTTCGTTGCACCTTCCGGCTTCGGCCAGGTCTTGCCGGTGCGGATCTTCGAATTCTTGGGCAGCGTGAACTGGGCCATGACGGTCAGCCTCTCCTGGTCTTCATCTCGGAATCTCGGATCATTCGCGCCATCTCAGCCCTTCCAGTCCGGCCGCATGTACAGCGGACGGCTCGGCGGCTGGCCCGCCTTGTTCATGACGCAGCTGTCATAGACCGCCGAAGGGTCCTTGCGCAGCAGGTAGTCCGAGCTGATCTCCAGCTCGACCCCGGCCATCTTGCGGCCTCCGGTTCCGACGCCAACCGACATCTCGCCCCGGGGCTTCGAGGCCAGCCGCGCGCGCTCGAAACACTGGCGTTCGGCCTCGCGCAGGGACATCGGGCCGCAGGCGGCTAGCAGGGCGAACAGGGCAAGGGCGGCACTGGCTTTCATCTGATCACCGGACCGGCGGCACGCCGTTCGAGGCAAAGCAGGCCTGCGTCGCGGGCCTGACGGCGATCTCGCGGATCGTGGCCTTGGTCGAGGTCCCGGCCTCCACCCCCACATCGCGGGCCAGCAGCTCCAGCTCGCTCTGCGTCGCCGCCTCCAGGATGCACTTCGTCGCCAGCCGCGCCGGTTCCGCCGGCATGTCGATGTTGACCACCGGGAACACCACCGTATGCGCCGTCCGGGTCAGGGCGCTGTCCACCACCTCGGCGGGATCGCAGGCGGCCAGGCCAAGCAGGCAGGCCAGGGAAAGCGTCAGCTGTCGCATCAGAACTTCCTTTCCGCCGGGGCGATCTTCGCAAGGGAAATCCCGCCTTCCGCTTCGGTGGTCAGCGGTTCGGTATGCACCGGACGGTAGCCGAGCCGCACCTTGTCGCCATCGACCCAGGCCAGCGAATGCTTGCGCCAGTTGGCGTCGTCGCGCTGCGGATGGTCCTCATGCGCATGCGCGCCGCGGCTTTCGGTGCGGGCATGGGCGGCATAGATCGTCGCCAGCGCGTTCGGCATCAGGTTGGTCAGCTCCAGCGTTTCCATCAGGTCGCTGTTCCAGATCAAGCTTCGGTCGGTGACCTTCAGGTCGCCCATCTTGGCCGCGATGGCCGTCATCTTCTTCTCGCCCGCCGCCAGCGTCTCCTCGGTGCGGAACACCGCCGCATCGGCCTGCATCGTGCGCTGCATCTCCAGCCGCAGATCGGCGGTCGGGATCGTGCCATCGGCGTGGCGCAGCGCATCGAACCGATCCAGGGCCTTCTCGACCTGAGCCTTGTTGGTCGCAGGCACATGCGCGCCACGGTCCACCACCTGCCCGGCCCGGATCGCCGCCGCCCGACCGAAGACGACCAGGTCGATCAGGCTGTTCGACCCCAGCCGGTTCGCACCATGCACGCTTGCACAGCCCGCTTCGCCCACTGCCATCAGGCCGGGGAAGACCGCATCGGGGTTCTCTTTCGTCGGGTTCAGCGCCTCGCCCCAGAAGTTCGTCGGGATGCCGCCCATGTTGTAGTGCACCGTCGGCAAGACCGGGATCGGCTCTTTCAGCAGGTCGACCCCCGCGAAGATGCGGGCCGACTCGGTGATCCCCGGCAGGCGATCCTCCAGCGTCTCCTTCGGCAGGTGGTTCAGGTTCAGGTGGATATGGTCCTTGTTCGGCCCCACCCCGCGCCCTTCGCGGATTTCCAGCGTCATGCAACGGCTGACATAGTCGCGCGGCGCCAGGTCCTTGTAGTGCGGCGCATAGCGCTCCATGAACCGCTCACCCGCGCTGTTGGTCAGATACCCGCCCTCGCCCCGTGCGCCTTCGGTGATCAGACAGCCCGAGCCATAGATGCCGGTCGGGTGGAACTGCACGAACTCCATGTCCTCCAGCGGCAGGCCCGCCCGCGCCACCATTCCGCCGCCGTCCCCGGTGCAGGTATGCGCCGAGGTCGCGCTGAAATAGGCCCGCCCGTAGCCCCCCGTCGCCAGCACCACCATCTTCGCGTTGAAGACATGAATCGTGCCGTCGTCCAGCTTCCAGGTGACGACCCCGGTGCAGGCCCCGTCGGTGATGATCAGGTCCAGCGCGAAATATTCGATGTAGAACTCGGCGTTGTTCTTCAGCGATTGCCCATACAGCGTATGCAGGATCGCATGCCCCGTCCGGTCGGCGGCGGCACAGGTGCGCTGCACCGGCGGGCCGTTGCCGAACTCGGTCGTGTGCCCGCCGAAGGGCCGCTGGTAGATCTTGCCCTCCTCGGTGCGCGAAAACGGCACCCCGTAATGCTCCAGCTCGTAGACCGCCTTCGGGGCCTCGCGCGCCAGGTATTCCATCGCATCGGTGTCGCCCAGCCAGTCCGACCCCTTCACCGTGTCGTACATGTGCCACTGCCAGTGGTCCGGCCCCATGTTCCCCAGCGACGCGGCAATTCCGCCCTGCGCCGCCACGGTATGGCTGCGCGTCGGGAACACCTTGGTCACGCAGGCCGTCCTGAGCCCCTGCTCGGCCATCCCCAGCGTCGCGCGCAGGCCCGCGCCACCGGCCCCCACCACGACCACGTCGTATTCATGCGTCTCATACGGATAGGCAGTCATCATCAGGTCCTTAAAGAGCCATGCGGGCCAGGGCGAACAGCCCGGTCGCGGCGATCACCCAGGAAAGCGAGATCACGAAGATGATCAGCATCTTCCGCGCCGTGCCCCGGACATAGTCCTCGATCATCGTGGTCGCGCCCATCGCGAAATGGCGCATCCCCACCACCAGCACCAATGCGGTCAGGATTGCCGGGAACGGATGCGAGAAGGTCTCCAGCACCACCTCGCGCGGCTGGCCCAGCGCCTTGCCGAAGACGTACAGCCAGACCGGCACCAGGAAGGCCAGCCCCGCCGCCGAAACCATCATCGACCAGTGATGCTCGGTCCCGGCATGGGCAGCACCCTTGCCTTCGGCGCGCTTGCGGGGGGTGATGTAGCGCATGGGCTTCCTCACTGAACCAGAAAGATTGTGATCACAGTCAACACGACCGAGCCGATGATGCAGACCCAGCCCAGCTTTTCCGCCGTGGGAATGTCCAGCCCGTGCCCCGCGTCATAGTAAAGGTGCCGCAGCCCGGCGAGGTAGTGATACCACACCGCCCAGAGCGAGCCGGTGAACACCAGGTCCCCGAACCAGCTGGTCGCCACCGCATTGGCGGTCGCGAAATACGCCTCCGACGTCGCCGCCGCCAACAGCCACCAGACCCCCAGCACCACGCCCGCAACCAGCGCATGCCCGGTGATCCGCGTCAGGATCGAGGTGAGCATCGGCACCTGCCAGCGGTAGATCTGCAAATGCGGGGACAACGGTCGCTCGATGCGTTTCACGTCTGCCATGAAAGATCCTCACGTCTGGCGGCGCAGGTCCATCGGGCCAGCGCCAGGCTGTCGTTCGCTACTCTGCATAGCGCGGATTTCGTCCGTGTCACGCCCGGATTGCCGCAACTGCAACATGTTGCCGCTATCGGCGGCGCTTTTCTTCATTTTGTGATCACGATTTTTCAACGCGTGATCACACAACCGGCCCTTCCCCGACTCAGCGCGGCACCAGCGCCCAGTAGTCCAGATCCAGCAGGACTTCGGGCAGGTATTTCCCGTCCGCTCCCCGCAACTCCCCGGCCTTGCCCTTCGTCGCCACCAGCCGCAGCCGCAAGGCGCCGACCGAGGCGACCTGCGTCTCGGCCCGGTCCAGCACCTCGGACCAGGCCCGCACCGTATCGCCCGCGAAACAGGGGTTGGCATGCGCCCCCGCGTTCAGCGCCACCATCATCTGCGCATTCGCCAGCCCGTTGAACGACAGCGCCCGCGCCAGGCTGATCACATGCCCGCCATAGATCAGCCGCCGCCCGTCCTCGCGCTGGCTGACATCGAAATGCACCTTCGACGTGTTCTGCCACAACCGCGTCGCCAGCATGTGCTCGGCCTCCTCGACCGTCACCGCGTCGACATGGTCGATCACCTCGCCCACCGCATAATCGCCCCAGCGATGCGGCTCCCCGGCCAGCGCGAAATCGTAGGCGGAGAAATCCAGCCCCTCCGGCACCACCAGCGCCCCCGGCGCGACCGAGGCTGCCAGCTCCGGCACATGAACCGGCACGACCACCTCGCGCCGCCGCTTCCGCACCATCACCCAGCGGACGTATTCCAGCACCACGTCCCCGCGCTGGTTGAGGCCCTTCGTCCTGACCCAGACCACCCCCGTCGCGCCCGAGGAAGTCTCCTTCAGCCCGATCACCTCGGACTCCGACCGCAAGGTATCCCCCGGCCAGACCGGTTTCAGCCAGCGCCCCTCGGCATAACCAAGGTTCGCCACCGCGTTCAGCGAAATGTCCGGCACCGTCTTGCCGAAGACCGTGTGGAAGGCGATCAGGTCATCCAGCGGCGAACCTGCCAGCCCCACCGACCGCGCGAACTCGTCCGAGGAATAGACCGCCCCCCGCGCCGGATAGAGCGCGTGGTAAAGCGCCCGCTCCCCCTGTCCCACCGTGCGCGGCACCGCATGGGCGATCACCTCGCCCAGCCGATAATCCTCGAAGAACCGTCCGGGATTGGTCTTCATTGCTCGCCCAGCTTCACGTCCGGGTGATACTCGCCCGGAACTTCTTTCACCACCGCCTGTCCGCAGCGCATCACGCCATTCGCCGCGTCGAACGCATAGGTCGGGCCGCCGTGCAGCTCCCACCCCTTGTTCAAGGCCGCCGTCACCTTGTGGCAGAAGACCGAAGTGTCATCCGCACTCAGAAACCGATAGAGCTTCATCCCTCACCCAACTCCCGACAATTCGACTAAAATTGTGCTTCCTCTTGGAGGAAATACTCCACGGGGGTGCGGGGGTGTGAAACCCCCGCTCCGCCCTCAGCCCCAGGGCGGCACTCCCAGCCAGTTGTGGATCAACATCACCACGCCCATCACCACGACAGCCCCCACGACCGCCCCGATCTCCTTGCCCATCGGCGCCGGTTCCGGCAGCGGCCCACGCGGCTCGGCCCGGTTGATCAGGATCACCGTCACCACCGCCCAGGCCAGAAGCCCGCCGAACAGCACGATTGCCGCGAGATCGCCATTGACCAAGAGATGCGCCACCGCCCAGGTCTTCACCGCCGTCAACTGCGGATGCCGGATGATCCGGGTGATCCGGGTTTTCAGCCCGGAGGCCGCATACAGGTAGAAAGCAAGGAACATCAGCAGGTTGTTCACATGCACCAGAAAGCGCGGCGGGTCCCAGACCGGCGCGAACGCCGCCCCGTCGATCCCCAGCCATTCGCTGCCCCGGAAACCGATCACCATCAGCACCACGCCCGCCAGCGACAGCGCCGTGACCAGCCCCTTGCCCGCCTCGCCCCAGCGTTCGCGGGAGACCGGGGCGACCCGTTTCCACAGATGCGCCCCCCACCACAGCGCCAGTCCCAGGATGATCAGTGTCATGCGAAGCCTCCAGCCGGTTCATCGGGGCGTACCCTGCCCCTAAACCGCCCCCGCTGCAATCGACCGGGCCGCAATCGCCTCGGCCTTGCCGATCAGCGCTTCCGCCGTCGCCACATGCAGGTTCTCGACAATCCGCCCGTCCACCACCGCCACGCCCTCGCCCCGCGCCCGCGCCTCGGCAAAGGCCGCGATCTGGCGGCGGGCCAAAGCCACTTCCTCCTCCGACGGTGCGAACACCTCGTTCGCCACCGCCAGCTGCGCCGGATGGATCAGCGTCTTGCCGTCGAAGCCCATGTCCCGGCCCTGCTCGCATTCCGCCCTGAGGCCGTCCTCGTCCTTGAAGGCATTGAACACCCCGTCGACGATCACCCGCCCCTCCGCCCGCGCCGCCAGCACGCAGGCCCCAAGCCCCGCCAACAGCGGCAGACGGTCGCTGCGGTATCGCGCGCCCAACTCCTTGGCCAGGTCGTTGGTGCCCATCACCATCCCCTGCAACCGGGGATGCGCCGCAATCGCCCCCGCGTTCAGGCACCCCTTCGCCGTCTCCAGCATCGCCCACAGCGGGGCCTTCACCCGCCCGGCCACCGCATCCAGATCCGCAGGTCCGTTCACCTTCGGCACCAGCACCGCATCCACCCCCGGATGCGCCCCAAAGGCCGCAAGGTCCCCCTCGACCCACTCGGTCCCCAGCCCGTTTACCCGCACGATCCGCGCCCTTGCGCCATAGTCCGCGCCGCGCAGCACCCCCGCCAGCAGCTCCCGCGCCCGGACCTTCTCCTCGGGGGAAACGGCGTCCTCCAGATCGAAGATGATCGCATCCGCCGCCAGCTCCCGCGCCTTCTCCAGCGCACGTTCCCGCGAGGCCGGGATGTAAAGGACAGACCGATAGGGACGCGACACGACTCACCTCCGCGCAACATTCTTGCGCTTGAAAGCACGGATCAGACACAAACAGCAAGCCCAAATTCGCCGCGCCGCAGAAATCCCTTGGCAACCGCAGCGCAACGCGCCCGGAGCGTTAACCGCCCGTCAGCCGAACCCCGGCAGCCTCTGGCCCGTTCCACAGCCAGAAAGGCCCGGCCATGACCCCGCAGATGTTCGCCCTCTCCCTCGGCCTCGCCGCCATGCTCGCCGCCGCCCAGGTCGCCCATTCCGCCCCGCAATGCGACAGCCGCGAGGCCGTCACCGCGCTTCTCGCCGACCGCTACGGCGAGACCCGCCGCGCCTTCGGCATCGCGGGCGAGGCCGCGGTGATGGAACTCTACGCCGCCGACGAGACCGGCACCTGGTCGATCACCCTCACCCTGCCCGACGGAAGGATGTGCCTGATGGCCTCCGGCTCGAACTACGAAGCCGTCACCGAGGACCTCCCCGCCAAAGGCGCCCCCGCCTGAGGCCTGCAGCGCCTGCAGGCCCGGAACCCCGCCGCCTCGCACTCGGAAACCGAGCCGCGGAACTCCACATTCTTCCGCAAAGGCGTCCGCGCCGGACAGGTCAGGCGACAGTACACCCCCGTCGTCCGCACGCAGACGAACACCCCGTCGAACCGCCCGTCCCGTGCCGCGAGACTATCGTAAAGCGCATCCGCATCCGGCACCATCGGCCTATCCTCCCAAGCAAGGGCGCACCGCCGTCCCCAGGCACCTCCCTCCCCCCGCGTGGGGGAGGGCCGGGGTGGGGGGGCCGGGCCACAATCGCACCGTACCAAAGAAAGATCACCCGGCCCGACCGCGAACCCGCAACAACCGGGTCAGATCAGCCCCTTCGCCCCGTCCCAGATCAACTTCAGCGAGATCAGCATCAGCGCCCAGGTCACCAGCCGGAAGAACAGCTTCTCCGGCATCACCTTCACCAGCCACACCCCGGCAAACACCGCCACCACCGCCGGTACCGACAAAACCGCCGCCATCTCCAGGTTCTCCAGCCCCAGCTGCCCCAGCGCATAGTAGGGCACCAGCTTCACCGCGTTGATCACCGCAAAGGCAATCGTCGCCGTCCCCGCGAACACCGCCTTCGCCATCCCCAGCGGCAGGGTATAGACCTGATAGGGCGGCGCCCCCGCATGGCTGACGAAGCTCGTGAACCCCGTCACCGCCCCCCAGAACAACCCCGGCGCCACCTCGGCCCGCTTCTGCTCCACCACCACCGACCGCCGCACCAGCAGGTTCAGCGCGAAGGCCACCCCGATCACCCCCACCAGCAGCGTCACCGCCGCCTCCGGAACAACGCTCGCCGTCGCCCAGCCCAGCCCGATCCCGACCACCGCCCCCGGCACCACGATCCCCAGCACCCGCCGGTCATAGGCATGGCGATAGGCGTAAAGCCCGAAGGCGTCCGACACGACATAGACCGGCAGCAGCATCCCCGCCGCCGCCACCGGGTTCATCACCAGCGCCATCACCGGCACCGCGAGCATCCCCACGATGGGAACCCCGCCCTTGCCCATCCCCACCAGCGCCGCCGCGATCACCGCCGCCACCCAGAACCCGATCTCTTCCATCAGCCCCTCCGCGTCGCGTTACCGCTAACCCCTTCCCGCCCGCCCCGGAAGCCGCAAAATTCCGCATACAATGGTATACCAAACCGCCCCCAAGGCTGGACAGCAGCCCATTTAGCCGCTACCCCTGCCCCCGATTCATCCCAAGGAGGCTTCAATGGCCAGACCCAAGATTGCCCTGATTGGCGCCGGTCAGATCGGCGGCACGCTTGCGCACCTCATCGCGCTGAAGGAACTGGGCGACGTCGTCCTGTTCGACATCGCCGAGGGCACCCCCCAGGGCAAGGCGCTGGACATCTCGCAATCCGGCCCGGTCGAGGGCTTCGACGCCGAAGTCACCGGCACCAACGACTACGCCTTCCTGCGCCGGGCGGACGTGTGCATCGTCACCGCCGGCGTCCCCCGCAAACCGGGGATGAGCCGTGACGACCTCCTCGCCATCAACCTCAAGGTGATGAAGTCGGTCGGCGAGGCGATCAAGAAGCACTGCCCGCAGGCCTTCGTGATCTGCATCACCAACCCCTTGGACGCGATGGTCTGGGCGCTCCGCGAATTCTCCGGCCTGCCGCACAACAAGGTCATCGGCATGGCCGGCGTGCTGGACTCCGCCCGCTTCCGCCACTTCCTGTCCCTGGAATTCAACGTCTCGATGAAGGACGTCTCCGCCTTCGTCCTCGGCGGCCACGGCGACACGATGGTTCCTTCCGTCCGCTACTCTACCGTCGGCGGCATCCCCCTGCCCGACCTGGTGGCGATGGGCTGGACCACGCAGGAAAAACTCGACGCCATCGTCCAGCGCACCCGCGATGGCGGGGCCGAGATCGTGGGCCTCCTGAAGACCGGCTCCGCCTTCTACGCCCCCGCCGCCTCCGCGGTCGAGATGGCCGAGGCCTACCTCAAGGACCAGAAACGCCTCCTCCCCTGCGCCGCCCATGTGAAGGGCGCCTACGGGCTGAACGGCCTTTACGTCGGCGTGCCCGTGATCATCGGCGCCAACGGGGTGGAACGTGTGGTCGAGGTCAAGCTCGACGCCACCGAGAAGACGATGTTCGACAAGTCGGTCGACGCCGTGAAGGGCCTCGTCGCGGCGTGCAAAGGCATCGACCCCTCGCTGGCGTAAGGGATCATCCGGTTCATCCTCGGGCGGCGTCGGCACTACCGGCGCCGCCCTTCGCATATGTAGGTCGGGGTTCACCCCGACTCCCTCCGAACCTGTCACCCTCACCCCTTCACTTGCCCTTTACCCATCCCCCCGCATAGGATTCCCTGAAACGGAGTCCGCGCATGACGAACCACCTGCACGACGGCGACAACCTCACCGTCCTGCGCGACAGCATCCCGACCGAGTCCGTCGACCTCATCTACCTCGACCCGCCCTTCAACTCGAACGCGGGCTACAACGTCCTCTTCAAGGCCCCCGACGGCTCCGGCAGCGCCGCCCAGATCGAGGCCTTCGACGACACCTGGCACTGGAACGACAGCACGGAGTCCGCCTTCGCCGGTCCCACGAGGAACAGTTAACGATTTGGAAGGCATCTTTGGACCAAGCAAGCGTAGGGTGGGTGCCAACCCACCATCAACATCGCCACCCCACGCAAACGCCTTCCAAATGATGCGGCTGTCCAAAGGTGGGTTGGCACCCACCCTTGTCTCTTTGATCTGTGGGAAGATGAAGGAGGCAGACGAGACCCCGACCCACCCTTGGGCGTTTGAGCCCGTCGCGTAGCTTGGGGCTCGTCTGCCGACCATTGTCAAACCTGA
>NZ_JAYRPN010000103.1:0-50111 GCF_041911175.1 Tabrizicola sp.
CCCAGTCCAGCCCCTGTCGCCATCCCGGCCTCCCCGCGTTTCAGACCAGCCCGAGGTCCCGCCCCACGACATAGGCAGCCGCAGCGATGCCGACAAGGACCATCACGGTGAAGGGACCGCGAAGCGCGGGCCGGTCGGCGGTCATCCGGGACAGGCGGACCAGCGAGAAGAGAAGCAGCAGCAGGATCACCCCGTGCAGCCCGATCTGGAAGGTGACATACCAGTCGGGCTCGGCCTCGACGAACTCTCCCGGTGCGGGGCGGTCCAGAAACTCCATCGCCGCGATGAAGATCGACCCCAGCGACATCACCACGGCTGCCATACGTTCCTGCTTTGCCTGCACTTCCGACATTGCCTCAGTCCTTGTGGTCTAGGGGGACAAAGGCCTTTGCATAGGCCTGCGGATCGGTGGTCATGTGATAGGCGTGGTTGACATTGTTGTCGAAACCGTCAGCGCCAAGATCGGCTATGATCAGTTTGGCCTGCTCATGCGGCTGGACTCCCCGTCTTTGCGTGGGCTGACGGTGCCGGGATCGCTCATGGCGAATGATCACGACCAGTCCCGCCGCCACGACGACAACAAAGATCACCCAGAAGCTGAGTGATCCGAAGACGTTCACTCCGGCGCCTTGGTCGTCAGGGCCAGCGCGTGCAGCTCGCCCTGCGCGCCGTCCATCTTGCCCTTCAGCGCCGCATAGACCGCCCGCTGCTGCTGCACCCGGTTCAGGCCCCGGAACGATTCGTCGATCACTTCCGCCGCGAAATGCGCGCCGTCGTCGCCCTGCACGCTGATCTTCGCCTTGGGGAAAGCCTCCCGGAGCAGGGTTTCGATGTCGCGGGCTTCGATGGGCATTGGGGTCTCCTCCTACCGGATCAACCTAGGCCCGGGACCCAAGCGGTTCAAGGGCTTCCCATTCGGCGCGGAGCATCCCGAACAGCATCAGGTCCACCACCCGCCCCAGCGCCGGGCGATACCAGTGCTGCCGGAGCCGCCCCTCCAGCGTGAAGCCCGCGCGCTCATAGACCTTCACCGCCCGCGGGTTCTCGCCCGAGGCATCCAGCCAGACCCGCGCCGCGTCCAGCGCGCCGAACCCATAATCTACCAGCGCCCGGATGAAGACCTGCCCCTGACCGCCGCCCGTCGCCGCCAACGCCAGCCGCCGCAACTCCACCGCGCCCGAGGGCTCGCCCAGCCCGCACCAGAGCACGAAGCCCGCAGGCGCGCCCGCCGGTTCCCAGATCAACAGCCGCGCAGAAGGATCGGAAAGATAGCCCGCCAGCGCCGCCTCGTCCTCGTCGGTGATGAAGGGCGCATTCTCCGGCTGGCTGGCAAGGCCGCGGATGAAGCCGAAATCCGCCGCCGTCGCGGGCCGCAGCATCAGACCCCGACCACCGCCGCGAAGGCCGAACGGTACAGCCCCGACAGCTCTGCCATCGGCGCGCTTTCCATCCCGAACGCCACCTTGTCACCGCCGAATTTGCCGACCTGCGTCACCTTGACCCCGCCCGCCGCCGCCATGAAAGCGGCAAGATCCTCGGCCCGGATCGCCACCAGATAGCGCGCCTGGTCCTCGCCGAAGAGCTGCCCGATGTCCCCGGTCTTCAGCACCAGCCCGACCCCCGCGCCCTCCGCCATGCGGAACGCCGCCAGCGCCAACCCGCCGTCGCCCAGGTCCCGCGCCGCATGCACCCGCTTGCGGTTGGCGAGCAGAGCCTTGGCCGCATTGGCCTCCAGCGTCAGGTCCACCGGCGGCGGCTCGCCCGCCTCGATCCCGAAGGCTTCGGCCAGCAGCGCCGATTGTCCCAGATGCCCCCGAGTCTCGCCGATCACCACCGCGATGTCGCCGTCCTGCGGCTGGCCCGCGATCAGGTCACCCGCCTGCATGATCCCCACTGCGCCGATGGTCGGCGTCGGCAGGATGCCGGAGCCATCCGTCTCGTTGTAAAGGCTGACGTTCCCGGACACGATCGGCATGTCCAGCGCCTTCACCGCCGCCCCGATCCCCTCCAGCGCGCCCACGAACTGCCCCATGATCTCGGGCTTTTCGGGGTTGCCGAAGTTCAGGTTGTCGGTCGTCGCGAGGGGCCGCGCGCCCACCGCCACGAGGTTGCGATAGGCCTCGGCCACCGCCTGCTTGCCGCCCTCGAACGGGTTCGCCTTCACATAGCGCGGCGTCACGTTCGAGGTGAAGGCCAGAAGCTTCCCCGTCCCGTGCACCCGCACTACGCCCGCGCCCGCGCCGGGAGCCACCACGGTATCCGCGCCGACCTGCGCATCGTATTGCTCATAGACCCAGGCCTTGTGGGCATGGGAGGGCGACCCGATCAGCACCTTCAAGGCCGCAATCGGCGTGATCGCCGGCACCTGCGGCAAGGGTGCCGGGGCAGGGGATGCAACCCAGGGCCGGTCATATTCCGGCGCAGAGGACGACAGTTTCGACAGCGGAATGTCCGCCTTCACCTCGTTGCCATGCAGGATCAGGAAGCGGTCCTCCGGGATCGTCTCGCCCACGATGGCGAAGTCGAGGTCCCATTTCACGAAGATCGCCCGCGCCTCCGCCTCCATCTCGGGCTTCAGCACCATCAGCATCCGCTCTTGCGACTCGGACAGCATCATCTCGTAGGCGGTCATCCCGGTCTCGCGCTGCGGCACGTCGTCAAGCTGCAGCCGGATGCCAAGCCCGCCCTTGTCGCCCATCTCGACCGCCGAACAGGTCAGCCCCGCCGCGCCCATGTCCTGAATGGAAATCACCGCGCCCGAGGCCATCAGCTCCAGACAAGCCTCCAGAAGCCGCTTCTCGGTGAAGGGGTCGCCGACCTGCACGGTGGGGCGCTTCTCCTCGATGGTGTCGTCGAACTCGGCCGAAGCCATCGTCGCCCCGCCCACCCCGTCGCGCCCGGTCTTGGCGCCAAGGTAGACCACCGGCATCCCCACGCCCGAGGCCGCCGAATAGAAGATCTTGTCGGTATCCGCCAAGCCCGCCGCGAAGGCGTTCACCAGGCAGTTGCCGTTGTAACTGCGGTGGAAGCGCACCTCGCCGCCCACCGTCGGCACCCCGAAGGCATTGCCGTAGGACCCCACGCCCTCGACCACGCCCTTCACCAGATGCGCGGTCTTCGGATGCGAGGGCAGGCCGAAGGACAGCGCATTCATCGCTGCGATCGGCCGCGCGCCCATCGTGAAGACATCGCGCAGGATGCCGCCCACGCCGGTCGCCGCGCCCTGATGCGGCTCGATATAGGAGGGGTGGTTGTGGCTCTCCATCTTGAAGATCACCGCCTGCCCGTCGCCGATGTCGACCACGCCCGCATTCTCGCCCGGCCCGCAGATCACCTGCGGCCCGGTCGTCGGCAGCTTCTTCAGGTGGATCTTCGACGACTTGTAGGAACAATGCTCGTTCCACATCGCCGAGAAGATGCCGAGTTCGGTGAATGACGGCTGCCGCCCCAGAATGCCCAGCAGACGCTCCCACTCATCGGGCTTGATCCCGTGGCTGGCGACGAGGTCAGGCGTGATGGCGGGCTCTTGCATGGCATCCCCTCTGGCGGTGTTGCGCGCCTCATAAGGGAAAGGCGGCAGAAGGGCAAACCACCGCAACCGGAAGCGCTCTAAAATTTTTCGTCGAAAAATTTTAGAGCCGCGGGTGTCGCGATGTCGAAATCACCCCCGCCCGCGCGTCCTTGGCATACTCTTAATCGGAAACCGGCCTGCAAAGGAGACCGCGATGCAATACATGGCCCTGATCTATACCGACCCCGCCCTGACCCCGCCGATGGGCAAGGCGATGAACGACGACTATTTCGCCTATACCCGCCGGGTGAAGGAAGCCGGGGTGATGAAGGCGGGTGATGCGCTGCAGCCCGTCACGACCGCCACGTCGGTCCGCGTCCGGGACGGCAAGGTGGAAACCATCGACGGCCCCTTCGCCGACACCAAGGAGCATCTGGGCGGCTATTACCTGCTCGACTGCGCCGATCTTGACGAGGCGCTGAAATGGGCGGCGCAAATTCCGGGGGCGAAATACGGCACCATCGAAGTCCGTCCCATCGTGGTCTTCGGGTGAGCCAAGCCGTCCTTGCCAGCACCGCGCTTGACAGGGTGATGCGCGACGACCGGGGGCGGTGTCTTGCCGCCCTCATCGCCCGCTTTCGTGACTTCCAGCTGGCGGAGGACGCCTTGCAGGACGCTCTCGCGGCTGCGGTACAGCACTGGGGTCGCGGCGGAGTACCGGACAGGCCGCAGGGGTGGCTTCTGGCTGTGGCCCGGCGCAAGGTGATCGACCGTTTGCGACGCGGGAAGCGTGATGGGGCAGGGGTGGCGGCCCTTGCCGTCCTGGCCGCCGACCCTGTCGAGGAGGAGGCAGAGATGATCCCCGACCATCGGCTTCGCCTGATCTTCACCTGCTGCCATCCTGCGCTGGAGCCGAAGACCCGCGTGGCGCTGACTCTGCGCACATTGGGGGGGCTGACAACGGCCCAGATCGCCCGCGCCTTCCTCGATACAGAACCCGCGATGGGCCAGCGCCTGTCCCGCGCCAAGGCCAAGATCGCTGCGGCGGGCATTCCGTTCAAGCTGCCCGAATCCGGGGACTTGCCCGAAAGGTTGAACTCCGTCCTGACGGTGGTCTACCTGATCTTCAATGCGGACTACACCGCTGGCCCCGGCCTCGACCGCGATCTTTGCGACGAGGCGATCTTCCTTGCGCGACTGCTGGACCAGTTGCAGCCTGCCACGGCGGAAGTCGAAGGTGCGCTGGCGCTTCTTTTGCTCACCCACGCCCGCCGCGCGGCGCGGGTGGTGGACGGGGTCAGCGTGGCGCTGGCCGAGCAGGATCGTTCGCTCTGGGATCAGCCGATGCGGAGCGAAGGGCAGGAGATTCTGGATCGTGCGGTTGCGCGCCGAAGCCCGGGCCCTTTCCAGATCAAGGCCGCCATCGCCGCACTGCACAGCCAGAATGCGCCGGACTGGCCGCAGATCACCGCTCTTTACGCCGGACTCCTCTGCCACGAACCGACCGCCGTTGTCCGCCTGAACCATGCCGTCGCACTGGCCGAAACCGGCGGGCTTCGCGAGGCCATTGATCGGCTGGAGGCGCTGTCCGAGGCCCTGTCCGGCTATCAGCCGTTCCACGCCGCTCGGGCCGAGCTTCTGGCCCGCAGCGGCCAGACAGGCCCGGCGCTGGAGGCCTACGGCAAGGCCATCGCGCTGGCCTCTTCTCCCGCCGACGCTGCCTTCCTGGCCCGCCGCCGCAACCGGCAACTGTCGTGACGCCAAAAAAAGGCCGAGCTTCCGCTCGGCCAAGTCCAACAGGGAGGTACGAAGGGGCAAGAGCCAGGCTCATCACCGCTTCGAGGGTTCAAATAGTGCCGCCTGCTTGCGCAAACAAGTCTGGAATGCCCGACGTTTGGGCATTGCCGTTATGCAAATGCTGCATAGCAGCATTTCAGGCCGCCGCGTCCTCGGCCTGACGGCGGCGGAAGGCCATGATCTCCTCGGTCACGAAGTCCCGGAAGGCCGCCACCCGCTTGGAGTGCCGCAACTCCTCGGGGTAGGCGAGGAACACCGGCACCTCGCCGCTCTGCACCTCGGGCAACACGCGGACCAGGTTGGGGAAGTCGTCGGTCAGGTAGTCCGGCAGCACCCCGATCCCCAGGTGGTTCAACACCGCCTGCAACACACCGAAGTAGTTGTTCACGGTCAGCGTCGAAGGAATGTCATGCGTCATCAGCTCCGCCACCAGCGAAGCCCCCGCCGCCACCTGCGGCGTGCCCGCGTGCTGGGCGATCAGCCGGTGGCTACTGAAATCATCCATCGTCTGCGGCGTGCCATGCGCCGCCAGGTATTCCGGCGTCGCGAAAAGCTGCATCCGGATGTTCATCAGCCGCTTGCGGATCAGGTCGGCCTGGCTTGGCTCCTTCATCCTTATCGCCACATCCGCCTCGCGCATCGGCAGGTCGAGGACGCGTTCCTCCAGCATCAGGTCGATCTTCAGGGCCGGGTATTTCTCATACAAACGCGCCAGCCGAGGGGCCAGCCACAGCGTCCCGAAGCCCATGGTCGTCGTCACCCGCAACTCGCCGAAGACCTCGTCCTCGCTGTCCCGGATCCGCGCCGCCGTCGCGTCCAGCCGCCGCACCATCTGCTGCGTCGCGTCGAAGAGAAGCTCGCCCTGTTCGGTCAGGATCAGCCCCCGTGCGTGGCGGTGGAAGAGCGTGACCGCGAGGCTCTCCTCCAGCGCCCTGATCTGCCGACTGACCGCCGATTGCGACAGGTGCAGCACATCGCCCGCATGGGTCAGGCTGCCCTTCTCCGCCACCGCGTGAAAGATCCTCAGCTTGTCCCAGTCCATCTGTCACCCTCTTTCAAACCCGAAACACAGTAGCACGAGCCATGCTTCTGGGGAAAACCTGTTCTGATGTAAATGCCGTGGCAGCGCGAAAAAGCCCGCCCCGATGTCGCAGCCCTTCCGAAACCGGGCCGCCCTGCCTATGATGCGACCGGAAAGCGGGCAGGATGACCCGCAGGCAGGCGAAAGGGCAGGACATGGCGGTCGGAATCTTCGATTCGGGTCTGGGCGGTCTGACGGTTCTGGACGCCGTCGCGCGGCGCCTGCCGGACATCCCCTTCGTCTACTACGGCGACAATGCCCATGCCCCCTATGGCGTCCGTGACAGCGACGACATCTTCGCGCTGACCTGCGCGGCCACCGAACGTCTCTGGGCCGAGGGCTGCGATCTGGTGATTCTCGCCTGCAACACCGCCTCTGCCGCCGCCTTGAAGCGGATGCAGGAAACCTGGGTCCCGCCGGAGAAGCGCGTCCTCGGCGTTTTCGTCCCCCTGATCGAGGCCCTCACCGAACGCCAGTGGGGCGACAACTCCCCTCCGCGCGAGGTGGCCGTGAAGCATGTGGCGCTTTTCGCCACGCCCGCCACTGTCGCCTCACGCGCCTTCCAGCGCGAGCTTGCCTTCCGCGCCATCGGCGTCGACGTGGAGGCGCAACCCTGCGGCGGCGTGGTCGACGCCATCGAACAGGGCGATGAAATCCTCGCCGAGGCGCTGGTCCGCTCCCATGTCGAGGCGCTGAAGCGCAGGATGCCGAAGCCCGAGGCGGCGATCCTCGGCTGCACGCATTATCCCCTGATGGAGAAGGTCTTTGCCGAGGCGCTGGGGCCGGGCGTCAAGGTCTATTCGCAAGCCGACCTGGTGGCCGAAAGCCTGGCGGACTACCTGACACGCCGCCCGCAATTCCTCGGGTCCGGCACCCGGTCCCGGTTCCTGACCACCGGCGACCCGGCCTATGTCTCGAACAAGGCGACGCAATTCCTGCGCCGGAAGATCTCGTTCGAGGCGGCATAGTCGTAGGATGCGCTACAGCGCACCGCCCTGTGTGCGGCCTTGACAATTTTCTGTAGTAACATTAAATGGACATAGAATTCGACCCCGCCAAACGACGCGCTACTCTTGCCGACCGTGGGCTGGACATGGCCGATGCGGCGGAAGTCTTTGCAGATGCGATTCTCACCCTTGCCGATACACGGCTGGACTACGGCGAGGATCGCTTCATGACAGTGGGTTATCTGAGGGATCGAATGGTTATTGTAATCTGGACGATGCGGGGCACCAGCCGCAGGATCATCAGTCTGAGGAAGGCCAATGAACGTGAACAAGACGCCTATCGTTCATCCCTATGATCCGGACACCTACGGTGATGCCGCCTTCGATCCGGTGGATGACGCTCCCGACCTCTCCACCCCCTATTGGATCGAGCAGTTCTCCAAGGTGAAGGTTCAACGCGGCCGCCCCCTCGCTGCGGCGACGAAAATCTCCACCACCATCCGCCTCGATCCCGAGGTGATCGCCCATTTCAAGGCCGAAGGCCCCGGCTGGCAGTCGCGGATCAACGAAGCCCTGCGCAAGGCGGCTGGTCTCTGAATGCTGCCGCTTGCCGACTATCGTGCTGCGCGCCTTGCCGCCCTCACCGCCCCTAACGGCTGGCTGAATCTCGTCGCCCGCATCGACCTTGCGCCGGGGCGCCACCTGGTCGGCGCAGCGCAGGAGGTGCAGCTGCCCTCCGGCCCCGATCTCCTCGGCACGCTCGACCTCACGGCAAACGGCGCCACCTTCACGCGGCCCGGTGAGGCTCCGCAACCCTTCCAGCCGGTCCCCGATGCCTTCCCGCAACTGCGCGTCGACTCGTTTCTCTTGGAAATCCACACCGTCGACGGCATTCCGGCGCTCCGCGTCCGCGACCTGACGCAGCAGCCGACCGTGAAGCTGCGCTATTTCCCCGACGATCCGGACTGGACCATCCGCGCGAAGTGGGAGAGCCTCGCCCCGGAAGCCGCTGAGATCACAATGAAAGACGGCTCCACCGCGGCCGTCACCGTGACCCACCGCGCGACGTTCTGGCATGAGGGCAAAACCATCACCCTGACGCCCACGCATGTGAAATCCGGCAAGCCGATGTTCGTCTTCCGCGACAGGACGGCAGGGGAAACCTACCCGGCCTGCCGCTTCCTCTTCGGCGAGGATCCGTCAGGGACCGAAATCACCCTCGACTTCAACCGCGCCATCTCCCCGCCCTGCGCTTTCACCGACTTCGCCATCTGCCCGCTGCCACCGCCCGGCAACATCCTGCCCTTCCGCATCGAGGCGGGCGAACTGGCACCATGAACGCCCCCGTAGGTCGGGGTTCACCCCGACTCTCTTCCCCCCACCCCCGCAGCGCCCAGTAGGCAAAGCGATAGACCTGCGCGACGCCGCAGGAAACACGTTGGAGCGTCACTCTCGGCAGGTGGTCAAACACTTCGGCAATCAGAGCATCCGCGCTGATCGCAGTGAAACACTCCCTTAGCGAGTGTCTTCCGCAATTTGCGCATTGAAATACGGCTGCAGCGCCAACATGGCATCTGTCACAGGGAGAAGCGCCTCATTGTGCAGGCGAGAGGCCCTTTGCAGCTCGCGGTCCAGATCTGCCGTATTGCGGGTCGGCCAGGTGGGCATGCTGTCAAGGAACCCATTCAGGACAAGCGCTTGGCCAAGTTCGGCAAAGTCCGGCAAGACGAAGCTGCTCGACCATCCTTTCACCGTCGCAAGTTGCACCCTAGAGGCCATCGGGCCCGCGAAATTGTAGACGGCTTTCCGCGCATCGATCACTGAGACCTGGCACGCAGCGGCCAATCGCAGTTGGTCGGCAATGGCCCAAGCGAAAAACTCGCGCCGCGCCAGGATGGCGACGCGGGCGTCTTGCGACAATGCCGTAGCCGCAAGATGGAGCGCAGAGCCATCGATCGATACGAGGCGGCGTGCACGGCGGTAAGTGGCGATTTGATCGGACACGGAATGGTGCTGCGGGTGGAAAATGCGGTAGCCCGCAGCCGCCAAGACGGCCTCTAGGTCCGCTTCGAACAGGAACCCGCCTCGGGCGCCGTCCTGGGACCGTGAAACATAGATGTCAACCGGATCTGGGTGCGATCCTACCCGAGCTGCACGGTCGCGGAAAAAGGCCCAATGCTCGCGCGTGCCCACGAACCGCTCGGGTGTAACCGAGATACTGATTTCTGGAACGTAGAGCGTCTCGATCGTCTCTGTGCTGTCGGCGACTGCCACCGGAATGTCGGGTGAGAAGATTGACAGAAAAGCCGCCGACGTGAATGGCAACTTCCCATCGCCAGAAGCCTCGGCCGCCTTTTTGCGTTGAAAGAGGATGCCATCCAGCGGCAGACCTCGGGAGAGAAGCTCGGGGACAGCCCAGAGCCGTGCCCCGGTTTCGATCATGACATGACCAAAATGGTTCAGGAGGATGCCGCCGTAGACCCAGGCGCCCCGACGGAACCCGTCCGTCGGGGGATGCGGGGCGCGGAAGACCGCAGTCGGGTCGGGAGGCGGAAGGGCGGGATCGATGGTCGAGCCGTCAGGCCGGAACAAGCCTGACGGAAGCCGACGCCCGGCACTGTCCCGAAGGCCACGCGGACGCAGCAAGGCGTGCGGCTCGCGCAGAATCTGAAGGGGGCGGAACGAGGTGGGAACGAGTGTCCGCCACGCCTGCATCAATACCCTCCATCAGTCTTCATGCTGCCAGTCGACAGTGGGCCGCCAGTAGCTGCGGATCAGTCCTTCGCGCGCTCGACGTAGCTGTCGTCGTCGGTGTTGATCACGATCCGCGTGCCCGGCCCGATATGGGGGGGAACCATGATCCGCAGCCCGTTCGAGGTCATCGCCGGCTTGTACGAGGACGAGGCCGTCTGCCCCTTCACCACCGGCTCGGTCTCGGTGATCTCGACGGTGATCTTCTGCGGGACTTCGAGGGCGATCGGAACCCCGTCGAAGGTCTTCACATAGCAGCGCATGCCTTCCTGCAGGTAGGGCTTGTTCGCCCCCATGATATCCTCGGTGACGACGACCTGCTCGTAGGTGGTCGGCTCCATGAAGTGGAACCCCTCGCCGTCTTCGTAAAGGTAGTCATATTCCCGCTCGTCGACAGTGGCCTTTTCCACCATCTCGGTCGTCCGCCAGCGTTCGGAGACCTTCACCCCGTCCGAGATCCGCCGCATGTCGACCGAGGTCGTGGGGGTGCCCTTGCCGGGGTGGAAGTTCGAGGCGGTGAGCACGACGTAGAGCCTGCCGTCCATCTCGACGACGTTGCCCTTGCGCAAGCTGGAGGCGATGACTTTCAAAGGTCTGGTCCTTGTTATATCGGGGGCCGGTCCCCTTGGACCGTCCTTTGCCCGCGCGCCCTAACCTATCCAGACCGGAATTTCCAGATGAATCCCTCTTCCACCTGGTGGAGCCCCTCCCGCCACGCCGACCGCCGTCCGCTGCTTTTCACCCGCAACCGCATCCAGGCGGCGATCCGGGGCTGGCTGGCGGGGGAGGGCTTTACCGAGGTTGACCCGGCGGCGCTGGCGATCAGCCCGGGGAACGAGGCACACCTGCACGGGTTCCGGACCGAGGCCATCGGCAACGACGGGGCGGGGCGGCAGATGTATCTCCACACCTCGCCCGAGTTCGCGATGAAGAAGCTGCTGGCGGCGGGGGAAAGCCGGATCCATGCCTTCTCGCATGTCTGGCGGAACCGGGAGCGGGGGGTGCTGCATTCCCCGGAGTTCACGATGCTGGAATGGTATCGGGTGGGTGAGGGCTATGAGGTGCTGATGGCCGACACGATGGCCTTCTTGCGGCTGGCCGCGCGGGGGGCGGGGGCTTCGGTGTTGCGGTTCCGGGAGCGGGTCTGCGATCCTTTCCTGGAGCCCGAGAGGCTGTCGGTGGCGGAGGCTTTCGCGACCCATGCCGGGGTGGATCTGTTGGCGTCGATCCGGGGGGACGGGTCGACGGATGCGGCTCGCCTGGGGGCGGAGCTGGACCGGATCGGGGTCCGGCGGGCTTCGGACGATACCTGGTCGGACATGCTGAGCCGGGTCTTGTCGGAGAAGGTGGAGCCGAAGCTGGGGCAAGGCTGCGTGACGATCCTGGATCATTATCCTGCGGCGGAGGCGGCGCTGGCGCGGCGGGTGCCGGGGGACGCGAGGGTGGCGGAGCGGTTCGAGGTCTATGCGTGCGGGGTGGAACTGGCGAACGGGTTCGGGGAGTTGACCGACGCAGGCGAGCAGCGGCGGCGGTTCGAGGCGGAGATGGCGGAGAAGGCGCGGGTCTATGGCGAGAGCTATCCCCTGGACGAGGATTTCCTGGCGGCGCTGGAGATCATGCCTCCGGCGGCGGGGATCGCGATGGGGTTCGACCGGGTGGTCATGCTGGCCTCCGGCGCGCCCCGGATCGAGGATGTGATGTGGACCCCGGTGCCGTGACCTGTCCACGGTGGACAGAAAATCGGGGCGTTTGAAATCAAGGGCTTGGTCGCGGACGTTAGGGATTTCTTAGGAATTCGAGCGTCGCCCCCCCCACCCCCGGCCCCCCCCACGGAGGGGGAGGGGAGGTGCTTGGCTTCGGCGGTATCGTGTCGACGACAAGGAAGGCTCACGGCCGGGCGGTCGGATGCCTCCGGCGGGGATATTTGCGCCAGTATGAAAGCGCGGGCCCCGGGTCGCGCCGAAGAGCCTCCGGCGGGGATATTTGGGCAAAGATGAACGGGCTTTCGCGGGAATTGTGCCGGTGACATTCGCCGGTCTTGCATTGGGGGCGTGAGGGGCGCAAAGAGGGCGCGTTTCGTTTGCAGGGAAGCCGCGCCATGTCGCATCGCATCGCCATCCTCGGGGCCTCGGGCTATACGGGGGCGGAGCTTGTCCGCCTGATCGCGACGCATCCGTCGATGCAGATCGTCGCGCTGTCCGCCGACCGCAAGGCGGGCATGGCGATGGCGGAGGTCTTCCCCTTCCTGCGGCATCTGGACCTGCCGAGGCTTCAGAAGATCGACGAGATCGATTTTTCCAATGTCGACCTGTGCTTCTGCGCGCTTCCTCATGCGACGACGCAGGAGGTGGTGGCGAAGCTGCCGAAGAGCTTGCGGATCGTCGATCTGTCCGCCGACTTCCGGCTGCGCGACCCGGCGGAATACGAGAAATGGTACGGCCAGCCGCATACGGCGGTGGAGATCCAGAAGGAGGCGGTCTACGGGCTGACCGAGTTCTACCGCGACGAGATCAGGTCCGCGCGGCTGGTGGCGGGGACTGGCTGCAATGCGGCGACCGGGCAGTTCGCGCTGCGGCCCTTGATCGCGGCGGGCGTGATCGACCTGGATGACATCCTGATCGACCTGAAGGCCGGGGTCTCGGGTGCGGGGCGGTCGTTGAAGGAAAACCTGCTTCACGCGGAATTGTCCGGCGGCACGCATACCTATTCGGCGGGCGGCAAGCACCGGCATCTGGGCGAATTCGATCAGGAGTTCTCGAAGATCGCCGGGCGGCCCGTGCGGGTGCAGTTCACGCCCCACCTGCTGCCGATGAACCGGGGCATCCTGGCGACGGTCTATGTGAAGGGCGACGCGAAGACCGTCCATCAGGTGCTTGAAAAGGCTTATGAAAGCGAGCCGTTCCTGCAGGTCCTTCCCTTCGGGGCGCTGCCCTCGACCCGCGACATTGCCGGGAGCAATTTCTGCCATCTGGGGGTGATCGGCGACCGGGTGCCGGGGCGCGCGATGGTGGTGGCGGTCTTGGACAACCTGACCAAGGGAAGCTCGGGCCAGGCGATCCAGAATGCGAACCTGATGCTGGGGCTGCCGGAGACGGAAGGGCTGATGCTGGCGCCGGTCTTTCCGTGAGGGGCGCCGGGCTGAAGCCCGGCCTACGGGTCCTGCACCTTGATTCTGGTCAAGGCGCGCCCACCTTGGACGTGGCATAGGCCGGGCGTCGGCAAGGGATGCAAGCGATGAGTGGCAAGCAGGAATTCCGCGGTCTGAAGGGCCTGAAGAAGCAGCGGCGCATTCAGGTGATCGCGCTGGCGGCGGTTGCGCTTCTGGGGGCAACCGGCCTTGTCGGCTATGCGATGCGCGACGGGATCAACTACTTCCGCTCGCCCAGCCAGGTGATGACCGAGCCGCCGCGCGCGGGCGAGACCTTCCGCATCGGCGGGCTGGTGGTCGAGGGCTCGATCAAGCGGGGTGAGGGCACCGAGGTGGCCTTCGCGGTGACGGATACCAATGCCACGGTGCCGGTGCGCTATACCGGCGTGCTGCCGGACCTCTTCGGCGAGGGGCAGGGGATGATCGCGCTTGGCAAGATGGAGGGTGATACCTTCGTCGCGACCGAAGTTCTGGCCAAGCATGACGAGAAATACATGCCGAAGGAAGTGGTCGACGCGTTGAAGGAGCAGGGCGTCTACGTCGACCCCGGCGCCAAGCCCGCCAGCTGAGCGCACGCTGCGGCAGGGCGGCGTTAAGGCCCTGTCGGCAGGCTTGCCCCCGAGCCGAAGGGGGTGCCGATGCCGAATGTCCGGGAGATTGCCGAAGAGATCGTGGCCCGAGAGGGGGGCTTCGTGAACGACCCGGACGATCCGGGCGGGGCCACGAACCACGGGGTGACGATCGGGACGCTGCGGCGGCTGGGGATCGACGTGAACCGCGACACGCGGATCGACGTGGCCGATGTGAAGGCTTTGTCGCAGAAGCAGGCGGTGGAGATCTACCTCAAGCACTATTTCGAGGCGCCGGGGATCGGGGCCCTGCCGGAGCCGCTGCAGGCGTCGGTCTTCGACATGTATGTCAATGCCGGCGGCAATGCGGTGAAGATCCTGCAGCGGCTCTTGACCGACATGGGGTTCCCTTGCGAGCCGGATGGCGAGATCGGGCCGCAGACTATTCGCGCGGCGCAGGCGGCCTTCGAGGCGGCGCCGTCGCACCTGGTCGATGCCTACGGGATCGCGCGGCGGAACTACTATTACGCTCTGGCGGACAAGCGCCCGGCCAGCCGGAAATATGCGCGCGCCAGGGATGGCGGCAAGGGCGGCTGGATCAAGCGGGCCGAGGCTTTCATCGCGCCGAAGTATCATCTGACGGCGGCGCAGCATCAGGCGCGGGTGGCAGCATGGGGATGATCGGCAAGCTGATCGGCTCGCCCGCAGCGGTGAGCGCGCTGGGGGAGGCGGCGCAGGGGGTGGCGGAGGTGTTCCTGCCCTCGGCGACGAAGAAGATGGAGCTGTCGGCCGAGGCGCAGATGGCGGCGCTGCGGCAGCTGGGGGAGGAGTACCAGCACCCGGCGCTGAGTTGGTTCGACCGGCTGGTGAACGGGCTGAACCGGCTGCCGCGGCCGTTCCTGGCTTTCGGGACGCTGGGGCTGTTCACCTATGCGATGGTGGACCCGGAGGCCTTTGCCAAGCGGATGGTGGGGCTGAACGCGGTGCCGGAGCCGCTCTGGTGGCTGCTGGGGGCGATCGTCGCCTTCTACTTCGGGGCGCGGGAGACGCATTATTTCCGCTCGCGCGGGGTGGTGTCGCCCTTCGCGGCGGGTGGCGCGGCGGAGGAGAATGCGGCGCTGGAGGATTGGCGGCAGGGGTGATCCCCCTGCCTCTTCTTGACCTCTGACCGGGCCTCTGGCATGGCCTTGGGCATCAGAGGATGTGATCAAATGAACCTGTTCGCCGATATCCGTGAGCTTGTGGTGGCCGAGCTTGAGGCGCTGATGTCCTCGGGCGTGCTGCCCGGCGGTCTGGACCTGAGCGCGGTCGCGGTGGAGCCGCCGCGCGATGCGGGGCATGGCGAGATGGCCACGAACGCGGCGATGGTGCTGGCGAAACCGGCGGGGATGCAGCCCCGCGCGATTGCCGATGCGCTGGCGGCGCGGCTGATGGCGGACCCTCGGGTCGCGGGTGCGGATGTGGCGGGGCCGGGGTTCCTGAACCTGCGGCTGGAGCCTGCGGCCTGGCAGGGGCTGGTGCGGGAGGTGCTGGAGAAGGGCACGGGCTATGGCCGGTCCTCGCTGGGGCAGGGGCGCCGCGTGAACGTGGAGTTCGTCAGCGCCAACCCGACGGGGCCGATGCATGTGGCCCATGCGCGGGGCGCGGTGGTGGGGGATGCGCTGGCCTCGCTTCTGGACTTCGCCGGGTATGCGGTCACGCGGGAGTATTACATCAACGACGGGGGCGGGCAGGTCGATGTGCTGGCGCGGTCGGCCTATGAGCGGTATCGCGAGGCGAACGGGTTGTCGCCGGAGATCGCCGAGGGGCTGTATCCGGGCGACTACCTGATCCCGGTGGGCGAGGCCCTGAAGGCGATGCACGGCGACCGGATGCTGGACATGCCCGAAAGCGAGTGGCTGGCGGAAGTGCGGGTCTTTGCCACCGACATGATGATGGCGATGATCCGGCATGACCTTGCGGCATTGGGCGTGACGATGGATGTCTATTCGTCGGAGAAGGCGCTGTACGGGACCGGCCAGATCGAGGCGGCGCTGGAGCGGCTGAAGGGTCTGGGGCTGATCTATACCGGCGTGCTGGAGCCGCCGAAGGGCAAGGCGCCGGAGGACTGGGAGGCGCGGGAGCAGACGCTGTTCCGCTCGACCGCGTTCGGGGACGATCAGGACCGGCCGGTGCAGAAATCGGATGGCAGCTGGACCTATTTCGCGCCGGATATCGCCTATCACTGGAACAAGGTGGAGCGCGGGTTCGACGAGCTGATCAACATCTTCGGGGCGGACCATTCCGGCTATGTGAAACGGCTGAAGGCGGTGGTGGCGGCGCTGTCGGAGAACAGGGTCAGCCTGGATATCAAGCTGATCCAGCTGGTGAAGCTGTTGAAGGGCGGGCAGATCGTCAAGATGTCGAAGCGGGCGGGGACTTTCGTCACGCTGCGCGACCTGATCGACGAGGTGGGGCCGGATGTCGTCCGCTTCGTCATGCTGACGCGGAAGAACGACGTGGCGCTGGACTTCGACTTCGACAAGGTGACCGAGCAGTCGAAGGACAACCCGGTCTTCTATGTGCAATACGCCAATGCCCGCGTGAACAGCATCCTGCGGAAAGCGCGCAGCGAAGCCGGGCTGGACGTGAGCGATGCCTCGCTTTCGGCGGCCCACCTGGCGCATCTGGGGCACGAGGCGGAACTGGACGTGATCCGCAAGCTGGGCGAATGGCCGCGGCTGGTCGAGATCGCCGCCAAGGGGCACGAGCCGCACCGGGTGGCCTTCTACCTCTACGAACTCGCGTCCGACTTCCACGGGTTGTGGAACCGGGGCAACGATGACGACAGCTTGCGGTTCATCCAGGGGGATACCGCAAAATCTCTGGCAAAAATCGCCCTCGCGCGGGCCGTGGGCGTTGTTATTTGCGCAGGCCTTGGTATCCTTGGCGTCACTCCGGTCGAGGAAATGCGCTGACGATACGGCGCCCCTCCGGGCATGAGGCGTGAATGCGAGGGGCGGATCAACCACCCCGCAGGCAGGGGCAGCAGATGGCGGACGCGGATCATGATTTCGGCGGCGGCTACCCGCAAGGGGGCCAGATGCAGCGTCGTGGTGTCCGTGAGGGTCTTGACCCGGCCAAGGTGCAACGCTCTGTCAACCTTGCCGGGGCCGTGACCTCGCTGGCGCTGGTGCTGGGTCTGGGATTCTGGGGCTACAAGCTGGCGGTGCGCGACGTGAATGGCGTGCCGGTCATCCAGGCGCTGGACGGGCCGATGCGGATCGCTCCTGCCGACCCGGGGGGCGAGGTCGCCGACAACCAGGGCCTTGCGGTGAACACCGTGGCCGCCGAGGGTATCGCCGCCCCGCCGCCGGAGAAGCTGGTGCTGGCGCCGCGCCCGGTGGAACTTGCGGCCGAAGATACCGCTGGACTGGGTGGTGAGCCGATGCCGGGCCTGTCCGAAGCCTCGGCTCCTTCGACCGCGTTGACGGCGGATGCCGACCTGGCGCTGGCGGCGGAGCCTGCGACCGAGAGCGCCAACCCGACCGAGGTCGCGGTCGATGCGGCCCTGGCCGAAGCGCTGGGGGAGATTCCCGGCGATGCGGCGGTGGTCGATGACGTTCCCCTGACCGAAGATGCGGAGCCTGCGCCAGAGGGGGCGATCACCGTTTCGCCTCGTCCGAAGGTGCGACCCGCCGCGCGGGAGGCTGTGGCGGCGGCTCCGGCGGAAGCAGTGGCGATGGCAGCGGCGAACGAGATCGACCCCGCGGCCATTCCGCCCGGCACCAGGCTGGTGCAGTTCGGCACCTTCGACACCGCCGAGGAAGCGCGGGCGGAATGGGTGCGGCTGCAGGGCCGGTTCGGCGAGCTGATGGCGGAGAAGGCGATGGTGGTGCAGCCGGCGGAAAGCGGTGGGCGGACCTTCTATCGCCTGCGCGCACATGGGTTCGAGGGCGAGGATGACGCGCGCCGCTTCTGTTCCGCCTTCGTCAGCGAGAACGCGGTCTGCATTCCGGTGCCGCAGAAATGACGGTCGGTCGCGGGGCGGTGATCTTCGGCTGCGCCGGTCCGAAGCTTCTGCCGGAAGAGCGTGCCTTCTACCGCGATGCCGACCCGTTCGGCTTCATCGTCTTTGCCCGCAACATCGAGGACCCGGCGCAGCTGCGGCGGCTGACTTCTGACCTGCGCGAGGCGGTGGGGCGGGATGCGCCGGTGCTGGTCGATCAGGAGGGCGGTCGGGTGCAGCGGCTGCGCGCGCCGCACTGGCGGGAATGGACGCCGCCCCTGGACACGGTCGACGGGGCCGAGTCGCTGGCGGCGGCGGAGCGGGTGATGCGGCTGCGCTCAGCGGTGATGGGGGCGGAACTGGCGGCGGTGGGGATCGACGCCGATTGCATCCCGACGCTGGACGTGGTGCGGCCCGAGACGCATCCCTTCCTGATGAACCGCTGTTATGGTCGCGACCCGGAGACCGTGGCGCGGATCGGGCGGGCGGTGGCGGAGGGGCTGATGGCCGGGGGCGTGCTGCCGGTGATGAAGCACATGCCGGGGCATGGGCTTTCCCATGTGGATACGCACCACGATCTGCCCACCGTGGACGCCTCGCATGAGGAGCTGACGGCGGTGGATTTCGCCCCGTTCCGGGCGCTGAATGACCTGCCGATGGCGATGACCGCGCATCTGGTCTTTGCCGCGCTGGATGGCGCGCGGCCTGCCACCCAGTCCCCGGAGATGATCCGGGTGATCCGGGAGGAGATCGGGTTCGGCGGGCTTCTCATGTCGGATGACCTGAACATGCAGGCCCTGTCAGGGACTTTGGCCGAACGCACGGCGCGGACGATTGCGGCGGGGGTGGATATCGCCCTGCACTGCAAGGGCGACATGGCCGAGATGGTTTCGGTCGCCGGGGCGGCGGGGGTAATGGGGCCGGAGGCGCTCAAGCGGGCCGAGGCGGCTGTCGCGGCGCGGCGGCCCGCGACGGTGGACGTTCAGGCGGCGCTGGCAGAGCTGGCGCATGGCTGAGGAAGACTGGGAGCAGCCCGAGCGCATCCTGACCGAGGACCGGCTGGCCGCCGAGGCCTTGATCGTCGACGTGGACGGGTTCGAGGGGCCGCTGGACCTGCTGTTGACGCTGTCGCGGACGCAGAAGGTGGACCTGCGGAAGATTTCCGTCCTGAAGCTGGCCGAGCAGTATCTGGGCTTTGTGGAAAAGGCGCGGACCCTGCGGATCGAGCTGGCGGCGGATTACCTGGTGATGGCGGCCTGGCTCGCCTTCCTGAAGTCGCGTTTGCTGCTGCCGCCGGAGCCGGGGGACGAGGGACCGTCGGCGGAGGACCTTGCGGCGCATCTGGCCTTCCAGCTGGAACGCTTGCAGGCGATGCGCGATGCGGCGGCGCGGCTGATGGGGCGCGACCAGCTGGGGCGGGATTTCTTCGCACGCGGCGTGCCCGAGGACCTGACGCATCACCGGAAGGTGCAATATACAGCTACGCTTCTGGACCTGATGCGCGCCTATGCGCAGATCAGGACGAAGGATGAGTTCCGGCCCTTTGTGCTGGACCGCGAACATGTCTACACGATGGAGCAGGCGCTGGAGCGGATGCGCGGGCTGATCGGCTATGTCGGCGACTGGGCGGCGCTGGTGAGCTTCCTGCCCGAGGGCTGGGATGCGACGCCGATGGCGCGGCGGTCGTCGCTGGCGGCGCATTTCGCAGCGGTGCTGGAGATGGCCAAGCGGGGCCAGGTGGTGTTGCGGCAGGGCGAGACCTTCGCGCCCATCGAGTTGCGCCGGAAGGAGGGGTGATGGTCGCGGACGAGGACAGCCTGTTCGACGCCCCGCCGATGGGCGAGCAGGAGCGGATGGTGGAGGCGATCCTCTTCGCCAGCGCCGAGCCGGTGACTTTGGCGGAACTGGAAGCCCGGATGCCGCATGGCGCGGACCCGGCCGAGGCGCTGGTGCATCTGAAGAAGCGCTATGAGGGGCGGGGGGTGAACCTGGTCAAGGTGGGCGACGCCTATGTCTTCCGCACCGCTGCCGACCTGGGCTTCCTGATGCGGCGCGAGACGGTGGAGGTGCGGAAGCTGTCGCGCGCCGCCATCGAGACGCTGGCGATCGTGGCCTATCATCAGCCGGTGACGCGGGCGGAGATCGAGGAAATCCGGGGGGTTGCGGTCAGCCGGGGCACGGTGGATCAGCTGATGGAGCTGGAATGGATCCGGCTCGGGCGGCGGCGGATGACTCCGGGGCGGCCGGTGACCTTCGTGGTGACGGAGACGTTCCTGGACCATTTCGGCCTGGAATCGGCGCGCGATCTGCCGGGGCTGAAGGAGCTGCGGGCGGCGGGGCTGCTGGACTCGCGGCCTCTGCCGGGGCAGGCTGCGACGGGGGATGAGGACGAGGAAACCCAGGTCGGGCAGAGCGAGTTGTTCGAGGATTGAGGAGGCAGGGATGAACCTGAATGGCCTTTTCAACATGCTGGCGAAGATGTTGGTTCGCAGCGCAATGGATGCGGGCGTCGACTATGCCGCACGGCGGGGCAAGCCCGAGGCTGAGATGACTCCGGAGGAACGCGAGCAGGCGAAGAAGGCTCGGGACCTCGCGGCGCGGGCGAAGGAGGTGCAGAAGGTTACTCGGCGGCTCTGGCGCTGAGACCACAAGCGCGGCTGAGGCCCAAAGAGGCCAGCGCCCGCGACAAGGGGCCAGGCAGCGCAAGCCCAGGCTGGATGTAGAGCCCGGTCGCCAGGCGGTCATCGAGCCGCGTCATCCAGGTCACCGACAGGAAGGGCGCTGGCGGCTGGCGCGAGAGGTAGGGGTCGACCGAACCCAACGCGCCACCGACAAGGGCTTGCAGGCCGTCGGCGACAGCTTCCACCTCGTCATGCGTGGCGCGCCAGCGCATCGGATCGGGGCGCGGCAGCCCGACACCTGTAACCCGGACCAGACTGATCCAGCCGTCGCTCAGCCCGACCGAGCAGGCGACGACGTGATCGGGCAAGGCGTCGGGCCAGACCTCGAAAGTCAGGCGGTTGGCACGGGCGGGCAGGGCCGCTGCCAGTGCGGCGAGGCACAGCGCCAGCCCTTGCGCCCATGAAGCCCGCATCGACACCCTCCCTCGGGGTCTTCGCGCGGGTCAGCATAGCACGAAACGGGTGTCAGGCCGAGCGGAACTGTTTGGCGAGCTTCAACCCCTGGCCCTGATAGTTCGAGGCGATCCCCGCACCGTAGAGGGTTTCGGGGCGTTCGGACATGTGTTCATAGACAAGGCGACCGACCACCTGGCCATGTTCCAGCACGAAGGGGGCCTCGTGGCAGCGGACTTCCAGAACCCCGCGTGAGCCTGCGCCCCCGGCGGCGGCGTGGCCGAAGCCGGGGTCGAAGAAGCCAGCGTAATGGACGCGGAATTCGCCGACCATGGCGAGATACGGCGCCATCTCGGCGGCGTATTCGGGGGGGATCGTCACCGCCTCGCGGCTGACGAGGATGTAGAAGGCGCCGGGGTCGAGGATGATGCGACCGTCCTTCGTGTGGAGTTCTTCCCAGAAGTCGGCGGCGGGGTAGTGGCCGATCTTGTCCAAGTCGACGACGCCGGTATGCGGCTTCGCGCGGTAGCCGACGAGGGTGCCGGTGGCGGGCTTCAGGTCGACGGAAAAGCCAAGGCCTTCGGAGATCACCGCCTCGCCCGAGACGAGCGAGTCGGTGGCATGCAGGGCAGTCAGTTCGGCATCGGACAGGACCGCCTGGCCCTGACGGAAGCGAATCTGGTTCAGGCGCTGGCCCTCGCGGACGAGGACGGAGAAGCTGCGCGGGCAGACCTCGGCGTAGAGTTGGCCGGTGTAACCTTCGGGGATGCGGTCGAATTCCACGCCGCCGTCGGTGATGGTGCGGGTCAGGAGGTCGAGCCGACCCGAAGAGCTTTTGGCGTTCGCGACGGCCGTCACGCCCAGCGGCAGGGCCAGCCGCTCGGCCAGCGGGATGACGTAGACGCAGTTCTTTTCCAGCACCGCGCCCTCGGCCAGGTTGACCTTGTGCATGGTGAATTCGTCCAGCCGTTCCTGCACCGTCCGGCCATGCCCCGCAAGGAACGAGGCGCGGACGCGGTAGGCGACCGGGCCGAGCCGCAGGTCGAGGCTGGCGGGCTGGATCTGGTCGTCGCGGATCGCGGGACTGGCGGCAAGCGCGCCGGTGGTGATCAACTGGCGCAGGGCCTGGGCGGGCAGAACTCCGGCAGTCATCAAAGCCCCCCGAGGGTTGGATATGAAACCGCCCGCACTGCCGGGTGGCAGGCGGGCGGGTTTTCGATGGTCGGGCCGGAGAGATTCGAACTCTCGACCTCCCGCCCCCCAGACGGACGCGCTAACCAGGCTGCGCTACGGCCCGACACGGGGCGATACATAGCGGTATTCCGGGCCGGTGCAAGCGGGAAAGCGCATGGAAGCGTCAGCGGTTGCCGCCTTCGGCACGTTCGGCCATCCGCGCGCGCAGGGCGGCCAGTCTGCGGGCGATCTCGGCAAGGTCGTGCCGGTTCGCTTTGGCAGGATCGCTCGGCAAAGCCCTGATCTGGCTGGCGAATGTGACATCGTTGCGCAGCGTGGGCTTCTTCGGCGCAGGCGCGCGCGCCAGGGCCGGGGGCGCATCGAAGGCCCGATCGAAAAGCGGCAGTGTGCCCGGTTCCGACGGAGCGCGCGCAGGACGCGGGGGCGGCGGGGCCGGGGCGTCTTCGGGCTCGGTGTCGTCGATGGCGATGAAGGCGGCTTCGGGAACCTCGGCCGCTTCCGGCTCGGCCACCGGGGCCGCTGCGGCGACCAGTTCGCCGACGCTGACCGAATCGTCCGTCAGCCCGGCGACATGCCGCACGCCCTGATCGCGCAGGATCTTCTGCACGCCGCGGATCGTCAGGCCTTCGTCATGCAGCAGCCGCTTGATCCCGGTCAGCAGCGCCACATCGGCGGGGCGATAGTAGCGCCGCCCGCCTGCGCGCTTGACCGGCTTGATTTGCGGAAAGCGGCTTTCCCAGAAGCGCAGCACATGCGCCGGGGTGTCAAGCGACTCGGCCACCTCGCTGATGGTGCGGAAGGCGTCGGGTGACTTGTCCATCCGCCGTCCTTAGCGCTTCTTCCCGGCGGCCACGCGGTCCTTCATCAGGTGCGAGGGGCGGAAGGTCAAAACGCGGCGGGGCGAGATCGGAACCTCTTCGCCCGTCTTCGGGTTGCGGCCGACACGGGCGGTCTTGGCCCGGACCGAGAAGGTGCCGAAGGAGGAAATCTTCACCGTCTCGCCCGAGGCGAGCGCGTCGGACATGTGTTGCAGGACGGCTTCGACCAGATTGGCAGATTCGTTGCGGCTGAGGCCCACTTCGCGAAACACGGCTTCGCTGAGGTCCATCCGGGTCAAGGTCTTCTCGCTCATCGCATCCCCCCACGAGATTTTGTGGCGCGAGGATGGGCCGGATGGATTTACGAGTCAATATCAACCACTTGGAACGCGTGGTTAAAGGCGATTACCAGCGCAGGACGACCGAGCCCCAGGCCAGGCCGCCGCCGATGGCCTCGGTCACCAGCAGATCGCCCGGCTTGATCTGGCCGCGCGCCTTGCCGACCGACAGCGCCAGCGGGATCGAGGCGGCTGAGGTATTGCCGTGGTCCTGCACCGTCACCACCACGCGGTCCATCGGGACCTGCATCCGTTTCGCGGTGCCCTCGATGATGCGGATATTGGCCTGATGCGGCACGATCCAGTCGACGTCTTCCGCCGTCAACCCGGCCTTGTCGAGCGCGGTGTGGGCGGTTTCCGCAAGTTTTTCAATGGCATGACGGAAGACTTCCTTGCCTTCCATCACCAGATGCCCGGTGGTGCCGGTCGAGGTGCCGCCATCGACATAGAGGATGTCCTTGTAGCGCCCGTCCGAGTTGAGGTCGGTGGCGAGGATGCCCCGGTCGGCCTTGCTGCCCTGGCCCTCGACCGCCTCCAGCACCACGGCCCCGGCGCCGTCGCCGAACAGGACGCAGGTGGTACGGTCCTTCCAGTTCATCAGGCGGGAGAAGGTCTCGGCCCCGATCACCAGCACGCGGCTGGCCTGGCCGGAGAGGATCAGCGCGTTGGCGTTGGTGAGCGCGAAGACGAATCCGGCGCAAACGGCCTGAACGTCGAAGGCGAAGCCCTTGGACATCCCCAGCGCGTTCTGCACCATCGTGGCGACCGAGGGGAAGGTCAGGTCGGGGGTGGAGGTGGCGACGATGATCGCGTCGATCTGTCCGGCGTCCAGCCCGGCATCGGCCAGCGCGGCCTGGGCGGCACGGGTGGCGAGGTCGCTGGTCGACTGGCCTTCGGCGGCGAAATGGCGGCGCTCGATGCCGGAGCGGGAGCGAATCCATTCGTCCGAAGTATCGACGATGGCTACGAATTCGGAGTTGGGGACGACGCGGTCGGGCAGGTAATGCCCGACGCCCCTGACTGCGGCGCGTATCATTCGGAAGGATAGCCTCCGGTCCCTGGCCCCGTCTCAGGACGGTCGGCCCCCACCCGCGCATCCTGCCCCGCGGCTTCGGCGGATGCAACCCGCGCCGCGAGCCGTTCCAGGAAACGCACCTGTGCCAGCTGGTAGGCCAGCCCGATGGCGGCGGCGATCCCGGTGGCGTCGGCCGAGCCGTGCGACTTGACCACGGTCCCGTTCAGGCCGAGGAAGACGCCGCCGTTCACCCGGCGCGGGTCGATCCGCATCTGCAGCCGCTTCAGCGCGCCCCGGGCCAGAAGCGCGCCCAGTTTCGCCAGCAGCGTCGAGGTCAGCGTCTGGCGCAGAAGATCGCCGACCAGCCGCGCGGTGCCCTCGATGGCCTTCAGCGCGACATTGCCGGTGAAGCCGTCGGTCACGATCACGTCGACCCGGTCGGAGAGGATATCAGTGCCCTCGATGAAGCCCACATAGTCGAAGCTGCCGGCCTCGGTGCTGCGGCCGAGGAGGGCGTGGGCCTCTTGCAGCTCGGCCCGGCCCTTGTGCTCTTCGGTGCCGACATTGAGGAGGCCGACGCGCGGGCGCGTGATGGCCAGGCCGTTCCTGGCATAGGAAGCGCCCATGAAGGCGTATTGCAAAAGGTCGGTCGGGTCGGCCTTCACGTCGGCGCCCATGTCCAGCATGACGTTCAGCTTGCCGGGGGTGGGGGTCGGGAACAGGCTGGCGATGGCCGGGCGGTTCAGGCCGGGAAGCTTGCGCAACCGCAGCATCGACACCGCCATCAGCGCGCCGGTATTGCCACAGGAGACCGCCGCGGCTGCCTGGCCGTCCTTGACCGCGTCGATGGTCGACCACATCGAGGTGCCCTGGCCGTGGCGCATGACCTGGGCGGGCTTGTCCTCCATCGTCACCACGCGGTCGGCATGGCGGAGCGTCACGCGCGAGGCAAGCTCGGGGTGGCGGGCGAGGAGGGGGCGCAGCGTGGCCTCGTCCCCGTGCAGGATCACGTCCAGGCGGGGATGCTGGGCAATGGAATCAGCCAGGCCGGCAACGACGGCTGCCGGCCCGCGATCGCCACCCATGGCGTCAACTGAAATGACGACGCGCTCAGAGGCCGTGGCAGACGCAGACTCGGGTCCGGTGGCCATCTGTCAGCGCGCGAGGCGTGGCTTACGCCGCGTCCTCGTCAACGTCGACTTCGCGCGCCATCGAGACGACTTCGCGCGAATCGTAGTGGCCGCAGGCGCTGCACACATGGTGCGGACGCTTCAGCTCGCCACAGTTCGGGCAGTCGTTCGGGTTGGCGGCAACCAGCGCGTCATGCGCACGGCGCATGTTGCGGCGGGATTTCGTGGTGCGGTTCTGCGGGACAGCCATGTCTCAACCTCGGGCAGTGGGGACATGCGCCCCGGATTTCCTTTGCGATTCAGCATCGTTACCGCCCTGTTGGGCAATGCATTGCCGATGCTGCTTCACAGCTTGAATGAGGCGCGGAACATACTCGGATTCCCGGTCGGCGCAAGCCCCTTTTCGCAGGCGCATCACGGGCATGCGCGGGAGGTCACTCATCCTCCCCTGACTCCGCCTTGCCCTGCGCCGCAAGCTTCGCCGCAAGGCCCTGCAGGCCCGCGAAGGGTTTCAGATCGGCGTCGGTCAGGGGTGTCACCCCCTCGGCTGCATGCAGGCCCTCCGCGAACTCCGCCCCCGGCGCGCGGGGGTAAAGCGGCAGGGCCAGGGCCAGGGCCTCGGCCGCGATCTCGGCCAGGTCGATCACCTCGGGCATCGGTTCGACGCTGTCGTCCTCGGGCATTTCCACTTCCTCGCCATCGGGGCTTTCCAGCCCGGCGACATAGCGACGGCGGACGGGCTCCGAGACCTGGGCCGGGACCGGGGCAAGCGTGACGCTGCAGGCCTGATCGACTACTGCAGTCAGGGTCGCCTCCAGCACCAGCTCGTCGCGGCCCGCAGGGCGGATTTCGCCGGTCAGCTCCAGCCGGTGCAGGGCGATGAGGCCGAGATCGTCGGCCAGAGCAGCCTTGTCACCGGCATCGGGTCGGTAGTTGAACCGGGTCGGCTTGCGCGGGCTGAGGCCGCCGGTGCGGAAGCGGGTCGGGCGAGGAGCGGCAGGATCGGTCATCACGGTCTTTCCGGGGAACCGCCGCCCCCGGCGCGGGTGCGGCGTTCCATTCTTGTGCAAGGGGCTGAGAGTCTGATATCCCGATTGCCAAGGGTTTTGAAGAACCCGCTTCGGCAGATGATGTTTCAGCGGGACAAGAGGGCAGGCATGGCAGATTTCCGGTTGTCGCGGTCGTTCCTTGCGGCCTGCCAGGTATCGCGCAAGCAATGCCTGATGCTGGCGCTGGTCGCCTCTGTTGCCGCCTGCGCGCCGGTCTACCGCAATCACGGCTATGTGCCTACGGAAGACGAACTGGCGCTGGTCGAGGTGGGCAAGGACACCCGCGAGACCGTGGGCCAGAAGATCGGGCGGCCTTCGACCTCGGGCCTGCTGAACGATGTCGGCTGGTTCTATGTGCAAAGCCGCTACAGGCATTTCGGCCCGCGCGAGCCGAAGGAAGTTGACCGTCAGGTGCTTGCGGTGACCTTCAACGAGGCTGGCACGGTCGAGAATGTCGCCCGCTACGGGTTGGAGGACGGTCAGGTCGTCGAAATCTCGCGCCGGGTGACGCAGAGCAACGTGAAGGGCCTGTCCTTCATCCAGCAGATCCTGGGCAACTTCGGCCGGGTCGATGCGGCCAGCATGTTGCCCAAGGGCTGACGGTCATTCCTTCGGATCAAAGGTCAGAGCGACCCCGTTGATGCAGTAGCGCAACCCGCCGCGGTCGCGCGGACCGTCCGGGAAGACATGACCCAGATGCGCGGCGCAGCGCGGGCAGTGCACTTCGGTGCGGGTCATGAAGTGGCTGCGGTCGACCTCTTCCTCGACCGCCTCGGGCGCGATGGGCGTGGTGAAGCTGGGCCAGCCGCAGCCCGACTCGAACTTGTCGTCCTGATCGAAGAGCGGCGCTCCGCAGCAGACGCAGAGGAAGGTGCCCGCCTCTTTCGGGAAGCCGGGATGCGAGAAGGCGCGCTCGGTGCCGTGCTGGCGCGTCACCCGGTAGGCGCTGTCCGACAGTTCGGCCCGCCATTCGGCATCGGTCTTCTTGATCTTGTCCATGCTGCGTCCCCTGTTCGGATATGCGATAGATAGGACGTGACGGCGCGGGGGAAAAGGGCGTGGAGCCACTGAGGAAGGGCGGGATGGTGGCGCGGCTGGCGCAGGGGGCGGCGGAGATGAACCGCGTGATGGCCTTCCGCCGGGCGGCCTTCCCGAGAGTGTCGGGCGAGGAGGAGGACGCGCAGGACCAGCTGTCGGCGCATGTGATCGTCGAAGCGGGGCCGGAGATGCTGGCCTATTTCCGGGTCATGCTCTTCGGCTGGGGGGCGGGGCTGGCGCAGGGCTACGCCGCGCGGTTCTATGATGTGGGTCCCTTGTCGGGCTATGCGCGGCCCATCGCCGAGATGGGGCGGTTCTGCGTCGCGCCCGGTGGGGTGCACCCGGATGTGCTGCGGCTGGCCTGGGGGGCGATGACGAAAGTGGTCGACGAGGGGCAGGCGGGGCTGATCGTGGGGTGCTCCAGCTTCCGGGGCGCGGGTTGGGAGGCACACCGGGCGGCGCTGGCCTTGCTGGCGGTGGGGTTCGTCGGGCCTGCGGAACACCTGCCGGGGCGGAAGGCTGTCGAGGTGGTGGAACTGGCGGCGGCGGGTCCGGTGGGGGACCGGAAGGCGGCCTTGGCCGGGCTGCCGCCGCTGTTGCGGACCTATCTGGGGATGGAGGGCTGGGTCTCGGATCACGCGGTGGCGGACCGGGAGTTGGACACGCTGCACGTCTTCACCTGCGTGGAGGTGGACCGGGTGCCCGCAGCCCGGGCGGCGTCCTTGCGGGCGGTGGCGGGGTAGGTGTCCACGGTGGACATTTCCAGATAATGAAGTAATTACAATTCGTTGACAGACTCTGTTAGGGTGGTGTTAGGAATTGGATTTGGGAAGATGGTGCGTGGACTCACGCATCCTACCCGCCGCCATATACCGCCTTGATCTCGGCCCCGATGGCATAGGCCTCGCGCTCTACCGCTTCATGGTCGCGGACGTAGCGACGGGCGAAGTCCATCAGGCCCCAGTTGCGGAACTGTTCGACGTGCTTCACCTCGTGGCCCCAGAGCGCGATGTTGGTCTGCGCGTCCCGGGAGTCGTGGAAGATGATCGTGTCGATGGCGGTAAGGGCGGTGGCGTCGCTGTAGCGCATCGAGAGGGACTGGAGGCTGGCGTCCTCGGCCACGCCGACGCGGTATTCGACGCTGTCGAGGAGGTCGGGCGGATACCAGCGCAGCAGGGCCTCGCGGATCTGCGGTGGCATCGGCCGGGTGCCCTGTTCCCAGGCGGCATCGCGCGAGGCGACCAGCGCGTTGGCAAGGGCGGTGGCGGCGATTTCGACGCCCGTTTCCATCACGGCGCGGGGGTCGAGGAGGGACTGGGCGCGGGAGACCGTCGCGGGAAGGGTCGCGAGGCAGAGGGCAAGGAGGAGGGCAGGGCCGGGGCGCATGGGCGAAGGGTGCCAAGCTTGCGGTGGCCGCGCAACCGGGGGCGGGGGCCGGTGACGGAAAGGTGACGGCCGCGCGGGTGCGGGACGGTTTTCGAATTGAGCGCTGGCGCGCGAAGTCCTTTTGTCTCGCGGTCTTGCGTGAAGAACGCAAGACCGCTCGGAGTATGCCTCCGGCGGGGATACTTGGGCAAATGTGAAAGGCAAAGTCGGGACTGCCCCCTCGGTCGGCGCGAGGGCAGTCCCGGATGGCTTACGCCCGGCCGCGGCGGCCGCCGCGACGGCCTCCGGCGGCTTGCACGGCGGCGGCGGAGGCATCGGCGAAGCTGAGCCCGCCTTCCACCGCTTCCAGCACCTTGGCAAAGCGGATCCATTCGCCGCCGTTGGAGTCGTGGTTCATCAGGAAGTTGGCGGCGCGGATCGCCTCCATCTCCTGCTGGCGGACGGGGTTCATGATCGCGCTGGTCATCCCCGCGCCGAGGGCCATCGGCAGGAAGGCACCGTTGATGCCGTGACGATGCGGCAGGCCGAATGAGATGTTCGAGGCGCCGCAGGTGGTGTTGACGCCGAGTTCCTCGCGTAGGCGGCGGACGAGGGCGAAGACCTGCTGACCGGCAGAGCCCATCGCGCCGACCGGCATCACCAGCGGGTCGACGACGATGTCATGTGCGGGGATACCGTGGTCGGCGGCGCGCTGGACGATCTTCTTCGCCACGGCGAAGCGGACGTCGGGGTCCTGGGAGATGCCGGTGTCGTCGTTCGAGATGGCGACGACCGGCACGTTGTATTTCTTCACCAGCGGCAGGACCAGTTCCAGGCGCTCTTCCTCTCCGGTGACCGAGTTCAGGAGCGGGCGGCCTTCGCAGGCCATCAGCCCGGCTTCCAGCGCGCCGGGGACCGAGGAGTCGATGCAGAGCGGCACGTCCACTGTTTGCTGCACGATCTCGATCAGCTGCTTCATCAGCGGCGGTTCGACGAAGTTGTTGTCGGCGTAGCGCGGGTCAATCGCCATCTTGTTGGTGAAGACAGCGCCCGAGTTCACGTCGAGGATCGTCGCTCCGCAGGCAACCTGCTCCAGCGCGTCCTTGATCACGGTCTCGAAGTTGCCCGCTTCCATCTCGGCGGCAAGCTTCTTGCGGCCGGTGGGGTTGATGCGCTCGCCAATCACGGCAAAGGGCTCGTCAAAGCCGATGATGACGGTTTTCGTTTTGGATTCAACGACAGTACGGGTCATTCTTGAAGCTTTCTCTCAGGCGTTTGCGCTGGCGGGAACGCCCGAGGCGCCGCCGTTTTCAGTCACCCACTGGGCGTTGGTCTTGATACCGCCGAGCGGGAAGAAGTGGACCTGCTCGATGCCGAAGCCGGGGTTCGCGGCCTTGTGGGCGGCGAGGCCTTCCAGCACTTCGGTGGGCTCGTAGGGCAGGAGGAGCTTGGTCACGTCCATCGCGCGCTTTTGCAGGACGCGGAGCGACGGCCCCACACCGCAGGCGATGGCGAACTTGATCAGGGTTTGCAGCTTGGCGGGGCCGGCGATGCCGATGTGGACCGGAAGCTTGATCCCCTCGGCCTGCAGGCGGTTCACCCAGTCGATCACCGGCTGCGCCTCGAAGCAGAACTGGGTGGCCATCGCCATCTTCGCATCGGTGCGATCCATGAAGGCGGATTTCCAGCGGGCGGCTTCCATGACCATGCGGTCGGAGCCGTCGGGGTCGATGTCCTTGTTGCCCTCCGGGTGGCCCGCGACGTGCAGGCGCTGGAAGCCGTCGAACGCGCCGGATTCGAGAAGTTGCATGGAGGTCGCGTAGTCGCCGACCGGCTGGGCGACGCCCCCGGCGAGGAGGAGGCCTTGGCTGACGCCCACGTCCTTGTAGGCTGCGACCCAGGCTTGCAGCGTCGCCTTGTCCTTGATGATCCGCGCCGGGAAGTGCGGCATCACGTCGAAGCCTTCGGCACCGATGCGTTTCGCGGTGGCGACCATGTCCTCGATGGGCGTGCCCTCGATGTGGGCGATGTAGACGCGGGTGCCGGTGGGCAGGAGGTCGCGGAAGCTTTCCACCTTCTCGGCGGTGCGGGGCATGACCTCGATCGAGTAGCCCTTGAGGAAAGGTTCCAGCGCGCCGGTGCTGGGGGCGGCTTCTTCCTTGCGGCGGAAATTGAACAGGGCCATGACGGTCTCCTTGATGGTCATGATGGCGTCAGGCCTTGGCCCAGCCTTCGGCGTCGATGAGCCGCTTCAGCGCGGCGGTGTCGAATTCGGCTTCCAGGCGGGCGGCCTCGGTCGCGGCGATGGCCTCGGGCTCGCCCTCGACCTCGCCCAGGGGTGCTTTCCGCCATTCGGCGAGGTAGCTGTCGGTATCGCGCGCGCCGATCTTCATGGCGCAGCGGTCGATGGCCTGTTCGAAGCGTTCGGAAAGCTGGATCTTGGCCGCGCGGCGGCCCTTGCCGACGATGACCTGGGCCGGGATGTCGCGCCAGTAGACGACGGTGAGTTCGGCCATGATATGTGCGATTCCCTTGCCGGTGTTGACCCTGTTGATACTGGCCGATACCCGACAGCCGGTGTCGGTTTTCGACATGGCGAGAGATGGATGCGACCCCCGCCTGCGCGGTGGGAACTTAGCCGGGCAACCGCGACCCTGCCAGTCCCACGGCGCTGAGAAGTTTTCATGAAGAAGATGAAGGGTGTCCGAAACAGAAAGACCCGGCCCCCTATGGAGGCCGGGTCTTTGCCATGCTCGAATGATCGGTTTACCAGCGGTAGTTCACGCCCAGTTGCATGAGGCCAAAGCTGACATCGGTATAGCACTGCGTCGAGCAGCTGTCCGGCAGTTCCATGCGGCCGAGGTCGGTCTGCAGGTATTCGGCCGAGATCGTGATCTTGCTGCCGACATAGCGTTCGACCCCGAGCCCTGCGGCCCAGCCGGTCAGGTTGTCCTCGCCGTGAATGGTTGTGCCGCCGGCAGTCGTGCCCTGCCCGTGGGCGCGGGCCAGACCGGCCGTGCCGTAGACCAGGGTCTTGCCCAGCGACCAGCCAAGGCGACCGCGCAGGGTGGCGAACTTGTCGACGGTGAATTCGCATCCGCCGCAGCCAAAGCCGCCCCCTGAAACCGGGTTGGCCGAGATGTCGCCGCCGGAAATCGACAGAGTCACACCATAAACCAGGTTGCCACGCTGCCAGTCATAGCCGGCCGAGAGGGTGGGAAGCGTGCCGGAAAAGTCACCAGGGTCAGATTGCACGCCAACGCCGCGCTCGGCCCAAGCGTTGTCTCCGTTCGGGCGGGCTGCAGCAAGGCCGAGATGCAGGCCGCTCCAGTCGGGCGTCACTGCGTCGGCAGCGACAGACGGCTCATCGGCGGCGGCAACAGGTCCGCCAGCCAGCACCGGCTGGACGGCAAGGGTGGCGGCCAGCGAAGCTGCAAGGAGCGTTGTTTTCATCGTCATGTCCAATCGAAGAAAATTTTTCCGAATATTTCCTTGCCGTGACGGCAACGTCAATTTTTCCAAACATCCTTGCCAGAACTTGCCCGACATGTCCGACAATTATGCAACATCGCGAATACGAATTGCGGACCGGCAAAGCTTGTATCGCTGGCAAAAGCCCTTTACCCTGACCTCAACCACAGATGGAGGGCGGTCATGACGCCCGTGCGTCCCCGTAGGGCGGACGCGACAGACGCGCAGGTCGAGACGCCGTCCGGTGTTTCCCGCGTGGATGACCCGTCGGCCCTGCAAGGCCCGGAGACGGCGCCGCTTTATGCGGCGCTGGATCTTGGAACGAACAGTTGCCGGATGCTGATTGCCCAGCCGACGGGCAGTCAGTTCACGATCATCGACAGCTTCTCGAAGACCGTGCAGCTGGGGGCCGGGCTGGAAGCCACCGGCCGGTTGTCGCGCGCGTCGATGGGGCGCACGATCCAGGCGCTGCGCATCTGCGAACGCAAGCTCGACAAGCACGGCGTGCGCCGGATGCGCTTGGTGGCGACCGAGGCCTGCCGCCGGGCGCGCAATGCCAGGGACTTCATCCGCCAGGTGCGGCGTGAGACGGGCCTCGCGCTGGAGATCATCGCGCCGGAGGAAGAGGCGCGGCTGGCGGTGATTTCCTGCGCGCCGCTGGTCAACCCTTCGACCGAGCAGCTCCTGATCGTGGATATCGGCGGGGGCTCGACCGAGCTGGTGTGGATCGACCTCAGCGCCGTCGCCCCGGCGGACCGGCCGCGGGCGATCATGCGGCTGCACATGGGGTTCGACGCGCAGGGCGAGGGGGCGGTGGCGCGGGTGGTGGACTGGATTTCGGTCCCGCTGGGCGTGGCGACGCTGAAGGACCAGTTCATCGACGTGGACGATGACGCCGCGCGCTTTGCCCTGATGAGCTGGTTCTTCGAGGAGAACCTGGCGAGCTTCAGCCCTTACAATTCAGAGAATCCGCGGGCCGGGTTCCAGATCATCGGCACCTCGGGCACGGTGACGACGGTGGCGGCGTCGTTCCTGAACCTCAAGCGCTATGACCGGACCAAGGTGGACGGGTTGCAGATGACCTCCGACCAGATCGACCTGGTGATCCGGGAATACCTGGCGCTGGGGCCGGAGGGGCGGCGGACCGACCCGCGGATCGGGCGCGACCGGCATGCGCTGATCATGTCGGGGGCGGCGATCCTGCAGGCCTTGATGCGGATCTGGCCGACGGACCGCTTGTCGGTGGCGGACCGGGGGCTTAGGGAGGGGCTTCTCTACGCGCAGATGAGCGCGGATGGCGTTTTGGCGGACGGGCCCTACACATGACGGAAAAGCCAACTTCGGGGCGCGGGCAGCGCGAGCTCAGGGTGCGGGTGAAGACCGCCAAGGGGCGGAAGCTCAGCTCGACCCTGTGGCTGGAGCGGCAATTGAACGACCCTTACGTCCAGCGGGCCAAGCGCGAGGGCTATCGCGGGCGGGCGGCCTACAAGATCATCGAGCTGGACGACAAGTATGGCTTCCTGAAGCCGGGGGCGCGGGTGGTCGATCTGGGCTGCGCGCCGGGGGGCTGGTGCCAGGTGGCGGTGGTGCGGGTGAATGCGCTGAGCCAGAACCCGAAGAAGCCGCAGGGCACGGTGCTGGGGATCGACCTGCAAGAGGTGGAGCCGATTGCAGGGGCTGAGTTGCACCAGCTGGATTTCCTGGCCGACGATGCCGACGACAAGGTGAAGGGCTGGCTGGGAGGCCGGGCCGATGTGGTGATGTCGGACATGGCGGCGGCGGCGAGCGGTCACAAGGGAACCGATCACCTGCGGATCGTGGCGCTGGTCGAGGCGGCGCTGGCCTTTGCCTTCGACGTGCTGGAGGACGGCGGGGCCTTCGTGGCCAAAGTGCTGGCGGGCGGGGCCGAGCACGAGATGCAGACCATGCTGAAGAAGAACTTCCGCAAGGTGGCGAATGTGAAGCCTCCCGCCAGCCGGGCCGACAGTTCGGAAAAGTTCGTGGTGGCGATGGGCTATCGTGGGCGGGAAATCGCGGGACCGGTGGAGGAGTAGCGGCTCCTCGTTCGCCTTCGGCTTCTCGTCGCGAGCGAGGAGTGGTCGAAGACCATCGACGAGCGGATTCGGTCAAATGCAAATGAAAAAGGCGCCCGAAGGCGCCCTGTTTCATCGGGAGAGAGGCCTCAGCCGCCCCAGCTGCGGACCGGGCCGCAATCCATGTGCACGAAGTTCGAGCGGGAATATTTGCCGACGCCGCCCGAGGCGCAGGCGGTGGCCGCCTTGGCCATCTGTCCGACCGAGCGCGATTGCAGCCTGAGGTCGGCCGCCTGGCCCTTCATGTGCAGCGAGTTCTTGGCAACGCCCTTGGAGTGCGAGCGCAGCATGGCGTTCGTCTTGGGCGAGCGATAGCCCGAGAGCAGCATGTAGGGTTCGTTCACGTCCATCAGCCGGTGCGCAGCGGCCATGATGTCGAAGTTGCGCGGGTCCATCTTGACGACGTCATCTGTCCGCCAGTCGCGCATGAAGTTGTTGATTTCCTTGACGACTTCCGGGATGTATTCGCCTTCGATCCAGTAGATCGTGTCGATGCTTTCGCCGGTGCGGCCCGAATACATGCGGATCCTGCGGATGTCGCCTGCGCCCTTGAGAAGCCCGAACGCGTTGGTGTAGGTCGGTGCCGCCACCAGAGCCGTCGCCGCGAACACACCAAGAAGTCCGCGCCGCGAGACGCTGTTAAGCTGAAGGTCCGTCATTCTAACGTCTGTCCCCGTGCTGTCTTCGACTGCCGTTTCGCAGCGTTTGTGCAACTTATCCCCAAGTGCAGCCACCTTATTGCACAAGTCGAATCGAAGCCCAAGCGCCGATTGTCCATCCGGCGGACAGCACAACCTGAATCGGCAAATTTTTGCTGAACGCCCCGGAAATGCCGTCGGTGTTGTGCATCTGCATCGGTTTTGGCGACAACTGTTGCCGTCAGGGACACAGTTCATCCCCCGAATCCGCAGATTCCGCTTTGTGAATGGACAGGACTTGCAGACATGCGAAAACATGGCAGGAGAGGTTCAAGGTATTGAGATAGAGGGCCGAATGCTTTTCCCCGTCCTGCACAAGTTGCCCTGCCGCCCGGTGCTTGTGTCCCCATTGCTTGTGTCCCTGTCGCTTGTCCTGGCCCAGCTGGCCCCGGCCGCCCATGCGGAAAGCACGTCCTTCACCCAGTCGCTTGCGGCCAGCGCGTCGTCCGATGCGGCGATTGCCGAATGGTATCGCACGACGGGCTATGACACGCTCTGGACCGGGGCGGAGGATGCGGCGCGGCGCGGGGCGCTGCTGGCGGCGCTGTCGACGGCGCCGGACCACGGGCTGCCGGTGGCGCGCTACGACGTGGCGGCCCTCGAACGCGAGTTGCGTGCCGCCGAGACCGAGGGCGACCGGGGCAGGGCCGAAGTGGCGATGACGCGGGCCTATCTCGCCTGGGCGCATGACCTGACCTCGGGCGCGCTGACCCCGAAAGAAGTGGATGCGGGTATCGTGCGCGAGATCAACGTGATCGACCCGCAGGTCCTGCTGAGCCGGATCGCCAAGGGCGAGCCCGAGGCGGTGCTGGCCTGGCTGGAGCCGAAATCGGTGCAGTATCTGCAACTGATGAAGGCGAAGCTGGGGCTGGAGGCGCAGATCGCGGCGGGCGGCTGGGGCGAGACGGTGCCTGCGGGGTCGGTGCTGCCGGGCGACGTGGGACCGGCGGTCATCGCGCTGCGCGACCGGCTGGTGCGGATGGGGTATCTGGCGCCGACGGCAGTGGCCTCTTACGACCGGAGTTTGCAGGCAGCGGTGACGGCGTTCCAGCTGAACCACGGGCTGACCCCGGACGGCGCGGCGGGCGAGGGCACGGTGGCCGAGATCAACATCGGCCCGGAGGAACGGCTGAAATCGGTGATCGTGGCGATGGAGCGGGAACGCTGGATGCACATCGACCGCGAGGCGAAGCATGTCTGGGTCAACCTGCCGGACTTCCGCGCCAAGATCATCGAGGGCGGCAAGACCATCTTCGAGACGCGGGTGGTGATCGGGAAGAACGTGCCCGACCAGCGCAGCCCCGAATTCTCGGACGAGATGGAGCATATGGTGATCAACCCCTCCTGGGGGGTGCCGCGGTCGATCATCGTGAAGGAATACCTGCCGCTTCTGCAGCAGAACCCCAATGCCGTGGGACATCTGCAGGTGGTCGACGGGCGGGGCCGGGTGGTGTCGCGCGGGTCGGTCAACTTTGCCGCCTACAATGCGCGCAACTTCCCCTTTGCCCTGCGCCAGCCGCCCTCGGACGGGAACGCCTTGGGGAAGGTGAAGTTCATGTTCCCGAACCCCTACAACATCTATCTGCATGATACGCCGTCGAAATCCTTGTTCGACAAGGAAGTGCGGGCCTATAGCCACGGTTGCATCCGGGTGGCCGACCCGTTCGACCTGGCGCATGAGCTTCTGTCCTGGCAGACCGACAATGCGGAAGCCGAATTCGAGGCGGCGCTGAAATCCGGGCGCGAGACGACGGTGAAGCTGAAGCAGTCCTTGCCAGTGCATCTGGTCTATTTCACCGCCTACCCGGATGCGAAGGGGCGGATGACCTATCGCCGCGACGTCTATGGGCGGGATGCGGCGCTCTGGGATGCCTTGCAGTCGGCCGGGGTGGAACTGGCGGGCGTTCAGGGCTAAGTCTTTGGCAGGTACTGCCGGGGGAGCCATGAGCCACAGGATCGGGGATATCGCCAAGGCCCTGGGCGCCGAGGCCGAGGGCGAGCTTGACCTTGTGGTAACGGGCGCGTCGGAGCCGCAGGCGGCGGGGCCGGACCAGTTGGCGCTGGCGATGGACCCGCGTTACGCCGACGGGATCGGCAAGGGCCGGGCGCGGGCGGCGGTGGTCTGGCCAGGGGCGGACTGGCGGGCGATGGGGCTGAAAGCGGCGATCTTCGCGCCGCGCGGGCGACTGGCGATGGCGGGGCTGACGCGGCTGATGGACCCCGGTCCGGCAATCGCACCCGGCGTGCATCCGATGGCGGTGGTGGACGCTTCGGCCAGAATAGGCGAGGGCGCGGCGGTCGGTCCCTTCGTGGTGATCGGGGCCGGGGCGGTGGTCGGGCCGGGCGCGCGGATCGCGTCGCATGCGTCGATTGCCGAGGGCGCGCGGATCGGGGCCGACGCGCTGATCCTGCAGGGCGCGCGGATCGGGGCGCGGGTGACCATCGGCGACCGCTTCATCTGCCAGCCGGGCGCGGTGATCGGGGCGGACGGGTTCAGCTTCGTGACACCCGAGAAATCGGGCGTCGAGGAGATCCGCGAGACGCTGGGGTCACGGGCCGAGATCAGGGATCAGAGCTGGACGCGGATACATTCACTTGGGGCCGTAACCATCGGGGATGACGTGGAAATCGGCGCGAATGTCTGCATTGACCGCGGTACGATCCGCGACACGGTGATCGGGTCGGGCACCAAGCTCGATAACCTCGTCCATATCGGCCACAACGTGCAGGTCGGGCGCGACTGCCTGTTGTGCGGGCAGGTTGGCGTCGCCGGCTCGGCCCGGATCGGCGACCGGGTGGTGCTGGCCGGGCAATGCGGGGTCAACGACAACATCTTCGTCGGGGATGACGTGATCGCGGGCGGGGCCACGAAGATCTTCACCAACGCGCCCGCCGGGCGGGTGCTGCTGGGCTATCCGGCGGTGAAGATGGAAACCCATGTCGAGATGCAGAAGGCGCTGCGCCGCTTGCCGCGTCTGGCGGTGCGGGTCGCGGTGCTGGAGAAGGGCGACGCCGAGGCCGGAGGCGAATAGGTGGAGCGGGCGGAGATCGAGGCGACGGTGATCGCGATCCTGGCGAAACAGCTGTTGCTGCCGCCGGACGAGATCGCTCCGGATGCGCGGATCGACGATCTGGGGCTCGACTCGCTGGGCAAGGTCGAGGCGATCTTCGCCATCGAGGAGCGCTTCGGCATCCATGTCCCGTTCAACGCCAATGCGCCGGATCAGCCGGAGTTCGACTTCACGACCGTGGGCAGCGTCGTCCGGGATGTCGAGGCGCTGATCGCCCGGGGCACATGAGGCGGGTCGTCATCACCGGCATCGGCACGGTGAACGCGCTGGCGCAGGATGTGCCGGGCACGTTCGCAGCCTTCCGCGAGGGGCGCTCGGGCATCAGGCCTTTGACGTTTCGCGATGCGGACCGGCTGAGCATCAGGATCGGCGCGGAAGTGCGGGACTGGCACCCGGAAAAGCGGTTTGCCGCGCAGGAGCTGCCGCTTCTTGACCGGGTCACGCAATATGCGCTGGTCGCCGGGGCCGAGGCGGTGGCGATGGCCGGGCTGCCTTCAGGCCTGGGTCTGCGGGGCGGCGTGATCCTGGGGACAGCGGCGGGCGGTATCCAGACCTGGGAGGAGAGCTACCGCGCGGTCTTTGCCGAGGGCAGGAACCGCGTCTCGCCGCTGGTGGTGCCGCGGCTGATGCACAATGCCCCGGCCTCGCATCTTTCGATCCGGCACGGGCTGACCGGGCCGGTGCTGGCGGTGTCCTCGGCCTGCGCAAGCGCCAATCATGCGATGGGTCTGGCCTTGCAGCAGATCAGGTCGGGCGCAGTGGATGTGATGCTGACCGGCGGGGCCGAGGCGATGCTGTGCTTTGGCGGGGTGAAGGCCTGGGAGGGGCTGCGGGTGCTGGCGCCGGATGCCTGTCGGCCGTTCTCGCTGGGCCGCAAGGGCATGGTGATCGGCGACGGGGCCGGTGTGCTGGTCTTCGAGGCGGAAGATCATGCGAGGGCGCGGGGGGCCGTGGTGCTGGCCGAGGTTGCGGGATTCGGGATGACGGCGGATGCCGGGGACATCGTCGCGCCGAACGTGGCGGGGGCGGTGCAGGCGATGCGGGCGGCGCTGCGCGATGCCGGGATGGAGCCGCGCGATCTGGGCCACATCAACGCGCATGGCACCGGGACGCTGGCGAACGACCGGGCGGAAAGTGCCGCGATTCTGCAGGTTTGCGGGGTGTCGCCGCCGGTGTCCTCGACCAAGGCGATGCATGGTCATGCCATCGGGGCGACCGGGGCGCTGGAGGCGATTGCCTGCGTGCAGGCCCTGCGCGAAGGACTGCTGCCGCCGACTTTGGGCTTCGAGGCCGCCGATCCCGACTGCCCGCTGGACCTTGTGACGGGCGTTGCGCGCGAACAGCGGGTGGATGCGGTGCTGTCGAACGCCTTCGCCTTCGGGGGCCTCAACGCGGTGCTGGCGTTCCGGCGGGCGTGAAAAAGGGCCGACCCCTGACGGATCGGCCCCAAGTTCGGCGGATTGCGCCGGACGCCGTCCTGATCAGGGAGCTGCCGGAGCAGTACCTTCCGCTGCGGCGGGCTTTTCGCCCTTGGCGATCGCCGCGGCATCGGCCTTGTCGTTCGCGGCAACCACGGCATCATAGCCCGCAGTGAAACCCTTGAGCGACAAGGACAGTTCGACCTTTTCGTTCGGTGCGACGAAGGGAACGATGGTGATGACGGCATTGCCGCCGGACTTGAGGGCCGTGACTTCCTCGGCGGTGAAGCCGATCCGGGCGACGCAGCCGATCTTGGTGCAGAAGGTGAAGGGATAGGCCTTCGGCTTGCTGGTATCGATCTGCAGGGTCATGCCGGCTGGCAGCAGGGTCTCAAGCGGGGCGACGAAGGTGGCGCCGGCGACGGCAGGGCCTTCGGAGCCTTTCGGCAGGTTGAACATGGTGAATTCGGCCACCGCGTTGTCGGTCTTGTCCTTCAGGAGAAGATAGAGCTGGCAAGGATCGATGCCGCCTTCGGTGCGGACGCATTTCTGCTCCCAGGCCTCGAAGGTCCCCGCGGTGTAGGTGCTGCCCGGGCCGTCGGCAGGGGCGCTGACTTCCTGGCCCGTGGGATATTCGGCGCCGGTCGCCGCATCGGCGGGTGCCGCCTCTTCGGTCTTCGGGGCTTCCTCGGTCGTCGTCTGCGCCATCAGCGGCGCGGCGGTCAGCGCGAGGATCAGGGCAAGCGCGGTGCTCGTGGTCTTTGCCATCTTCGACATGTCCTTTGGTCGGTCGATTGTGGCTGGGTCTCTAGCATGGGGTTCGCCCCAAGTCAGGTCAGAAAAACGTGTCTGGCAGGCTTCTGCCCGTTGGCTGGCTGCAAATGAAAAAGGGCCGGAAAGACCGGCCCTTTTCGCATCTTGTTTTTGCTCCCTGTCGGACTGGCCGACTTCATGGGTTGGGACGCTACGGTGGAAACTACGGTCCGTCAACGGGTTCTTTTGCGGAACAGGGCAGAAAAAAACCGCGCCTTTTCAATGGCGCGGCCAGTCGACAGGGAGGAAGTCACCGTCGGGCCCGAGAGAGTGGCGGGTCCGACCTCTAAAGTCTGGCACAACGAAGTTAACGATGTATGGTTGGGGCGACGGGTAGCAGGGGACGGGCCGCACGGGCGGCTCAACCCAGGGTTATGAGGGGCGAACGTGACCGAACAGGCGATAGCGGCGGACAGCATTTTCGTGGGCGGCGGCGGCGAGGGCTACGGCGTCCCGCAGCGGCTTCTGCTCAAATACGGCAACCGGCACGGACTGATCGCGGGGGCGACCGGCACCGGCAAGACGGTGACCTTGCAGGTGCTGGCCGAAGGGTTTTCCGCGTCGGGCGTGCCGGTGTTCATGGCGGATGTGAAGGGCGACCTGGCGGGGATCGCGGCCCCGGGCTCGGCGGAGAGCAAGCTGCACGACGCCTTCGTGAAGCGGTCGGCGCAGATCGGATTCGACCTGCAATACCGCGCCTTCCCGGTGATCTTCTGGGACCTCTTCGGCGAGAAGGGCCATCCGGTGCGGGCGACGGTGGCCGAGATGGGGCCGCTTCTCCTGTCGCGGCTGCTGGAACTGTCGGAGCCGCAGGAGGGCGTGCTGAACGTGGCTTTCCGGCTGTCGGACGAAGAGGCACTGCCGCTTCTGGACCTGAAGGACCTGCAGGCGCTGCTGAACTTCGTGGCCGAGAATGCCGAGGCGATTTCGGGCCGCTATGGGTTGGTGTCGAAGGAATCGGTCGGCGCGATCCAGCGGCGGCTTCTGGTGCTGGAGAACGAGGGCGGCGGCGGCCTCTTCGGCGAACCGGCGCTGGACCTGATGGACCTGATGACGGTCGATGCCTCGGGTGCCGGGCGGATCAGCATCCTTGCCGCGGACAAGCTGATGAACTCGCCCCGGCTCTATGCGACCTTCCTGCTGTGGCTGCTGTCGGAACTGTTCGAACTCTTGCCCGAGGTGGGCGATCCGGACAAGCCGAAGCTGGTCTTCTTCTTCGACGAAGCGCATCTCTTGTTCACCGATGCCCCGAAGGCGCTGGTGTCCAAGGTGGAGCAGGTGGCGCGGTTGATCCGGTCGAAGGGGGTGGGGGTCTACTTCATCACCCAGAATCCGGCGGATGTGCCGGATACGATCCTGGGGCAGCTTGGCAACCGGGTGCAGCACGCGCTGCGGGCGTTCACGGCAAAGGACCAGAAGGACCTGGCCAAGGCGGCCGAGACCTACCGACCGAACCCGCGCTTCAAGATCGACGAGGCGATCCGCGATGTGGGGACGGGCGAGGCGGTGACCTCGCTGCTTGAGGCCAAGGGCATTCCCGGCATTGCCGAGCGCACGCTGGTCCGACCGCCTGCCAGCCAGCTGGGGCCGCTCGACCCGGCGGAGCGGGCGGCGGTGATGGCGGGCTCTCCGGTCAAGGGCAAGTACGACCAGCCGCTCGACCGGGAAAGCGCGTTCGAAAAGCTGCGGGCGAAAGCCGATGCGGCGGCGAAGGACGCGGCAGAGCTGGAGGAACGCCAGGCCGAGGAGAAGCGCGAGTTCGAGCGTGCCCGGCGCTATGACGCCGACGGCTACCGCGACGCGGCGCCGAAGCGGTCGAGCGCGGGGCGGTCGGATTCGATCACCACCTCATTCGCGAAGAGCTTTGCGCGGCAGCTGGGAACGAAGTCCGGGCAGGCGCTGGTGCGCGGCATCCTGGGCTCGATCTTCGGCAAGCGGTAACGGGTTCTTAACCAGGGATGCGGCAGCATGGGCTTATGTCCATGCTGCCGCCCCTGAGTCCCGAGCAATTCCTGACCGAGCTTTTCAGCTCGCGCGCGGCGGCGACCGGCGCGGTGATCCGGCGGAATGCGCGCGACATCGAGCGGTTCTACGGATGCGCCGCGTTCATCGAGGAAATGCGGCGACGGGGCTTTGCCGTGGTGGAGAATGCCGGGCAGCTGGTGATCTTCTGCAACCGCGAACCGATCCGCCGTTTGGCCTGACGGTCGGCCTTGCGGCGATTTCCATCCGGAAATCGGTTCGGAAACCTGCGGGTTTCCGGTTCCGGCAAGTGACAGGGCGCGCAAAATACGGTCATCTGTCGCGCGTGAGTCAGGAGGGTTTCATGAAACGGTCACGCATCAACGAGATCATGCGCGCGGCGGACGATCTGATCCGGCACCACGGGTTCGTCCTGCCGCCCTTTGCCAACTGGTCGCCGGACCAGTTCAAGGCGCGGAAGGATGTCCGTTCCATCATCGACGCGCGCTGCGGCTGGGACATCACCGACTATGGCCAAGGCAAGTTCGATGAGTTGGGCCTGTTCCTGTTCACCCTGCGCAACGGGCGGCTGGCCGACCTGCAGCGGGGCGGGGGCATGTGCTATGCCGAGAAGCTGCTGATTTCCCGGCAGGACCAGCTGTCGCCGATGCACACCCATGTGATCAAGGCCGAGGACATCATCAACCGCGGAGGTGCCACGCTGGTGGTGGAGCTGTATGGCAGCGACGACAAGGGCAACTTCGCCTGGGACCGGGGCGGGATGGTGCGCTGCGACGGAATCGACACGCCCTATGGACCGGGAACGAAGCTGAAGCTTCAGCCCGGCGAAAGCGTGACGCTGATGCCGGGCGACTGGCATGCCTTCTGGGGCGAGGGGGGCGATGTGCTGATCGGCGAGGTCTCGACGGTGAACGACGACCTGACCGACAACATCTTCCGCGAGCCGATCGGTCGATTTGCCGAGATCGAGGAGGACGAGGCGCCCTGGCACCTTCTGGTCAGCGACTATGACCGCTGGCTGAAGTGACAGAGCTGAAATGACGAGGGGGGCGCCAACCGGCGCCCCCTTTCGCAGTCCTTGCGCCGGATCAGTTCCCCGGCGGGCAGGCGCCGTTCACCAGCGCGACCGTGCAGGCCGGGGCGGTGGCCGCCGGAGCCGGGGTCGTGGTGGTCGCCGGAGCCGGGGTCGCCGGGGCGACGGCAGGGGCCACGACCGGAGTTCCGGTGGTGATCGAGGGCGGCGGCAGGACCTTCAGCGCGGGCACGGCCCCGACGGGAACCACGACCTCGGCCTTGGGTGTCGCCTTGGCGACAGCCTTCGGCTTGGGCGGGGCCGGGATATGCAACCCCTGCGGCATTTCGCCGGCGGCGGTCAGCACGATGACCTTCTCGCCCCCGGTCACCCGGCTGTAGAGGTCAAGCACGTCCTGGTTGATCATGCGGATGCAACCCGACGAGGCATTGTGCCCGATGGATTGCCATTCCGGCGTGCCGTGGATGCGGTAGCCATAGTCGCGCCCGCCGGATGTCAGGTAGATCGCGCGGGCGCCGAGCGGGTTCGTCGGGCCGCCGGGCTGGCCGACTTCGTCGAACTTGGCCAGTTCGGGGCGGCGGGCGATCATTTCCTTCGGCGGGATCCAGCGGGGCCAGGTCTTCTTCTCGGCCACGATGGCCTCGCCGGACCATTCGAACCCGGCCTTGCCGACCGCGATGCCATAGCGGATCGCCTTGTTCTTGCCGAGGACGTAGTAAAGGAGCTTGGTGCCGGGGTTGATGATGATGGTCCCGGGCGGCTGGTCGGTCTCGTAGGCGACGACCTGGCGGCGGTGGCTTTCGGGGATCTTGTCGACCGGAAGGGCGGGGATCGCGATCCCGGCATCCATCGTCGCGACATAGACGTTCTCGCCGGGCTTCGGCAGGGCCTGGGTCGAGGCGGTGGACGTGGGCCCGGCAGCCGGATCGACGCAGGCGGCCAGGAGGGCGGCGGCGAGGATTGCGGGGCTCAGGCGGAGGAAGCGACGGGAAGTCTGCAGCATAAAATCATCCACACTTTTTCCGACCCGTCGGCAGAATGTCGCAGGTCCGTTGCAGCGCAGGCTAGACGAGCGCAACCGGCAGGTCAAACCACGCGGGGTTTTGAATGCGATCACGGGCCTGTGAAAACGGCTGATTTCCAAGGCATAGTTGCCCGCGCGCCGCAGTTCCGGCGCGCGGGCCCGCCGGTCAGAGCGTCGTGCGCACGGCCCAAAGCTCGGGGAACAGCTCGACGTCCAGCATCCGGCGCAGGTAGGAGATGCCGGAGGTGCCGCCGGTGCCGCGCTTGATGCCGATGATGCGGGCGACCGTCGTCAGGTGGTTGAAGCGCCAGCGGCGGAAGTAGTCCTCGAAATCCACCAGCTTCTCGGCCAGTTCATAGGCCTGCCAATATGCGGTCGGGTCGCGGTAGACGACCTCCCACATCGCCTGGACGCCATCATGCTGGGTCCAGGCCTGGCCCAGGTCGCGGGTGAGCACGTCCTTCGGCACGGGCAGACCGGCGCGGGCGAGGTGGCGCAGCGCTTCGTCATAAAGGCTGGGCCGCGCGAGTTCGGCCTCGAGTTTCGCCATCAGGTCGGGGCGATGCGCATGCGGCTTCAGCATGGCAAGGTTGCGGTTGCCGACGGCGTATTCGATCAGCCGGTACTGCCAGGACTGGAAGCCCGAGGATTGGCCCAGCGTCTCGCGGAAGGTGGTGTATTCCGAGGGCGTCATGGTGCGCAGGACATCCCAGGCGTTGTTCAGCTGCTCGAAGATGCGGGCAACCCGGGCGAGCATCTTGAACGCCTCCTGCGCGCGGTCGGCGGCGATCATCTTCCGCGCGGCGTCGATCTCGTGCAGGGCAAGGCGCATCCAAAGCTCGGAGGTCTGGTGCTGGATGATGAACAGCATCTCGTCATGCGCAGCGCTGAGGGGCGTCTGCGCGCTGAGGATGCGGTCGATGTGCAGGTAGTCGCCATAGGACATCCGGCCATCGAAGGCCATCTGCGCGCCATCTTCGGCGGGATTGTAGGGTTGGGTGGTCATGTCTCTCTCCATCTTGAAAAAGGGTTTCAGGACGAGGGAGCGGCCCGCCTGTTCAGGATCGAGAGATTGCCCATCCGCCGCCAGAGCGCGACCCAGCCGGCGGGGCGGCAGAGGGGCGGGAGCGTCAGTTGCCGCATGGCAGGCCCAGGGCGCGGCAGGTGTCCGGCGAGAGGCGGCGGTCGGGGTCGCCGGGCATCGCAACACCCATGCCGCCATCCCAGCTGAGCACCGCCCAGCCGATGCCGGCCGCCTCGGCCGCCTTGACCTTGTCCGAGAGAAAGGCGTGATACCATTCCATCGGCTGGTTGACGCCGTCGATGGCATGCAGCGCGCCGAACTCGCCCAGCAGCAGATGGCTGCGCGGGATGCCATGCGCATCGGCCCAGGCTGCGGCGGTGGCGATCTCCTCGGTCGTGGCGCTGTCGGGCGTGTCGGCGTAGTCCTGCACCCAGCGTGCGATGAGATCGGCGTCTGCCGTGCCCTCGGCTGCGGCCATGCGGGCGACGGAGGCGGCAGTGGCCTTTGCGATGACTTCGGGTGTCATCAGCGAGGGTGGATAGGGCAGATCGCCAAGATAGCGGAGCGGCGGATCGACCCAGATAGCACCCTGATGGGTGTAGGCGAAGGGCGTGTAGCTGTGGAACGTCCACAGCACATTGTCGTCGGGGATGCGCGCGGGATCGAGCGAGACCAGGGCCTCAGGCTGGCCCCAGCAGGCGCCGGTCAGGATCAGGGTCAGGTCGGGTGCCGCCTTGCGGGCGGCGGCATGCAGCCGGGCCTGCATGTCGGGCCATTTGGGCGGGGCCCCGGCAAAGACGCCCTCGCAGTCGAAGACGGGTTCGTTCAGCAGTTCCAGCGCGACGCGGTCGGCCGGGAGGTCGGACATCCGCGCGGCGATGTGTCCGACCAGGGTGACGTAGGCGGGAAACTGGTCGCCGACGATGCTTTCGGCGCCGCCGATGTCCTCACCGCGCGAGATGGGATGCAGGTCGATGATCACCTTCAACCCGGCGGCAAGCCCCAAGTTGGCGGCGGCCCGCATTCCGTCGATCAGCCGGTCCTGGTCAGGTCCGGGGCCGTAGGCCAGCGCGGGGCCGGGGTCGAGGGGCAGGCGGATGAAGTCGAAGCCTTCCTCGGCAAGGGCCGCGAACATCTGCGGCGTCACGGTGCGACGCCAGTCGGGGAAGACGGCCAGCGCCTCGGGGTCGGCCTGCAGCTCGGCAATCGAGCCCCAGTTGTTCCAGAGGTCGCCATTGACGCCGCGCTGCAGGTGCAGAGGCTCCGCCTCCGCACCGCCGGTCGTACCCGCAAGAGCGGTGGCGAGGGCAAGGATGCGATGGCTGACCATGCGGCTGTCCTTTCGCTCAGGTCACGCGGGCGCGGGCCTTGAACTCGGGCTTGTCCCAGGTGCCGTAGTCCATGATCTTCGCCAGCACGGACACCGCGCGGGCGACGTCGTCTTCGTCGATGTAAAGCGGCGTGAAGCCGAAGCGCAGGATGTCCGGAGCGCGGAAGTCGCCGATCACGCCCTCGGCGATCAGCGCCTGCATGATGGCATAGCCTTCCGGGTGGCGGAAGCTGACCTGGCTGCCCCGCATCAGGTGCGAGCGCGGGGTGGCGAGCTGCAGCATCGGCGCGCGGGACTCGATGCCCTTGATGAACTGGTCCTGCAGCCGCAGCGACTGGGCGTGGACTTCGCGCAGGTCGACCCCGTCCCAGACGTCCAGCGCCGCATCGAGCGCGGCCATCTGCAGGATCGGCGGGGTGCCGACGCGCATCCGCTCGATCCCCTGGCCGGGGCGGTAGCTCAGGTCGAAGGCGAAGGGCGCCTCGTGCCCCAGCCAGCCGGACAGCGCCGGGCGGGCGGTCTCGGCATGCTTCGGGGCGACATAGATGAAGGCCGGGCCGCCGGGGCCGGAGTTCAGGTATTTGTAGGTGCAGCCGACGGCAAAGTCGGCCTTGGTCTTCGTCAGATCCACCGGCAGGGCGCCCGCGCTGTGGGCCAGGTCCCAGACGGTCAGCGCCCCCATCTCATGCGCGCGTCTGGTGATGTCGGCCATGTCATGACGGCGGCCGGTGCGGTAGTCGACCTCGGTGATCATCGTCACGGCGACGGTGTCGTCGATGGCCGACATCACCTCTTCCGGCGCCACGGTCTTCAGCCGGTACTGCCCGCCCAGCGTGCGGCACAGGCCCTCGGCCATGTAGAGGTCGGAGGGGAAGTTGCCGGTGTCGGACAGGATGACCCGGCGCTTGGGGTTCAGCTCCAGCGCCGAGGCAAGCGCCTGGTAGACCTTGATCGAGAGCGTATCGCCAAGCACCACGGTGCCGGGGGCCGCCCCGATCAGCTTGCCGATCCGGTCGCCCATCGCGGCGGGTTGCGCCATCCATCCGGCCTTGTTCCAGCCGCGGATCAGCAGTTCCGCCCATTCGTCCCGCATCACCTTTTCCATGCGCGCGGGCGCGGATCTCACCATCGGGCCAAGCGAGTTGCCGTCGAGGTAGATCACGCCCTCGGGCAGATGGAAGCGGGCTTTGCTGGCGGCGAAATCAATGGGCATGGACAGGTCCTTAGAGGTTTCCCGAGTTATGCCGGGGGCGGCGATAAATTTCAAGCTTGAAATGGTTGTGCCGCGCTGATGTCGCTTCCGCTGGAAAGAGTGCCGCCTGGGGCCGCTCCATCAGCCGAACGGCTTGCAGCCGGGTGACGCAGCGTCTAGAGGGGCCATACAGGAGGCCCCCGGTTGCGTTCCTTGGCTCATGAGATCGACATCCCGCCCGTTTGGTTGGTGCTGCACGTCGGCGCGGCCTGGGTGTTGTCGCTCATCTCACCCCCGATTTTCGGCACTCTCGGGTGCATATTGGGGCCGGGGCTGGTGGTGCTGGGCGCGCTGGTCATGGGCGCAGCAGTGCTGCAGATGGCCCGGGCGCGGACCACGGTGATCCCGCGCCGCGACCCGACGGCGCTGGTGACAGGCGGGGTCTTCGGCCTGTCGCGCAATCCGATCTACCTTGCCGATGCGGTGATCCTGACCGGCGCGATCCTGTGGCTGGACGCGGTGCTTGCGCTGCCGCTGGTTTTCAGCTTCGTCTGGCTGATCCAGACCCGCTTCATCCGCGACGAGGAAGCCCGCCTGACCGAAGCCTTCGGGCCGGAGTTCGACCTCTGGGCGGCGCAGACACGGCGGTGGTTGGGGCGGAAATGACGCTGCGGTGGGCGAAAAAAGTAGGGTTTGAAATATTGTTGCGCAATGCTAGACGCAACGGGACAGATTGTGACTCTTGGGCAGAGGAGCGGGGACCAGGGTGAAGATAGGCGCTTTGACGGAAGTTTTTCCCGGTGAGAACCGGGTGGCGATGACGCCGGATTCGGCCACGCAACTGGCGAAGCTGGGGCATTCCAGCGTGATCCAGTCCGGGGCGGGGGCGAAGGCGGGGTTCTCGGACGCAGCCTATGCGGCGGCGGGGGTCGAGGTGTTGCCGGATGCGGCCTCGGTGATCGCGGCGGCGGATGTGATCGTCAAGGTGCGCGGCCCGGATGCGGCGGAACTGGCGACGCTTGGTGACGGGCAGACGCTGATCTCGTTCTTCTGGCCCGCGCAGAACCCGGAGCTTCTGGAAGCGGCGGCGAAGAAGAACCTGACCATCGTCGCGATGGATATGGTGCCCCGGATCAGCCGGGCGCAGAAGATGGACGCGCTGTCGTCGATGGCCAACATCGCAGGCTACCGCGCGGTGATCGAGGCCGGGTCGAACTTTGGCCGCTTCTTCACGGGCCAGGTGACGGCGGCGGGCAAGGTGCCGCCGGCCAAGGTGCTGGTGGTGGGGGCAGGCGTTGCCGGTCTTGCGGCGGTGGGCACGGCGACATCGCTGGGGGCCATCGTCCACGCCTTCGACGTGCGCCCCGAAGTTGCCGAGCAGATCGAATCGATGGGGGCGAATTTCGTCTTCCTGGATTTTGCCGAACAACAGACCGATGGGGCGGCGACCGGGGGCTATGCGGCCCCGTCCTCGCCCGAGTTCCGCGAGGCGCAACTGAAGAAGTTCCGCGAGCTGGCGCCGGATATGGACATCGTCATCACCACCGCGCTGATCCCCGGTCGTCCCGCGCCGAAGCTCTGGACCGAGGACATGGTCCGGATGATGAAGCCGGGGTCGGTCATCGTCGACCTTGCGGCGGAACGCGGCGGCAACTGCGACCTGACGGTGCCGGACCAGAAGATCGTCACCGACAACGGCGTGACGGTGGTCGGCTACACCGACTTCCCCAGCCGGATGGCGGCGCAGGCATCGACGCTCTATTCGACCAACATCCGCCACATGCTGACCGATCTCACGCCGAAGAAGGATGGCGTCATCGCGCATAACATGGAGGATGACGTGATCCGCGGCGCCACGGCGGCGCATATGGGGGCGGTGACTTTCCCGCCGCCACCGCCGAAGGTCGCCGCGATTGCGGTTCAGAAACCGAAGGAGAAGGCGCGCGAGCTGACGCCCGAGGAACGCCGGGCGCAGGAAGTCGCGGCCTTCAAGGCGCAGACCCGCAGCCAGGTCGGACTGCTGGCCATCGGGGGCGGGCTGATGCTGCTGGCGGGGCTTTATGCTCCGGCGGCCTTCATGAGCCACTTCATCGTCTTCGTGCTGGCGGTCTTCGTCGGCTTCCAGGTGATCTGGAACGTCTCGCATTC
>NZ_JAYRPN010000104.1:0-5282 GCF_041911175.1 Tabrizicola sp.
CCGCGACGGCGCCTGACCCGCGACGACTTCTGATCACGCGCCCTGACGAGCGCGGTTCAGCCGAACTCGCCTCGCCCTTTTCCCCCAAGACCCCCGGAGCCCCCCATGAACGCCATCATCCGCAACCCCTTCGACGTCGGCGGCTATTCGCTGGCCGAGATGACGCAGGCCATCAACATCCTGCCCAACCTCTACACCCGCCTCGGCCAGATCGGCCTGTTCCGCTTCGAGGGTGTCACCCAGCGCAGCATCGTCATCGAACAGTTCCAGGGCGTGCTGAGCCTCTTGCCCTCGGTTCCCCTTGGCGCTCCGGCCACCGTCGGCACCCGCGAGGGCCGCTCGATGCGCAGCTTTGCCCTGCCGTGGATCCCGCATGACGATGTCATCCTGCCCGGCGACATTCAGGGGCAACCCGCGCTGGGCGTGTCGGATGCCGCCGATCCGCTGGTCGAAGTGATGAACCGCAAGCTGCAGCTGATGCGCCGCAAGCACGCCCAGACCCGCGAATACATGGAGATGAACGCGCTGCGCGGCATCGTGAAGGACGGCGCGGGCACCACGCTCTACAACTACTTCACCGAATTCGGCCTCACTCAGATCTCGGTCGACTTCACCCTCGGCACTGCGGGCACCAATGTGCAGGGCAAGGTCCGCGAGGTGCTGCGCGCCATCGAGGACAATCTTCTCGGCGAAAGCATGATCCGCGCCCATGCGCTGGTCAGCCCCGAATTCTTCGACAAGCTGATCAGCCATCCCAAGACCGAGGACGCCTACAAGTTCTATTCGGCCACCGGCGGCCAGCCGCTGCGCGAGGATGTCCGGCGCGCCTTTCCCTTCGCAGGGATCCTCTTCGAGGAATATACCGGCAGCGCCACGCTTTCGACCGGCACGGCGGAACGCTTCCTGCCCGCGGGCGAAGGGGTGGCCTTCCCGATCGGCACCTTCGACACCTTCACCACCTATGGCGGCCCGGCGAACCTCTTGGAAGCCGCCAATACCGTCGGCCTGCCGCTCTATGCCCGCCAGCATCTCGACGAGAAGGGCCGCTGGATCGACCTGATGACCGAGGCCTCGATCCTGCCGGTGAACAAGCGGCCGCGCCTTGCGATCCGCCTGCACACGTCGAACTGACGGCTGGGCCGATGTCGGTGTTCGAGGCGGCGCTCGGCCGCATCTTCGGCAACCCTTCGATGGCGGTGGCGGCGGTGTGGATCTCCGCCACCACATCGGAGGAACGGCCGATCCGCGTCATTCGCCGCGCCCCGGACCGGATCACCGAATTCGGGGCCGGGCGCTATGTCAGCGACAGCACGATGGTGGATGTGCGCCTGTCGGACCTGCCAGAACCCCGGCCGGGCGATCTGCTGGTGATCGGCGCGGACAGTTTCGTCCTCCAGGGCGAGCCGGTGCGTGACCGCGAGCGCCTGGTCTGGACGCTGGACTTGAGGCCATCATGAAATTGAAGATCGCGTTCGATCCCGACTTGGTCGCGCTGATGCAGGCCGAAATTGCCGCGGGGGAAAAGGCGGTATCGGCGGCGATGCGCGCGGCTGGCACCTCCCTCAAATCCGCCTGGCGCGCGCAGATCACCGGCGCGGGACTGGGCACAAGGCTCGGCAATTCCATCCGACTGGCCACATATCCGAAGGCCAGCGACAGCCTGAACGCGGCGGCGCTGGTCTGGTCCAACGCCCCGGTGATCATCGGCGCGCACGACACCGGGCCGCTGATCCGCTCGAAAGATGGGTTCTGGCTGGCCATCCCCACCCCCGCCGCCGGGAAAAGCACCAAGGGTGGCCGGATCACCCCTGCCGAATGGGAACGCCGCACCGGCTTGCGCCTGCGGTTCGTCTATCGCCGCCGGGGGCCAAGTCTGCTGGTGGCCGAGGGGAGGCTGAATTCCAAGGGTCGGGCCGTGGCATCGAAGTCGAAAACCGGGCGCGGCGTGGCGACCGTGCCGATCTTCCTGCTGGTGCCGCAGGTCAGGTTGCGCAAACGGCTGGATCTGGCTCGGGATGCCGAGCGGGCGGTGGATGGGTTACCGGGGCGGATCGTAGCGAAGTGGGTGGAGTGAAGGGCTGGTGACAGATAGGCACAACCCATCGGAGAACGGGAGTATCTAGCGATCCAGTGTGGAAAATGTCATCCGCTGCAGGCCAGTCCGCGAAACGGAAACTGGGAGGCTTCGGTGTTTCTGATGAACTCCAAAGGTCGAAGCATGAGATGGAGAACTGTTGTTGAGGATCGTTTGGAGCAACGGAATTCAACAAAAGCTGCTGTCCAGCCGTGTTGATAGTTGCCCATTAAGGGTTCCGTGCTTAGATTGGAACACGAAGGGAATCTGTTATGGCAGTCAAGAAGACCATGAACGCCGGGGCTCACGCTGAGGGCCACCTCGTGAAACGCAAGTTTCGCGACGGGAAGTTCATGGCCAAGATTGCTGCGAAGGCCCCCGTAGCGGTGAAGCATACCCGTCGGCGCGCTAAGGTTGATCATGCCATTGAAGAGCTCGAAGTCATCGCCCTGACGGAGGCGGAGGCCGCCCGTATCGATGATATCTGCGCGCGCGGCACCGTCATCACCGAGCATGTATGGGCGGCGATAGCGAACCCATGGAAGGCCGCTGGCGTCTAAGGTGGCACCTTGTTGGCACCGCTAGATCCAACTGAGCATGCCGTCGAGGCGTTCTCGAGCGGCAACGCAGTATGCGATGACGACTTACGCAAGCAGTCCAAGAAATATCGCAATCGCACGCTGGTCATAGCCGATGGACCGCAGATCATTGCCTTCAGCCGATACAGTTATGTGCAAGCCGGTTCTGACAAGGCTTTGCTGCCCTATGTCCGCATCGACTTCGTCGCGCGCGATATCGAGCATGGGAAAGGGTCGGGCATGGAAATCATGCTGCGCACCTTGATCAGGATAGCTCAGGATCCAAGAGCAAGCGCCTGCAAGGGGGTCCTAATCGACAGCCTTAACTGCGGGGATGCTGACGTGTGCGCAACGCGGTGGCGCTTCTTCACTGAAAAAGTTGGCTTTGTTCCGCTCAGGGATGACGGCAATCCGCATGGTTATGCCTTTATGCCGATGGGCACCGTGCGGATCATCGCAGAAGAAGCCAGAAAAGCCCGCGCCTAACAGCATTTTTCAGCCTCGTGAACGCAGATGCCCACCACGCGCGAAACCGTCCTCGCCGCGCTGCATGCGCGGCTGCAACCCCTTGCCGCCGTCACCCTGCGGGATGAGGTCCTGCCCGAACGGATCCCGCCTGCCGGATTGATCATCCTGCGCGACGGCCAACCGGGCGAGCCGGAAGTGACACTGTCGCCCTTGCGGTATCACTATCAGCACCGCGCCGAACTGGAAGTAGTGGTCCAAGCAGGCACCGGTCGGGCCAGCGCCTTCGACGACTTGATCGCCAGCATCGGCGCGGCCCTCGAAACCGACCGCACCCTCGGCGGCCTTTGCGACTGGGTCGAACCCGAGGCCCCGGCCTCGGTCGATCTGCCCATCGAAGGCGCGGCGGCATTGAAGGCGGCGATCATAACCATCGTCCTGCACTACACCACCACCGGCCCCCTGGCCTGACACCCCCACATAGGAGACCCCCATGGCACGTGCGCAAGGCGCGCGGGCGCAGATGGCGCTTGCGTTCGAGACCACTTATGGCACCCCGCCGGTCGGGGGATTCACGAAGATGCCCTTTGCCAGCACCTCGCTGGGATCGGAGCAGCCGCTCCTGAACAGCGAACTCCTGGGCTATGGCCGCGATCCCCTGGCCCCGATCAAGGATGCAGTCACCGCCGATGGCGACGTCATGCTGCCGATCGACGCCGAGGCCTTCGGGTTCTGGCTGAAGGCAGCCTTCGGCGATCCGATCACCTCGGGCGCGGGGCCCTGGACCCATGAATTCCGCTCGGGCGGCTGGACCCTGCCCTCGATGTCCATCGAGACCGCCATGCCCGAAGTGCCGCGTTACGCGATGTATTCCGGCTGCGTGCTGGACCAGCTCAGCTGGCAGGTGCAGCGCTCGGGCCTCCTGACCGCCACCGCCCGGCTGGTGGCGCAGGGCGAGACCATCGCCGCGGCGACCGCCGCGGGCACGCCTGCGGAACTGGGCCTGAAGCGGTTCGGCCATTTCAACGGCGCGATCAGCCGCAATGGCGCGGCGCTGGGCAACGTGGTCTCGGCCGAGATCACCTATGCCAACAATCTCGACCGGATCGAGACCATCCGCTCTGATGGCAAGATCGACGGCGCCGACCCGTCCATCGCCGCCCTGACCGGCCGGATCGAGGTCCGGTTCGCCGACAGCACCTTGGTGAGCCAGGCGATCAACGGAGATCCCTGCGAGATCGGCTTCGCCTATGTCCTGCCCTCGGGCGAGAGTTTCACCTTCACCGCCCATGCCGTCTACCTGCCGCGCCCCCGGATCGAGATTTCCGGGCCGCAGGGCGTGCAGGCCAGTTTCGACTGGCAGGCCGCCAAGGCCACCGCCCCCGCCCGCATGTGCACCGCAACCCTGATCAATGATGTCGAGGCTTACTGATGATCCGTCTGAACCTGACCGCCACGCCCGAATGGCTGGACCTCGCCCCCGGCCTGCGCCTGCTCGTCGGGCCGCTGACCACCGCGCTGATGGTCGCGGCCCGCGCCGACCCGGCCATCGAAGCCCTGCCGGAAGGTGCCAGCCAGGAGGCACTGGCCCTTGCCATGGCCAAGGCGGTGGCGCGACGCGCGGTACTGGATTGGGCGGGCGTGGGCGACGATGCGGGCAACATCTTACCCGTCACGCCCGAGGGCATCGACGCCCTCTTGGAAATCTGGCCGGTTTTCGAGGCGTTCCAGACACAATACGTCGCGCGGGGCCTGATCCTGGACGCGGAAAAAAACGCCTCCGCGCCCTCGCCGACTGGTCCTTCGGCGGGGGCGAACGCTATTGCGCGGCCTGCCAAGCTTCCTGCCCCGACTGCCCGGCCAGACTGAACCGCCCACAGACCCCCGAGGGTTGGCAGGTCTGGGATCTGGTCGGCCGTCTGGGTGGCCAGTTGCGCGTGATCCCCGGCGCGGTCCTCGGCTGGGACATGGGCGCGGCCCTCGCCATGGCGCAGGCGCTGGGCGTCAGCCAGCTGATCGCCGCCGAACTGCTGCCCGAGATCGAGGCGGTGATGGTGCGCAAACTGAACGAGCAGATGGCCGAGCGTTCAACGGCGATGACCCCGATCTGACGCCATGAGACCAACCGGCGCGCCGCGCGCATGATTCAGGTTCGATCGGATCGA
>NZ_JAYRPN010000105.1:0-20201 GCF_041911175.1 Tabrizicola sp.
AACCCCGCCCTACGGGGGTGGTAGGGCGGGGTTCACCCCGCCACACCGATCAAGCGTATTTCTTCTGGATTTCCTGGCTCAGGTTTTCCGGAACCGTGTCGTAGTGGTCGAACTCCATCGAGAACACGGCGCGGCCCGAGGTCATCGAGCGGAGCTGGTTGATGTAGCCGAACATATTGGCCAGCGGAACCATCGCGGCGATGACGTTCGCATTGCCGCGGCTGTCCTGGCCGTTGATCATGCCCCGACGCGAGGTCAGGTCGCCGATGACGCCGCCGGTGTATTCCTCCGGGGTGACGACTTCGACTTTCATGATCGGTTCCAGGAGCTTCGCGCCGGCCTTCTTCAGACCGTCACGCATCGCAGCCCGCGAGGCGATTTCGAAGGCCAGCACCGAGGAGTCGACGTCGTGGAACGCACCGTCGATCAGCTGGACCTTGAAGTCGATCACCGGGAAGCCTGCCAGCGGACCGGAGTCCATGACCGACTTGATGCCCTTTTCGACGCCGGGGATGTATTCCTTCGGCACCGCACCACCGACGATCTTCGACTCGAACGAATAGCCTTCGCCCGGCTCGGTCGGCGAGATGATCAGCTTCACGCGCGCGAACTGGCCGGTCCCGCCGGTCTGCTTCTTGTGCGTGTAGTCGATCTCATGCTCGCGGCTGATCGTCTCGCGGTAGGCCACCTGCGGCGCACCGATGTTCGCCTCGACCTTGAACTCGCGCCGCATGCGGTCGACGAGGATGTCGAGGTGAAGTTCGCCCATGCCCTTCATGATGGTCTGGCCCGATTCCAGGTCAGTTTCCACGCGGAAGGACGGGTCTTCGGCAGCCAGACGGGCCAAAGCGATGCCCATCTTTTCCTGGTCGGCCTTGGTCTTCGGTTCGACCGCGATCTCGATCACCGGGACCGGGAAGGTCATGGTTTCGAGGACGACGGGCGCCGCCGGATCGCACAGGGTATCCCCCGTGGTGGTTTCCTTCAGACCGCCAAGTGCGATGATGTCGCCCGCAAAAGCCTCGGAGATTTCCTCACGCTCGATGGCGTGCATCATCATCATCCGGCCAACGCGTTCCTTGCGCTGCTTGGTCGCGTTCAGCATCGCGTCGCCCTTGGCCAGCTTGCCCGAATAGATCCGGGTGAAGGTCAGGGAGCCGACGAAGGGGTCGTTCATGATCTTGAACGCCAGGCCCGAGAAGGGCTGGGCATCATCGGCCGACCGCGCGATGTTGCGGGTTTCGGTCTCGTCGCCCGGGGCGAAGCCTTCGTAGGGCGGCACGTCCAGGGGCGAGGGCAGATAGTCGATCACGGCGTTCAGCAGGGGCTGCACGCCCTTGTTCTTGAACGACGAGCCGGCCATCACCGGGATGAAGTCGATCGCCAGGGTTGCCTTGCGGATCAGGCCGCGCAGGGTTTCCGGGTCGGGTTCGTTGCCTTCGAGATAGGCTTCCATCGCGGCGTCGTCCTGACCCACGGCGGTTTCGACCAGGTTCATGCGCCATTCGTCGGCTTCGGCCTTCAGCGCCTCGCGGATCGGCTTGCGCGCCCAGGAGGCGCCCAGGTCTTCGCCCTCATAGACCCATTCTTCCATGGTCACGAGGTCGATGATGCCTTCCAGCTTGTCTTCCGCGCCGATCGGCAGAACGACGGGAACGGCATTCGCGCCGGTCCGGTCCTTGATCATGCGGACGCATTTGAAGAAGTCGGCGCCGGTCTTGTCCATCTTGTTGACGAAGACGATGCGCGGAACCTTGTAGCGGTCAGCCTGACGCCACACGGTTTCGGTCTGCGGCTCCACACCGGCGTTGCCGTCCAGCAGAACGACAGCGCCGTCAAGCACGGCCAGCGAGCGTTCGACTTCGATGGTGAAGTCGACGTGGCCGGGGGTGTCGATGATGTTGAAGCGGAACTTCTTCGACTTGTCGGACGTATCAGCACCGGAATCGACCTGGCGGTTCCAGAACGTCGTCGTGGCAGCCGAGGTGATGGTGATGCCGCGTTCCTGCTCCTGCTCCATCCAGTCCATCGTGGCGGCGCCGTCATGGACTTCGCCGATCTTGTGGGACTTGCCGGTGTAGTAGAGGATGCGTTCCGAGGTCGTGGTCTTGCCCGCGTCGATATGGGCAATGATCCCGAAGTTGCGGTAGCGGTCGAGCGGATAATCGCGTGCCATGATGACCCCTTACCAGCGGTAGTGGCTGAACGCTTTGTTCGCGTCGGCCATCTTGTGGGTGTCTTCGCGCTTCTTCACGGCGGTGCCGCGGTTCTGCACGGCATCGGCCAGCTCGGCGGCAAGACGCTCTTCCATGGTGTTTTCGTTGCGCTTCCTGGCAGCGGTGATCAGCCAGCGGATCGCCAGCGCCTCGCGGCGTTCGGTGCGGACTTCGACGGGGACCTGGTAGGTCGCACCGCCGACGCGGCGGGAGCGGACTTCGACCGAAGGCTTCACGTTGTCGAGCGCTTCGTGGAAGGCTTCGACGGCGGGGCGCTTCAGGCGGGTCTGGACGCGGTCAAGCGCGCCGTAGACGATCGACTCGGCGACGGATTTCTTGCCGTCGAGCATCAGGTTGTTCATGAACTTGGTGACCACCCGGTCGCCGAACTTGGCATCGGGCAGGATTTCGCGCTTTTCGGCGGCGTGACGACGGGACATCTGTTATCTCCTCACTTCGGACGCTTGGCGCCGTATTTCGAACGACGCTGACGACGCTCTTTCACGCCCTGGGTGTCCAGAACGCCGCGGAGGATGTGGTAACGCACACCCGGAAGGTCCTTCACCCGGCCGCCACGGATCAGGACGACGGAGTGTTCCTGAAGGTTGTGCTTTTCGCCGGGGATGTAGGAGATGACCTCGAAGCCGTTGGTCAGGCGCACCTTGGCGACTTTCCGCATGGCCGAGTTCGGCTTCTTCGGGGTGGTGGTGTAGACGCGGGTACAGACCCCACGCTTTTGCGGGCAGGATTCCAGGTGCTGCGACTTGGACTTCCGCGGCGCTGCTTCCCGGGGTTTCCGGATCAGCTGTTGAATCGTCGGCATTCACGTTCCTCGTTTCGATACTCGCCCCCCTAGCCGTGTGGAGGCGCCGCTTCTCGACCGTGCCTTGCGCGAATCGCAAAACACGAACACCGCACCCATCGCCCTTGCGGGAGATGACGCGGTGGAATTCCAGAGGATCGGGGCGGTTCAGGCCCGGATCATGACCACTTCAAGCGCTCTGACCCCTTGTCCCGGTCGCGACCGGGTTCGGGATGGCGGGCGTATAGGAGGAATCGCCTGGGGTGTCAATGAGGACCCCTGCCCCGCCGGTCAGGCCTTCTGGCGCCGCAGGGCCCGCTCGCGCCAGAGGGTGAAAAGACCGGCGGCGACCACGATGGCCGCGCCAAACAGGGTCCAGCCGTCGGGCAGGTTGCCGAAGACGAGGAAGCCCAGGACGATGGCCCAGAGGAGCGAGGTATAGCGGAACGGGGCGACGAGGCCGATGTCGCCGTGCCGCATGGCGCTGACCGAGGAGAGGTAGCCGACGATGAGGAACAGCCCGGCGCCAAGGATGCGGGTGGCTTCCCAGGGTGTCGGGGCCTGCCAGCCCTCGAAAACGGTGCCGGTCCAGCCCATCAGGGTGACGGCGACCGCGGCCCCGAGCGCGACGAGGGTCGAGGGGATATGGCCCTGCAGCGGGCGGACGGACAGGTCGCGGACCACCACGCAGGCGACCGAGGCAAGGCCGAGGAGCGACCAGCGGTCGAAGCCCTCGGTCCCCGGGCGGATGATGATCAGAACGCCGATCAGGCCGACAAGGATGGCGGTCATCCGCCGCCAGCCGATCTTGTCACCATAGACCAGCGCCGCGCCGAGGGTGATGAGGAGCGGCAGGGCCTGGAGGATCGCGGAGAGGTTCGCGATCGGCATGTGGAGGAGCGCGGTCAGGAAGGTGATGGTGGCGGCAACGTCGGCCAGCGAGCGCAGGAGGATCAGCCAGCCGTCGCGGCGGTTCAGGCGGAACCGGAAGGCCCCGGTCGCGAGGCAGAGGATGGTGAGGCCCAGGACGGCGATCAGGCCCCGGAGGCCGATGGTCTGATAGAGCGGCAGGCTCTGGGTGACCGATTTCATGAAGGTGTCGTTGATCGTGAAGGCAGCCATCGAGGCGCACATCAGGAGGATGCCGCGGAGGTTCTCGGAGGGGGGCAAGGCGGGATCCTTCACTGTCCGGCCTTGGGTAGCAGGCGGCGGGGGGAAGGGGAAGTGTCCACGGTGGACAGATTTTCGAGGTCTTTGGACTCAAGGGGTTAGGCGCGGGCATTAACCGGGGGGTAAGGTTTGGACCGCCGCGTGGGGTGGGGGCGGCTTTCGAGTTGAGCGCTGTCGCGCAAGCCTTTTGTCTCGCCTCCGGCGCAAGCGCCAACCGGCTCGGCGTTCGTACGCTAGAAGTCAGAGTCAATCCTGCTTTCGCCCAAAGCCATCCAGTCTCTTGCGCCGAACGCCACAAGGGCGACCATAAGACACTCGCGTCGGCCATCGAGGCGGAAGACGATGGTCAGGCGATTGCCCCGACCGCCGTGACGGACGAGCCAGCCGTCGAGCGGCCCGGAGAGGCGCATACCCGAGCTCGGGGCCTCCGCGATCTCGCGCAGGAGCGCGTCGACTTCATCCAGCCGTCGCAGCGCCGCTTCGAGGTCGCCATGCGTCACTTCCACAATATGCTCGATGATCCCGATCAGGTCCTGTTCGACCAGCGGGTGCTTGCTTTGCCGCATCAAGACTTCGCGCGCTGCTCGGACCTCAATTTCGCCAGATGCTCGCGCGCCCGGGAGGTGAAGCTGTCAAGCGGTGCCACCGGCTCCCATTGATCAGGCGGCAGGGCGAGGCGGCGTTGCACTTCGGCTTCAAGGAGCACGCGGTCACGATCCCTCGCGGCTTTGGCGCGGGAAAGTTCACCGGAGACGGCGGCGCTGACGTTCGGATATTCACCAGCCTCGACGAGATCACGGGCGAAGGCGAAAGCCGCGTCGGTGAAGCTGACACTTTGCTTATGCACGCTCATCCTGGCTTCCTGCGGTGTTCCATTGGACTACCGTATCGGGTTTCACGAAGTGCCGCAATGCCGGTGGCTTCCCAGCACAACTGCGAAGCCCCAAAATAGAAACCCCCGCCGGTCTTGCGACCGGCGGGGGTGATGTACTCTGTCCGAAAGCGTGGGGATCAGTCGCGGCTTTCCACCGTGTCGACGAGGCCCGAGTCGAAATCGGTGTCCAGCTCGGGTTCCATCACCGCCATGGGGGCTGCCAGGGCGGCGGCCTCTTCGGCCTCCGACCGGCGGGCCTCGATGACGGTCTGGTCGCGGTCGGACGCGATCTTCTTCACGCGGCTGGTCGCGCCACCCGTCCCGGCCGGGATCAGCCGGCCGACGATGACGTTTTCCTTCAGCCCCAGCAGCTTGTCGCGCTTGCCCTGCACCGAAGCCTCGGTGAGGACGCGCGTGGTCTCCTGGAACGAGGCCGCCGAGATGAAGGACCGGGTCTGCAAGGACGCCTTGGTGATCCCGAGGAGGACCGGCTCGGCTTTCGCCTCGCGGCCGCCACGGGCGTTGGCCTTGGCATTCTCTTCGTCCAGCTCGATCTTCTCGACCTGTTCGCCCTTCAGAAGCGTCGTGTCGCCCGAGTCGAGGATTTCGAACTTCTGCAGCATCTGGCGAACGATGACCTCGATGTGCTTGTCGTTGATCTTCACGCCCTGCAGGCGATAGACGTCCTGCACTTCGTCGATCATGTAGTTCGCCAGCGCCTCGATCCCCATGATCCGCAGGATGTCATGCGGAGCCGGGTTGCCGTCCATGATGTAGTCGCCCTTCTGGACGAAGTCACCTTCCTGGACCGGAATGTGCTTGCCCTTCGGGATCATGTATTCGACCGCCTGCAGCGTCTCGTCCACCGGCTCGACCGTGATCCGGCGCTTGGACTTGTAGTCCTTGCCGAAGCGGACATAGCCGTCGGTTTCCGCGATGATCGCGTGGTCCTTCGGACGACGGGCTTCGAACAGTTCCGCCACGCGGGGCAGACCCCCGGTGATGTCCTTGGTCTTGGCACCTTCGCGCGGGATACGCGCCACCACGTCGCCGGGCCGCAGTTCCTGGCCGTCCTCGACGGAAAGGATCGCGTCCACCGACATGGCATAGGTGATCGGGTTGCCGTTGTCGCCGCGCACCGGGTCGCCCGAGGCCGGGTCCATCACGATGATCTCGGGCTTGAGGTCGCCGCCTTTCGGCACGCTCCGCCAGTCCGAGACGATCTTCTGGGTCATGCCGGTGGCATCGTCGGTTTCCTCGCGGACCGAGATCCCCGCGACAAGATCCTTGAACCGGGCGACCCCCGCCTTTTCGGCGATGATCGGCAGGGTGAAGGGGTCCCATTCGAAGAGCTTGGTGCCGCGCTTGACGGTTTCGCCTTCCTTGACGTGCAGCTTCGCACCATAGGTCAGCTTGTGGGCGGCCCGTTCCTGGCCCGCCTCGTCGATGATCGCCACGCTCATGTTCCGGCCGATGACGATCTGCTCGCCTGTGGCGTTCTTCAGGAGGTTGGCGTTGCGGAACTCGATCTTGCCTTCCTGGCTGGCTTCCAGGAACGACTGCTGGCCGCCCTGGGCCACGCCGCCGATGTGGAAGGTCCGCATCGTCAGCTGGGTGCCGGGTTCGCCGATCGACTGGGCGGCGATGATGCCGACCGCCTCGCCGATGTTGACCAGCGTACCGCGCGCCAGGTCGCGACCGTAGCAGAGCGCGCAGACGCCCTCTTCGGCCTCGCAGGTGAGCGGGCTGCGGATGCGGATCGAAGCAACGCCCGACCCGTTGATCAGGTCGGCGCGGCGTTCGTCGATCAGCTCGCCCTTCGCCACCAGCACTTCTCCGGTGCCGGGGACGGTGACGTCATCGGCGGCGACGCGACCCAGGACACGCTCGCCCATCGGCACGATCACCTCACCGTCGTTGACCGCGGCCGAGGCCGTGATCGACTGTTCGGTGCCGCAATCGTGGACGCGGATGATGCAGTCCTGCGCGACGTCGACCAGACGACGGGTCAGATAGCCCGAGTTCGCGGTCTTGAGCGCGGTGTCGGACAGGCCCTTCCGGGCGCCGTGGGTCGAGTTGAAGTATTCAAGAACGGTCAGACCTTCCTTGAAGTTCGAGATGATCGGCGTCTCGATGATCTCTCCGCTCGGCTTGGCCATCAGGCCGCGCATGCCCCCGAGCTGCTTCATCTGGATGACCGAGCCCCGGGCGCCGGAGTGGGCCATCATGTAGACCGAGTTCGGCTCGCGTTCGGCGCCGTTGGCGTCGTGGCGGACGGCGGAGATCGTGGCCATCATGGCCTCGGTCACCTTGTCGTTGCACTTGGTCCAGGCGTCGACGACCTTGTTGTACTTCTCGCCCTGGGTGATCAGGCCGTCGAGGTACTGCTGTTCGAAGCCGGCGACCTGGTCCTTGACCTCGTTCACGATGGTCCACTTGGTATCGGGGATCACCATGTCGTCCTTGCCGAAGGAAATCCCGGCGCGGAAGGCTTCGCGGAAGCCGAGGGTCATGATCTGGTCGCAGAAGATCACCGATTCCTTCTGGCCGCAGTAGCGGTAGACGGTGTCGATGACGGTTTGCACGTCCTTCTTGCGCAGAAGGCGGTTGACCAGTTCGAACGGGGCTTTCGCGTTCAGGGGCAGGAGGTTGCCCAGACGCAGGCGGCCTGGGGTGGTCTCGTAGCGCTTCCAGACGATGTTGCCGGTTTCGTCGACCTGTTTCAGACGGGCCTTGATGCGGGCGTGCAGGTGGACGGCGCCTGCCGCGAGGGCATGCTCCACTTCCTCGATGTCGGCGAAGGCCATGCCTTCACCCTGCATCCCCTTGCGCTCCATCGTGACGTAGTAGAGGCCGAGGACCATGTCCTGCGACGGCACGATGATCGGCGCGCCGTTGGCGGGCGAGAGGACGTTGTTCGTGGACATCATCAGGACGCGCGCTTCCAGCTGGGCCTCAAGGCTCAGCGGGACGTGAACGGCCATCTGGTCGCCGTCGAAGTCGGCGTTGAAGGCCGAGCAGACCAGCGGGTGCAGCTGGATCGCCTTGCCTTCGATCAGGATCGGTTCGAAGGCCTGGATGCCAAGGCGGTGCAGCGTCGGCGCGCGGTTGAGGAGAACCGGGTGTTCGCGGATGACTTCATCCAGGATGTCCCAGACCTCGGGCCGTTCCTTTTCGACCAGCTTTTTCGCCTGCTTCACGGTGGAGGACAGGCCTTTGGCTTCAAGCCGCGAGTAGATGAACGGCTTGAAGAGTTCGAGCGCCATCTTCTTCGGCAACCCGCACTGGTGCAGTTTCAGTTCCGGCCCGGTCACGATGACCGACCGGCCCGAGAAGTCGACGCGCTTGCCGAGGAGGTTCTGGCGGAACCGGCCCTGCTTGCCTTTCAGCATGTCGGACAGCGACTTCAGCGGGCGCTTGTTGGTGCCCGTGATCACGCGGCCGCGACGGCCGTTGTCGAAGAGCGCGTCGACCGCCTCTTGCAGCATCCGCTTTTCGTTGCGGACGATGATGTCCGGCGCGCGAAGCTCGATCAGGCGCTTCAGGCGGTTGTTGCGGTTGATGACCCGGCGGTAAAGGTCGTTCAGGTCGGAGGTCGCGAAACGGCCACCGTCCAGCGGGACCAGCGGGCGCAGTTCCGGCGGGATCACCGGCAGGACGGTCAGGATCATCCATTCCGGGCGGTTGCCGGATTCGAGGAACGATTCAACGATCTTCAGCCGCTTGATGATCTTCTTCGGCTTCAACTCGCCCGTGGCTTCCTTCAGCTCCTCACGCAGCTGTTCAGCCGTCGCGTCGAGATCGATCGCGGCCAGCATTTCGCGGATCGCTTCAGCACCGATGTTGGCGGTGAAGGCGTCGGCGCCATACTGGTCCTGCGCGTCGAGGTATTCTTCCTCGGTCAGCATCTGGGCATAGGTCAGGTCGGTCAGACCCGGCTCGATCACGACGTAGTTTTCGAAGTAGAGGATGCGTTCCAGATCGCGCAGCGTCATGTCGAGCATCAGGCCGATGCGGGACGGGAGCGACTTCAGGAACCAGATGTGGGCGACGGGCGCGGCCAGTTCGATATGGCCCATCCGTTCGCGCCGCACCTTCTGCAGCGTGACTTCCACGCCGCATTTCTCGCAGACGACGCCGCGATATTTCATGCGCTTGTATTTGCCGCAGAGGCATTCGTAATCCTTGATCGGCCCGAAGATGCGGGCGCAGAACAGGCCGTCACGCTCGGGCTTGAAGGTCCGGTAGTTGATGGTTTCCGGCTTCTTGATCTCGCCATAGGACCAAGACAGGATCCGCTCCGGCGAGGCCAGAGAGATCTTGATCTCGTCGAAGGTCTTGACCGGAGCAACCGGGTTGAACGGGTTGGTCGAGAGTTCCTGGTTCATTTCCAAATCCTTGAAAGGGGGCAGTCGGAGAAGTGTGGCGGGGTGAACCCCGCCCTACGTAGGTCGGGGTTCACCCCGACTCGCGCTCACTCCTCCTCCGCATCCAGGAGTTCCATGTTGAGGCCGAGGCCCCGCACTTCCTTGACGAGAACGTTGAACGATTCCGGCACGCCGGCCTCGAAGTTGTCCTCGCCCTTGACGATCGACTCGTAGACCTTGGTCCGGCCCGCCACGTCGTCCGACTTCACCGTCAGCATTTCCTGCAGGGTGTAGGCGGCGCCGTAGGCTTCCAGAGCCCAGACCTCCATCTCGCCGAGACGCTGGCCGCCAAACTGGGCTTTACCACCCAGCGGCTGCTGCGTGACGAGGCTGTACGGGCCGGTGGACCGGGCGTGCAGCTTGTCGTCGACCAGGTGGTGCAGCTTGAGCATGTATTTCACGCCCACCGTCACCTTGCGCTGGAACTGCTCGCCCGTGCGGCCGTCGAACACCACGGACTGGCCCGAGGTGTCAAAGCCCGCGCGGGTCAGGGCGTCGTTCACGTCGGATTCCTTGGCGCCGTCGAAGACCGGGGTCGCGATCGGCACGCCCTTGGTCACGTTGCCCGCCAGTTCCAGGAACTCGTCCTCGTCGCGGCCCGCGAAGGCCTCTTCGTAGGTCTCGTCGCCATAGGCCAGACGGACAGCCTCGCGCACCGGAGTCATGTCGCCGGAGCGGCGATATTCCTTCAGCGCCTCGTCGATCTTCAGGCCCAGGCCGCGCGCGGCCCAGCCCATGTGGGTTTCGAGGATCTGGCCCACGTTCATCCGCGACGGCACGCCGAGCGGGTTCAGCACCAGATCGACCGGAGTGCCGTCCATCAGGAACGGCATGTCTTCCACCGGCACGACCTTGGAGATGACGCCCTTGTTGCCGTGACGGCCGGCCATCTTGTCGCCCGGCTGCAGCTTGCGCTTCACCGCGACGAAGACCTTGACCATCTTCATCACGCCCGGAGGCAGGTCGTCGCCACGGCGCACCTTTTCGACCTTGTCGTCGAAACGGTGATCCAGCGCGCGCTTCTGCGCTTCGAACTGATCGTGCAGGGCTTCGACTTCCTTGGCGTCGGCTTCCTCACCCAGAGCAAGCTGCCACCACTGGCCGCGCGACAGCGTGCCGAGCAGTTCCTCGTCGATGGTCGAGCCAGCCTTGATGCCTTTCGGCCCTTTCACGGCAGCCTTGCCCATGATCAGCGATTTCAGGCGCGCGTAGATGTTGCGCTCCAGAATGGTCAGCTCGTCGTCGCGGTCGCGGGCGAGGCGTTCGACTTCCTCACGCTCGATCTGCAGGGCGCGTTCGTCCTTGTCGACGCCGTGGCGGTTGAAGACGCGGACTTCCACGATGGTGCCATAGGCGCCCGGGGGCAGCCGCAGCGAGGTGTCGCGGACGTCCGAGGCCTTTTCACCGAAGATGGCGCGGAGGAGTTTCTCTTCCGGCGTCATCGGGCTTTCGCCCTTGGGGGTGATTTTGCCGACCAGGATATCGCCCGGCTGCACTTCGGCCCCGATATAGACGATGCCCGCTTCGTCGAGGTTGCGGAGCGCCTCCTCGCCGACGTTCGGGATGTCGCGGGTGATTTCCTCGGGCCCAAGCTTGGTGTCACGGGCGGCGACTTCGTATTCCTCGATATGGATCGAGGTGAAGACGTCATCCTTGAGGATACGCTCGGAGATCAGGATCGAGTCTTCGTAGTTGTAGCCGTTCCAGGGCATGAACGCGACGACGACGTTCCGGCCCAGAGCCAGTTCGCCGAAATCAGTGCAGGGGCCGTCGGCGACGACTTCGCCACGCTTCACCGTGTCGCCCACCTTCACCAGCGGGCGCTGGTTGATGCAGGAGGACTGGTTGGAGCGCTTGAACTTGCGCAGGCGGTAGATGTCGACGCCCGGTTCACCCGGTTCCAGCATCTCGGTGGCGCGCACGACGATACGGGTCGCGTCGACCTGGTCGATCACCCCGGCGCGACGGGCCATGATGGCGGCGCCGCTATCACGGGCGACGACCGCCTCGATCCCGGTGCCGACGAAGGGGGCATCGGATTGCAAGAGCGGCACGGCCTGACGCTGCATGTTCGAGCCCATCAGCGCGCGGTTGGCGTCGTCGTTTTCCAGGAACGGGATCAGCGAGGCCGCGACCGAGACGAGCTGTTTCGGCGAGACGTCGATCAGGTCGACCGCGTCCGGCGGGTTCAGCATGAATTCCCCGGCCTTGCGGCTGGAGATCAGGTCGTCGGTGAAGCGGCCCTCGGCGTCCTGACCGGCGTTGGCCTGGGCGACGGTGTGGCGCATTTCCTCGGTGGCCGACATGTAGACCACGTCATCCGTGACCTTGCCGTCGATGACCTTGCGATACGGGGTTTCGATGAAGCCGTATTTGTTCACGCGGGCGAAAGTCGCCAGCGAGTTGATCAGGCCGATGTTCTGGCCTTCCGGCGTTTCGATCGGGCACATCCGGCCATAGTGGGTCGGGTGGACGTCGCGGACTTCGAAGCCCGCACGTTCACGGGTCAGACCGCCCGGCCCAAGAGCCGACAGGCGGCGCTTGTGCGTCACTTCGGACAGCGGGTTGGTCTGGTCCATGAACTGCGACAGCTGCGAGGAGCCGAAGAATTCGCGCACCGCCGCTGCAGCCGGTTTGGCGTTGATCAGGTCCTGCGGCATGATCGTGTCGATTTCGACCGACGACATGCGTTCCTTGATCGCGCGCTCCATGCGCAGCAGACCGACGCGGTACTGGTTCTCCATCAGCTCGCCGACCGAGCGCACCCGGCGGTTGCCGAGGTGGTCGATGTCGTCGATCTCGCCCTTGCCGTCGCGCAACTCGGTCAGGGCCTTGATGCAGGCCACGATGTCGCTGCGGTCCAGCGTGCGCTGGGTGTCCGGCTTGTCGAGGTCGAGGCGCATGTTCATCTTCACGCGGCCGACGGCGGAGAGGTCATACCGCTCCTTGTCGAAGAAGAGCGTGTCGAAGAGCGCGCTGGCCGCTTCCACGGTCGGCGGTTCGCCGGGGCGCATCACGCGGTAGATGTCCATGAGCGCGGTGTCGCGGCCCATGTTCTTGTCGACCGCCATCGTGTTGCGGATGTAGGGGCCGACGTTGACGTTGTCGATGTCGAGGACCGGGATGTCGGTGATGCCCTGGTCGAGCAGGACCTTGACGGTGCCGCCCTTGACTTCGCCGTCGCGGTCCAGTTCCCAGGTCAGCTCATCGCCGGCCTCGACCCAGATCTCGCCGGTTTCCTCGTTGATGATGTCCTTGGCGACATAGCGGCCGAGGATGTGGTCGAACGGGACCAGAAGGTCGGTGACGACGCCCTCGTCCTTCCACTTCTTCACCATCCGCGGCGTGGCTTTTTCGCCCGCCTTCAGGATGACTTCGCCGGTGGCGGCATCCACGAGATCATAGGTCGGCCGGGTGCCCGACACGCGCGACGGGAAGAACTTGGTGACCCAGCCCTTGTTCTTCACATGGCGGAAGTTGATGGTTTCGTAATAGGCATCCATGATGCCTTCCTGGTCCATGCCAAGCGCATAGAGCAGCGTCGTCACCGGCAGTTTCCGGCGGCGGTCGATGCGGGCGAAGACCACATCCTTGGCGTCGAACTCGAAGTCCAGCCACGAGCCGCGATACGGGATGATGCGGCAGGCGAACAGAAGTTTGCCCGAGGAATGGGTCTTGCCCTTGTCATGGTCGAAGAACACGCCCGGAGAGCGGTGCATCTGGCTGACGATCACCCGTTCGGTGCCGTTCACGATGAACGTGCCGTTCGAGGTCATCAGGGGCATGTCGCCCATGTAGACGTCCTGTTCCTTGATGTCCTTGACCGACCGTGCCCCGGTGGTTTCATCGACATCGAACACGATCAGGCGCAGCGTCACCTTCAGGGGTGCGGCATAGGTCATGTCGCGCTGCTGGCATTCGTCCACGTCGTATTTCGGCTTTTCCAGCTCGTACTTGACGAATTCCAGGACCGAAGTCTCGTTGAAATCCTTGATCGGGAAGACCGACTGGAACGTGCCCTGGATGCCTTCGCCGTCCAGCGGCTTGTCGCTGTCGCCGGACCGCAGGAACAGGTCATAGGAGGATTTCTGAACCTCGATCAGGTTCGGCATCTCCAGAACTTCGCGGATCTTGCCGAAGTAACGGCGGACGCGTTTCTGGCCAACATAAGCTTGCGCCATGTTCGTCTGTACCTTTCATTTTTCGCTGGCGCACCACCCGTCGGGCCACGGGCGCGCACCGCTTGCGAAGAGACCGAAGGGTTCCATTCGTGCCGCCCGTCCCGAAGGGTGGCTCCCGAACCCCATCGCGTCTGGGGAGAGGCTTTCCGGCGAAAGCCCCTTCCAAGACGCGCATGGCTGGGACCGAATTCCTCGGCCCCAGCCCTGCAGTTTGCGCGGGGTTGCCCCCGATGTCCGATTACTTCAGCTCGGCCTTGGCGCCAGCTTCTTCGAACTTCTTCTTCATCGCTTCGGCGTCGGCTTTCGAGACGCCTTCCTTGATCTTGCCGCCAGCTTCGGTCAGGTCCTTGGCTTCTTTCAGCCCGAGGCCCGTCAGTTCGCGCACGACCTTGATCACGTTGATCTTGTTCGCGCCGGCGTCGGTCAGGACGACGTCGAACTCGGTCTTTTCTTCTTCAGCCGGGGCAGCCGCGCCAGCAGCCGGACCAGCCATCATCACCGCGCCGCCAGCAGCGGGCTCGATGCCGTACTTGTCTTTCAGGATGGTCTTCAGTTCCTGAGCTTGCAGGAGGGTCAGACCAACGATCTCTTCGGCGAGTTTGTTCAGATCAGCCATTTTTCAGTTCCGTTTGTTAAGATGGGTTCCAACGATGCGGGGTTCAACCACACCGGGCATGGGATCAGGCGGCAGCCTTTTCCTCGATGGTCGACAGGATGCTCGCGATGTTCGACGCAGGCGCACCAATGGCCCCGGCGATGTTGGCGGCAGGCGCACCGATGCACGACACGATCTGAGCGATAAGCTCTTCGCGCGACGGCATGGACGCGACAGCCTTGACACCGGCCTGGTCCAGAACCGTGTCGCCCATTGCCCCGCCGATGATGACGAACTTGTCGTTCGACTTGGCGTAGGCCTCGCAGACCTTGGCCGCAGCCACGGGGTCTTCCGAGAAGGACAGCACGGTCATGCCCGTGAGGAGATCACCCATCTTTGCAGCGGGCTTCCCTTCAAGGGCGATCTTGGCGAGCGTGTTCTTGGCAACGCGGACGGACCCGCCCACGTCGCGAAGCTTCGCGCGCAGGTCCTGCATCTGTGCAACCGTCATCCCGGTGTAGTGGGCAACCACCACAACGCCAGAGCTTTCGAAGATCTGGCCGAGTTCCTCGACCACTTTCTCTTTCTGGGCTCTATCCACAGTTTCACTCCAAGGTTGGGGGTTTCCCCCCGGCTCATGTTTGCCCCCTTGCAAGGGGCGTCGGGTCCGTAACGGTTCCCGAAACCAAGATCACCCGAAGGTGCCTTCAATCTCGTTCCCCATCTCGGGCAGGATTTATGGCGTTTGCGCGCCACCCACCGTCTCGGACAGAACCGGGCGTTTCCGCCCGGCTAACCCTTTGCCCGAAGGCATCGGGATTTCGTAGGGTGCGCTACAGCGCACCGATCCTTCAGGCCTGGGTCGCCGACGAGATGTCGACCGACACGCCGGGGCCCATCGTGGACGACAGCGACACCTTCTTCAGGTAGGTGCCTTTCGCGCCCGACGGCTTGGCCTTCGACACCGCGTCCACGAAGGCGCGGATGTTCTGGGCCAGCTTGCCCTCGTCGAACGAGACCTTGCCGACGCCCGCGTGGATCACGCCGGCCTTCTCGACCTTGAACTGGACCTCGCCGCCCTTGGCACCCTCGACGGCCGCTTTCACGTCCATCGTCACGGTGCCGACCTTCGGGTTCGGCATCAGGTTGCGCGGGCCGAGGATCTTGCCCAGGCGGCCGACCAGCGGCATCAGGTCCGGGGTCGCGATGCAGCGGTCGAAGTTCAGGTTGCCCTGCTGGATCTGCTCCATCAGGTCTTCCGCACCGACGATGTCCGCACCGGCGGCCTTGGCTTCGTCAGCCTTGGCGCCACGGGCGAAGACGGCGACGCGGACGGTCTTGCCGGTGCCGTTCGGCAGGGCCACGACGCCACGGACCATCTGGTCGGCGTGACGCGGGTCGACGCCCAGGTTCATCGCGATCTCGACGGTTTCGTCGAACTTGGCCGAGGCCGCGCCCTTGATCAGCTTCACCGCGTCTTCGACGGAGATGTTGGCCTTGCCGGCGAAGGCTTCGTTCGCCTTGGCGATGCGTTTTGCGATCTTTGCCATGATGATCAGCCCTTCACTTCGATGCCGCAGGACTTGGCCGAGCCGAGGATGATCTGCATCGCAGCTTCCACGGAGTTGGCGTTCAGGTCCTTCATCTTGGTCTCGGCGATCTTGCGGAGTTGCGCCGCGGTGATCGTACCGGCGACTTCACGGCCCGGCTTGGTCGAGCCCTTGGCGCGCGAACGCTTGCCGACCGGCGGCAGGCCGGCAGCCTGCTTGACCAGGAACGAGGCCGGGGCCGTCTTCAGCTCGAGGCTGAACGACTTGTCCTGGTAGTAGGTGATGACGACGGGCGTGGGGGTGCCCGGCGGAATGTCGGCGGTCTTCGCGTTGAATTCCTTCACGAAGGCCATGATGTTCAGGCCGCGCTGGCCGAGGGCCGGGCCGACCGGGGGCGACGGGTTCGCCTGCTGGGCTTTGACTTGCAGCTTGAGGCTGCCGATAATCTTCTTGGCCATCTGGCCTCTCCTTTGTCACTGCGCCCGAAAGCGCGGTTTAGTGGTCCGGTCCGTCATCCCGGATCAGGTCCGGGACGCTCGCCTTCCACGATTCCTCAGACCCCCTTGGAGACCTGAGTGAATTCCAGTTCCACCGGCGTCGCCCGGCCGAAGATCGACACGGTGACCTTCAGGCGGCTGTGGGCTTCGTCCACGTCCTCGACCATGCCGGCGAAGCCTTCGAACGGGCCGTCGGTGACCTGCACCGTTTCGCCGATGTCGAAGCGGATCAGGTTGCGCGGCGCCTCCAGGCCTTCCTCGACCCGGTTCAGGATCGCGTTCACTTCCGCGTCCCGCATCGGCATCGGCTTGCCCTGGGGCCCCAGGAAGCCGGTGACGCGGTTGATCGACGAGATCAGGTGGTAGCCGCGGCTGGACATTTCCATATGGACCAGGACATAGCCCGGCATGAAGCGGCGCTCGGAGGTGACCTTCTTGCCGCGGCGGACCTCGATGACCTCTTCGGTCGGGACCAGCACTTCGTCGATCTCTTCCTCAAGCCCCGCGTCGGTGACGGCGGTCTTGATCTGCTCGGCGACTTTCTTCTCGAAATTCGAGAGAACGCTTACCGAATACCAGCGCTTCGCCATCTGCCTGCTTCCTTGCTGCCCGGGCCATTCGGCCCTGTCTTCGTCCGGTCCCGGAACAAAAAACAGCGCGCACCCCGAATCGATGCGCGCCGGTGTCCCTTTGGTTGGCCGGGGGTCTACCCCCTGCACCGCCCCAATTCAAGAGGGAACCGGGGTCAGCCGCCGATGATGTAGTGCAGGCCGGTGCGGATCACCATGTCGACCAGGCTGAAGAAGGTCGCGGCAAGCGCCGAAAGGATGAAGACCATCACGGTGGTCAGCAAAACCTCGCGCCGGGTGGGCCAGACCACCTTGGACACTTCGGTGCGGACCTGCTGGAGGAACTGGACGGGGTTTATCGTCGACATGGGGATTCCGGTGTTGGTTGCTGGTCGAGATACGGCTTTGCCGGGAAGATTTCAAGCCGGGGCAACCGGGATCGGGACATGTCGACTGCCAGTAGATGTGCGATGGCCGTTGAATCAAGGCGTTACCTGAAAATGACAGGCCAGGGTTCCTGCAGGAAGCGACCGGACCCGGCTTGAAACCGGGCCCGGCCAGCCGTCAGTCCTCTGCGGCCCCTTGGGACCGGCGGGGCGCAGAGGGTGGCCAAGGCTTACTTCAGGCGGCTCACGACCCCGTCGGCAAAGGCCTCGACCAGACGCTTGTAGGCTTCGCCGGTATCGGTCGAGAGGACCAGCATCGTGCCCTCCGGCACCACGACCTTCGCATTCTCCAGCGAGACGGTCAGCTCGTAGGTGTCGGTGTTCGCCATGTCGGTGTCGTCGCGGATCGTCACGTCGCCAACCAGCACGGCATCGCCAAGGTTCAGCTCGCGCTCGAAGGCGCTGGCCAGTTCGACCTCGTTGATGTCGACGATGATCTGTGCGCCGTCGATCTTGCCGTCGGCGTCCGGCTTGGCTTCCTTGGAAGCCAGACGGTCGGTCAGGCGTGCGGCAATGGCATTTTCCAGGTCGGCTTCAAGGTTCGCCCAGAAGGTCGCCGCCTGGGTATCCTTGATGGCCGAGACGTCGACTGTCGCATCGATCCTGGCCACATTGTCGACCGCCGCATGGAGCGGGGTGGACAGCAGGGCGATCAGGGCCGTGGCGGCGAGGTTGCGCTTGTTGGACATGCGTTTCTCCGTGTTCCTGCAATGGGGTTTGCTGGTGAAGGAACGTCCGGCACCGCAACGGGTTCCCACATCGGCGCATTGCGACCGATCGGTGTCCCACAGGCTGTTGGAGAGAGATGGCAGGGGCAGAAGGTTTCGAACCCTCGACCTACGGTTTTGGAGACCGTCGCTCTACCAGCTGAGCTATACCCCTACGCGGAGGCCGGGTTACGGCAGGCGCGGCGGGAGGTCAAGGGATTCTCGCAACAGGTCACACGTTCCCGGGCGGGCGTCTGGCTGGCGGCCCGGCGTCGGTGGTCCTAAGGTTGGGCGCGAGGCGGGAGGATGCGTGTGCAGCCGGTGACGGAGATCATGGAGGAGTTCGCAGCTCGCCCCTGGCAGGCCGTGCCGGACGCCGATCTGGGGGTCGCGGCAGAAGTGCCGACGATGCTGACGCGCGAGGAGGGGTGCCTCTACCACTGGCTGGGCCGCCGGGCGAAGGGTCTGGGGGCGACGGTCGACCTTGGCGCCTATGCGGGTGGCTCTGCGGCGCGGCTCCTGTCAGGGCTGGCGCTGTCGGGGCATCCGTTTCACGTCCACAGCTATGACCGCTTCCGCTCCTCGCGCGCCTACTGGTCGCGCTTCCTGCCCGACGAGCCGCTGCCAGAGGCAGATGACGCCGACCTTCTGCCGGTGGTGCGGCGGCATCTGGCGCCCTGGGCGGACCATGTGACCCTGCATGTGGGCGATATCGGCGAGAAGCTCTGGACCGGCGGGCCGATCGAGATCCTGTCGGTGGACGCGGCAAAAGGCTCGGCGATGGCTGACCACATCGCGGATCAGTTCTTCCCGGCGCTGGTGCCGGGGCGGTCGATCCTGGTGCAACAGGACTACCTGATGGCGGTGCAGCCCTGGCTTCCGGCGCAGATGGTGGGATTGCGCGAGCATTTCCTGCCTCTGGCCCATGTGCCGAAGGTGGGACTGGTGTTCCTGTCTGTGGCCCCGGTGACTGAACAGGCGCTGGCGGCGGCGCGGGTGGACACGCTGACCGACGGCAAGCTCATGGCCCGCGTGCGCGAGGCGGCGCGCTGGCACGAGGGCATGGTCCCCCGCGCCGCGTTCAAGTCGATGCTCATGCAGATCAAGGAGCACCCGGGCGTGCGGTTCGGCTGGCAGATGCGGCGCGCGTCGGCAGAAGGCCGCAGGTAGGCGGAAGCGGGCGGCGGGCCGGTGCAGGATTGGCGGGGGCGGGTGAACCCCTTGCCCGGAGGGCCTGCAACGTGGGTCAGGCCGCAATGGGCCGGTAGCAGCGCGGCGGGTTTGTGACGCGGTCGGTGACAGTGACGATCGTGACCGTATCGCCCCCGGACGGATGCGGCGTGCGGGTGGTCGTCACGCTTTGCGCCGGGGCGGTCAGCACCAGGGTGAGGGTCTGCACCGGGCCGGTCGCGGGCGGGATGTTCTGTTCGATCACCTCGACGATCCCGGTCGACACGACGCGCACGACCAGGGCCGTATGCTGCGGCATGCCGCGTGTTTCGGTTGCAACCGTCTGGTTGGTTGTCCCGCTGCCGTCCGGGTTCGTCACATCGGTGTCGGTCGTGCGGGTCCAGCTGTAGCCGCTGAACTGCAGCACATCGCCCGCCTGCAGGCCGTTGCTTTGCACCACGCTGCCCCAGACGAACGAGGCATGGGCCGAAAAGCGCGGGGTCAGGACGCGCGAGGATTTTCCCCCCGCCCCGACGACGGCATCTTCCACCAGGGTCCAGCATTCCCCGTCCCTGTAGCGACCCATCTGGCGTTGGCAAAAGGAAACGGCAGTCGCGGCAGTGTAGGCCATGACGTGAAACCTCGCGATGAAAGGAACGAAGGAAAACGTGCTGCTGCAGGGTAACCGAATTTGCAGAGTCGCGACACCGTAATCCCGGCCTACGGGCCGCTCCGGTGTCGTGACCAGCATGTGATTGCCGTCAACCGGAAAAGAAGAACGGCGGCCCGCCTGGGCCGCCGTCCTGTCGTTTGAAGCTTTCGCGCCCTGGACGCGCGCAGTGATCAGGCGATGATCTTCGAGACGACGCCAGCGCCGACGGTGCGGCCGCCTTCGCGGATGGCGAAGCGCAGTTTCTCCTCCATCGCGATCGGGGCGATCAGCTCGACCTCGAACTTCAGGTTGTCGCCCGGCATCACCATCTCGGTGCCTTCCGGC
>NZ_JAYRPN010000106.1:0-13503 GCF_041911175.1 Tabrizicola sp.
CAATCGGCGGACATCGTCGTCCTGGCGGTGCCCTTTGATGCCGCGGGCGACGTCATCGAGGCGGCCGGCGGCTTTGCAGGCAAGATCGTCGTCGACATCACCAACCCGATGAAGGCGGATTTCTCCGGCCTCAGCATCGGTTACACGACCAGCGCCGCCGAGGAAATCCAGAAGCGCGCGCCGCAGGCGAAGGTCGTCAAGGCCTTCAATACGATCTTCGCGCAGGTCCTCCAGAACGGCGGTCAGGCCGCCGGCCGGCCCGCAACGGTCTTCGTTGCCGGAGACGACGAGGCCGCGCGGGCCGCAGTCATCGACCTGGCGCGGAGCGCCGGCTTCGAGACGCTGGAGACCGGGGCGCTTGCCACCGCCCGCTACCTCGAGCCCGCCGCCGCGCTGAACATCACCCTCGGCTACGGCCTCGGCCACGGCACCGACATCGCCCCCACCTGGCAGCGCGCTGCCTGAGCCCCCTCGATTCAAGGAACATGACCATGACCTACGCAACCGCCTCCGCCCGTCCGTCGCTCGTCGACGGCGTCTCCAACGCCGATCTCGCCGCGACGATCCTGCGCGTCTCCATGGGCGTTCTATTCCTCGCCCATGCCGGCCTGAAGCTCTTCGTCTTCACCCCGGCCGGGACAGTGGGCTACTTCGCCAGCCTCGGACTGCCCGGGCCGCTCGCCTACCTCGTCATCGCGGCCGAGCTCTTCGGTGGCCTCGCGCTGATCCTCGGCGTCTACAGCCGCTGGGTGTCGCTGGCGCTGGTTCCGATTCTGCTGGGCTCGATCTACGTGCCCCACGGCGCAGCTGGCTTCTTCTTCTCGAACGAAGGCGGCGGCTGGGAATTCCCGGCATTCTGGGCGGTGACGCTGGTCGTCCAGGCACTGCTCGGCGACGGCGCTTTCGCCTTGAAGCGCAGCCGCGCCTGACCTCCCTTGCCGGCCGCGGGGGTTTCCCGCGGCCGCACACATTCTCAAGGAAACCTGCCATGACCATCGCAGCCGACTACTTCGACATGACTGCCGCGCCGATGCGGATCGGGGCGGTCCGGCTCAAGGTGCGTGACCTCGGTGCGGTCTCTGCCTTCTACCAGTCCGTGCTCGGGCTCAGCCCGGTCGCGACCGGCGAGGATCGCATCACCCTCGGCACCGCCGGCACGCCGCTGCTGAAGCTCGTGGGCGACCCTGACCTCGCCCCGCTCGATCCGCGGCAGGCCGGCCTCTTTCACACCGCCTTCCTGATGCCGACCCGGGCCGACCTGGCCCGCTGGGTCGCCCACGTCGCGGAGGCGCGCGTGCCGCTTCAGGGCGCGTCGGACCACATCGTCAGCGAGGCGCTCTATCTCGCCGATCCCGCGGGCAACGGCATCGAGGTCTATGCCGACCGCCCGGTCTCGGACTGGCACGGAGAAAGCGGCGAGATCCGGATGAGCACCGATCCGCTCGATCTGCAGGACCTGCTGCAAAGCGCCGAGGGCACCGAATGGTCGGGCTTTCCGGAGGCCGGCAGCGTCGGCCATGTCCACCTGCAGGTGGGGGATACTGCGGAAGCCGATCGCTTCTACCGCGACGTGCTCGGCCTCGATATCGCGGCGCGCTATCCCGGCGCCAGTTTCTACGGCAGCGGCGGTTACCACCACCAGCTCGCTGGCAATGTCTGGAACAGCCGCCGGGCCAGCAGGCGCCCCGAGGGCATGGCAGGTCTCGAGGCCGTCGAGATGCTTGTCCGGGATGCCATTAACATCACCGCCATTGCCGCACGCGCCGACAGCGCCGGCATTGCAAGCACCAGGAACGCCGATGGCCTGACCGTGCGCGACCCCTGGGGCACCGCAATCACGCTGAGGAATTGAGGAGACGACCATGCTGATGAACGGGAAATGGGTTGCGGACTGGCAGCCCGTCCAGGCCAAGGACGACAAGGGCGGCTTTGTTCGCCAGAACTCCAGTTTCCGCAACTGGATCACCCCTGACGGCAGCGCCGGGCCGACCGGCGAAGGCGGCTTCAAGGCCGAGCCCGGCCGCTACCATCTCTACGTCGCGCTGATCTGCCCATGGGCGTCGCGCACGCTGATCGGTCGCAAGCTGAAGGGGCTCGAGGACGCGATCTCGGTCTCCGTCGTCGAGCCCGAACTCTCCGACCAGGGCTGGCGCTTCGGCGACACTGGCGGGGCCGACCTCGACACGCTGAACGGCGCCAATTTCCTGCACGAGATCTACACTCGCGCCGACCCCGCCATTTCGGGCCGCGCGACGGTGCCGGTGCTGTGGGACAAGCAGCGCGGCACCATCGTGAACAACGAATCCGCCGACATCCTGCGGATGCTGAACTCCGGGTTCGGCGACTTCGCGGACCCCACCTTCGACCTCTATCCGGCCGACCTCCGCGAGGAGATCGACGCGCTGAACGCCCGCATCTATCCGCGCCTCAACAACGGCGTCTACCGCGCGGGCTTCGCCACCACGCAAGCCGCCTACGAGGAGGCGTTCCACGACGTCTTCGCCATGCTCGACGAGCTTGAGGGGCGCCTCGGCGACGGCCGTGACTTCCTGCTGGGCGACCGCTTCACCGAAGCGGACGTGCGGCTCTTCGTGACGCTGGTGCGCTTCGACGCGGCCTACCACGGCCTCTTCAAGTGCAACCTGCGCCGCATCTCGGACTATCCGGCGCTCAGCGCCTACCAGGCCCGCATCCTCGCCATCCCCGGGGTGCGCGACACGGTCAGCATCGACCACATCAAGCGCGGCTACTACTCGGTCAAGGCGCTGAACCCGACCGGGATCGTTCCGATGGGGCCCGCGTTGCCAGCAGCCTTGGCCGGTTGATCCGGGCGCTGTGACCGACAGGTCTGCGCTCAAGTCACGCTGCGGCGTAGCTGGTATAGACTGAAGTCGATCCGTCGCGCCCTATGAGGAAAACCTCGAAGGCCTTACGTTCGCTCTCCGGCCCCATTCCGGGCGATCCGTAGGGCATGTCGGGCACTGCGAGCCCCACCGCGTAAGGGCGCTCGTCCAGAAGGCGGTGGATATCCGCGGGCGGAACATGGCCTTCGATCATGTAGCCCGCGATCCTGCCGGTGTGGCACGCACCCATACCCGACCGAACCAGCTCTGGCAGACCGACTTCACCTATCTGAAGGTCATCGGCTGGGGCTGGTTCTATCTCTCTACCATCCTCGACGACTACAGCCGCTACGTCATCGCCTGGCGGCTCTGCACGACGATGAAGGCGTGGGACGTGACCGCCACGCTGGAAGATGCCCTGGTCGCCTCGGGCTGCGACTGCGACCGAGCCACGGTCGTCCGCCGGCCCAGGCTGCTCAGCGATAATGGCAGCAGCTACATCTCCGGGGAGCTGGCCGACTGGCTTGCCGGCCGGGGCATGGATCACGTCCGTGGCGCTCCCCGGCATCCTCAGACCCAGGGCAAGATCGAACGCTGGCACCAGACCCTGAAGAACCGCATCCTCCTGGAGAACTACTACCTGCCCGGAGCGCTCGAGGAAGCCGTGGCGGCCTTCATCGAGCACTACAACCACCACCGCTACCACGAGAGCCTGGGAAACCTCACCCCCGCGGACGTCTACCTCGGCAAGGCCGAAACCATCCTCGAACGACGAAAGGAGATCAAAGCCAAGACCATCGCGAAACGCCGCTTGCTGCATCGTCAGACCGCGGCATAAACTGAAACCTCAACGAGCCAGGCCCTCCGTTCGAGATCAGGCGCTCGTGTCCCAAATCATCTGACGACGGACAGCGGGCTCCTCACCGGGTCGCCACGGGCCCATGGATGCGGGCGGCGCTGCGCTACGGCGCCATCGTCCTCGCCGTGCTCCTGTTCCTGAATTCGCTTCGGCGGTCCGGCGAGCGAGCGGGACGCCTCGCCGAACGCCTTGAAACCACGGAGAAGGTCAATGACGTCCAACGCCGGATGCTGGAGGCGGCCGCTCGCCGTCCTCGGTCTCGCGACGAGCTTCCTGAGCGCCTGCGCGACGGTCGGTTCTGAGGACGGGAGGCTCGCGACATGCCCGCCCGTGGTCGAGTATGGCAGGGAGTTCCAGGCATGGGCGGCTGAGGAGCTCGCGTTGCTGCCAGAGGGATCGATGATCGCGGAAATGCTGAGCGAATACGCTGTCATGCGCGACCAGGCGCGCGCGTGCCAGTGAAGGCCGGACCGGGCAGTGGCATTGAAGGAAGCGCCAGACGCCTCGACCGCAGGGCACCGCCCGGCCAAGCTCAAAGATTCACGATGTAAAAAAGGGGCAGGGCGACGATGGCAGTTGCGGCGCCACATGTCGCGTGCGGAAATGGGCACAAATGTGCACCCAAGCGTGAGCCTGTCACACGTTACGGCCGCACGGCGCCATGGTGCCATGGTGCCATAGGGCCAGGGAACGTCTGACACACCTGCTGCTTCCGGCATGATCTGGTCGATTTGGACATCCGCGCACGCAGATCGAATTTTTCCTGTCCGCAAGTTTGATCCGTCCGGGGGCGACCTGCGTAAGGACGATGGAGGGTACGGATATTGCCCTTTGTGAAACAATACTTGACACAATGGAGAACCGGAATGCTACGCAAGTTTCTGATGGCGACTGCGGCGACGGCCATGCTGGCAGGTGCCGCCATGGCGCAAGATGCGACCTCGGACATTGTTGATACCGCAGTTGCCGCGGGCGATTTCACAACGCTGGTTGCTGCGGTTCAGGCGGCCGGGCTGGTGGACACCCTGAAAGGTGAAGGTCCCTTCACTGTCTTCGCGCCGACGGATGCGGCCTTTGCGGCCCTTCCCGAAGGGACCGTGAACACGCTGCTGAAGCCGGAAAACAAGGATCAACTGGTCTCAATCCTGACCTATCACGTGGTTCCGGGTGAGGTCATGTCTTCGGATCTGACCGAGGGGATGTCGGCAGCCACGGTTCAGGGCGGCGAGGTGACCTTCACGCTTGATGGCGGCGCGAAAGTCAACGACGCCAACATCACCACGGCCGATATCGCGGCCTCGAACGGAGTGATCCATGTCATCGACGCGGTGATCATGCCTCCTGCCAACTGAGGCGAATGGCACAGTTGACCATATGTAAACCAGATAGACCCCGGCTGTATCAGCCGGGGTAGCGTTTTATAGCGATCAGCCGCGGCTGGATTTGGGGATGAACCGGTTGAGCAGCGCAAGGAGCAAAATGCCTGCGCCACAGATCATGGCGATCAGCCAGTCGCCGGCGCCCGCATTCGCCACAATGACGCCGAACAATGCCCAGATGACACCGGCGCGATAGGACCAGACGTGCGGGCGGACGAAGGCGACCGCAACAGCCGCAATCAGGACGCAAATGATCAGCGCGATGGCGGCTGTTCGCGGCGGCAATATGCCATAGCCCGTCGCCACCACCGACAGGGCGACCCCTGATGCAGCCGTCAGCCAGCCGGTGTATAGACCGATGGGTGCCCATTCGCGCCAGCCGGGCCCGACCCGCAGCATCGCCATGATCGCAGCCGCCGCCATCACGAGGATCATCGCCGTGGCGATCGGTGGGGAACGGAGGGCAGCCTCGATCCAGAACACGCCGATGAACAGGCTGATGCCAAGGGGCCAGGCAGCGCGCCCCCAGCCCGGCATGGTTTCAGGGCGCCAAAGAGCCCATACGGCGGCAAGAATCAGCCCCAGATAGATCAGCCCCCAGATTGAAAAGGCCCATCCGACGGGTTGGGCGGGCCAGCGGTCCACCTGCACGGGAAAGCTTTCCGGGTAAAAGCCGCCAAAGCCATTCGACAGGACGGGCGAAACGGCGAAACCCACAGCCAGCAGCAGTATGATGATCCTTGCGTTGCGGTCATTCATTTCAGGTCTCCGATATGGTGGCGCGAAACTGTGCCAAGGCCGCCAGCGCGGCATTGCGCCCCTCGGCCAGCATGGATGGGGGACCGGGGCGCCAAGGTCCGCGGTCCCACGCCGGTGGAATGCTTTGCAGCCAAACCTCAGCCTCTGGGTAAGAGGCACCGTCAAATCCAGCAAGCCAGCGCCGGCGATAATCGCCCTGAGGGTCGTATTGTTCCGCCTGCCTCTCGGGGTTGAAGATGCGGAAATAGGGCGCCGCATCGGGGCCGCAGCCCGCCACCCATTGCCAGTTCATCGCATTGGCGGCCGGGTCCCAATCGGTCAGGCAATCGGCGAAATGCGCCAGCCCCGCGCGCCAGTCGATCAGCAGATGCTTGGTCAGCCAGCTTGCAACCACCATGCGCACGCGGTTGTGCATCCGGCCCGTCAACCACATCTGGCGCAACCCGGCATCGACCAGCGCCACCCCGGTTTCCGCCCGCTGCCAGCCGATCAGCTCGGGGGCGTCCTTGCGCCAGGGAAAGCCCTCCCATTCGGGGCGGCAGCAGGCAACCGGCATCTGCGGGAACTCGATCAGCAGATGCCAGGAAAAGTCGCGCCAGATCACTTCGGACAGGAACTTGCCGATGCCGGCTGCGTGTTCGGGCGACACCTCGGCCCTCAGCATGGCTCTGGCCCAGACCACGCGTGGACTGATTTCGCCCACCGCAAGATGATCGGACAGGCCGGAAGTCGCGTCGAGATCGGGGCGATCACGCCCGCCGGGATAGGCGGAGGCACGGTCAAGAAACTCGTCCAGCCGGGCAAGTGCCGCATCCTCGCCCGCAGGCGTGGCAAACTGCTCAAGCGCAACGCGGCCCCGGTGCAGGTCCGGAGCGAGATCCAATGTCAGTGGATCAAGCCCCTGAAGCGGCTCGGTGCAAGCTGTGATCCGCGGCGGCGCGTCAGCGGCGGGCTGATCGGGGCCGAGCTGCCGCACCGCCCTCGCAAAGGGGGAATAGACCCGATAGACGCCCCCATTGCCCGTTCGGATCGCTCGGGGGTAAACCAGAAGATGGCCCGGATGCAGGACCAGCTCGGCACTCACAGGCTGCAGCGCCGCCCGCATGCGGTCTTGCAGCGCGCGCATATCGGATGTGGGCCAGTCGGACTGGTGCAGCCTGCGCGCGCCCAAGCGTTTCATCAACGGCGGCAGGATCTCATCCGCCTCGCCGCGCAGAATGGTGATGCCCTTGCCGCCGGTGCGTTCCCTAAGTGCCGCATCAAGGGCTTGTAGCGCGCGCGTCAGCCGCCAGCGGCTGGCTGCACCTTGCGCCATGATCAGCCGGTCTATGATGAACACCGGCAACAGGGGACCATCGGAAATCGCGGCGAGAAGCGCGGGATTGTCATGCAGACGAAAATCACGGGTCAGCCAGAGGATGCCGGGGGCCGTCATTCAAGCAGCCTCATCCGCGTGACCAAGCGTCACCTGCACCACATCGCAGCGTCCGGTGGCGAAGGCAGCGGCGCAGCCTTCAAGATAAAACTGCCAGCCGCGCAGGAAGGAGTCACCGTAGCCAAGCCGCTCGATGCGCGGGCGCTGGTGCATCATCGTCTCGGACCAGATCCGGCAGGTGCGGGCATAATCCGGGCCGAAAGCGTGGCTGTCTTGGACGCGCAACCCGACCTTTGCCGCCTCATGGACGATTATGGCCGAACAGGGCAGCATGCCGCCGGGAAACACATGTTGACGGATGAAATCCGAGCGGCGGCGATAGACCGAAAACTCGGCATCCGGCACGGTGATCGCTTGCAGGACCGCCCGCCCGCCCGGCGCCAGCCGCGCCTTGAGGGTGGCGAAATAGGTCGGCCAATAGCGTTCTCCCACCGCCTCGATCATCTCGATCGACACGATGTTGTCAAAGCTGCCCGTCACCTGACGGTAATCCTGAAGCCGCACCTCGGCACGGCCATCCAGCCGGGCATCGGCATAGCCCTTTTGCGAGGGAGACAGCGTGATCGCGGTCACCTTTTGGCCGCGCTCGGCCGCCGCTTCGGCAAACCCGCCCCAGCCGCAGCCTATTTCCAGCAGGCTTTCGCCGGGCCCCAGTTGGGACAGGATGCGTGCGTTCTTGCGTGCCTGCGCGCGCGACAGATCATCGCCAGGACCAAACAGCGCCGAGGAATAGGTCATGCCGGGATCAAGCCACAACTGGTAAAACTCGTTGCCGACATCGTAATGCGCGCGGATATTGCGCCGCGATCCGCGCAGGCTGTTTGGCCGCATCAGCCGGTCGACCAGCCGCATCCGCATGGCCTGAAGCCGCCCCGGCTCTCCCCAACCGGCCCGAAGGCCAAGGTTGCGCAGGGCCAGCGACAGCGTCCCCTCCAGCGTCTCGCTGTGCCAGTCGCCGGCGATCCAGCCTTCGCCCAAGCCCACATCGCCGCGCAGCGCCAGACGCGGAAGCAGCCGCCAGTCGCGGATCTGCAAGTCCGCCTCGGGGCCGGCGCTGCCAAAGCGGTGGCGCGTGCCCTCGGGCGTGGTCAGGGTCAGGATGCCATCGCCGATCCCTTCAAGGGCGGAAAGAAAGCGGGACTTGAGGGAGCGTGTCGCAAGGCTCATCGGCTGATTTCCTGATCGGGTGGGGTGGGAAGGCGGCGATAGGCGGCGCCTTTGAGTTTCAGGCGCAGCGCGTGCCAATAGATCTGGGCAATCACCCGCAGCGCACCGCCCGGCCGGCGAAAACTTGTTGCAAGAACCCCGAGGGTGGTCAGCGGCACCAGCCGCCCTGTCATGGCGGTGTCGATGCCGCCCGTGCCGTCCTGTTGTGCGATGCGGATGGCGATGCGGTCGGGGTGCAGGGCAACGCGGAAATGATACTCCCCCGCCACGTCCTGAAAGGGCGAGACGTGAAACACCTTGCGCGCGGTCAGTTCCGTTTCAGCGGTAATCGGCGCAAGGTCGGGGCGGGCCAGCAGATAACTGTGGCGTTGGCCGAAGGTGTTGTTGACCTCGGCAATCGCGGCGATCAGCGCGTCGCCCTCGATCAGCATCCAGAAGCTGACCGGGTTGAACCAGTAGCCCAGAAACCGCGGCTGCGTCAGCAGCGCCAGCACCAGCCCCGGACGGAGAGCGATCCCGGCCACGCCGAACTGCGCCCAGGCCCAAAGGGCGCCGGTGCCCGCGCCCCGCAGCCCGCCGTGGTCGGCGTCGTGAAAGGCTATCAGACCAAACCTGTTATGCCCCATCAGCCGGGGCGGGTGAACATGCTCGGGCGCCAGCAGCAGATGATCGGCATGGGTGCGGAATGTGTGGCGCAGGGCACCGCGCCGGGCATGGGTCACCAGCGCGGGCATCGCCAGCACCTCACCCGCCTCAAGCCGCGCGGCGAGGGTCATGGCAGCACCGCCACAGGCAGCAACCGCCGCGCGATGCGCATGGCGCTGGCAAAGCCGTCCTCGTGAAAGCCGTTGCGCAGCCATGCTCCGGCAAACCAGGTGTTGCGAGTGCCCTGCATCGCGGCAATCCGCGCCTGTGCGTCCAACGCCGTAAGATCAAAGACCGGATGGCGGAAGGTCACCTGATCATAGATCAAACGCGGGTCGATCCCGTCACCCGTGTTCAGCGTGACAAACAGCGGATCGTCGTCCGGGATATTCTGAAGCTGGTTCATCCAATAGGTGACGGCCACACCCGCTCGCCCGGTATCGCCCCGGCTGACCCATGAACTCCAACATCTGCGGCGGCGCGGCATCACGGATGGGTCGGCGTGAAGGACAGCGTGGTTGGGCTGGAACCGGATCGCCGAAAGGGCGGCCTGTTCGGTCCCGTCGGCATCACTCAGCATCGCGAGCGCCTGATCGGCATGGGTGGCAAGGATGACATGATCGAAGCTTTCGGCCTCTGCCCCCTTGGCGCGCAGTGTGACGGTGCCGCCGCTGCGCGTGACCGCCCGCACAGGGGTGCCGGGACGCAGATCGACCCCGGCCCGCACCAGGGCCGCCGTCAGCCGTTCCACATAGCGGGTCGAGCCGCCGTCCACCGTCCACCACTGATGATGCTGGCCGCGCGACAAAAGCCCGTGGTTGCGCATGAACCGCACCATCGCACGGGCCGGGAAGGCCCCGATGTCGTGATCGGGCGTGGACCAGATCGCCCCGCAGAACGGATAAAGGTAATGGTCGCGGAACCTTGCACCCAGACGCATCCGCGCGATCAGGGCGGCGATGGTCAGCTCGGGCGCTGCCGCCACCTCGGCCTCGGCCCCGGCATTGAAGCGCAGGATGTCGCGGATCATCAGGTGAAAGCGCGGGTCCACGATGTTGCGGCGCTGGCCGAACAGCGCATTGCCGGACCGCAGCGCATATTCCACCCCGCCAGCGTCCAGCGAGACGCCAAAGCTCATGTCGCTTTTGGCAATTGGCACGTCAAGGTCGCGAAACATCGCCGTCAGATGCGGGTAATTGACATGGTTGAACACGATGAACCCGGTATCGACCGGCTGATCGCCCCGCTTGCCGGCAACAACCGTGCGCGCATGGCCGCCAAGCCGGATCGCTTCTTCGTATAACGTCACCTGATGGTGGCGCGACAGAACCCATGCGCAAGCCAGGCCCGATATGCCCCCGCCGACGATGGCGATTCGCTGCGGCGCGCCGTTGGTGATGTCAAAAGGCATCTGGACTCCACTAACTCTTTGACAAGCTTACGCGTGGAACCTGGCCTTGGATCAATCAACCCGAAAAATTGCCGTAAGAATGATCTGCCACGCCTTGTCACCCGTATTGCATGGCATGAACACTGCATTTGCACCTGTCGAGCCTCGCACTTATAGAACGCTCAGTCCGATGGCACCGCCACTGGTCGATAACGTTGCCGTGGGTGCCACAGTGGTGAGTCAGCAGCCGATGGGTGATCTTTCCGAGTTGAGTCGAGATATGATCGCCGTCCGCGACAGCCGTGACCGCGCGGCGTTCGGACGGCTCTTTGACCATTTTGCCCCAAGGCTCAAGGCGATGATGCTGCGCGGCGGGCTGCGCGACGGCACTGCCGAGGATGTGGTGCAGGATGTGATGCTCGCGGTCTGGCACAAGGCAGGGCAGTTTGACCCGCATCGCGCCGACGCGGCCGGTTGGATCTATGGCATTGCGCGGAACCGGCGCATCGACATGGCGCGCCGCCGCCCGCTGGCACAACCCGACGAGATGCCCGAGCTTGAGAGCCTGGAACCCGACGCAGACCAGATCATTGCCTTGCAACAGGAGGCGCGCCACTTGGCCGAGGCACTTGCGCGACTCGCTCCCGAACAGGCCGAGGCGCTGCGCGCCGCCTATTTCGACGATGTCCCCCACAGCCGCATCAGTGAAATGACCGGCTTACCGCTTGGCACCATCAAGTCCCGCATCCGCCTTGGCCTTGAACGCCTCCGGCATGAGCTGAGGAAGATCGCACCATGACCGCCATCCGCCACCACATCCCCGACAACATGCTTGACGCCTATCGCGCCGGAACCTTGCCCCATGCCTTCGGGGTGGTCGTGGCCGCGCATATGTCGCTTTGCGACCAATGTCGCGCCCGCCAGGAGGCGGAAGACATGATCGGCGGTGCGCTTTTGCTCGGTACAGAGGGTGCAAACCTGCGCGGCGATGCACGCGAGCGGATGATGGCTGCGCTGGACGCACCGCCGCCGAAACCGCCTCTGCGCGCTTCCGGGCCGTTTCCCTCGGCCGTCATGCACGAATTGGGCGGAAAGCCACCGCGCTGGCGCATGCTGGGCGGCGGCATCCGCCAGCAGCTTTTGACCGCCGATAGCCAAGGGTCGCTGCGGTTGTTGTATATCCCGCCGGGCAAGGCCGTGCCCGAACACGGGCATCAGGGGCAAGAACTGACGCTGGTGCTGCAAGGCAGTTTTTCCGACAGCGCGGGCGCCTTTCATCGCGGCGATGTCGAGGTGGCGCATGACGAGATCGACCACCAACCCGTGGCCGGCCCGGGCGAGCCATGCATCTGCCTGGCGGCAACCGATGCGCCCCTGCGCTTTCGCGCGCTGATCCCGCGGCTGTTGCAGCCGATCTTCCGGATCTGAAGGATGGGCCATGCAGGCCGCCGCATCTGGATCATTGGCGCCAGCGCCGGGATCGGCGCTGCCCTTGCCCGGGCGCTGGCCGGACAAGGGGCGCAGCTGATCCTTTCCGCCCGCGATGGTGACGCGCTGGAGGTGCTGGCCACGGAATGCGGCGGTGCGCAGGCCCTGCCGCTGGATCTAGGACAACCCGAAACGCTGGCAGCGGTGGTGACGCGGCTTGCGCTTGAGGCGCCGCTCGATGCGATCATCTGCACCGCCGCGCTTTATGATCCCGGTCGCGTCGCCGACATCGACCCCGCCCAGGCCGAGGCGATGGTGCGGGTCAACATCCTGGGCATGATCGAGGTCGCCCGGCTTTGCCCCCTGCTGCTGCACGATGGCGGGCAGTTGGTGCTGTTCGGCTCGGTCGCGGGCTATATAGGCCTGCCGCGGGGGCAGCCCTATTCGGCCACCAAGGCCGCGGTCAACAATCTTGCTGAAACGCTCGCAATCGAGCTCGCGCCGCGCGTGGACGTGCGGCTGGTGTCTCCGGGCTTTGTCGAGACCAGACTGACCGCCAGAAACAGCTTTGCCATGCCCGCGATCATCACCCCTGAGCAGGCGGCAGAGGCGGTATTGCGCGGCATGCAGCGTCGCGGGTTTGAAATCCATTTCCCGCGTCGCTTCACCTGGGTGATGAAGCTGATGCGGGCCTTGCCTTATGCGCTGTCGCTGCCCCTGCTGCGACGCCTGGGCTGACCCTTCAGTTGAACCGCCCCGACAGCGCCAGAACACCAACCCAGGCTGAAAATCCGGTCAGGAACGTGCCCCACAATCCGTCGATGATGACCTGCTCCCACGACCAGTCGGCAAGTGTGGCGTAATTGGTCATCTCATAGGTGCCATAACACATCAGCCCGATGACCATGCCTCCGATCAGCGCGTGGAGGGGATCATTGCCCTTCAGCGCGGGCCAGGAAACCAGCCACACAAGCCCGGCGATATATCCCAGATAGAACAGCGCAGCCGGGCCAAGCCGCAGCGGATCGGCAAGAAGATGGCCGACATTGCGCTCAAACACCGGCCGGATCAGAAACCGGATCCCTATCACATCCAGAGCGAGAAACACCGCAGCAGTTGCAGCATAAAGGAGGGTGACTTGAAGCATGGGAAGTCCTTCGAAATTCTTGGGCTGCCAGTTGTCGTCCAGCCGACGCAGATAGGACGAACCTTCTGCCATCCGGGCCATTGTCTTGCTGTACGCACATAGCCGTGCAGCAGATCAATTTTTGCGTGCAGAACGGCAGGCTGATCGTGCCCTCGTCATAGACGACAGCGCCGAGCGCATTCGGGCCGCAGGGACGGTGTGGATGTCAACCTCCCCTGACGGCATCGCAATGCGCCAAACCAATGCTTTTCAAAGCACGATTTGAACGAGATGTATACACTAAAATACAGTAAAATCAATGTATTGCAATTGGAGATGGGGTGGATGCCGCTCTCCCCTGACGGCATCGCGATGTGCCAAACTCGTGGTGTTGAAGCACAAGCTGAAGGAGAGGGCATCCATGGGAGAAGTTAGCATCATCGGCGTCGATCTGGCAAAGAACGTGTTCCAG
>NZ_JAYRPN010000107.1:0-102310 GCF_041911175.1 Tabrizicola sp.
CGATCTCGCCGCCGAGCAGGCGACCGGAGGCGTCGTAGAGGAAGGCCGAAGAAATGCGGTCCAGCGCGGCCTCGACCTCTTTCGGGCGGTGCGTGACCTCCCGCGGCGGTCGGTTGGGCACGGCAAGCCGGGTGATGCCACGGTCGTTGATCGCGTCCAGCACCTCGCGCGGGTCGCTGGTGCGCAGGATCACCTCGCGCCGGGCAGGCCAGAAGTCGTAGGGCGCATGCGAGCCATAGCTTTGGCCGATGTGGAAGGCGTATATCTCCGGGTAGACGGCCCGGCTGGACCGGCGCCCGGGCTTGACGTCGTAGAACGCCATCATCGCGGATTGCAGCAGATGGGTGGCACCGACGCCGCCGAGGGGTTCGTCGATCACCAGACCGAAGCGGTCCAGTTCAGTCCAGCCGGGGAAGAGATCATCCGCCGTCGCGGCCTGCCCGTCGATGCGGATCTGGAACATGTCGGAGTTGAGCAGAGTGGCCACGTGCATGAGTCTGATCCCTCGCTGACTGGCGAAGGCTACAGGCCTGACAGACGGGCCGCCAGCGGCAATCGACACGCCTCAGCAGCATGAAGCGAGCGCCTCCAGGTGAGCCCAGACGACGGTCTCAGCATGGCGTGGCGTGCCTTTCAGCCGGACTCCGCGCACGGACAGCGGGCAGTCGGGCAGGGCTTGGGACAGATCGGCGACGCGCCGATGTGACAGGTCGTTCCGGGCCGGCGTTTCGGTACCCAAGCCACCGCGACGCCTGCCGCCGCCATTTCCAGGGCGGCCATCGTCAGCGCCGTCTCGGCCCTGGGAAGCGACCTGCTGCGCCACAGCGCAAAGGATGAGCGGCACCGGGGAGCGTGGAAACCCTCGGCAAACTCCATCGCGGCTTGCGATGAAGCAGGTCAGCAGATCGGCATCGTGTTTGAAACGGCCAGCCCTTTCGACACGCCCGCGCGCATGAAGGCTGACCGGAGAAAACCGGAACACCCTGAAGCAGCATTTCAGGGCGCTGGTCGGCGACGGTCATCTGACCTTGAACGGGGCCGGGCGGGGCGCGCCAGAAAAGTGGGAAAGCGACCGCTACCGTCCCGCGCGGGCCCTGGGCAGAGGCGCAGCGGCGTACACTGGCGGCAACATCAAGAAAACAAAACCAGAGATTTGATCGTGTAGATTAAAAAAATATACCAAAGTTTTATTTTTAATGAAATGATAGGTCATCAAGCCTGATTCGCGGTCGATTTGAACCCACCTGCCCCTGCGACCTGTCCAAGACGGCTTGCAAGAAGGACCACACCAACAAAAGGGAGGAAATACCATGAGATTTACCGGGTTCCCTGCGATCAGTGCGTTGGCCATCATGTGTGCCGGCCCCGCCATCGCCCGCGACTTCACCATCGCGGCATGGGGCGGCAACTATCAGGACGCCCAGCGCGCAGCCTATTTCGAGCCCTTCGCCCAGGCGCAGGGTCTGAAGATCATCGAGACCACCTATCTTGGCGGGCTCGCCGAACTCAAGGCGATGAGCGACACCGGCAATGTCACCTGGGACCTGGTGATGATGGGTGGCACCGACGCGCAGCTGGCCTGCGACGAGGGGCTGCTGGAAGAGATCGACTGGGAGGCCCTGGGCGGCGGGGCCGGGCTGCTCCCCGAGGCAGTGCAGGAATGTGCCGCGGGCAACGTGGTGATCGGCAACGGTTTCGCCTACAACGCCTCGGCCTTCCCCGAGGCGCCGAAGGACTGGGCCGACTTCTTCAATCTCGAGAAGTTCCCCGGCAAGCGCGGGATGACCAACAGCCCGACGATGAACCTGGAATACGCCCTGATGGCCGACGGCGTTCCGCTGGATCAGGTCTATGCCGTGCTCTCCACCCCCGAGGGCGTGGACCGGGCCTTCGCCAAGCTGGACACCATCAAGTCCGAGCTGCAGTTCTGGGAGGCCGGGTCGCAACCGGTCGAATGGCTGGTGGCCGGCAACGTGGGCATGAGCACCGCCTACAACGGCCGCATCATCACCGCCAAGAAGGAAGGCAAGCCGCTGGAATTCGTCTGGAACAACCATGTCTACAACATGGATGTCTGGGCGATTCCGAAGGACAGCCCCTACAAGGAACAGTCGGTCGAGTTCCTGAAGATCGCCAATGACGCCGCCGCGCAGGTGAAGTTCTCGGAGAAGATGCCCTACGGGCCGACCAACACCGGCGCCACGGCGATGATGCCGGCCGATGTGGTCGCGAACCTGCCGATGGGCGACAACATCAGCACCGCGCTGGCCTATTCCGACGCCTTCTGGATCGAGAACTACGACGCCCTGAAGGAACGCTGGACCAGCTGGGTCGTCCAGTAACCCCGTCCTGACCATCGAACGATCTTCCGCTGGCTCGCCCTCAGGCGGTGGGCCAGCGCCCTTCCAGGCCCGGAGCTTCCCATGTCCACCGCTCAAGCTACTCCCTATGGCAGCCGGGCCGCAGCGCTTGTGCTCCTGATGTTGCCGGTGGCGTTGTATCTTCTGGTCTTCGTCTATCCGCTGACCTCGATCATCTCGCTCAGCGTGGACAACTCGGGCCTCTCCGAGCGGTTTCAGTCGCTTTCGTCGCTGGGGTCGGAGGCGAGTGCCGACCAGGAAGCGGCCGCGCTGCTGGCCGATTTCCGGGCGATGGACAAGAAGCAGCTGGGCGAAGCCGCGCGGATGCTGAACCAGCAACGCAGCGGTTTCCGGTCGCTGGTGATGAACACCGGCAAGGCTGCCGACGAGATCGCACCGACGATGGCGGCGCTGGTCGCCTTCGACGACCGCTGGGCGGACCGGAGCTATTGGGACATCATCAACGCCAACGCCGCCGGGGTCACCTGGAAATACTACCAGCGCGCCCTCGGCATCAAGGCCGACACCAAGAGCGGCGCCTCGGCGCAGGCGGGCGACGACATGTATCTGCGCGTGATGGGCCGCACCCTGACCATCACCTTCCAGGTCACGATCCTGACCTTGCTGATCGGCTATCCGCTGGCCTATGCCGCCGCGAACGGCTCGCCCCGCGTCAGCACCCTTGTGCTGGCGGTGGTGCTTCTCAGCTTCTGGACCTCGGTCCTGGTGCGCACGACGGCCTGGGTCGTCCTGCTGCAGACCAACGGGCTGGTGAACAACATCCTTGTCGGGCTCGGGCTGGTGTCGCAGCCGGTGCAGCTGATCTTCAACCGCTTCGGCGCGCTGCTGGCGATGACGCATGTCCTGCTGCCCTTCGCCATCCTGCCGATGCTGAACGTGATGCGGACAATTCCCGCCTCGCAGTCCGACGCCTCGCGCAGCCTGGGGGCGGGGCGGATCGAGACCTTCCTGCGCGTCTACTTCCCGCAGTCCTTGCGCGGCGTCGCGGTGGGGGGCGGCACGGTCTTCATCCTGTCGCTGGGCTTCTACGTCACCCCGGCGCTGACCGGCGGGCCCGAGGACCAGATGCTGGCCTGGTTCATCGCCGATTTCGTCAACAAGACGCTGAACTGGGGCATGGCCTCGGCGCTGTCGGTGCTGCTCTTGGGCATGGTCGTCTTCCTCGTCGCGGTGGCGGGGCTGGCCCGCTGGGCCGCGGCGCGACAGAACCGGAGGGATGCGTGATGTCGCGGATCATCTACTGGACCACCGTCGTCTTCTGCACCGGCTTCCTTGCGCTGCCGCTGCTGCTGGTCTGGCCCCTGGCCTTCAACACCAGCTCCTTCCTGACCTACCCGATCGAGGGGCTGACACTGGACTGGTTCCACCAGGTGCTGACCCAGCCCACCTGGGTGAATGCCCTGATGAACAGCCTGAAGGTGGCGGTCGGCGCGATGGTGCTGGCCGTCGTCATCGGCGGGCTGGCCGCGACGGGGGTGATGCTGGTGCCCCGCGCGCTGCAAGTGGTGCTGACCGGGCTCTTCGTGTCGCCGATCATCGTGCCCTCGGTCGTCGTGGGCGTGGCCTTTGCCTATGCCTTCGGCCGCGCGGGGATCGGCGGCGGATATTTCTCGCTGGTGCTGGCCCATGCCGTGCTGGGATCGCCGCTGGTGTTCCTGTCGGTCATCACCTCGCTGCGCGGGCTGGACCCGAACCTCGACCTGGCCGGGGCCTCGATGGGCGCCTCGCGCGGCTATCGCTTCCTGACCATCATCCTGCCGCTGGCCCTGCCGGGCTATGCCGCGGGCGCGCTGTTCGCCTTCATCACCTCGTTCGACGAAGTCGTCGTGGCGCTGTTTCTGGCCGATCCCGGCTCCACCACCCTGCCCATCGCCCTGTTCGCCGGCCTGCGCGACCGCTTGCAACCACCGATCGTCGTCGTGGCCGTGCTGCTGTCGCTGGTGAGCCTGGTGTTCCTTGCCCTTCTCCGCCGCCTGCAGATGCGCGGCTCCGTCCAGAAACCTTGATCAACCAGTCGCGGAACAGCCGGATGTCCTTCATCGAAATCGCCAAGGTCAGCAAACATTACGGGGCGTTCCAGGCGCTTCACGATGTCACGCTCTCGATCCCGAAGGGAGAGTTCGTCACCCTCCTCGGCCCCTCCGGCTCGGGCAAGACGACGCTGCTGAAGGTGCTGGCCGGGTTCGAGCCGGTCTCGGCGGGCGGCATCCTGCTGGAAGGGCGCGACATCACCCGCGTTCCGCCCGAAAAGCGCAACTTCGGGCTGGTGTTCCAGGGCTATGCGCTGTTTCCGCACATGACGGTGCATGACAACATCGCCTATCCCCTGCGCGTCCGCCGCCGCCCCCGCGCCGTGATCGAGGAACGGGTCACGGCGCTTCTGCGGCTGGTGCAGCTGGAACGGTTCGCCGCCCGCAAGCCGCAGGAGCTGTCGGGCGGGCAACAGCAGCGCGTGGCCCTGGCCCGGGCGCTGGTGTTCAAGCCGGATCTCCTCTTGCTGGACGAGCCGATGTCGGCGCTGGACAAGAAGCTGCGCCACGACCTGCAAGAGGAACTGCGCGCCATCCACCAGACGCTGGGCACCACCTTCATCAACGTGACCCACGACCAGGAAGAGGCGATGCACATGTCCGACCGCATCGCCGTGATGAACCAGGGAAGGGTCGAGCAGTTCGACACCGCCCATACGCTGTACCGCAAGCCCGTATCGCGTTTCGTGGCCGAATTCGTCGGCAAGTCGAACATCTTCACCGGCCGGATCAGCCCCGCCCCCGGCGGAAAGGCGGTCTTCATCGGGTCGGGCTTCCAGATGCCCGCCTCCGACTGCCCCGTGGGCGAGGCGCTGGCGCTGTTGCGGCCCGAAGACGTGGAGATCCGGGAAAGCGCACCGACCGACGGGCGCATCGCGCTGCCGGTCACCGTGGTCAGCTCGACCTATTCCGGCGACCGCGCGCTCTACACCCTCGGCGCGGCCTCGGGCGCCCCGATCCTCGCCTATGGCAGCGCCCGGACCGGCGTCCACCCGAACGGCTCCGGCCTGTTCGCGGTGTTCGCCGCCGAGAACGCCATCGTCCTGGACTGAATTTCGAAAGGAACCAACCCCGTGTCCAAGCTGAAACACCTAGCCCCCGCCCAGCCGGTCATCGAGAAGCCCGGCCCCGAGCGCCTGCTCGAAGGCGATCCCGAGTTCCGCTCCTGGCCGTGCAGCGACGAGGGTCCGGTGCAAGCCGGGTTCTGGGCCGCCACCCCGGGCCTGCACCGGATGGACCGCACCGGCGCGGGGATCGAGCATTTCTATCTGCTGGAAGGCGAGATCGAGCTGACCGAGGACGGCCGCGCCCCCCGCAGCTTTGCCGCGGGCGATCTGGTGCGGATCGACCCCGATTTCCAGGGCACCTGGCGGACCATCTCGCCGGTCAGGAAAGTGTTCTTCTACGTCGACCCCTGATCGGGGAACGGGCGCAGGCAACGAGAGAGGCAAGGAATACCATGAAGACCAAACCGTTCTGGTGGGAAGAGGCCGAACCCACGCATGGCGAGCGCCGTTTCGACACCCGCAAGTTCTCGGTCGTCATCATCGGCTCGGGCTACGGGGGCCTCAGCGCCGCGATCACCCTGGCAGAGGCCGGGGTGACGGATGTGGCCGTCATCGACGCGCAGCGGATCGGCGAAGGGGCCAGTTCGCGCAACGGCGGGCAGATCGGATCCGCCGCGAAATTCTCGCTGGACGAGGCCGCGCGCCGGTTCGGCCTGCAGCGCGCGCGCGAGATCCTGGACGACTACGATCAGGCGATGCCCTTCATGCTGAAACGCGCCGCCACCCTGAAGGACGCGTTCGACCTGAACCTCAGCGGCTCGGTGTCGGGGGCGCACAGCTACAAGGACCTCAAGGCCTTCCGCGCCTATCGCGACGGGCTGTCGCTGGACAAGCGTGCAAGCGTCGATGTGCTGGACGCCGATGAGATGCAGGCGGTGCTGAAGACCGACATCTATCGCGGCGCGCTGGTCAAGCATGACACCGGCTCGATCCACCCGGCCAAATACATCCGCGCCCTGGCCAATCGCGCCCGCGAGCTGGGCGTGCGCATCTTCACCGGCTTCCGCTATGTGGGATCGACCCGTGCCTCGGGGCATTTCGACATCCGGGTCGAGGATGTCGAGACCCGCAACACGGTGCAGCTTTCGGCGGAAAAGGTGCTGATGGCGGCCAACGGCTATGTCGACCCTTCGCTGCGCTGGCTGCGGCAACGCACCATCCCGGTGCAAAGCTACATGATCGCGACCGAGCAGCTGCCCTTCGACCAGCTGGAAGAGCTGATGCCCAGGAACCGCGTGGCGGGCGATACCAAGCACATCCTCTACTACTTCCGCCGCTCGCCGGACGGCACGCGCATCCTGTTCGGCGGACGCGCGCGGTTCCAGACCTCGACGGCGGAACAATCGGCAGTCGGCCTGCGCAAGTTCATGCTGCACACCTTCCCCTCGCTGGAGCGCGCCGCAATCAGCCATTCGTGGTTCGGCAACGTCTGCTTTGCCTATGACTTCTGCTCGCATGCCGGGCGGATGGAGGATGGGGTCCACTACATCTCGTGCTGCAACGGCGGGGGCATTTCGATGATGACCTATCTCGGCCACCGCAGCGCCGAGATGATGCTGGAGCTGCCGGGCCACGACAGGGGCATCGTCAACAGCCACTTCCCGCGGCTGTATTTCTACAACGGGAATCCGTGGTTCCTGCCGGTGGTGGGCACCTTCTACCGGGCGCTCGACCGTACTGCGCGCCTCTTCGACAAGGCGGGCTGACAGGCCCATGACCTTGCAGGCAAATCCATTTCCCCTGCCCGCATCGCGGCCGCTGACAGGCGCGCTTCTGATGTGCCTGGCGATGCTGGTCGTGCCGCTGGCGGATGTGGCGGCCAAGGTTCTGGTACAGGGGGGCTATTCCCCCTTGCAGACCACCTTCCAGCGGATGGGCATCGGAACCCTGGTTCTGCTGCCCCTCGTCTGGCGGCGCCGGGAGGAGGTGCTTCCCCACCTCCGGCGCCCCTTTCCCATCCTGCTGATGGGCGGGTCGATCCTGGCCGCGATCACCACCTATGTGCTGGCGCTGGACCACCTGCCCATCGCCAACACGCTGGCGCTCAGCTTCGTGCAGCCCTTCTTCATCGTGATCCTGTCCAGGCTGTTCCTGGGGGAAACCGTCGGCCTGCTGCGCTGGCTGGTCCTGCTGGTCGGCTTTGCCGCCGTCCTGATGATCATCCGCCCGGCGGCCGAGGGGTTTCAGGCCGCCAGCATCCTGCCGCTGCTGTCGGGGGCCTGCATGGCGGTCTATGTCATCACCATCCGCAAGGGGGCGGGGCGGATGTCGGCCCTGTCGGCCACCTTCTACACCCATGTCGTCGCGGCCTCGCTTGCCGCACCCCTGGCGGTGGTGCTGTGGAAAGAGGTCGGGGCCGCGGAATGGCTGCTGATCCTTGAACTGTCGGCCATCGGCCTTGCCGTGCAGTTCCTCATCATCAAGGCCTACGAGCTGGGCGAGGCCTCGCTGATCGCACCGCTCGGCTATGTCGAGATGGTGGGCGCCATCCTCGCCGGGTGGTGGTTCTTCAACGAATTCCCCGACAGCGTGACGATCATCGGCACGCTTGTCCTGATCTGCTGCGCCCTGATGACCATCTGGCAGGGCCGGACCAAATGACACGTTCGAAACACGAAGGGAGGAACGGATGAAGGTTCTGGTCGCGGGCGCCGGCTTGGCCGGATTGAATGCCGCCTGGGAATTGCAGAAGGCCGGGCATGTGGTCGAGGTCCTGGAATCCAACACGCGCGTCGGCGGGCGCTGCTGGTCCGACACCCTGCCCAACGGCGAGATCTTCGAACACGGCGGCGAGTTCATCGACGTGAACGACCACACCCTCCGCCGCCTCTGCGCCGAATTCGGCCTGCCCATCGTCGGGCTGGGCATCAGCTTCGACCGGCGCTGGCAGGTCGACGGCTCGATCATGTCGCCCGAGGTTCTGGGCGACCATATCGCGGCGCTGGCCGCGGCGGCCGAGCGGCTGGCCGCAAGCCGGGGCTACCGCGTCTCGCTGCGCGAGGTCGCGCGCGAGGCCTATGGCCCGGACTATGAAAAGCTGCCCTATTGCCAGAAGCTGTTCGCCACCACGACCTGCGATCCCGACCAGATCAACGGCATCGCCATCGCCCGCATGTTCCAGGGGCACGCCAAGAGCTATGTCGAACATCGCGGCCGGGTGCTGGCGGGCAATGACGCAGTGGCACGGGAAATCCACCGCCGCCTCGGCGATGTGGTGCGCTTCGGGACGCCCGTCGTCGAGGTCCGGCAAGCCGATGGACAGGTGACGATGCGCACGGCCTCGGGCGCCGAGTTCACCGGCGATGCGGCGGTGATCGCGGTGCCCCTGCCCAAGCTGAAACGTCTGATCGCCACGCTGGACCTGCCCGACCTGATGCGCAAGGCCATCGAGGGCCGGGTGATGGGCGCCGCGGCCAAGCTGAACATCGCCGTCAGCGGCGAGGCCCCGCCCAAGGGCATCCAGGCGCCGAACGCACCCTGGTGGTCCTGGAGCACCGCCGCCCCCGAGGGCTGCGACGTGGCACGCGGCAGCCTGACCTCCTACGCCGGGGGGCGGGCGACGATGGCCAGCCTGAAGCTGGAGGAAGGCCCCGGCCACTGGCTGGACCTGACCCGGGCCTATCGCACCGACCTGACGGTCAGCGACGATTGCGTGCTGACGAACTGGGGCACCGAGCCGCATGCCGAGGGCGCCTATTCGATGCCCGGCCTTGACTGGGAGCCGGCGCAGGACCGTGTCTTCGACCAGAAGGCGGGCGCCATCGCCTTCGCGGGCGAGCATACCCGCTTCGCCTCGCTGAACGGCGCGCTCGAGTCCGGCGCGCGGGCGGCAAGGCTCTTGACGCTGATCTGACGGCCTCCCCGCAACCGCAACGGCCGGGGCGCCCCCGCCCCGGCCGTTGATCAGACCCTATGCTGAAAAGCATTAGTTTTGTAGAAACAGATCACCAAGACCATCCGTCGCCCTGCCGACGCGAGGGTATGAGCAGCAAAAGGACCGCCCGTGGCAAATGCAATCGTCGACCCGGTTTCGGCAGGGGATCACAGCGATACCGGCCAGGTTGGCGAGACCCTGCGTCTGCGGCGCCAGATGCGGGGCATGTCCCTGAAACAGGTGGCCGAACCGGCGGGGATTTCTGTCGGCATGCTCAGCCAGGTCGAGCGCGGCCTTGTCGCCCCCTCGATCAAGACCCTGCGCGCGATCTGCGCGGCGATGGACATGCCGGTGAACTGGCTTTTCCACCGCGAGGGAGAGGCCGTGGGCCAGGCGGCGGAATTCGTCGTGCCCGCCAATGCCCGCCGCTCGCTCAGCTATCTGGACGGGGCGCTGATCAAGGAGCTGCTGACGCCGGATACCCAGCCCCGGATCCAGATGCTGCGCTTCGTCATGCGACCGGGCGCCTCGTCGGGCGAGCCTTACAGCAACGCGGAAGGCGGCAAGTGCGGCATCGTTCTTGCGGGTACCCTCGGTCTTGAGCTGAACGGCGTCAAGGTGGTCGTCAACACCGGCGACAGTTTCGCCTTCCCGGCTTCCTCGCTGGTGCGGTTCTGGACCATCGGCGAGGACACCTGCGAAGTTCTTTGGGTCGTTGCGCCGGCGACCGTCTAAGGCAAGGAGGTGCAGGGGTTGTCCCGCGCCTTTGAAAGGCTTCGGTAACGATTGTTGCCGCGTGGGGCCAAGAGAAGGGGGATTTGTCGGCACTGATGGCGCCGGAGCGGCTGGTCGACTGGCGCGTGCGGGCCGAGGCGGAAACGGCAGACCTTCAGGGGCGAACCCCCGCCCGCTTGATCGCGACGCTGGCGGCCCAGCCGATGCTGGGGCGGCGCGGGCCCCCGCAGATCATGTTCGCAATCGCGATCCCCTCGACTGATGCGGAAACCCGGCAGCTCACCCCGGGCCGAAGGTCTGTTCGACGCTCCTTCGGTGCAGCGAATAGGACGCATCGTTGCGCGAGATCAGCGAGTAGAACATCGGCACTACGAACAGCGTGAAGACCGTGCCCACCAGCAGTCCGGTGAAGATCACCAGGCCCATCGCCTGCCGGGCCGCGGCGCCTGCGCCCTCGGCGATGATCAGCGGCAGCACGGCCAGGGCCATCGCTGCCGTCGTCATCAGGATGGGCCGCAGGCGGGTCTTGGCGGCGGTGACGATGGCCTGCCGACGCGACATTCCCTTTTCGCGCTGCTGGTTGGCGAATTCGACCATCAGGATGCCGTGCTTGGTGATCAGGCCGATCAACGTGATCAGGCCGACCTGCGTATAGATGTTCAGCGTACTCATCCCCAGATACAGCGGCAGCACCGCGCCAAAGATCGACAAGGGCACCGACATCATGATGATGAACGGGTCGCGGAAGCTTTCGAACTGCGCTGCCAGCACCAGATAGATGACCACCAGCGCGGCAGCAAAGGCCAGAAGGATGGTGTTGCCCTCGGTCTTTTCCAGCCGGGACTGGCCGGAATAATCGACAAAGAAGCCGTCCGGCAGTTCTTCGGCGGCGATCCGGTCCAGTTCCGCCAAGGCCACGCCCGAGGACAGGCCGAGCATCGGCATCGCCGACAGGGTGGCCGAGTTCAGCTGGTTGAACTGCTCGATGGACGCGACGGTCACGCCGAGATCCAGCGAGACGACCGACGACAGCGGCACCATCGCGCCCGAGCCGGAGCGCACGAAGAACTCGGTCAGGCGTTCGGGATTGTCGCGCCATTCGGCCGGCACCTGGGTGACGATGTCGTAGCTGTTCGAGTCGCGGTCGAATTGCGCAACCGCGCCGCCCCCGACCAGGAGGCCGAGCGTATTGCCGATGTCGCTGACCGCCACCCCCAGATTGGCGGCGCGGTCGCGGTCGATCACGACGCGCACCTGCGGCGCATCGAAGGACAGGCTGTTCTGCACCACCATGAACTTGCCGGACTGCATCGCCTTCAGGCGAATCGCTTCGGCGATCTCGAACACCCGGTCGGGCGAATGGATCGACTGGATCACCATCGAGATCGGCAGGCCGCCGCCCGCGCCGGGCAGGGACGGCGGCGCGAAGACATAGCCCTGCAACCCAGACGCGGTATCGAGAATACCCTGGATCTGCTGCTGGATTTCCGACTGGCTGCGACTACGCTCGGACCAGTCCTTCAATGCCCAGATATAGAAGCCGCTGTTGGTCGCCCCGCCGAACCCCGCGACCGAGAATGAGGTCTGCACCTCCTCGATGCCCTTGGTTCTGGCCGCGATCTCGTTGGTGAAGGCATCGGTATAGTCCAGCGTGGCATAGCGCGGGCCGTTCAGGATGGCGAACAGCGCACCGGAATCCTCTTCGGGCGCAAGTTCGCTGGAAGTATTGACGAACATGAACCCGGTCGCCCCCAGCAGGGTCAGCACCATCAGGATCGTTACCGGCCGGTAGTCCAGCGATGACGACACCCGCCGTTCGTACCAGTTGGACACGCCGTTCAGCACCCGGTCGACAGAGCGCTGGAACCGCCCGGGTTCCCCGTGGGTCAGCAGGCGCGCGGACATGGCCGGGGTGATCGTCAGGGCGACGAGGCCCGAGATGATGACCGATCCCGCCAGCGTCAGCGCGAATTCGGTGAAGAGCGTGCCCGTCAGCCCGCCGGTGAAGGCAAGTGGCGCCAGCACTGCCGCCAGGGTGATGGTCATCGCCACCACCGGGCCGGTGATTTCCTTCATCCCCTGGATCGCCGCCGCGGCCGGGGTCATGCCGTCCTCGATATGACGGTGGATGTTCTCGACCACGACGATGGCGTCGTCGACCACCAGGCCGATGGCCAGCACCATCGCCAGGAGGGTCAAGAGGTTGATCGAATAGCCAAGCGCCAGCATGATCGCGCAGACGCCGACCAGCGACAACGGGATGGTGACGATGGGCATCATCACCGACCGGAACGATCCGAGGAACAAGAGGATCACCACAACCACGATGGCGACCGCCTCGGCGATGGTCTTGAACACTTCCTCGATCGAGGCCGAGATGGTTTCCGTCGAATCATAGACCAGCTTGACGGTCATCCCTTGCGGCAGCGTGGCGCTCAGCAGGGGCAGCTCCGTCAGCACGTTGGACGCCACGTCCAGTTGGTTTTCGCCGGGTGCGGGAACGATGCCGATGAAGGTTCCGGGCTGGCCGTCGAAGGTCACGACCGCGTCCTGCTCGCCCGAGGCAAGCTCGATGTCGGCCACGTCGCGCAGGCGCACGACGCCGTTCTTGCCCTGCACCAAGGGCAATGCGCCAAAGGCCTCTGCGGACTGGATGGTCGATTCCAGCTTCAGCGAATAGGCGAAATATTCGTTTTCGGTCTTGCCGGGGGCCGACAGGAAGTTGGACGACCGGATCGCGGCCAGCACTTCGGAGGCCGTCACTCCGCGCGCCGACATCTCCAGCGGGTCCAGCCACACGCGCATCGCGTATTGCGAAGCGCCCAGGATCTCCATCTGCGCCACGCCGTCGATATTGGTCACGCGCGGACGGACGACACGTTCCAGATATTCGGTCAGCTGCTCTGGCGTCATGTTGGGGTTCTGCACCGCCAGATACATCAGGGCAAAGGTCTGGCCATTGCCCTTGACGATCACCGGGTCGTCCGATTCGGACGGCAGCTGGCCGCGCACCTGCTGCACTTTGGACATCACTTCGGTCAGCGCGACGTCGGGGTCCGCACCCAGTTTCATCTGCACCGTCACCACCGAGGCCGAGGGCCGCGATGCGCTGGTGATGAAGTCGACGTTCTCGGTGGTCGACACGGCGGACGCGACCACAGAGGTGATGAACCCCTGGATCAGATCCGGGGCCGCACCCGGATAGGTCGTGGTCACGGTGATGACCGTTTCCTCCACCTCGGGATACTGGCGGATCGGCAGGTTCATGATCGACGACAGTCCCAGGAACAGGATCAGCGCGGCGAGAACCGTGGAAAGCACGGGTCGACGGATGAAGATCTCGGAGAAATGCATCGCTGTCCCCTCAGTCCGCGGCAGGCGCGTCAAGCGTCACGGAGGTATCAATCGTGACCTTGGCCCCGTCCGTCAGCCGGTTCTGGCCCGAGGTGACCACCTGCTGACCGGGCTTGATGCCTTCGACCACTTCGATCCGGGCCCCGGACCGGCGGCCCAGCTTGACGAAGACCTGATCGACGACCAGCTCACCCTCCGCCTCGCCCGGTTTCACCACATAGACGGAATCGCCGTAAAGCGTGGAACTGACGGCGGTTTGCGGCAGGGCGATCACGCCCTCCTCGGCCGGCAGGGCCACCCGCACGCGCAGGAACTGGCCGGGATACAGCTTGCCCGAGGGATTATCCACCTCGGCCCGCACCGTGATCAGCCGGGAATTGGGATCGACACGGGGCTCGATGGCGATGATCCGGCCCTTGGCGCTCAGATCCCCGACCTCGGTTGCGGCGGTGATCTCGCGGCCCAGTTCCAGCGCGGCGATCTGCTGTTCGGGCACGGTGAAATCGACCCGCATCTGCCCAAGATCCTGCAAGGTGGCATAGATCGTGCCGACCGACACATACTGGCCGACCTCGATCTGCGGGATACCGATCATCCCGGCAAATGGCGCGATCGCCCGCTTGCCGTCCAGCGCGGTCTGCGCCCGCGTCACCTCGGCCCGCGCGCTTTCGGTCTGCGCTTCGGCGGTCTCCACCGTGTTCGCGGCACCGACGCCCCGCTCGCTCAGCGTCTGGGTGCGGCTCAGGTCGGCCAGCGCCACGCCAAGCGCGGCCTGCCCGGCGGCCAGCGCCGCCCGTTCGCTGTCGTCCTTGATCTGCACCAGCGGCTGCCCTTCCGAGACGGCGTCGTTCGGCGCGAACAGGATCTCCTGCACCAGCCCGCCCGATTCGATGGCCAGGTCCACGCCGCGCGCGGCCAGGGCGGTGCCGATGGCGTCGATCCCCGGTTGCCAGGTCACGGCTTCGACCGTCTCGGCAGTCACCGGCACCGGCGGCGGCACCATCCCGGACAGGAACTGCGCCATCATTCCGTCGCGGAAGAACTTGAACCAGACAATCCCGCCAACAACGAGGCTCAGCAGGATGATCGCGATGACAAGCCGCTTGAACATGGGGGAAGGCTCCGTTGTGCGGTCGTCGGGAAGGACCGGTATGACAGGATTTTGTCTGACTGGACTGGATTGTCCGGATAGTCAATTCGTGATGTCCGGTCGACTTCAGACTGACACCGTCAGCCGCGCAGCGCGCGACCGTCGGAGGCAAAGGCGTGGGTCTGGTACAGCTCCAAGGGGGTGTCGATGAAGGGATCGCCATCAACGAATGCACCTTCACCGAAGGAGGGCAGCGGATGAGGAGGCCCTGCGGGGGGAGGCCCCGGAAGCGAACGTCCGCCCGCCTCACTGGTGAGGGGTGTCCACGGTGGACAGATTTTTCGAGACAATGAAATCAATGGGTTGGTCGTGGACGTTAGGGATTTGTTAAGGTCCAGGATGGGCGTTAAGCATTGAGCGTTTTCATGTCACCCTCGGTGGCGGCAACCGTGGCCGCGAGGGCGGGCGCGGCTTATGCAGGGTTAATATACTGTTCAGCCTTGTGGTCTATCCGTAGGTCGAACCCGAGGGAGTCCGTCATGCGACATGAGACCAAGTTTGCGCGCTGGATCAGGTCTGGCGGGAACAGCGCCTTCGTCCTGCCGCTGAACCATTCTGCTGCCCCGGAACTCAAATTCACGGTCGAGCCCGAACGGCTGCTGGACAGCATCATCGACGACGCTCTTGCAACCGGATTGGCGCGGCTGAATGCCTTTCTTCCCACAGGCGTCAGCATCGACATCACTTCGGTCGATCTGACCCCGATCCGGGACGAACTGCGCGAAGTGGTTTCATCCCGGCTGGGCGAAACAGGCGTGCCCGTCAATCCGAACGATCCGGTCATCACGGCAATCCTGAGGCGCTATGCCGAGCGGTTGAACGGCCAGTTCCAGCAGGAAGCGCTCGGCCTCTCCTCCTATGTCTGGCGCAGCAGCGACGATGGCAAAGTGCGCGCCGCACATCGAGAGAACGACGATCAGGTCTTCCTCTGGTCGCAGCCGCCCTTTGGCGGCCACCCCGGAGAAGCATGGAATTGCCGCTGCACGGCGGAGCCGATCATCAATCTTGAGTATCTGCCGGAGGAGAGCGTTTGCGATATGCTGACGGGTGACCGGCTGGCTTTCGTCTTCCCGGAGGCGGAGACAGATACATTGGCCAAGATCGCCCGAGAACTGGATCTTCGGATCATGTCGGGGCAACTTGATTCGCGTGAAAGATTGATCCACTTCCTTGCGCAGATGCGGAAAGAAGCGGGCGACGACGCGAGGCTTGTAGAAGATTTCACCTATAGACCCGCTCGTCTTGTCAGCGTCTACCAGTATTTTTCCGAGAACCCCGATCAAGCCGAGCTCTTTGGGTGGACCGAAGAGCATCCTGCAAATCAGGAAATGATCGCAAATCTGGCGCTTGCAAACCGGAATGGCAACGGCGATGCTGAGAGCGGTGACGGCTGGAGATTTCGGGGCCGCGGGCTATTTCAGCTGACGGGACGCGGCAATTACCGGGCGTTTTCGGAGTGGCATGAAGAAACTTTTCGCGAAGGCATAGATTTCGCCGCTGATCCGGACCGCGCCGCCGAACCAGTCTACGCTGTCAGATCAGCGGTCTACTTCTGGCTGGATCACAATCTGCCCGAACTTGCCAATGCAGGTCTTACCGACGCAGCAACCAATAGCATAACCGAGCGGATTAATCGGCGGACCGATGAAGAGAGCCGCAGCCAGCGCAGAAAGTTCATGCAGCATCTTCGGGATGGCGGACAGTTCGACAAAATCTGTCGGTTTTCGGTCGCCCAGCCAAGGTTCGAGGACGCGGAGTGATGCGGCTTTATGGCTTCTTGCTTGTCTTGTTGGTGGCGCCTTCCCACATTTCTGCGGAAGAGTTGGGACATTTCCAGACACTTTACGACCTTTACAGTGTTTCGACTCGGACGCTGGCCATTCAGTTAGAATCGGTCGATGAAGATGTCCGCTTTGCGGTGACTTTGACTGACCGTGAAACCGGCTTTACGCGCCGCCATGAGTTCGAAGGGCAGGGTTCGAATGATGTGTCACCGTACCTTATGGAAGAGAGGTATGCTTGCGGCGTCGATGTCATCCTATTGACCGTCGAGTATCCCTGGCGCCACGACCTTCCGCAGTATGTGCAGGTTCTTGACACGTTCGCGTTTCGGGATTCGAATTTCGAGTACATCGACGATACGTTCGGGCCACTGACCGATATCGCAATTATGGACAGTTGGAATCCGGACAGAGACTTGGACATGCTCCCGCCGATCCTTGTCGAGTGTCTGCCGGACGGGTCCGAAGTTCCGTTCCGGTTCGTCGAGAACCCGTTGGATCGGTGAACGCGACGGAAGGCCGGAGTAAACCCCGACCGATTCTGGCTCGGAAGGCGGGCAGATTGCCCACCCGTGCGCTCACTCCCCGCCGAACCATTCCTCCACTCTGTCCAGCACGTCGTCGATCAGTCCGGGGCTTTTCGCCTGCGGGCCGGTGAAGCGGAGGATGTAGCCGCCGGGGCAGGCCTCCCGCGTGATCGTCAGGCCCTGGCGCAGCTTCAGGAGCCTGCGGGGGCGGCGGGTGGTGGGGTTGGTGGGCTCTCGCAGCACATCCTGCAGGACGGGGCGGAGGGTGGACCATTGGGTCTCGGACCCCTGACCCTGCACGGGGTGGAGGGTGGCGGTGAGGAGGTCCTCGTGGCCGGATTGCAGGGCGGCGGCGAGGGTGTCGAGCTGGCGGATGGTGAGGAGAGCGGGCGTCGTGAGGAGGGGGGCGAGGGCTTCGACCACGCTCACATGGTTGCGGATGCGGGTGCGGGTGGTGCGGGGTGTCGAAGGGAAGAGGGTGGCGATGGCGGTGTCGGGGGTGTCGAAGTGACCCTCCCCGATGGCGTTGAGGATGAGGGTCGCCTTCTCCCACGGGGTGACGGGTTCGCGGATCTCGTTTTCCGTCACCATGCTGGCGAGGGCCTGGGCGATGCTTTGCGGGGCGCGGAGGAAGGCGGGGATCGTTTCGTGGCCCAGGGCGCGGGCTGCGGTGAGGCGGCGGAGGCCGGAGATGAGGCCGTAAAGGTGGCCGTCTTTGGGCGTGGAGAGTTGCCAGACCTCGATGGGGGTGCGCAGGCCCTCGGTGGCGATGGAGTGCTGGAGGAGGTGGAGGGCGGCGGGGTCCAAGGCGGTGCGGTCGCGCAGGAGTGCGTGGGGGGCGATTTCGGGGATGGGCAGGTCGAGCAGCATCGGGGCCTCCTTCGGGTGGGGAAGGAGGCAGGGGAAAGGGTCAAGGACGGGTGAACGGGGCGGGCGGAGGGGCGGCTACATCATCCACTCGACCGGCAGCCAGGCGAGGAGCGCGAGCATGGCGCGCTTGATGGCGCCGGTGCCGGGCTCTTCGCCGGTGGGGGTGCCGTCCTGGCCGGTCCAGGTGAGGGTGCCGTCGGGGGCGAGGCCGACCTGCCAGGCGGTGCTGGCGGCGCCGCGGTCGAGCGCGTCGGAGATGGCGGCGGCGAGACTGGGGCTTTCGATCCAGAAACCCATCTCGCAGTTCAGCCAGACCGAGCGGGGGTCGAAGTTGAAGGAGCCGACGAAGACGGCGGTGCGGTCGATGGCGAAGACCTTGGCATGCAGGCTGGCGCCGGAGCTGCCGATGAGGCCCAGCGCCTTGCGTTCGGCCTCGGTGCCGGGGTTGCGGCGCAGTTCGTGGATCTCGACGCCGGAGGCGAGGAGGGGCGCGCGGTACTTGCCGTAGGCGGCGTGGACGGGGAGGACGTCGGTGGCTTCGAGGCTGTTGGTCAGCACGCGGACGCGGAGGCCCTGGCGGGCGGCGTAGGCGAGGCGTTCGGTGCCCTGGAGGCCGGGGACGAAATAGGCCGAGATCACGTCGATGGACTGCCGGGCCCGGCCGACGAGGGGGGCAAGCGCGGTGGCGACGAGAGAGCCGGCGGGGGCCTCGCCGAGCGCCTTGCGCGGGTCGTCGGAGAGCAGTGTGACGGGCACCCATTCCAGCGCGAGCGTGTTGGCGAGGAGCGACTGCACGAGGGAGCTGTCGCTGACCGCGCGGGCATAGGCCTCGGCACCGGGACGGGCCCGGGTTTCGGCGAGGGCGGTGTCGAAGGCGGACAGGTCGGCGGGGGCGGTGACGAGGAGGTCCTGCGGATAGGCACTGGCGCTGTTCCAGTAGGCGTCGAAATCCTCGGCGACCTGGGGGACGACGGCGCCGGTGGCGAGGACGTCGAAGTCGGAATACTGCACCTCGGCATCGCGGGCGAAGTAGATGTCGCCGATGTTGCGGCCGCCGACGATGGTGGCGACGCCGTCGACGGTGAAGGACTTGTTGTGCATGCGCCGGTTGATCCGGGGGAAATCCAGCGCGTAGGAGAGGGCACGGGGCTTGCGCAGGGTGAAGGGGTTGAAGACCCGGACCTCGAAACCGGGCAGGGTGTTCAGCGCGGCAAGCTCGGCGTCGAGGCCGGGGGTGCCGTTGTCGTCGACGAGGAGGCGGACGCGCACGCCGCGTTCGGCGGCGGCCCGCATCTCTTGCAGGAGGGGCAGGCCAGTGCCGTCGCGCTGCCAGATGTAGTAGCGCGCGTCGATCGACTGCTGGGCGGCGCGGGCCAGCACCATGCGGGCGGCATAGGCCTCGATCCCGGGCCAGAGCGGGCGGATGCCGGTCAGGCCGGGATGCGCGGCATCGAGCGGCAGGAGCGCCTTGCCGAGAGGGGTTTCCGGGTCGGGCGCGAGGGCGAGGGTTTCGGAGCGCCCTTCGAGGGAAGGCAGGCGGAAGAAGAACCGGGCCAGCGCGATGGCGACGACGACGACGAGGAGCACAAGGAAAATGCGGCGCATCAGATTTCCTCCACTGCGAGGACGCCCTGCATCGCCTTGATCGCGCCCTTGATCTGCGGAGTGACGGGGTATTGGCCGGGGAGGTCGATGTCGATCTCGCGACCTTGCGGGTCAGTGACGCAAAGGGTGATGGCGGCGCGGGTGCGGCCTTCGACGCGTCCCAGAAGCGCGGCGAGCGAGGTTGCCGCCTCGGGCTTCACCAGATGGATGCGGAGGTCCTGCGCCCCGGCGGTGGCGGTGGCGGCGTCGATGGGGGTGATGGCTTGAGCGAGGAGCTTCAGGGTGTCACCTTCGAGTTCGGCTTTCACCGTGAGGACGACGTTCGACCCGGCGTCGAGGAAATCGCGGGAGGCTTCCAGCACCTCGGAGAAGCAGGTGACTTCGTAAAGCCCGGTCGGATCGGAGAGCTGCACGAAGGCGAAGCGGTTGCCGCGGGCGGATTTGCGTTCCTGTCTTGAGGACACACTGCCCGCCAGCTTGGCGATGCAAGGGCCGTTTGCGGCTTTCGCGGTGACTTGCGCGAGGGTTTCGACCCCCTTCTTGCGCAGGGCGGACATGTAGTCATCCAGCGGGTGACCGGAGAGATAGAAGCCGATGGCCTGATGCTCTTGCGCGAGGCGTTCGACGGGAAGCCAGTCGTCGCGGAATGGCAGGCGGGGTTCGGGGATGTCAGCCCCGGCACTGCCGAAGAGCGAGTTCTGGGCGGAAGCCGCGGCCTCATGGATCGCGGCGGAATAGGCACCGAGCGCATCCAGCGCCTCGAACACCCGGGCGCGGTTGGGGTCGAGCTGGTCGAAGCAGCCTGCACGGGCGAGCATTTCCAGCGGGCGCTTGCCGATGCGTTTCAGGTCCACCCGGCGGGCGAAGTCGAAGAGGGTGGCGAAGGGGCGGTCCTGGGTCGAGCCGGCGGTCTGGCCGTGGCTGGCGGGGTGCCCCCCTCCCCCATCCCCTCCCCACGAGGGGGAGGGGAGGCGCGGGGTGTTCGACCCTTGGGCCTGGGGCGTTCCGGGCGTGGTTCTTGCCTGGACGATCAAGTTCATCGCCTCGACGCCGACATTCTTCAGCGCGCCAAGGCCGTAGACGATAGCGCCGTCGCGGACGGTGAAGGTGGCGAGCGAGTCGTTGACGGAAGGCGGGATGGTGACAAGGCCCAGCTTGTCGACCTCGCGCTTGTAGACGGCCAGCTTGTCGGTGAGATGAATGTCGCAGTTCATCACCGCCGCCATGAATTCGGCGGGGTAGTTCGCTTTCAGATAGGCGGTCTGGTAGCTGACCACGGCATAGGCGGCGGCGTGGGATTTGTTGAAGCCGTAGTTGGCGAATTTCTCCAGCAGGTCGAAGACCTCACCGGCTTTCTTGGCGTCGATGTTGTGGGTGACCTTGCAGCCCTCGATGAATTTCGGGCGTTCCTTGGCCATTTCCTCGGCGATCTTCTTGCCCATCGCGCGGCGGAGGAGGTCGGCGCCGCCCAAGCTGTACCCGCCCATCACCTGTGCGATCTGCATCACCTGTTCCTGATAGACGATGATGCCCTGCGTCTCTTTCAGGATGTGGTCGATGGTGGGGTGGATGGATTCCAGGTCGCGCTGGCCGTTCTTCACCTCGCAATAGGTCGGGATGTTTTCCATCGGGCCGGGGCGATACAGGGCCACGAGGGCGACGATGTCCTCGATGCAGGTGGGCTTCATCCGCCGCAGCGCGTCCATCATGCCGGAGCTTTCCACCTGGAAGACGGCGACGGTCTTGGCGGAGGCGTACAGGTCGTAGCTGGGCTTGTCGTCCAGGGGGATCAGGTTGATGTCGAAGCTGATCCCGCGCAGGGCGAGGAGGTCCATCGCATTCTGGATCACGGTCAGGGTTTTCAACCCGAGGAAGTCGAACTTCACCAGACCGGCGGCCTCGACCCATTTCATGTTGAACTGGGTCGCGGGCATGGTGGAGCGGGGATCGCGGTAAAGCGGGACCAGCTGGTCGAGCGGGCGGTCGCCGATCACGACGCCTGCGGCATGGGTGGAGGCGTTGCGGTAAAGGCCCTCGATCTGGGCGGCATAGTCGAGGAGGCGACCGACGACTTCCTCCTTCGCGGCCTCGCGCAGGCGGGGTTCGTCGGCCAGCGCCTTGGTGATGCTGACGGGCTTGACGCCCTCGACCGGGATCATCTTCGACAGCTTGTCGACGTGGTTGTACGACAGTTGCAGCACCCGGCCCACGTCGCGGACGGCGGCCTTGGACAGCAAAGCACCGAAGGTGATGATCTGGGCGACCTTGTCGGCGCCGTATTTACCCTGGACGTAGGTGATGACCTCTTCCCGGCGGTCCATGCAGAAGTCGATGTCGAAGTCGGGCATCGAGACCCGCTCGGGGTTCAGGAAGCGTTCGAAGAGAAGGGCATAGCGCAGGGGATCAAGGTCGGTGATCGTCAGGGCATAGGCGACGAGGCTGCCCGCCCCCGAGCCCCGGCCCGGGCCGACGGGAATGTGGTGGTCCTTGGCCCATTTGATGAAATCGGCCACGATCAGGAAATAGCCGGGGAAGCCCATCTTCTCGATGATGCCGAGTTCGAAATCGAGGCGTTCCTGGTATTCCTGCGGCGTGGCGGAATGGGGGATGACCTTGAGCCGGGCCTGCAGGCCTTCGTTGGCCTGACGGCGGAGTTCCTGAACCTCGTCATCGGCGAATTTCGGCAGGATCGGCTTGCGCTTCGACGCCGCATAGGCGCAGCGTTTGGCGATCTCGACGGTGTTCTCCAGGGCTTCGGGGAGGTCGGCGAAGAGGGCGACCATCTCCGCCTCGGACTTGAAATAGTGCTGCGGGGTCAGGCGGCGGCGGGGCTGCTGCTGGTCGACATAGGCGCCCTCGGCGATGCAGATCAGGGCGTCGTGCGCCTCGTACATCTCGGCCTTGGGGAAGTAGACGTCGTTGGTGGCGACGATGGGCAGGTTCAGTTCATAGGCGAGGTCGATGGCGCCGCGTTCGGCCAGCGCCTCGTGTTCGGGAAGCGCACCGCCGGGGCCGGGGTGGCGCTGGAGTTCGACGTAGAGGCGGTTCGGGTAGATGGTTGCCAGACGCTCCAGGATTGCGCGGGCCTTGGCCTGCTGGCCGGTGGCGTGGAAGCGACCAAGCGGGCCTTCGGGGCCGCCGGTCAGGCAGATCAGGCCCTCGGCGTTCTGGGCCAATTCGTCGAGGGTGACCTGCGGCAGGTTCGCGGCCCCGGTCATCGCCCCGTCGATGTAGAGCCGCGTGTTGAGCCGCATCAGGTTCATGTAGCCCTGCTCATCTTGCGCGAGCAGGACGATGGGCGCGGGAAGGCGGGGGCGTTCGCCCGGCTGGGCGGGATCGTGGGCGACGCTGATCTGGCAGCCGAGGATGGGCTGGACGCCGGTCGCCATCGCAGCAACGGAGAATTCCAGCGCGGCGAACATGTTGTTGGTGTCGGTCACGGCAACGGCGGGCATCCGCATCGCGTTGACAAGGCCAAGCGTCACGTTCCCCTTTTTGTCGACAGCGTGGTGAACCAGCTTCTTCACCGGCACCGCGCCTTCGAGGAGCGAATGTTCGGTATGGGTGCGGAGGTGGATGAATCGGGGAGACGCGCCGGGCATGGACAAGGGTTATCCGGCCCGGCGCGTGCTGTGAAGGGGCGCGGGCGCCGGGCGGCGCTCCGGTTGGACAAACTGATGAAGGCCGCTATCTTCCTGTGGGGGAAGGGCGATGTGTTTGGCGGGAAATTTCGGAAAATCCTGCAAAGAGCTTCGCCTTTTCCGGAAGAGTTTGTTCTTGCCTTGAATCGGTTCGGCCTTCTTGATGGAGTGAGAACCAGAAGAAGGGGCGCGTGGGTCGCTTTACGCCGCATCGGGCGACCACGCAGAATGCCTCGAATGGGGAGACCGCGGCGGACAGACGGATGAGCATAGCGTTTCTGTTGAACGGAACGCCGGTTCGCATCGAGGGGGAAGCCCCGACGCGGACCCTGCTGGATTGGCTGCGCGGGCGCGGCCTTGTGGGCACGAAAGAGGGTTGCAACGAGGGTGACTGCGGGGCCTGCACCGTGATGGTGACGGACAGGTCCGGGTCGAAGGCGCTGAACGCCTGCATCCTGTTCCTGCCGCAGTTGCACGGCAAGGCGGTCAGGACGGTCGAGGGGATTTCCGGGCCGAAGGGCGAGATGCATCCGGTGCAGGCGGCGATGGTGTCGCATCACGGGTCGCAATGCGGGTTCTGCACGCCGGGGTTTGTCGTCAGCATGGCGGTGGCGCATCTGAACGGCGACCGCGCGCATGACGATGCGCTGGCGGGGAACCTGTGCCGCTGCACGGGCTATGCGCCGATTGTCCGGGCTGCGGAGGCGGCTGCGGGCGAGGCGGTGCCGGAGTGGATGCAGGCGGATCGGGCGGCTTTGGCCGGGTTCGCTGCGGGCGAGGCGGATGTGTTCCGTCCGGCGGATTCCGATGCCTTGGCGGAGTGGTATCTGGCGCATCCCGAGGCGGTGCTGGTGGCCGGGGCGACGGATGTGGGGCTTTGGGTGACGAAGCAGCTGCGGGAGTTGTCTCCGGTGGCGTTCCTGGGGGGTGTCGAGGACCTGAAGGGGATCGAGGTGCAGGGCGGGCAGTTGCATGTCGGGGCCTGCGTGACGATCTCGGCTTTGCGCGAGGCGGTGGTGGAGCGGTTGCCGTCGTTCGGCGAAATGTTGCGGCGCTATGCGTCGACGCAGGTGCGGAATGCGGCGACGATCGGGGGGAACATCGCCAATGGCTCGCCGATCGGCGACGGGCCGCCGGCGCTGATCGCCTTGGGGGCGGTGTTGCACCTGCGGCGGGGGGATGAGATGCGGTCGCTGCCGCTGGAGGAGTTTTTCCTGGAATATCGCAAGCAGGACCGGAGGCCGGGCGAGTTCGTGGCGGGGGTTTCGTTCCCGGAGCGGGCGGAGGCGCTGCGGTGCTACAAGATTTCCAAGCGGTTCGACCAGGATATCTCGGCGGTCTGCGGGTGTTTCAATGTGACGGTTGACGCTGGCGTAGTGACTGAGGCCCGGATCGCATTCGGGGGGATGGCGGGGGTGCCGAAGCGGGCGTCCTTGGCGGAGGCGGCGCTGGTGGGGCGCGAGTGGACCGGGGCGGTGGTGGAGGCGGCGGCGGAGGCGATGGCGGGGGATTTCGCGCCGATGACGGATATGCGGGCGAGTGCCGGGTATCGGATGCTGACGGCGCAGAACCTGCTGCGTCGGTATTTCCATGACCTGAACGGGGTGGGCGTCTCGGTGCTGGAGGTGTCGGCATGAGCATGGGCAAAGCCCTGCCGCATGACGCGGCGCCGCTGCATGTGACCGGGCAGGCGCGGTATATCGACGATCTTTCGATGGCGAATGCGCTGCATCTGGCCTTCGGGCTGTCGACCGTGGCGCATGGCGAGATCATCGGGATCGACCTGTCGGCGGTGCGGGCGGCTCCCGGCGTGGTGGCGGTGCTGTCGGCGGAGGATCTGCCGGACATGCCGGACTGCTCGCCTTCGATGCATGACGAGCCTTTGCTGGCGGTGGGCACGGTGCACTACGTCGGGCAGCCGGTGTTTCTGGTGATTGCCGAGAGCCATCTGGCCGCAAGGAAGGCGGCGCGGTTGGGGAAGATCAGCTACCGGGAGCTTCCGGCGCTGCTGACGGTGGATGCGGCCTTGGCGGCGGACAGCCGGTTCGAGGGCGGGCCGGTGATCTGGGCCAAGGGCGATGCAAGCGCGGCGATTGCCGGGGCGCCCCGGCTGGTGGAGGGGTCGTTCGAGGTCGGCGGGCAGGAGCATTTCTACCTGGAAGGCCAGGTTGCGGCGGCGGTGCCGCAGGAGGGGGGCGACATGGTCGTCCATTCCTCGACCCAGCACCCGACGGAAGTGCAGCACAAGGTGGCACATGCGTTGCACCTGCCGATGTCCTCGGTCCGGGTGGAGGTGCGCCGGATGGGCGGCGGGTTCGGCGGCAAGGAATCGCAGGGCAACGCACTGGCGATTGCCTGTGCGGTGGCGGCGCGGCTGACCGGGCGGCCAGCCCGGATGCGCTATGACCGGGATGACGACATGGTCATCACGGGGAAGCGGCATGACCTGCAGATCGTCTATCGCGCGGGGGTGGATGATCAGGGGCGGATTCTGGGGCTGGAGTTCACCCACCTGTTCCGTTGCGGCTGGTCTCAGGATTTGAGCCTGCCGGTGGCGGACCGGGCGATGCTGCATGCGGACAACTGCTATTACCTGCCGCATGTGCGGATTGAATCGCACCGGCTGAAGACCAACACCTGCAGCGCCACGGCCTATCGCGGCTTCGGCGGGCCGCAGGGGATGGTCGGGATCGAGCGGGTTCTCGATCATGTGGCCTTCGCCGTGGGGCGCGAGCCGGTGGAGGTGCGCAAGGCCAACTTCTATCGCGGGATGGTGAGTGCGGATGCCTCCGGCGGGGATATTTCGGCCAGTATGAAAGCGAAAGGCGGTTCCGGGGGCGACGAGATCGACCTGACCTCGCGGGGCGCGGCGGCGCCGGTGGGGTCGCACGAGCTGCCTGCGGACGGGGCGGTGCAGACGACGCCTTACCATATGCCGGTGGAGGATTTCATTGGGCATGAGATGGTGGCGGAGCTGGAGCGGACCTCAGACTACCGGGCGCGGAAGGCGGAGATTGCCCGCTGGAACGCGGGATCGCCAGTGCTGAAGCGGGGGATCGCGCTGACGCCGGTGAAGTTCGGGATCAGCTTCACGCTGACATGGCTGAACCAGGCGGGGGCGCTGGTGCATGTCTACCAGGACGGCTCCATCGCGCTGAACCACGGCGGGACCGAGATGGGACAGGGGCTGTTCCAGAAGGTCGCGCAGGTGACGGCGCATGTCTTCGGGCTGGACGTAGGGATGGTGAAGATCACCGCGACGGATACCGGGAAGGTGCCGAACACCAGTGCCACCGCGGCATCCTCGGGGTCGGACCTGAACGGGATGGCGGCGAAGGCGGCGGCGGAGACCATCCGCGGGCGGCTGGCGGAGTTCCTGGCCGAGAAGCATCAGGTGAAGCCTGAGGCGGTGAGGTTCGTCGACGGGACGGTGAAGGTCGCGGGCGAGATCTACGAGTGGGAGAAGGTGGTGGCCTGGGCCTATCAGGCGCGGGTCTCGCTGTCCTCGACGGGGTATTACGCGACGCCGAAGATCGTCTGGGACCGGGTGAAGGGCACCGGGCGGCCGTTCTTCTATTTCGCTTATGGCGCGGCGGTGACCGAAGTGGTGATCGACCGGCTGACCGGGGAGAACCGCATCCTGCGGGCGGATTTGCTGCATGACACGGGGACCTCGCTGAACCCGGCTTTGGACATCGGCCAGGTGGAAGGGGCCTATGTGCAGGGCGCCGGGTGGCTGACGACCGAGGAGCTGGTCTGGGACGGGAAGGGGCGGCTTTCGACCCATGCGCCGTCGACCTACAAGATCCCGGCCTGTTCGGACCGGCCGCGGGATTTCCGCGTGGCCTTGTGGGGCAAGCCGAACCCGGAGGAGTCGGTCGGCAAGTCGAAGGCGGTGGGAGAGCCGCCGTTCATGCTGGGAATCTCGGCTTTGTATGCGCTGTCGGATGCGGTGGCGGCTTGCGGGGATGGCTCGGTCTATCCCGCGCTGGATGCGCCGGCGACAGCGGAGCGGGTGCTGATGGCTGTGCGGAGGGTCGAGGGTGTTTGATCTTTCCGCCCTGTCCTCGGCTTTGGCTGTGCATGGCCGGGTGGCCCGCGTGGTGATCGCCGCGCATGACGGGTCAAGCCCGCGTGAAGTGGGCGCGGCGATGCTGGTCTGGGATCGGGGTCAGTCGGGGACGATTGGCGGCGGGGCGCTGGAGTATGAGGCGGTCGGGAAGGCGCGCGATTGGCTGGCGGCGTGGGCCCCTATCTTGGCGGCGAGCCCCCCCACCCCATCCCTCCCCCACGCGGGGGGAGGGAGGCGCTTTGCGGGAAGCGTGACGGAAGATGACGGGCGCAACAGGCCCCCTCCCCCCACCGGGGGGGAGGGATGGGGTGGGGGGGCTGCGCGGGTTGATCGCGTGGCGCTTGGACCCAGCCTCGGTCAGTGCTGCGGCGGGGCGGTGACGCTGTGGACCGAAGTCTTCGATGCCCCGCCGGAAGCGGTCGCTGGCGTGGTGGCGCGGGGTCCGGGCACGATGCCCTTGGCGGTGAAGCGGGTGCTGGTGGCGGCACGGGGGCAAGGGGTGCGGCCTGCGCCGGGGCTGGTGGCGGGCTGGCTGGTCGAGCCGGTGGCGGAAGCCGAACGGCAGGTCTGGATCTGGGGCGCGGGGCATGTGGGGCGGGCTCTGGTCGGGGTGCTGGCGCCCTTGCCGGGGATTGCGCTGACCTGGGTCGATACCGGGCCGGAGCGGTTTCCCGAGGTGATCCCGGAGGGGGTCACGCCGGTCTGGGCGGAGCGGCCCGAGGCGCTGGTGGGCCATGTGCCGGTGGGGGCGGAGCATCTGATCGTCACCTATTCCCATGCGCTGGACCTGGAACTGTGCCACCGGCTGCTGGGCCGGGGGTTCGGCTGGCTGGGGCTGATCGGCTCGGCGACGAAATGGGCGCGGTTCCGGTCGCGTCTTAGGGCTCTGGGCCATTCCGGCGCGGAGATTGATCGCATTACCTGCCCCATCGGGGACGTGAGCCTGGGCAAGCATCCGCAGGCCATCGCCATAGGTGTGGGATTGCAACTGCTGAAGAACAAACACAAATCCGAGACGGAGATCGCGGATGACAGGGACGGAAACAAGCGGCGAGGGCAAACGGCCTGACCTGCTGACGGTAAGCGGCATCACCAAGGCCTATCCGGGAGTGATCGCGAACAGCGATGTCTCCTTTGCCATCGGCGAGGGGGAGATTCATGCGCTCTTGGGCGAGAACGGGGCGGGCAAGTCGACGCTCGTCAAGATGATCTATGGCCTGATCCGGCCTGACTCTGGCCAGATGACGCTGCGGGGGGCGGGTTATGCGCCGTCGAAACCCGCAGAGGCGCGGCGGCTGGGCGTGGCGATGGTGTTCCAGCATTTCAGCCTGTTCGAAGCGCTGAATGTCGCGGAGAACGTGGCCCTGGGGATGGAGAACCCGCCGCCGATGCGCGAGCTTGCCGCGCGGATCAGGGCCGTGTCGGAGGAATACGGGCTGCCCTTGGACCCGTCGCGGATGGTGGGGGATTTGTCGGCGGGCGAGCGGCAGCGGGTGGAGATCATCCGGTGTCTGTTGCAGGACCCGAAGCTTCTGATCATGGACGAGCCGACAAGCGTGCTGACGCCGCAGGAGGTGGAGATCCTGTTCAGGACGTTGCGGCAACTGTCGGCCGAGGGGACGGCGATCCTGTATATCAGCCACAAGCTGGAGGAGATCAGGAGCCTCTGCGACGAGGCGACGATCCTGCGGCGGGGGAAGGTGGTGGCCACCTGCACCCCGCGCGAGCGGACGGCGCGGGAGATGGCGGAGCTGATGGTCGGCGCCAGCCTGAAGACGCCAGAGCGGCGGGTGGCGGAGAAGGGCGAGGTGGCGCTGGGGGTCAGCGACCTGTCGGCACCCTCGCCCATACCGTTCGGGACTTCGCTGAAGGGGATCGGCTTCACCGTCGCGAAAGGCGAGGTTCTGGGGATCGCCGGGGTGGCGGGGAACGGGCAAGATGAGCTTTTGCTCGCATTGTCGGGAGAGCTGAAGGCGGACCCGGACAAGGTGCGGGTGGCGGGGCATGCGGTGGGCGACCTCGGGCCGGTGGACCGGCGGAAGGCGGGCCTCGTCGCGGCGCCGGAAGATCGCTATGGCCATGCGGCGGCGCCGGATATGTCGCTGGTGGAGAATGCGTTTCTGACGGCGGGAGTCCGCAAGGGGCTGACCCGGAAAGGGTTCGTCGACTGGGCGGGGACGCGGGCTTTCGCGGAAGAGATCATCGCGGCCTATGACGTGCGCACGCCGGGGCCGGATGTGGCGGCGCGGGCCCTGTCGGGGGGGAATTTGCAGAAGTTCCTGATGGGGCGCGAGCTGATGCAGGGGGCGAGCGTGATCGTGATCAACCAGCCGACCTGGGGGGTGGATGCGGCGGCGGCGGCCTCGATCCGGCAGTCGATCCTGGACCGGGCGGGCGAAGGCGCGGCGGTGGTGGTGATTTCCCAGGACCTGGATGAGTTGCTGGAGGTGTCGGATTCGTTTGCCGTGCTGAACGAGGGGCGGCTGACCAAGCCGCGGCCCACCGAGGGCCTGACGATGGACGAGATCGGGCTGATGATGGGCGGGGCGCATGGCATGGAGGTCGCGCATCATGTGGAGTGATTGGCGGACGACCAGCCGGGTGCCCCCCTCCCCCGGCCCCTCCCCACGGAGGGGGAGGGGAGGCGCGGGTTGCGGCCTGGGGTCATGGATCGGAGCCGGAGCGCGCGCGGCGCCGTCGGAGTGGGGGCCAGCCCCCCAGGCCGTTGGTTTCTCGAACCAATGGCAAAACCACCGGCCTACCCGGGATATTTGCACCAGTATGAAAGGGGCTTGTCGTGCTGAGGCTTGAGAAGCGCCCGACGCCCAGCCGGTTCTGGCTGTATGCGACGCCGCCGGTCGCGGTGATCCTGACGATGGTCACGGGGGGCATCCTGTTCGCGGCGATGGGCAAGAACCCGTTCGAGGTGATCCGCACGATTTTCTGGGACCCGGTTTTCGGCGAGTTCGCCTTCTACCTGCGCGGGCAGTTGCTGGTGAAGGCGGGGCCCTTGATCCTGATCGCCATCGGCCTTGCGCTGGGGTTCCGGGCGGGGATCTGGAACATCGGGGCGGAAGGGCAATACATCATGGGCGCGATCTTCGGCGCCTCGGTCGGGCTGGCGGTGTTCCCCACGGAAAACCGGCTGATCTTTCCGCTGATGATCCTCGCCGGGGCCTTCGGCGGCTGGCTCTGGGCGATGATCCCGGCGATTTTGAAGACGCGGTTCAACACCAATGAGATCCTTGTGTCCCTGATGCTGGTCTATGTGGCCGAGACGATCCTGGCCAAGGCCTCGACCGGGTTCCTGAAGAACCCTGAGGGGATGGGTTTCCCCGGAAGCCGCAACTTCTCCTCCTATCCCGCAGCGGCCAACCCCGAGCTGATTGCCGGGTCGGGCCTGCACTGGGGCGGGGTGGCGGCGCTGGTGACGGGGGTGCTGGCCTATATCCTGCTGACCCGGCACCAGGCGGGGTTCCAGATCCGGCTGGCGGGGCAGGCACCAAGGGCGGCGCGGTTCCACGGGGTCAACCCGGCGCGGCTGGTGGTGATGTGCATGGGCATCTCCGGCGCGCTGGCGGGGCTGGCGGGGCTGTTCGAGGTGACGGGGCCGGCGGGGCAGATCAGCATCGACTTCAATACCGGCTACGGGTTCACGGCGATCATCGTGGCCTTCCTGGGGCGGCTCAATCCGCTGGGGATCGTGCTTGCGGGGTTCCTGATGGCGCTGACCTATGTGGGGGGCGAGATGGCCTCGACCAACCTTGGCCTGCCGGATGCGGCGATCCAGGTGTTCCAGGGGATGCTCCTGTTCTTCCTCCTCGCGGTGGATGTGTTGACGAACTATCGGTTCCGGCTGGCGGTGGGGGCGCACTGAGATGGACTTTGGCGGTATCAATCCGGTCATCCTGATCGCGACGCTCATGGCCTCGGCGGTGCCGATCCTGCTCGCCGCCTTGGGCGAGACGGTGGTGGAGCGGTCGGGCGTCCTGAACCTGGGCGTCGAGGGGATGATGATCATCGGCGCGCTGGGCGGTTTCGTCACGGCGGTGGCGACGGGAAGCCCGGTGCTGGGCTTCATCGGCGGGGCGGTTGCGGGGGCGGTGCTGAGCCTGATCTTTGCGCTTCTGACGCAGGTGTTCCTGGCGAACCAGGTGGCGACGGGGCTGGCGCTGACGCTGTTCGGGCTGGGAGTCTCCAGCCTTGGCGGGCAGGGCTACAACGGGATCAAGCCGCCGCATACCGGGCAGCTGCTGCCGGATGCGCTGGCGGACCTGCCGGTGGTGGGGCCGATCCTGTTCGGGCATGACTGGGTGGTCTATTTCAGCATCGCGATGACGGCGGTGCTGTGGTGGGTGCTGAAATTCACGCGGATCGGGCTGATCATCCGGGCGGTGGGCGAAAGCCACGAGGCGGCGCATGCGCTGGGCTACAAGGTCAACCGCATCCGGCTGATGTGCATCGCCTTCGGCGGGGCGATGGCGGGGATGGGCGGGGCCTATGTGTCGCTCGCACGGGTGCCGCAATGGGTGGACGGGATCACCGCGGGCGCGGGGTGGATCGCGCTGGCCATCGTGGTCTTCGCCAGCTGGAAGCCCTGGCGTGTGCTGATCGGGGCCTACCTGTTCGGCGGGATCACCGTGTTGCAGCTGAACCTGCAGGTCGCGGGGTCTGGCATTCCGGTCGAGTACTTGTCGATGGCTCCCTATCTGATAACCATCCTTGTGCTGGTCATCATGTCGGCGGGACGCAAGGGCAAGGCCAGCGGGGCTCCGGCCGCGCTGGGTCAGAATTTCCACGCCTCGCGCTGAGGCTTATAACCGCAGGGCAGCAAGCCTTGCCACCAACGGGAGTAACGATATGAAACGTAGAAATCTGCTGGCAAGTGCGGCGATGGGGCTGATGCTGGCCTCGGGGGCCTTCGCGCAGGGGATGGAGCATGTGAAGGCCTGCTTCGTCTATGTCGGCCCGATCGGCGACGGCGGCTGGACCTTCCAGCACCACCAGGGTGCGCTGGCGGTGCAGGAGAAGTTCGGCGACAAGGTCGAGATCCAGTATCAGGAAAGCGTGCCGGAAGGCGCGGATGCCGAGCGGGTGCTGACCCAGATGGCTTTGGGCGGCTGCAACATCATCTTCACCACCTCGTTCGGCTACATGGATGCGACCAACGCGGTGGCGGCCAAGTTCCCGGACGTGAAGTTCGAACATGCGACCGGCTTCAAGCGCGACAGCGCCAACGTGTCGACCTACAACGCGCGCTTCTACGAAGGCCGTGCGGTGGAAGGGCTGCTCGCGGGCCGGATGACCAAGTCGAACAAGATCGGCTACATCGGGTCCTTCCCGATCCCCGAGGTGATCATGGGGATCAACAGCTACTACCTTGCCGCCAAGAAGGTGAACCCGAACGTCGAGCTTTCGGTCGTCTGGGCCTTCACCTGGTTCGACCCGGCGAAGGAAGCCGATGCCGCTAAGGCGCTGATCGACCAGGGCGTCGACGTGATCGCCTCGCACACCGATTCCACCGCCGTGCTGGCCGAGGCCGCGAAGACTGGCGGCAAGGTGATCGGCTTCGGCCAGGCCTCGGATATGGCGGAATACAAGCCCAGCCCGCGCGTCAGCTCGGTCGTCGACAACTGGGGCCCCTACTACATCGAGCGGGTGCAGGCGCTGTTGGACGGGACCTATGCGCAGGCTGACACCTGGGCGGGCATCAAGGGCGGCGAAGTGATGATCGGCGAGATCACCGATGCGGTTCCTGCCGAGATCAAGGCCGAGGCCGAGAAGCTGCGCGACGATATCGCGGCGGGCACGGTGCATCCGTTCACCGGGCCGCTGAAGAAGCAGGACGGGTCGGACTGGCTGGCCGAGGGTGCGACGGCACCGGACGGCGACCTTCTGGGGATGAACTTCTTCGTCGAAGGCATCAAGGGCGACATTCCCCACTGATCCTGACGGACTGGGGGTTTCGGCCCCCGGTGAAGTTGAGTATTTGAGCCAAGAGGAAGGGGCATGGGGTTTCCCGTGCCCCTTTCCGTTGCGGGAGGCTGGAAATGGACGCGGATTTTCTGATCATCGGCGGGGGGATTGCCGGGATCTCGGCGGCGGCGCGGATGTCGGAGCTGGGACAGGTCATCGTGCTGGAGGCGGAAGAGGCGCTGGCGCACCATGCCTCGGGCCGGTCGGCGGCACTGTTCGAGCCGCGCTATGGCGCGCCTGCGGTGGTGGGGCTGTCGATGGCCTCGGAAGCCTATTTCCGCTCGGTGCCGGGGGTATTGTCGCCGCGGGGCCTGCTGCTGGTGGGCAAGGCGGATGGGGTTGAGGCCTTCGAGCATGACCTGGAGGTCATGGCCTTCGACCGGATCAGCGTGGAGGAGGCGCGGGGGATCGTGCCGATCCTGAATCCGGAGACGGTGGCGATGGCGGGCTATGCGGGCCATGCCGAGGATGTGGACACCGACCTGCTGGTGCAGGGCTTCGCGCGCGAGGCCAGGGGGCGCGGTGCGAAGGTGCTGACCAAGGCGCGGGTGACGGCGGTGGCGAAGGAGGGCGCGGGCTGGCGCGTCGACAGCACGGCGGGGTCGTTCACCGCGCGGATGGTGGTGAACGCGGCGGGGGCCTGGGTGGACCAGGTGGCCGTCATGGCAGGGGTCAAGCCGCTGGGGTTCACGCCGTACCGGCGGTCGATGGCGCGGATCCCGGCGCCGGGTGGGCATGACGTGAGCAAGTGGCCGATGCTCTTCGGGCCGGGCGAGGACTGGTATGCCAAGCCCGACGCAGGGGCGCTGATCGTCTCTCCGGCCGAGGAGGACCTGATGGAGCCGCATGACGCCTGGGCCGACGACATGGTGCTGGCCGAGGGGCTGGCGCGGTATGAGGAGATGGTGACGGAGCCGGTGACGCGGCTGATCTCGAACTGGGCGGGGCTGCGGACTTTTGCGCCCGATCGGGTGCTGGTGATCGGGCCGGATGTGCGGGAGCCGTCGTTCTTCTGGCTGGCGGGACAGGGTGGCTACGGGTTCCAGACCAGCGCGGCGGCGAGCCGGCTGGCGGCGGACCTGATCGGGGGGCGTGCGCCGGAACTGGACGCAGGACTGGTCGCGCAGCTGGCGCCTGCCCGCTTCGGTTGACGCAGGTCAACGCAAGCCGGGGCTGACCGTGGCATGGGGGGCGGAACGAAGGAGGCCCTGATGTCCGAGACGCCCTATGCCGACAAGATTTCCGCGATGCGCAAGGAGTTGCGCGCCCTGAACGCGCTGGTGCCCGAGGCCGCGAAGGGCTTTGGCGCGCTGTCGAAGGGGGTCAAGGAAAACGGCCCGCTGGGGGTGAAGGAGAAGGAATTCGTCGCGCTTGGCATGTCCGTGATCCTGCGTTGCGAGCCCTGCATCAACTTTCACGTCGAGGCGCTGATGAAGGCCGGGGCCAGCCGCGAGGAACTGGGCGATGTGCTGGCGATGGCGATCCAGATGGGCGGCGGGCCGGGCCTGATGTATGCCGGTCACGCGCTGGCCTGCTGGGACGAACTGGCGTCGAAGGCGTCGTGACGGGGTTTCCGCCGAGGGTCGAAAATCCCGCGTGACAGGGAACGCGGGGCGCGGCAGCATCGGCCCATGTTGCGCCAGATTTCCCTTGTTGCCCTGCTTGTGCTGTCCGCCTGTGGCGGCGCGAAGCGCGAGGCCGTGCCCGTTGGTTCCGGCGAAGTCACTGTGATCAGCAGCAACTTCGACGACAGCGACCCGACCGACTGGCCGGGGCGGTCGCCCGACCGCTATCCGGTGCATGGCATCGACCTGTCGCGGTTCCAGACCAGCGTGGACTGGAGCGCTGCCCGGGCCAACGGGGTGAACTTCGCCTTCATCAAGGCGACGGAGGGCGGCGACCGGGTGGACCCGATGTTCGAGGACCACTGGCGCGGCGCGGGCCGGGCCGGGGTGATGCGCGGGGCCTATCATTTCTTCTACCGCTGCCGCCCGGCGGCAGAGCAGGCGCGCTGGTTCATCAAGCATGTGCCGCGCACGCCGGGCGCCCTGCCCCCGGTCCTCGACATGGAATGGACGCCGACCAGCCCGACCTGCACGATCCGCCGCGACGGGGCGGTGATCCGGGAAGAGGCGCGCATCTTCCTGGACATCCTGGAGCGGCACTATGGCCAGCGGCCGATGATCTATACCACGGTCGATTTCTTCCAGGACACCGAGCTGTGGCGGCTGCAGGGGGTGGAGTTCTGGCTACGCTCGGTCGCCGACCATCCGCACGGGGCCTATGACGGGAATTCCTGGAGTTTCTGGCAATATACCTCGACCGGGCTGGTGCCGGGCATCGCGGGGCGGGTGGATATCAACGTCTTCGCCGGGTCGAAGCAGGCCTGGGCGGGATGGCTTGCCGCACGCCAGATGTAGGCGACCAGATCTCGATTAATTCTCGCTTAAATTGTGTGGCGGAAATGGACACGGATTGTCGCCAAATGAGCGCAAACCGGACCCAGCATTTGCCCTCGCCTGCCTTAGTCCTGCCGCGCTTCACCCGGACAAGGGGGCATGGCCGAAAGGACGCCCGCAATGAAAAAGACGATCATGCTGCTGAAGAAGATGGGGCTTGGCCGCGTCCGGAAAGATGCGGTGGACGAGCCTTTCGAGAAGCGTCTGAAGAAGGTGACCCGGACCCGGGTGGTGAACCACGCCGGGCTGGGCGGGCCGGTGTTCAGAAGCCGACCACCAGAGACGGAAGTCTGAGCCCGGCCATCAGGTCGCGCAGTTCCTGCCGGGCGGCGATGTTCGACAGGTTCAGCTGATCGACCCCGGTATCCTTGAGATCCAGCAAAGTCAGGCCGCGCGGGAACAGCTCGCGGAAGATCACCCGCTCGGAGAACCCGTTCAGCACGCGAAAGCCGATGCGGCGCGAGAGTTCCTCCAGTGCGGCGCCGACCTTCTTCTTGTTGTGCATCTGCTGCGCGCCAAGCCGGTTACGGACGACGATCCAGTCGATCGGCTGCAGCCCCGCCTGCGCCCGGGTCTGCCGCGCGGCCCAGACCATTTCGGAGTAGATCGACGGCCCCTTGATCTTTCCGGTCAGCCCGTCCATCCGCGCCAGCAGGTCGAAGTCGACGAAACTGTCGTTCAGGGGCGTGATCAGGGTGTCGGCAAGGGTATGCGCCACCTGGCTGAGGCGCGTGTGGCTGCCGGGGCAGTCGATCACGATATAGTCCATCTCGCCGTCCATCGCCTCGATGGCGCGGGTCAGGCGCTGGTCCTGGGCATTCTCGCCCACAGACAGTGCGGCCGGGTCGATTTCGGGCAGGCTGCGATAGTCGGGGGTAGGCAGGTTGAGGCCCGCCTGGGCCAGGTAGGCGCGGCGGTTCTCGATATAGCGCCCGAACGACCGCTGGCGGAGATCAAGGTCCAGTGCGCCGACCCGGTGGCCAAGCCGGGCCAGCGCGGTGGCCACATGCATGCAGGTGGTCGACTTGCCCGAGCCGCCCTTCTCGTTCCCGACGACGATGATCCGCGCCATGCTGGCCCCTGTTCCTGTCCCGGCGCTTTCTTATGCGGGGACTTGGGCAGGGGGAAGCGGGATTCCGCCGAGGGGCAGGGAGCGATTTCTTCGAAGAAATCGGTTCGGAGCCTTCAAAGGCTCCGGTCCGGAGTTTTTGAAAACTCCGGTGGCTGGCGTCGGCAATGAAGAAGGGGCGCACCTTTCGGCACGCCCCCTGTTCGATGCAGCGGTCGGGATCAGAACCCGAGGCCCGCGTATTTGTTCTTGAACTTCGACACGCGACCGCCGGTGTCCAGGAGCTTGGCCTGCTGGCCGGTCCAGGCCGGGTGCGCCAGCGGGTCGATGTCGAGCGACAGGGTGTCGCCGTCCTTGCCCCAGGTCGAGCGCGTCGTATAGGTCGAGCCGTCGGTCATCTTGACGGTGATCGTGTGGTAATCGGGGTGAATTTCGGCTTTCATCGTCCCGCTCCTTACTCGGCTTTTTCTTTGTAGTTGGTGACTTCGGCGATCCGGGCCGATTTGCCGCGGCGCGAGCGCAGGTAGTAGAGCTTGGCGCGACGGACCTTGCCGCGGCGCACGACCTCGATGGAATCGATGTTGGTCGAGTAGAGCGGGAACACGCGCTCCACGCCTTCGCCGAAGGAAATCTTGCGGACGGTGAAGGAGGCGGCGATGGTCGCCCCGCCCTTGCGGCCGATGCAGACGCCTTCATAGGCCTGCACGCGCGAGCGGGTGCCTTCGGTCACCTTGTAGCCGACGCGGATGGTGTCGCCGGCCTTGAAATCCGGGATGGTCTTGCCGAGGGCGGCAATCTGCTCCGCCTCGATCTGCGCGATGAGGTTCATGCGCTGGTCTCCAGTTTTGCCTGCGGTATGTTCCGCAGATGTGATGCCGCGCCAGAGCTTCCGGTCTTCGTCCGGGTCCCCCTTGAGTGATCAAGAAGCCCGCCGCAGGTGGCGCCTGCCTATGTGTGGTCCGCGCCCCGTGCGATGACCCTGCGGAAGAAGGCAGGCAGGCAAAGGGAATCGGGTCCGTTGGGCTGAACGCCCCGGACCGGGCGCGTATAGGCGGAAGGGGGGGGCCGGTCAAGGGGCGGGGCGGTCAGCGGCCCCGTTTCTCCCACAGGTCCGGCCTGCGGGTGCGGGTCAGGTCCTCGGACCTTTCGCGGCGCCATCTGGCGATTTCCGCATGGTTGCCGGATTGCAGCACGGCAGGGATGTCCTGCCCCTCCCACGTCGCGGGGCGGGTGTACTGCGGGTGTTCCAGAAGCCCGTCGGAGAAGCTTTCCTCCTCGGTCGAGGCGGCATTGCCGAGGACGCCGGGGAGGAGACGGACGGTGGCATCGAGCAACGCCTGCGCGGCGATCTCGCCGCCGGTCAGGACGAAGTCGCCAAGGCTGATTTCCTCGACCTGGTGGTGATCCAGCACGCGCTGGTCCACCCCTTCGAAGCGGCCGCAAAGGAGGGTGATGCCTTCGGCGGCGGCGAAGCGGCGGGCAGTTCCTTGCGAAAAGGGTGCCCCACGCGGCGAAAGGTAGACGACCGGCCAGCGGGCGCGGTCGACCGGAGTGCCCTCGCGCGCGTGGCGGAAGGCGGCGTCGACCACGTCGGGGCGCAGGACCATGCCCGCACCGCCCCCGGCGGGGGTGTCGTCGACGTTCCTGTGCTTGCCCTCGCCGAAGGGGCGCAGGTCGATCGGGTCAAGGTGCCAGAGCCCGAGGTCCAGCGCCTTGCCGGTGAGCGAGAGGCCCAGCGTGCCGGGGAAGGCGTCGGGGAAAAGCGTGATGACCTTGGCAACGAAGGCGCCCTTCACCAGGCGCGGCTCCTCCATCAGGTCGCGGGGTTTCACGCTGGCGCGGATTTGCAGGCGCCCGTGGCTTTTCGGTTTGTCATCGGGGTCGGACATGGGCCGGGAGTAGCGCAGAAGCGGGGCTGCGGAAAGCCCCGGCTCAGGCGGTGCGGTGGGTTGTCGTGACGACGGGCGCCGGATCGGGTGCTGCCAGAGGTCGGACCGGCCCGCCAAGCGCCGCCTCGACCGAACGGGCCAGGGCGCGCAGGCCGTCGCTGAGGTCGGCCTGCAGGTGGGCGGGAAGGTCCGAATCGGGGTCGGGGTCGGCACCGGCGGCGTCGATCAGCCTTGCGGGTGGCGGAAAGTCGGCGGCGCGGTTCGGGAAGGCGGCGATCAGCGCCAGGGCGCGGGGGACATAGAGGCGAAGAAGGTCGAGATTGCCGCCCGCGATGCTGAAGGCATTGGCCATGCTGTGGGGGACATGGCCGGGGGCGACGATCTCGGGCTCGGTCGCCCAGAGCACCAGGGCACGGCGAAGGGCGGCATGGCTGCGGTCGGGATGCGCCAGCGCCGCCGTCACCGCATCAAGCCGCAGGTCGGAGGCAGGAACGTCCAGCGCGGCGGCAACCGCCTGGGTGACCTGGGCGTCGGGCGCGGTGTCGGGAAGGTTGAGAAGCGGAATGACGGCCATCGCTGCCTGCCCCACGGCGTTGTCGGCATGGGCGAAAGCCGCCTCGTCATCCAGGAAATAGCCTTGGGCTGCGGCTTCCTTCGCATCCCAGAGCATCCGGCAAAGGGGAATCGACAGGAAGGAGACGGCCAGCGGCAGGATCGGGTCGACGACGAGTGCGCCGATGTTGGCCAGCCCGCCCAACCCGCGCCCGATGCCGAAAAGGACGCCGACCAGCAGGACCTGCGACAGGATCTGGGCCAATGCGGCCAGCCAGGCCGGCCCTGTCAGCCATTCGCCGGGGCTTGTCGGCCATTGCTCGGGGCGCAGCACCATCAGCCAGACCACGAAGATCGCGACGAACGGGGCGAGCATGTGCCAGCCGAAGCCGCAGAGCCCGGCGATCAGCGGCCCGATATACAGGAGTGCGGCGGCCCCCTTCACAAGGCGCATGCGCGTCAGCATGATCCCCCCTCTCTGTCCAAGGCCCGCGCCCCGGAGCCCGAGGAGCGGCTATTCGTCGGAAACGTCCGGCAGGTTCACAACGATCCGGCCCGCCGTCAGGTCGACATTGGGCACGATTGCTGTGGTAAAGGGCAAAAGCAGGGCCGATTTATGACGGTTGGGCGATATTTCGACGATATCACCCGCCCCGTGATTGTAGATCGCCGTCACCTTGCCGATCAGCTCTCCCCCGGTGTCGAAGGCCGAGAGGCCGATCAGGTCGGCGTGGTAGAACTCGTCATCGGGAAGCGAGGGCAGCCGGTCGCGCGGGACATAGAGGCTGGTGCCGCGCAGGGCGTCGGCCTGTTCCTTGGTTTTCACTCCCTCGATCCGCGCTCCGAGGCCGCCTGCGACGGGGCGGGTCAGGGTGATCTGGAAGCTGCGACTGCCGTCTTCGGTCGATAGCGGTCCGTAGGTGCCGATGTCGGTCGGCTCCGAGCAGAAGCTTTTCAGCCGGACCTCGCCATTGACGCCGAAGGACCCGGCAATGGCACCGATGCAGATCAGGTCGGACATCAGCGGGTCTCCAGATGCAGGGCGGGGGAGCGGCTTTCCCATCCGGCGCGTTCCAGTTCGGGCACGGTATCCTCCTTCTCCGGCCAGCCGATGCAGAGATAGCCGATGAAACGCCAGCCGTCGGGAACGTCAAGGTCGCGGTTCAGCCGGGCATGGTCAAGGATCGAGACCCAGCCGAGGCCAAGGCCTCCGGCGCGAAGCGCAAGCCAGAGATGGGTGATGGCGCCGACGACGGAGTAGGCGCGGGTTTCGGGCATGGTCGCGGCGCCGAGGCCGTGGCCCTTGGGCGTGGCATCGTCGCAGAAGACCGCCAGGTGGACCGGGGCTTCGGCCATGCCGGAGAGTTTCAGCCGACTGTAGGTTGCGGCGCGGTCGTCTGCAAAACCGCTCAGGGCTTCGGCATTGCAGTCGCGGAAATTGGCAAGGCAGGCGGCGCGGCGATCGGGGTTTTCGATCCTCAGGACACGCCAGGGTTCGCTGAGGCCGACCGAGGGGGCCAGCGTGAAGGCCCGCAAGGCATGCGCCAGAAGGTCTTCGGGCACGGGGTCGGTGCGGAAGCGGCGCACGTCGCGCCGCCACCGCATGAGCGCGGCCAGCTCCTCCCGGAATTCGGGGCTGAACTGGCCGGGCGTCACAGGGTCACTCGGCGGCCGGTTCGGCGGCGCGGGCGGCCTTCTTGGCGGCGCGCTCGGCCATCGCCTTGCCGGGGGTGCCGGTCTTCGGGTTGTTGCGGGCGGCCTTCGGGCGGGCGCCGGCGGCTTCCAGGAAGCGGGCGACGCGGTCGGTCGGCTGGGCACCCTGCGACAGCCAGTGCTGCACGCGCTCCATGTTCATCACGACGCGCTTTTCGTCATCCTTGGCGAGAAGCGGGTTGTAGGTGCCGAGCTTTTCCAGGAAGCGGCCGTCGCGCGGCATGCGCGAATCGGTGGCGACGATGGAATAGAACGGGCGCTTCTTGGAACCACCGCGCGCGAGACGGATTTTCATAGCCATTTTGTAGTCTCCTTGGTTTTATGTCGAAGGTGCGCCGTGGCACACCCTACGGGGTTGTCATTCTTGCAGTTTCTCGTGGTGCCTGATCACTTCGCTGATGATGAAGTTCAGGAATTTCCGGGCAAATTCCGGGTCGAGGTCGGCCTCGACGGCCAGACGCTGCAACCGGTCGATCTGCCGTGCTTCGCGCGCCGGGTCCGACGGCGGAAGGGCGTGTTCGGCCTTGAGTTTCCCCACGGCCTGGGTGTGCTTGAACCGTTCGGCAAGCGTGAAGACAAGGATCGCGTCCAGCCGGTCGATCGACTCGCGGTGGTCCTTCAGCAAGGTGGCAGCATGCGTGGCGGTGTCCATCAGGCCCCTCTTCCGGTCGTCTGCTTGGCGTCGGTCGGCCCGGCGTGGCGCCAGACGTTGATCGTCTTGTCGAAGAACACCGCCTGCCGTTCCGGCGCGGCGCCAAGGCGTTTCGCCAGCGCCTCGGACTTCGGGTTGGCCGGGTCGATGTAGCTGATCAGCGGCGCGGGGCTGATGCGGGCGTGATAGTCGGCCTTGGCGGCGCGGGCGGCTTCGACGCCGTAGCCCTGCCCCTCGAACCCGTCGAAAAGGTGCCAGCCGAGTTCCGGTTCGTCCCAGCCATCGTGGAAGATGACGCCGATCCGCCCGACGAAATCGCCCGCGTGGGTGTCGACCGAGAAGAAGCCGTGCCCGCGCAGCGCCCAGTGGCCAATGTTGGCGAGAAGCCCGCGCCAGATCCATTGCCGGTCGCGCCCACCGCCGACGAAAGCCGCGCGGGGGCTGTCGTTGAAGGCGAGCATGGCCGGGAAATCCGCCTCGCGCGGCTCGCGGAGGATCAGGCGGTTGGTGGTCAGGGTGGGGATGGGAAGGGTGAAGGCGTAGGTCATGCCACAGCCTCCGGCCCCGGATGGCGGTAGACCATTTCGGTGCCATGCGTGACGTTCTGATATTCCCGCTCTTTCCATGCGCCCATGCGTTCGGCGAGGGCGACCGAGCGCTGGTTCCCCGGAAAGATGTTCGAGGAGAGCGTCCGGAAGCCCATGTTGCGGTAGGCGTGGTCACGGACGGCCATTGCGGCCTCGAAAGCGTAGCCCTTGCCCTCGCCGTTGGCGAACATGACCCAGCCCAGTTCCGGCTCGGGCCAGCCTTCCGGTTCCCAGAGGCCCACCATGCCGACCGTCTGGCCCTCGCGGGTGTCGACCATCCAGAAACCGAAGCCGCGCAAGGCCCAATGGCCAAGCAGGCTGGCGAACCAGCGCCATGCCTCGTTCCGGTTCTGTGGGCCGCCAAAGCCCCAGGAGCGGTCGGCATCGGCGTAGAAGGTGGCGATCGCATCGAAATCGGATGACTGTGGCGCGCGCAGCACCAGACGTTCGGTCTGGAGGACCGGGATCGTCAGGTCGATCTGTTGCGCGGTGGCGGGCATCACTTCTTCCGCATCAGCCCGGAAAGACCCGCAGGCAGGGTGATTCCGCGCGGCAGGCCGCCGAGGCCGGGGGGCAGGCCACCGCCTATGCCACCGCCCTGGCTCATGCCCTTGGCCATCTCGGCCAGCTGTTCGGGCGACATCTTCGACGGGTCGGGCATCCCGCCCTTGCCGAGGAACTGCTTGACGAGCTGCTTCATCATCCCGCCCTTGCCCATCTTCTTCATCATGTCCGCCATCTGCTTGTGCTGCTTCAGCAGGCGGTTGAGATCGGCGACGTCGAGGCCCGCCCCTTGGGCGATGCGCTTCTTGCGGCTGGCGGCGAGGAGGTCGGGGTTCGCGCGTTCCTTCCTGGTCATCGAATTGATCAGCGCGATCTGGTGGTGCAGCATCTTGTCGTTGATGCCCGCGGCCTCGGCCTGGCCCGCCATCTTGCCCATGCCGGGCATCATGCCCATCAGGCTTTGCATCCCGCCCATCTTCAGCATCTGGTCGAGCTGCATCTTCAGGTCGTTCATGTTGAACAACCCTTTGGCGAAGCGCTTGGCCATGCGTTCGGCCTGTTCGGCCTCGAACGTCTCCTGCGCCTTTTCGACGAGCGCGACGATGTCGCCCATGCCAAGGATGCGGCCCGCGACGCGCTCGGCCTCGAAAGGCTCGATGGCGTCCATCTTCTCGCCAAGGCCGACGAACCGGATCGGCTTGCCGGTGATCGCGCGCATCGACAGCGCCGCGCCGCCACGACCGTCGCCGTCCATCCGGGTCAGGACGACGCCCGAGATGCCGACCTTGCCGTCGAATTCGGTGGCGACGTTGACGGCGTCCTGGCCGGTGAGGCCGTCGACCACCAGCAGGGTTTCGCGCGGCTGGGCGATGTCGCGGACGGATTGCACCTCGTCCATCAGGACTTCGTCGATGTGCAGGCGTCCGGCGGTGTCGAGGAAGACGACGTCATAGCCGCCGAGGTTCGCCTGCGTCTTCGCCCGTTTGGCGATCTGGACGGCGGTTTCGCCCTTGACGATGGGCAGCGAGTCGACGCCGATTTGCGTCCCGAGGATCGCCAGCTGCTCCATCGCCGCCGGGCGGTTGGTGTCGAGGGACGCCAGCAGGACCTTCTTGCCGTTCTTTTCCTTCAGCCGCTTCGCCAGCTTGGCGGTGGTTGTGGTCTTGCCCGAACCCTGCAAGCCGACCATCAGGATCGTCGCGGGCGGGTTGTCGATCTTCAAGGCCTCGGCAGGGCCGTCGCCCGAGAGGACGCGGATCAGTTCGTCATGGACGATCTTCACCACCATCTGGCCGGGGGTGATCGACTTGGTGACGGCAGAGCCGGTGGCCTTTTCGGTGACGCGCTTGATGAAGTCGCGGGCGACGGGCAGCGAAACGTCGGCTTCCAGCAGCGCGACACGGACCTCGCGCAGCGCGGTGACGACATCGGCCTCGGTCAGGGCGCCCTGTTTGGTCAGGCGGTCGAAGACGCCGCCAAGGCGTTCGGAGAGGCTTTCGAACATCGCGTCACCCTTTCAGTCCTGTTCGCCCCGATATGGGGCGGCGAAACCCAGGTGCAAAGCGGAAGGGCACCCGTGGGCGCAGACGCGCTGACGGATGGCGATCCCGGGAAATGCCCAAGGGACCGGAAGCGCATGCCTCCGGGGAATTGCGGCGGGGATTACGCCTGCGTGAGGCGCGAGTCAAGCGGGAGGGGCAGATCAGACGGGCGGCAGGTCGGCCATGCCCCGGATCGCCTGACACTCGCCGAGCAGACCATCCAGCCGTTCGCGTGTGATGAAGGGGAAATGCCGTGCGAGCATCGCTTCGACCTGCGCGGTGTAGCGACCGGCGCGGCGGCTGAACCTCTCCCGCTGGAGGCCAGAGATGATCCGGTCCTGCTTTGCCGCCGTGTCATTGGCGAAATGCTGGGTGCGGATGAAGGCGGGGAAGCTTGGGTCCGAGATCACGGGCCAGCGGGTCCAGACATTGCTGTGCATCATCTGGAACGGGTTCTTGGTGAACTTCGCGCTGTTCACCGTCGCCAGACCGATTGCGGTCAGGAAACGTTGATGCGGCATGGATGCGCCCAAAGGCTCCTCTCGGCCGGACGGGAACAGCATGATACCGGAGGGAAACGAGATATGGGTGCTGGGCGGCAGGGTCTGCGAGACCTGCCGGAGCCGGGCGATATAGGACATGGCAAGGGCGTCATCGTCATCGAGCCGGAAATGGATAGCGGTCCCCCGCATCCGCGGGGCGAGCGAGTCTGCCATGACCTTGCGAAAGGCCAGGTCGCCCCGGCGTGTGGGCGAAAACTCCACGATAGCGCCGGGAAGCCGCGATGCCAGTGCGACCAGCCGCTCCTTGAACCGGTCGGGCATCACGTCGGACGACATCAGGACGGTGGTGAAGTCGCGGTCGGTCTGGGCGATCAGGCTGGGCAGCGTCAGGTTCTCGAACAGGAAGAACCGCCGCGCCATCCGCGTCTCGTCGTAAAGCTCGGCCAGCGCCTTGTCGTCGGGGTCGGGCTTCAGACGGGTGTCGGTGAAGCCGTAGAAAGAGAACCGGATATGCCCGTAGATGGGCCGATGATCGAACACGCGCGCCTCGTTGCTGCTTCCGGTTCCAGAAGGACCGGGCATCGCGACCCTGTCAAGGAAGTCGGTCGCAGCAAAGGCCGGGAAATCCCCGGTTTTCCCCCTTGTGTCGCGCCGGATTGCAGGGTTTCCTGTGCATCCCCGCACAGTGGAAAGGGCCGGGCATGGAGAACTGGGACGAAATCCGCACGGCCTTCCAGGTGGCGCGGCTGGGCACCGTCTCGGGCGCGGCGGAAGTGCTGGGGGTGCATCATGCGACCGTGATCCGGCACATCGACGCGCTGGAGAAGCGGCTGGGGGTCAAGCTCTTCCAGCGCCACGCGCGGGGTTATACGCCGACGGAATCGGGCCGCGACCTGCTGGCGGTGGCGCAGACGACGGAAGAGCAGTTCGCCCACCTCGTCAGCCGGATCAAGGGCCAGGGCGAGACGGTCTCGGGCGAGCTGGTGGTCACGTCCATCGCCGGGATCGCGGACCTGCTGACGCCGGTGATGGTGAGCTTTCAGGAGAGGTTCCCCGAGGTCCGGGTGCGGTTCCTGACCGACATGCGGGTGTTCCGGCTGGACTATGGCGAAGCGCATGTGGCGATCCGCGCGGGGAACGGGCCGGAGGAGCCGGACAACGTGGTGCAGCCGCTGGTGCGGATCAAGGCTGGCCTCTATGCCGCACGGTCCTATGTCGAGCGTTTCGGCAAGCCCGCCTCCGAGGCCGAGTTCGCAGGGCACCGCTTCGTCTGCACCGATGCCGAGGTGACGCGGGCCCCCTTCCACCGCTGGCTGCGGGCCACGGTGCATCCCGACCAGATCGCCTATGCCGCAACCGAGACCGCCGCGCTGGACCAGGCGGTGCGGCAGGGGGCGGGCATCGGCTTCATGATGAGCTTCCGGGCTTCGGGCGACGACAGTCTGGTCGAGGTCTTGCCGCCCCGGCCCGAATGGGAATCCGAGCTGCGGATCGTCACCCATGTCGACCTGCACCGGACGCGGAAGGTGCAGGCCTTCCTGGCGCATCTGAAGGACGCGGCGAAGGGCTGGAAGTTCTGCACCTGATGCTGTCCGGCCTGTCGCAGCCCGCGCGCGGGCATCTGGCGATGCTGGCGTTTTCGGCGCTGGTGGCGGGGTCGTTCTCGCTGGGGGTGCTGGCCGCGCCGCATATCGACCCCGGCGCGCTGTCGGTGGCGCGCTTCGTGCTGGCGGGGGTGCTGGTCGGCGCGGCGGCGGTCATGACCACGGGCATCCCCCGCAGCGCCTGGGCGGCGCCCTGGCGCTATCTGGTGCTGGGCGGGCTTCTGGGCGCCTATTTCGTGCTGATGTTCGAGGGGCTGAAGACCGCGCCCCCGGTGTCGGCGGCGGCGGTGTTCACGCTGACTCCGCTGATGGCGGCGGGCTTCGGCTGGCTGTTCCTGCGGCAGAGGCTGACCGGGCGGATGGCCGTGGCGCTGGGGATCGGGGGCCTGGGCGCGCTGTGGGTGATCTTCCGGGCCGATCTGCAGGCGCTGAGGGCGATGGCGATCGGGCGGGGCGAGGTGATCTATTTCGTCGGCTGCGTGGCGCATGCGGCCTATGCGCCACTGGTGCGCAAGCTGAACCGGGGCGAACCGGCGGTGGTCTTCACCTTCGGGATGATGGTCGCGGGGACGGTGCTGCTGGCTTTGTATGCCTGGCCCGCCATGCTGGCAACGGACTGGGCGGCGTTGCCGGGAGTGGTCTGGGTGACGCTCGTCTATACGGCGGTGGCGGCGAGCGCGCTGACCTTCGTTCTCTTGCAATACGCCTCCCTGCGGCTGCCTGCGGCGAAAGTGATGGCCTATACCTATCTGGTGCCAAGCTGGGTGATCCTGTGGGAGATCATCCTGCATGGTGCCGTCCCGCCGGGGCTGGTGCTGGTGGGGGTAGCGCTGACGGTGCTGGCTTTGGGATTGTTGTTGAAGGAATGAGAGAAGTCTAAAAATTTTCTAGAAAATTTTTAGACTTACGGGCGGAACGCGATAAGGCCGTCGGTCAGATAGCGGTCGGCCAGATCGAGGGTGCCTTCGGTATAGACCGGTCCGCCGAGGCCTTGGGCGGTGTCGCTGTCGGCCCGGGTGGCAAGCCAGGCGGTCAGCAGCACCCGGCGCAGCAGGATCAGCGCCGGGATCATCGCGCGGTCTTCGGGGCGCAGGGGGGCGATGCGGGCGTAACCCTCGCACCAGCGGGCGATGAGGTCGGGCAGGCGCGGGTCGGTCTCGTAGAAGGACAAAGCGGCGGCGAGGTCGTAGGCCCACCAACCGAGCCCGCAATCGTCGAAGTCGATGGCGGTGAGCCTGTCGCCGTCGACCATCAGGTTGGCAAGGCGGAGGTCGGCGTGGATCAGGCCGAAGGTTTCGGGGCTGGTGCCGTAGGCATGCAGCCTGGTCGCGAGGGCATCCGTCGCGCGGGCCAGCAGCGTCTCGCCTTCGGGGTCGAGGCCCTGCGCCTGCCGCCAATGGCCCCAATGCGGATCGGGGCCGAGGATCGTCTCCACGTCCCAGCGCTTGCGGGTGAAGCCTTGCGGCGGAGTCCACTGGCGTGACTGGAGGTGAAGCCGCGCAGTGATCTCGCCCAGGGGCGCGAACCAGCGGGCGAGGTCGTCGCCGGGTTGCAGTTCCTGTCCCGCGATGGGAGCGAAGGCGACGAGGAAGCGGCCGTCCAGTTCGGTGACAAGGCCCTGCGCGCCGGGGATCGGACGGACACAGTTCAGACCGGGCAGGTCTTGCAGCGCGGAAAGCCAGGCGAGTTCGGAGGCGATCTCGGGCCTGGTATGGTAGCCTTGGCGGTGCAGGCGCAGGACCAGCGGCCCCGCCCGCCAGGTCTCGTTTTCCGAGCGGTTGAGGAGGGTCAGCGGGGTATCGGCGTCCAGCCCGTAGACCGGCAGCGCGCGGGCGATCAGGTCAGTCATCGCCGCCCCGGCGGAGCAGGTAGATGTCCATGATCCAGCCGTGCTCGGCCCGAAGCTTCGCGCGGGTGGCGAGGATTTCATCGGACACCACGGCGAGGGGGCCGTGGATCAGCGTCTCTTCGGGCATGCCGACATAGGCGCCCCACCAGATTTGGGTATCCGGCGGCAGGACGGTGAAGGCCCCGCCCTTGTCCAGCATGACGGCGAGCGTCGTTGCCCCCGGGGGCCAGCCGTGGTCGCGGAGCTGCCGCCCGGTGGTGATCGTCACGGGCGCGGCGAGGGTGTTCAGCGGGATGGCATGGGCTGCGGTCAGGGCCTGCAGGCTGGTGATGCCGGGGATGACCTTGACCGTCAGGCCGGGCAGGCGGGCGGCGATGCGCAGCGTGCTGTCGTAGAGCGAGGGGTCGCCCCAAACCATCAGCGCGACATTTGCCGCGCCGGGTCGGTGGGCGGCGATGGTCTCGGCCCAGGCCTTGGCGATGGCGTCGTGCCAGTCATTCACCGCGCCGAGGTAGTCGTCCTGGTCGGCGCGCTGCGGCACGTCGTAATCCGCCACTAAGACCGGGGCGGTCAGCACTTGGGCAAGGATCTGGCGGCGGAGGTCGGCGAGGTCGGACTTCGCCTCTCCCTTCCGGGGGATCAGGATCAGGTCGGCCCCGTTCAGCGCGCGGATCGCCTGGCCGGTGACATGGTCCGGGTTGCCGGTGCCGATGCCGATGAGGGAAAGGGTGGTCATCGCGGGTTTCCTGATGCTGCGGCCCCCGGTCAGGGGACCGCAATCTGTTATCGCGTTCAGGCGGGCGTGTCAGCGCCCCTGGCCCAGACCCAGCCCGCGACCCAGCCCATCAGGGCCCAGACCGCAAGCCCGACACCCAGGACGCGCGCCGCGAAGGCCGCCGACACCTCGGGCGGGGCGACACCGCTGAAGCCCTCCAGTTCCGGCGCGCCGATGACATGCGGCGCGGCGAGGAGGACGACGGCAATCCCGGTGGTCACGAGGCTGCGACCATAGCCGAGAAGGCCAAGCGCGACGGCGGTCGCCGCCACCGTGCCCCACCACCAGACCTGCCGCTCGCCCAGATCGGCAGCGAGCGTGCCGGGCAGTTCCGGTGCAAGACCCATCGCCGGGGCAAGCTGGAAGGCTGCGAAGCCCGCGATGCCCCAGATCAGGCCCTCGCGCGCGGTGATCACCTTGCCGTAGATCCGGGCCAGGCCGAAGCCCGCGACGAGGATCAGGGCATAGGCGACGTAGACGAGGCCGAAGAACACGGTCGTCCAGAGATCGCGCGCGAGGGTCGAAGCCTCGCCGCCGTCGCCGTGGTCATGCGCGGCTTCCGCCCCGTCGTGGCTGTGGGTTTCTTCGGTTGTCGTGGCGTCGTGGCTGTGGGTTTCGGTGGCCGCAGCCCCGGTTGCGGGGGCAACGCCGCCAAAATGGACGGCGGCCCCGGATTCATATTCCTCGCCCAGAAGGATGTACTTCTGCACGAAAGCGAAATGCAGCACAGCCGCAAGCAGCCATGCCGCACAACCGGCGACAAGCGCGCCGGTCAGCATCCGTTGGATCATTTGGTCAGGGGATCAGTGGCAGGGGAAGCCAGTCGCGTGACGCACGTCATGGGCGGCGTCATGCAGGGTGGCGGACTGCGCGTGACCGGCGGCGAACAGAATCACCATGCCCAGCATCAGCATGCCCAGGACGGACAAGAGGGCGGTGGTCTTTTCGGAAGCGCGGGTCGAGGTCGAGATCGTCGTGTTCATCATATGCTCCATTGCCGTCACACCCGACGGCAGTTCGGGTTTCCTTCGCCTGGCCGGTCTCCTGACTCGCGGGTCGAGGCTGCTTTCCGCCTTCCCAGCCCGAGGGGCCAGTGGCCGATGGAAAGCCGCTCTCCGCATACAGTCGCGGGGGCGGTCGGGTTGGAGGCGCCGTTCGCGGTACGCCCCGTCCCATTCCCGTTTCAGTCCGAACGCTTTGCGTCTTGCCGGACACCATGCCCTTCCAGTTGCCACCAGGCGGGCGCGCGGGTCAAGGCGATTTGCGTCCCCTTGCGGCGATTTGCGACCGATCAGCCCGGAATCCGCGCGATGGCCTTCATCCGTAGCCCGCCAAGCACGCGGGCATCGGCGAGGTTGCCATCGGGCGAGGCCTCGTAGTGACGAGCGAAGGTGAGGAGGTCGGGCAGGTCGGCCTCGGTCAGGTCGCCGAAGAGGTAGGCCGTCTTGCCGGGCGCGCGGAAGGCGCAGGTCGAGGGGCGGGTGCAGCCGGACATGCAGTCGATGGTGGTGACCTGTGCGGCAAGGCCCTCGGTGGCCAGCGCGGCTTGCAGGGGGGCGGCGAAGCCCGCCTGGCCAAGACCGCAGCTGGCGCAGAGGGTGACGATCACAGCGACCCCTCGGCCAGCGCGCCCAGGATGATCAGGCCGGGACGGGGCGAGCGATCCTCGGCCAGGTCGCGGGCCAGCCCGGCGATGGTCGTCCGGTGCAGGTATTGCTCGGGGGTGGAGACGGCCTCGGCCAGGAGCGCGGGGGTGTCGGGCGAGAGGCCCGCAGCGATCAGGAGCTCGGCCAGCGCCGGGAAGGTGCGCTTGCCCATGTAGATGACCGTGGTGGCCTGCGGGTCGGCCAGGGCCGGGATGTTCAGGCCGGGGGGCAGGTTGCCGGTCACGTCGGCGGCGGTGATGAACTGGATCCGCTGCGCCTGCTGGCGGCGGGTCAGCGGGATACCGGCGGCGGCAGCAGCGGCGGCGGCAGAGGTCACGCCGGGGATGATCTCGCAAGATATCCCGGCGGCGCGGACGGCGGTCAGCTCTTCCTCCAGCCGCCCGAAGATGCCCGAGTCGCCGGATTTCAGCCGCACCACGTTCGCCCCGGTCAGGGCATAATCGACCAAGAGCCGACTGACATGGTCCTGTTTCGGCGAGGCGCGGCCCGCCCGCTTGCCCACGCCCACCATGTCGGCCCCCGGCTTGGCCAAGGCGAGGATCGGGCCGGAGGAGAGGTCGTCGTAGAGCACGGCATCGGCGGCGGCGAGCGCCTTCACCGCCTTGACGGTCAGGAGGTCCGGGTCGCCGGGACCGGCGGAAACGAAGGTGACGAAGCCGGTCATGCGCGCCCCCGATTTCTTCGAAGAAATCGGACCGGAGCCTTTGAAGGCTCCGAACCGGAGTTTTCGAAAACTCCGGGGCCAGGGCGATAGGGTCGGGTCATGACGCGCCTGCGATCAGGTGGAAGAAGGTGCCGGTCGATAGCCCGCCCCCCGGCTGGAGTCGAGTGCTGCCGGTCTCCGGCACGGGGTCGCCGTTGGCGTCGGTGACATCGGCAAGCGGGGCGTCGGGCTGGGTGAGGATGGTGGAATAGTGGAACTCGTGGCCCCTCAGGCTGCTGCCGCTGGCATGGCCGGGGATCGGCTGCGCAAGGCGCGCCAGCCGGTAGCCGAGGTGCATCTTCCGCTTCTCGTAGCTTGTCACCAGCCCCAGGAGCCCCGCCATCGGGTGACGGATGCCACCCTTGTCGATGATCGCCTCGCCCATTGCCATGTAACCCCCGCATTCACCGTGGACGGGCTTGGTTTCGGCAAAGGCCCTGAGCCCTGCGCGGAAATGGTTGGCATCGGCAAGGGTCGCCCCGTGCAGTTCCGGGTAGCCGCCGGGAAGCCAGCAGGTGTCGGCGGAGGGGTCGGGGGCTTCGTCGGCGAGGGGGGAGAAGGGCAGAACCTCGGCCCCGGCGTCGCGCCAGCCTTGCAGGAGATGCGGGTAGACGAAGCTGAACGCCGCGTCGCGGGCAAGGGCGATGCGCTGGCCGGGGGGCGTGATCTTCGGCGCCGCCGCGGGGGTTGTGTCGCTGGCAGCGGCGGCGATCAGGGCGTCGAGGTCGACATTCTCGCGCACAAGCTGACCGGCATCGGAGATCAGCGCCTGGAGGGCGGGCTGTTCCTCGGCCTGCACCAGCCCCAGGTGACGCTCCGGCATGGCGATGGCCCCGCGCTTCGGCAGGACGCCCAGCACCGGCAGGCCCGCCTCGGCCATGCCCGCGCGGACCAGCGCCTCGTGCCGGGGGCTGGCGATGCGGTTCACGATCACCCCCGCCACCCGCACCCCGGCCCGGAACCGCGCCAGACCCAGCGCCACCGCCGCCGCCGTCTGCGCCTGACCGGAGGCGTCGATCACCAGCACCACCGGCCAGCCCATCAGCGCGGCAAGGTCCGACCCCGCGCCGGTGCCGGTGGCCCCTTTGCTCGCCACCCCGTCGAAGAGGCCCATCGAGCCCTCCGCCAGGATCAGGTCGGCCCCCTGCCCTGCCGAGGCCAGCCCCGCCAGCATCGAAGGCCCCATCGCCCAGGTGTCGAGGTTGACCGAGGGGCGCCCCGAGGCGACGCGGTGGAAGGCGGGGTCGATGTAGTCCGGCCCGTTCTTGAAGGGCTGCACGATCTGCCCCCGGTCACGCAGCGCGGCGAGCAGGCCCAGCATGACCGTGGTCTTGCCGGTGCCCGAGGCCGGGGCGGCGATGATCAGGCCCGGCGTCACCTGCCGGTACCCGGAAAGCGCGGGTGGGTGCCGACGGGGCGGTAGCGGCGGTCGTAGTCGCCGGCGTAGAGGCGGCTTTCCTCGAAGCCTTCCTGCGCCAGCGAGGGCCCGACGAGGATCAGGGCGGTGCGCTCCACCTCCGCAGGGACGGCGGCTTTCAGCGTGGCAAGGGTCGCCCGGATGATCCGCTGGTCGGGCCAGCTGGCGCGCCAGACCACGGCGACGGGGCAGTCGGGGCCGTAGTGGGGGATCAGCTCGGCGGTCAGCTTGTCGATCAGGTGGATCGAGAGGTGCAGCGCCAGCGTCGCCCCGGTGGCGGCGAAGGCGGGGAGGTTTTCACGCGAGGGCATCTGGGTGGCGCGGCCCTCGGTGCGGGTCAGGACGACCGACTGGGCGAGGCCGGGGAGGGTCAGTTCCACCCCCAGCGCGGCGGCGGCGGCGGCGAAGGAGGGGACGCCGGGGGTGACATCATAGGGGATGCCAAGATCGCGCAGGCGGCGAAGTTGCTCGCCCATCGCGGACCAGACCGAGAGGTCGCCGGAGTGGAGCCGCGCCACGTCCTGCCCGGCGGCATGAGCGGCCTGGATTTCGGCGATGATCTCGTCCAGCGACAGCGGGGCGGTGTTGACGATCCTGCAGCCGGGCGGGCAGTGCGACAGCACCCCCTCGGGCACCAGCGATCCGGCGTAGAGGCAGACCGGCGCGGCGGCAATCAGGTCGCGCCCGCGCAAGGTCAGCAGATCCGGCGCGCCCGGCCCCGCGCCGATGAAATGAACGGTCATCGCTTCTCCATGCAGAGGCTAACCCCTGCCCTTTCATCTTTGCCCAAATATCCCCGCCGGAGGCTCTTCATTCCGCCCCCTCCGCAATCGCTGCCGTCGCCGTCCCGTCCGAGGACACCGCCCGCGAGCCACGCAATCTCGCGCCCGGCCCCGCCACTGCCAAGGCTGCCGCCTCGGCCACCGAGCCGGTGCCGAAGAGCGCCTGCACCCGCTCGGAACGGGTGAGCGTCGGAATGCCGCGCAAGCCGTCCGGCTCCAGCGCGACGAGCGGCAGTTCCAGCATCTGCGCCAAGGGTCGCAGTCCAGCGGCCTTTGCGGCAAGCGTGGCCAGATGCGTCACGCCGTCCGGCCCCCCGGCGCGCGCGAGGGCGTCTTGCAGCGCGGCGAGGGTTGCGCCCGAGCGGAATCCGAAGCCCGCGACGATCATCGGGTGACGCTCCATTGCAGGATCGGGAGTGCCGCCTTCCAGCCGCGCTTGCGGCCGATGGCGGTGGTTTCCGAAAGCTCGACCTTCAGGAGATGGCCGCCGTGACGGGTGGACCAGTCGAGGACCAGCGCCTCGGTTTCCAGCGTCACGGCGTTCATGACGAGGCGGGTGCCGGGGGGGATCACGTCCCAAAGATGAGTGAGGAGCGCGTCGGAGGCGCCGCCGCCGATGAAAACGGCGTCGGGGCTGGGCAGGCCGGACAGGCCTTCGGGGGCGCGGGCCTCGGTCAGACGGTGCCGGTGGCTGAGGCCGAAGTGTTCCACGTTGGAACGGGCGCGGGCGGCGCGGGTGGGGTCGGCCTCCAGCGCCTCGACCCTTGTGCCCCCGGCGAGCAGCCATTCGATGCCGATGGAGCCGGAGCCTGCGCCGATGTCCCACAGCGTCTCGCCCGGGCGGGGGGCGAGCGCGGAGAGGGTGAGCGCGCGGACCGGGCGTTTGGTGATCTGGCCGTCGTGCTGGAAGAACTCGTCGGGGAGGCCCGAGGCTTGCGGCAGGCCGGGGTCGCGGCCCTCGATGGCGAGGGCGACGGGGGCGGCGATGTCTTGCGGAGGTTCGCCGGTGATGGGGCGGATGCGTTCGTGCGGGCCGCCGAGGCGTTCGAGGACGGTCAGGCGGGCGTTGGGGTGGCCGTTTGCCACCAGCCATGCCGCCAGTTCCGGCACTGCGGCCCCGTCGCGCAGGGTGCAGATCGCGCGGACTCCTTTCCCGAGAACGGGGCGCAGGCGGGCGAAGGGGGCGGCGTGGAGGCCGAGGGCCAGCGTCTCCTCCAGACGCCAGCCAAGGCGGTTCGCGGCGAGCTGGAAGGTGGAGGGGGCGGGGTGCGAGGTCCATTCCCCCGGCTGGAGGTGGGGCATCAGGCTGCCGCCCGCGCCGAACCAGAACGGATCGCCGGAGGCGAGGACGACCGTGGGTGTGCCCCGGTGGGCAAGGACGGGGGTCGGGTCGAAGGGGATGGGCCAGGGGTGGCCTTTCTCTCCCGCCTGAACCAGCGTCAGATGGCGGGGGCCGCCGAAGACGGCCTTGGCGGCGGCGAGCGCTTCGCGGCTTGCGGGGGACAGCGAAGCCGGTCCATCTTCGCCGAGACCGATGATCGTGAGCCAGGGATCAGCCATGACCCGCGTCCTGCTTCTGGGCGGAACCACCGAAGCCGCCCGCATGGCCCGTGCCCTGGCGGATGCCGGGGTGGAGGCGGTCTATTCCTATGCGGGACGGACCGAAGCGCCGGTGGCGCAGCCCCTGCCCGTCCGCGTCGGCGGGTTTGGCGGTGTGGAGGGGTTGGTGGGCTACCTGCGCGCCGAGGGCATCAGCCATGTGATCGACGCGACCCACCCGTTCGCGGCGCAGATGAGCCGGAATGCGGTGGAAGCCTGCGTTGAAGCGGGCGTTGCCCTGATCGCGCTGGAGCGGGAGCCGTGGCAGGCCGGTGCGGGCGACCACTGGACCCATGTTCCCGATCTTGCCGGGGCGGTGGTGGCGCTGGGAGAGGCCCCGCGCCGGGTGTTCCTTGCCATCGGCCGGCAGAACCTGAGCGCCTTCGCGGGGGCACCGCAGCACCAGTACCTGTTGCGCCTCGTCGATCCGCCGACCGGAGCGCTGCCCCTGCCCCGGGCCGAGGCGGTGATCGCGCGCGGGCCGTTCGACGTGGAGGGCGACCGGGCGTTGCTCAAGGACCACCGGATCGAGGTGATCGTCGCCAAAAATGCGGGCGGCGCGGGGGCGGAGGCGAAGCTGGTCGCGGCGCGGGAGTTGGGGCTGCCGGTGGTGCTGATCGACCGGCCTTTGGTGCCATCGCGACAGGTGGCGCGGACGGTGGGTGAGGTGATGGGCTGGCTGGACGGTTGAGCCGGGGGCGCGGCGATTGGAACGAAGCGCTTCCCTCCCCCTCGTGGGGAGGGAGAGGGTGGGGGCCGAGCCGAACGCCGGGAAGCCCCCCTCCCCCAGCCCCTCCCCACGGAGGGGGAGGGGAGGCGCCTTTGCCAGAAGCCTCGGGGCGGGTGTCGGGGTAGTCATCGCACGCTCCTTGGCGAATAGACGAAGCGCCCGACGCGGCGGGTGGCGGAATTGCCGACAATCACCACAGTGCGCATGTCGGCCATCTCGGGGGTGGCTTCGCCGAGGGTGACGGTCAGGAGACGCTGGTCGGGGGTGGAGACGGCGCGGGCGAAGGTGATCAGGCGGTCGGGCCCGCATTCCTCGCGGAGAGTGGCGAGGGCCTTGGTGAAGCCTTCGGGGCGGCTGGCCGAGCGGGGGTTGTAGAAGGCCATCGCGAAATCGGCCCGGGCGGCGTGGCGGAGGCGGGTCTCGATCACCTGCCAGGGCTTCAGGTTGTCGGAGAGGTTGATGCAAGCGAAGTCGTGGCCGAGGGGCGCCCCGGCGGCGGCGGCGGCGGCGAGCATGGCGGTGATGCCGGGCAATACGCGGATGTCGAGCGCCTGCCAGTCGGGGCGGTCCTCCAGCGCCTCGAACACGGCGGAGGCCATCGCGAAGACGCCGGGGTCGCCGGAGGAGACGACGACGACGCGGTGTCCGGCGGCGGCCATGTCCAGCGCGGCGCGGGCGCGGTCGAGTTCCACCCGGTTGTCGGAGGGGTGGAGGGTGAGGCCCTCGCGCGGGGCGACGCGGGCGACATAGGGGATGTAGCCGACGATGTCGGTCGCCTGGGCGAGGGTTTCCGTGACCTCGGGCGTGACCAGCCGGTCATCCCCCGGCCCAAGGCCCGCGATGCAAAGCCAGCCCCGATCCGGCGTCCCGGTCATTCGGCGATCTCCGGGCGGCGGCCGTGGCCGTGGACGAGGACGATGGCGAAATAGGGCACGTCATGCGGCTCGACCTCGGCCAGGCGGGCGACGCGCTGGTTGGGCATGGTGCCGCGTTCGACCAGCCAGGCGCTGTCGAGCCGCCCGGCGCGTTCCAAGGCGCGGCGGACGCGGGGGAGGTTGCGACCGGTCTTCATCACGACCAACGCGTCGGATTGGGTCATGTGGCGGACGAGGTCATCTTCAGGCAGGGTGCCCATGAGGACGGTCAGCACGTCGTCACCCCAGGTGATCGGGGTGTCGGTGGCGTTCCAGCAGCCGGTCATGCCGGTGATGCCGGGGATCACCTCGACCGGCACGCGGCCCTGCAGGCGGGAGTGCAGGTGCATGAAGCTGCCGTAGAAGAACGGGTCGCCTTCGCAGAGGACAAGGACCTCCTCGGTCGCGGCGAGGGTGGAAAGGCGGTCGGCCCAGTCGTCGTAGAAACGGGCGAGTGCCTCGGTGTACTCGGGGCTGTCGAAGGGGATTTCGGTCGTGACCGGGTATTCCATCGGGTATTCGACGGCGGAAGGGGAGAGCATCCCCTCGACGATGCGGCGGGCCTGACCCTCGCGCCCGGCCTTGCGGAAATAGGCGACATGGTGGGCGGCGGCGATGGCGCGGGCGGCTTTCAGGCTAATCAGTTCGGGGTCGCCGGGGCCGAGGCCTGCGCAGATCACCTTGCCGGTTGTCGGGGCCATGATCATTCCTTCCGGGAGGCAAGCGCATTGACGGCGGCCACAGTGATCGCGGACCCGCCGAGGCGACCCTGGACAATGAGGCTGGGGACCGGGGGGGCGGCCATCAGGGCGTCCTTCGACTCGGCGGCGCCGACGAAGCCCACCGGGCAGCCGATGATCGCGGCGGGGCGGGGGCAGGCGGGGTCTTCCAGCATGTTCAGAAGGTGGAAAAGCGCGGTGGGGGCGTTGCCGATGGCGACGATGGACCCGGCGAGGTGCGGGCGCCAGAGTTCGAGCGCGGCGGCGGAGCGGGTGTTCTGCATCTCCTTCGCCAGCGCGGGGATCTGCGGGTCGTGCAGGGTGCAGATGACGTCGTTGTTTCGCGGCAGGCGGGCGCGGGTAATGCCCTCGCTGACCATGCGGGCGTCGCAGAGGATGGGGGCGCCGTCTTCCAGCGCGGCGCGGGCTTGGGTGGCCATGCCGGGGGTGAAGCGGATGTGGCGGGCGAGGTCGACCATCCCGGCGGCGTGGATCATGCGGACGGCGACGATTTCCTCCTCGGGCGTGAAGCGGGCGAGGTCGGCCTCGGCCCGGATCATGGCGAAGCTTTGCAGATAGATCGCGGCGCCGTCGGTTTCATAAGCGTGGGGCATCGGGGGCTTTCAGGTGGGTCAGGATCGCCTCGGGCGTCAGGCCCGTCAGGCTGGGGGTGTCATGGGCGGTGCCGTTCCGGATCAGGTCGTAGCCTGAGGCAGTGGCGGTGAGGGTGGTCTCGGCGGGGCCGGGATGGGCGCAGCCCTTGGCGCAGCCGGAGAGGTGGAGGGTCTGGTTTTCCGCAAGGTGCGGGGCAAGCTGGCGGGCGAGGTGTCGCGTGTCGCCCTGGGCCTGCGGGCAGCCGGGAGCGCCGGTGCAGGCGGTGATGCGGAGGATCGGGTCGGCGGGGTCGGTGATCAGGCCGGGGATGTCCGGGACTTCGGTCGCGCCGACGAGGAGGAGCATGCGCCAGGGGGTCGGGCGGATTTCGTGGTCCAAGACGGCGAGGGCGTGCAGCGTTTCCGCCTGCATCTGGCCAAAGGCGAGGGCGACGAGGGCGCCGTCGGGATGGAGGCCGGGCTGCGGTGTGGGCAGGGGTTCGGCGGGGGCGAGGATGCAGCCGGGCGGCGTGTTGCCTTTGGCGGTGAGGGCGGCCATGCGGCCCCGGCCATTGCTGATGCCGCCGTTCGCCACGAACCAGTCGGCCATCGCGAGGACGTCGCGGGCGAGATCGGTGACGGGCTGGCCGAGAGGGTGGCCCTCGGGGCGCAGGATCAGGCTTCCGTCGGCGCTGCGTTCGACGCGGATGTCGGCGGAGGCCTGGGTAAGGACGGGGCGCGGGCCGGTGTCGAGCGCGAAACCGAACTTGGACGGCAGGCGGGGCATTCTCGCCAGCGCGGCGGTAAGGGTGATGGCAATGGTGTCGGTATCGTCACACGATGGGCTGACCGGGTGCCCCCCACCCCCAGCCCCTCCCCACGGGGGGGAGGGGAGGCGCTTGGCGTTGATGTTGGTCGAGACGGTCGGCGTGGGCGGCTCCCTCCCCCCCGCATGGGGGACGGATGGGGTGGGGGGGCCGCTGCGGAACGGCGTGACGATCAGGTTGCGCAGTGATTCGGTCTCGATATCCGGGTCGATCAGGCCCTGGGCGCGGAGGTCGTCGATCAGGCGAGGGTGGGAGGCCTCGGTCACGCCACGCAGTTGCAGGTTGGCGCGGGCGGAGAGGTCGATGATGCCGTTGCCGTGGGATTGCGAAGCCCTGGCGATGGCTTCGGCCTGCGCCGGGGTCAGGCGGCCCGTCGGGGGCCGGATGCGGACGACCAGACCGTCGCCGGATTGCATCGGGCGGAGCGCACCTGGGCACCAGCCCTTGATCTCCCAGGCGGTCATGCGGGGCGCCCTTGGGTCGAGGCAGCTATTGAATCGAGCGGCTTCGCCGCAAGGCTTTTGTCTCGGCCTTTTGCGTGAAGGACGCAAAAGCCCTCGGGCGAAGGGCCTCCGGCGGGGATACTTGGGCAAATGTGAAAGGCGGGCGTCATGCGGCACCGTCCAGCCTGGCGGCGATGGAGTTGCGGCGGGTCTGCCAGAGACCGGCGTCGCGCAGGCGGCGGAAGAGGTCTTCCATCGCTTGCAGGGCGGCGGAATTTTCGCGTTGCAGGAAATCGCGGACCTCGTCGCGGCCAAGGGTGGCCTCGTGGTAGAGGTCGAAGAGATGCGGGGGCACGACCTGCGCCAGATGGGCAAAGGCGGCCATGTGGTCGAGGGTGGCGGCGATTTCCGCAGCACCCCGGAAGCCGTGGTTCATCATGCCTGCCGCCCAGTCGGGGTTGGCGGCGCGGGCGCGGGTGACGCGGGCGATTTCCTCGGTGAGGGTGCGGGCGTGCGGGGTGTCGGGGCGGGTGGCGTCTAGGTGGTAGAGGGTGGGCTTGTTGCCTCCGAGCTTCGCCACCGCAGCGGCGAAGCCGGCCTCGTGTGCAGCGTAGTCGGCGGCGATCAGGACATCGGTTTCCGGCAGGTCCTGGGCGTGGACAAAGACTTCCGATGCAAGGACTCGGGCTTCCAGAGCGGCGCGGGCTTCATGCGACTGACCGTCCTGACCGATGGCCCAGGCGGAGGCGTTGAGCCAGGCCTCGCCTGCGGCTTGCCGGGCCTCGTCGGTGAAGGTGTCGGCGGCGGTGCCCATACCGAGGCCGTAGAGGCCGGGTCTGGGGCCGAAGACGCGGGAGGCCTTCGTGGTGTAGGGGTTGTCCTCGGGGGATTCTTCCCGGCTGGCGAGCGCCTCGGCCCCTGCCTCGAACAGCTGCGCGAGGCCGGGGAAGACGTCGCGGAACAGGCCGGAGACGCGGAGGGTGACGTCGATCCTTGGCCTGCCCAGAAGCGCGAGGGGGAGGATGTCGAAGCCGGAAACCCTTGCCGATCCCTCATCCCATTTCGGCGCGAGGCCCGCGAGATGGAGGGCCATCGCGAATTCTTCTCCGGCGGTGCGCATGGTGGCGCTGCCCCAGAGGTCGACCACCAGCCCGCGCGGGTAGTCGCCGTGGTCTTGCAGGTGGCGGCGGACCAGTTCCTCGGCCAGTTTGACGCCCTGGGCATGGGCGTTGCGCGAGGGCACGGCGCGGGGGTCGACGGAGAAGAGGTTCCTGCCGGTCGGCAGGACATCGCTGCGGCCCCGGTTGGGGGAGCCTGCGGGGCCGGGGGCGACCTTCTGGCCGTTGAGCGCGGTGAGGAGGCCTTCGCGTTCGCCCTGACCGTCGCCGAAGATGTGCAGGCCGACTCCGTACTGGCTTTCCTTCAGGTCGCAGACGAAGCGGTCGATCCGCGTGATCGCTTCCGCCGGGGTGGCATTGGCCGATAGCCCAAGGTCGGCGGCAACGCCGGAGGCAGAGGCCTCGTCGCGGATGCTGGAGATGAGGCGGCTGCGGCGGGCGGGGTCGAGGCCGTCGGCGGTGGAATATTCGTCGAGCAGGCGTTCGAGGCGCAGAAGCTCGGGCGGGACCTGGCTTTGCGCCATCGGCGGGGGCAGATGGCCAAGGGTGACGGCGCCGATGCGGCGCTTGGCTTGCGCGGCTTCGCCGGGGTCGTTGACGATGAAGGGGTAGATGACGGGCGTGGGGCCGATCAGGGCTTCGGGCCAGCAGGTTTCCGACAGGGCGACGGATTTGCCGGGGAGCCATTCCAGCGTGCCGTGGGCGCCCATGTGGATCAGGGCGTGGGGGGATTGGGCGTGGAGCCAGAGGTAGAAGGCGACATAGGCGTGGCGCGGGGTGCGGGCGAGGTCGTGGTAGTCGGCGTCGCGGGACGCGACTTCGCCGCGTTCGGGTTGCAGGGCGATGAGGGCGTGGCCGCGTCGGGTGGCGGGGAAGTGGAACTGGCCGTCTTTCACCGAGGGGTCGGTGGCGGGGTCGCCCCAGGCTTGGGCGAGATCGGCGCGGAGGGGATCGGGGAGGGTCTGGAGTGCAGTCTGGTAAGCGGCGAGGGGCCAGGTGAGGGAGTCGGTGAGAGCCTGCGGCAGGGCTGCGCCCTGGGGGGTGGTGTAGCCCTCGGCGGCGAGGGTTTCGATGAGCGCCTCGGTCGAGGCCAGCGCGTCGAGGCCGACGGCATGGGCCATCTGGTGCGCGCGGCCGGGGTAGGTGGAGAGGATCACCGCCAGTTGCCGGTCGGCGGCGGGGGTGGCGGCGAGGCGGTGCCAGTGGATCACGCGGTCGACCACGGCCTTGATGCGTTCGGCGTCGGGGCGGTGGGCGAAGCGGGAGAATTGCAGGTCGGGGTCGCGGCTGCCGGGGGATTTGTGGCTGATCAGCCCTGCGAGGATACGACCGTCGACCTCGGGCAGGACGACATGCATCGCGAGGTCGGCGGGGGAGAGGCCACGGTCGGAGGCCAGCCAGTCGCGACGACGGGCGCCGGAGAGGGCGACCTGGAAGACCGGGCAGGTGGCGGCGTCGAAGGGGGTGGAGCCGTCGTCGGACTTGGCGGAGAAGGCGGTGGCGTTGATCACCGCCACGGGCGGGTTCTGCGTCAGGTGCGTGGACAGCCAACTGGTGACACCGGGGGCCTTCAGGCTGGGGGCGAAGGCACCATAGGCGGTGAAGCCTTCGGCACGCAGGGCGTGGATCAGCGCGTTGACGGGGGCAGTATCGCCCGAGGTGAGGTAGCTGCGGTAGAAGGTGACGAGGACGGGGCCTTTGGAGTGTGTCCCCCCTCCCCCGGCCCCTCCCCACGGAGGGGGAGGGGAGGTGCGGGTGGCGGCGTCGTGTGAGCCTTCCGGCGGTGAAGCGAGGTGACTCCGTCCCGGGCTTGACCCGGGATCTCCTTCAACAAGCATCGCGCCCGAGTCGGCCAGAGGTCCCGGGTCAAGCCCGGGACGGGTGGTCGCAGCTTCGGGTGCGGGGATCACGCCCTTCTCCGGGTCGTAGAACCCCATCTGCGGCACGGTCTTGTCCCCCGAGACCGGGGCCGCGTAGAGGCCCGCCGCCAGCGCCAGCTGGGCCAGCGCGGCATGGGCGGCCACCGCCCCGCCTTCATCGCAAAGCGCCTGCAACCGGCGGAGGGTGGAGAGGGGGAGAGTGGACAGTTCGTCGAGGCGGGAATCGGGGCGGCCATCGGCGGGCAGGATCGCCAGCGCGGCGCCGTTCCGCCGGGCGAGGTCTTGCAGGGTGGCGAGGCCATAGGGCCAGTAGGCCTCGCCGCCAATCAGTCTCACCAGAATGGCCTTTGCGCCGGAGAGGGTCCGTTCGGCATAGGTGTCGACCGAGACGGGGTGTTTCAGGGCAACGAGGTTGGCGAGGCGCACGGTCGGGGTCGCGGCGCCCGCCCGGCGCATCCGTTCATAGCCCGCCGCGAAGGCACCGAGGTCGCTGTCGGAGAAGGACAGCACGATGAGATCGGCCGGGTCCTGGCCCAGGTCGAACGGCGTTTCGGTTTCTTCGAGGCCGTGGCTTTCGCGGAAGACGACATGCATATCAGGCGCCCCTGCGGGAGAGGGTGCGGCCCCCCCTCCCCGGCCCTCCCCCACGAAGGGGGGAGGGAGGCGCGGGGCGGAAGTGACGGGACAGAGCGACAGAGGTCGGAATTGTGCGACGGGTTGGGGCCGGGCGCCTCCCCTCCCCCGCGTGGGGAGGGGGCGGGGGTGGGGGGAGCTTGCCGAAAGTCGCGCCAGATGCCAGGCGTGCCCCCACACCCCATCCCTCACCCACCGGGGGGGAGGGAGGTGCCATGCGGCCAGCGGTGAGGAGGGGGCGGATCACTGGGTCAGGCCCCCAGAACCTTGCGGATCGCGGCCTCATCGATGTCGTCATGCTCGGCGATGACCACCAGCTGCGAGCGGCGCGGGGCGGTGCCCCAGGGCTTGTCGAACTGGGTGCGGACCCGATCGCCCACCGCCTGCACCAGAAGCCGCATCGGCTTGCCCGCGACGGCGACATGGCCCTTGACCCGCAGGATGCGGTTCTCGCGGGCAAGACGCTGGATCGAGGCGGTCAGGGCGTCGATATCCGCCACTTCCGGCAGGTCGATCACCACGGAATCGAAATCGTCATGCTCGTGGTCGTCGGCCCCGTCATGGTGCGAGGGGCGCGAGGCGAGGTCGTCCTCGGCGGCGGCGGCAAGGCCAAGGACGACGCGGGGGTCGATCACGCCTTCGGTCATGGCAAGCATCGGGACCGGGCGGTTCATCTCGGCGGCGATGACCTCGCGGGCGGTTTTTAGGCCAGCCTCACCGGCCAGGTCGGCCTTCGAGAGAAGGATCAGGTCGGCGCAGAGGATCTGGTCTTCGAAGACTTCCGAAAGGGGCGTTTCGTGGTCGAGGCTGGCATCCGCCGCACGCTGGGCCTCGACCGCCTCCACGTCCGGGGCGAAGCGGCCTGCGGCCACGGCCTCGGCATCGGCCAAAGCGATCACGCCGTCCACGGTGATGCGGCTGCGGATCGCGGGCCAGTCGAAGGCCTTGAGGAGCGGCTTCGGCAAAGCGAGGCCCGAGGTTTCGATCAGGATATGGTCGGGGCGCTGCGGCATGGCCATCAGCTGCTCGATGGTCGGGATGAAATCATCGGCGACGGTGCAGCAGATGCAGCCGTTGGCGAGTTCCACGATGTTTTCCACCGGGCAATTCTCGTCGGCGCAGGATTTCAGGATGTCGCCGTCCACCCCCACGGTGCCGAATTCGTTGACGAGGATCGCCAGCCGCTTGCCCTGCGGGTTCTGCATCAGGTGGCGGATCAGCGTGGTCTTGCCCGAGCCGAGGAAGCCGGTGATCACGGTCACGGGGATTTTGGTGAGATCGGTCATTCGGCGGCCTCTTCATGCGGCGGATGGGGGGGAATGCGGGCGATGCTCTGCTTGCGGAAGACGGTGGGGCGGTCGCGCCAGGGGACGATGCCGTCCGCCGTGGCCGCGTATTTCCCCGCGCCTTCCAGGATCGCGGGAACGTCGTCAAGGGTGAGGCGGCCATAGACATAGGACCAGGCGCCGGGCTTGGTCAGCGAGACGGCGCAGCCGGTGTTGCAGGCCGACAGGCATTCGACGCCGACGATCCGCACCCCTTCCGGCGCGCCTGCCCGCTTCAGGGCGGCATAGAGGTGCAGGCCGGGGGGGAGTTCCCCCTCGGGCACCGGCAGGCCGGCCTTGCAGGTGGTGCAGACGTAGAGGGTCGCGCCCATCGAAGCCTTCCAAGTGGCATGGGGGCTGGGCCAGAGCGGGCGTTTCCACCCGTCCCCCGGTCGCGGAACACCCCGTCCGCCGGTTCATCCTTTGCGCGGGCAGGTCTCCCGGCTTGCGGATACTGGGTTGCCCCAACGGACCCCGCCTTCCCGAGCCTTGGCAGGCCAGTGGCTTCTGGGACCTCTCCGGTCACGGTCGCGGGGGCGGCTGCTTAGGGTCGTTTCCGGCCTGTCGCATTCCCTCTTCGCCTGTCATAAACAGGAACCAGCGCCAGCCCACCTGAGGCAAGCACCCCCCCCTTGTCAAGGACACGACCGACCATGACCGACCATGTTGCGACACCCGAAGCTGATGACCTTGCCCGGCACGCCAGCAAGATGGCGAAGAAGAAGGCCGCGCGGGACAAGATCATGGCGGGGAAGGAAGGCGAGAAGGGGCTGATCATCGTCCATACCGGGGCGGGGAAGGGGAAGTCCTCCAGCGGCTTCGGGATGATCCTGCGCTGTGTCGCGCATGGGATGCCGTCGGCGGTGGTGCAGTTCATCAAGGGGGCCTGGGATACCGGCGAGCGGCGGCTGATCACTGGGCATTTCTCCGACCTCTGCCAGTTTCATGCGATGGGGGAAGGCTTCACCTGGGAGACGCAGGACAAGACCCGCGACATCGCCGCCGCAAGGGCGGGCTGGGAGAAGGCGAAGGAGCTGATACGGAACCCGGAGATCAGGATGGTGTTGCTGGACGAGATCAACATCGCGCTGCGATATGATTACCTCGACATCGGCGAGGTGCTGGAGTTCCTGAAGACCGAGAAACCGCCCCTGACCCATGTCGTCCTGACCGGGCGGAATGCGAAGGAAGAGCTGATCGAGGCGGCGGATCTGGTGACGGAGATGACGCTGGTCAAGCACCCGTTCCGGGCAGGCATCAAGGGCCAGCCGGGGGTGGAGTTCTGAGCCTGTCCACGGTGGACAGATTTTCAGCGTCAATGATATCAATGCCTTGGTCGCGGACGTTCACGGTTTGGCAAGATTTGCAACGGGAGAGACGAGGATGAGCAAGACAGGTCTGATGCTGCTGGCGGCGCTGCTGCTGCTGACCACGGCGGGTTGTGCCCCCCTTCTGGTCGGCGGCGCGGCGGCGGTTGTGGCCGACGAGGCGGTGGAACAGGACAAGGGCGGCGACGGGCTGTTCTGACGGAGAGTCGGGGTAAACCCCGACCTACGGGTGGGGACAAGTTCCAGGCGGGGTGAAGGGGCACTGATCCACCGTGGCGTGGCCTGCGTATCAGTCTGATGATGCCAGATGCCCGCAGAGCCGCTATGACGAAGGGAACCAGCCTGCCCCGTTTCCGGGCGATGGCCGGGATGGTCGGCCTGAGCCGGAAGAGGGAAGGGTCTTTGCCAGGGACGGAAGAGGGGACGGACTGGGCGGGTCTTCTGCTGCGGGTGCGCGACCAGCGGGATCGCGTGGCCTATGCGGCGCTGTTCCGGCATTTCGCCCCCCGGGTGAAGGGCTTCCTGATGAAATCGGGGGCGGGTGCCACGCTGGCGGAGGAATGCGCGCAGGATGTGATGGCGACGCTGTGGCAAAAGGCGCATCAGTTCGACCCCGCACGGGCCAGCGTCGCGACCTGGGTCTTCACCATCGCGCGCAACCGGCAGATCGATGCCCTGCGCCGTGCGCGGCGCGCCGAGCCGGAGGCGCTGGACTGGGGGCCGGAGCCAGCGCCCGACCAGGCCGAAGCGATGGTCGTGCAGGAGGAGACAGCGCGGTTGGGGCAGGCGCTGGTCGCGCTGCCGGCGCCGCAGCGGACATTGATCGAGCGCGCCTACTACGGCGAGCTTTCGCACAGCGAGATCGCAGCCGAGACGGGATTGCCGCTGGGCACGATCAAATCACGGATACGGCTGGCGCTGGAAAAGCTGCGCCGCCGGATGAACGAGGGACCCGGGACGGAATGACGACGATACGCCACCATCTTTCGGACAAGCTCATGCTGGCCTATGCGGTCGGCCAGCTGCCCGAGGCGTTCAGCCTGGTCGTGGCGACGCATCTGTCCCTTTGCGATGCATGCCGGGCAGAGGCGGCGGCCTTCGACGCGGTCGGCGGGGCGTTGCTGGAAGAAGCCGGGGAAAGCGCGATGGGTGCGGCGGCGCTGGACCTGGCCCTGGCGCGGATCGAAAGCCTGCCGCAGGAGACCCGGCCCGCCGCGCGGGGGCGGACAGGCGCCTTGCCCGCGCCGCTGGCCGGGGATGTCGGCGCCGACCCGGCGGCAGTGCGCTGGCGGCGGGTGGCTGGCGGGGTGCGGCAGGCGATCCTGCCCACTGGCAGGGAGGCCTCGGCGCGATTGCTGCATATTCCGGCGGGAACGGCCATTCCCGACCACGGCCACGGGGGGCTGGAGCTGACCCTGGTCCTGCAGGGTGCTTTCACCGATCAGGGCGAGAGATTCGGACCGGGGGATGTGGAAATCTCGGACGAAAGCATCGAACACCGGCCGGTCGTGCTGGCGGATCAGGACTGCCTGTGCCTGACGGCGGCGGATGCTCCCTTGCGGTTCCGAGGGCTGATCCCCCGGCTGGTGCAGCCGTTCCTGCGGATCTGACCTGGGGTCAGACCCCGGAATAGCGGACGGCGATCACCGGCCCGTCGCCGGTCAGGCTGGCCGGTCCGTCGGTGAGGACCAGCTCGCCCGGCGCCACGGGCTCGCCGTCCACCCGGCAAGGGCCAAGGGCATAGAGCGCCAAGGGACCTGCGCCATCCAGCCCGCCATCCCGCACCACGCTCACCTGCGGCAAGGGCAGCCTGCCTGCGGTCATCACGTTGAAATCGTCGGATTGCTGGCCGTTGGTTTCGCTGGCCGCCACCGCGACATCTCCGGGGAAGGCGACCGGGACCAGCGGGTCGCAGCGGAGGTTCAGGCCGGGGCCGGTCAGGCGGAAGCCGGGGCCGGTCAGGACAGTGAGGTTCCGCTCGATGCCGGGGAACAGCGAGAAGGGGCCATCCTCGACCACGGAGGCGCGCGAGAGGCGGAAGAGGGTGGCCCCCGCCGGGTCGCGGAGGTGCAGAAGCTCGGTCGTCATGCCCTTGCCGTTCTTCCAGGGCTGGCGGGTGTAGTCGGCAGGGCGCAGGTGGATCATGGGTCGGGTCACTCTGCCGCCGTCGCCCCGATCACGCGGGCGGGGCTGATGGCCGTCTGATCGGGGGCCAGTTCCTCGAAGTCGAAATTGTCCAGCCGCCGGGCGCGCTTGCTGGCCTTGTCGGAGGAAATCTTGATCTCTTCGATGTCCTTCGCGGCCTGGCCGAAGTGGCGGTCAAGGTTTTCCACCCGCGCGCCGAGGCGTTCGACGTCCGAATAGAGGAGCGAGAGTTCCCGGCGGATCGCCCCGGCCTGTTCGCGCATCCGTGCGTCCTTCAAGACAGCGCGCATCGTGTTCAGCGTGGCCATGCAGGTGGTGGGCGAGACGATCCAGACCTTTGCGGCAAAGCCTTCGCGGACGAGGTCGGGGAAATTGGCGTGAAGCTCGGCATAGACCGCTTCCGAGGGCAGGAACATCAGCGCGCCGTCGGCGGTCTCGCCTTCGAGGATGTATTTGTCGGCGATGGCGCGGATATGGGCGCGGACAGCGATGCGCATCTGTTGGGCGGCGTTCGGCTCGCCCCGGCGCAGGGTTTCATAGGCCTCGAGCGGGAATTTCGCGTCGATGACGATGGGGCCGGGGGGATTGGGCAGGTGGATCAGGCAGTCGGCGCGGCGACCGTTCGACAGGGTCGCCTGCATCGAATAGGCGTCTTTCGGCAGGGCCTTCTGCACGATGTCATTGAGCTGGATTTCCCCGAAGGCGCCGCGGGTCTGCTTGTTCGACAGGATGTCCTGCAGGCTGAGGACATTGCCCGACAGCTTCTCGATATTGGCCTGCGCCTTGTCGATGGTTTCGAGGCGTTGCTGAAGTTCGCCAAGGCTGCGCGCGGTGCGGGTGGAGGTGCCGTGCAGCGATTCCGTCATCTGGCGCTGCACCTCGGCGAGGCGCTGTTCCATTACCTTCAGCATGGCGGTCTGGCTGACCGCCTGCGCCTCCGAGACATGATGCAGGCCCCCCGCCAGACGTTCCTGCCCGTCGTTCAGGGTCTGGACGCGGGAGGCGAGCCAGGAGACCTCCCGCAAGAGCGGCTCGGCGGTGGAGGAGGCGCGGGCGGCGGCGCGGAGGATGAGGGTGAGGAGAATCAGGAGGACAAGGGCAGCCCCGCCGAGGAGGAGGACCTCGGGGGCGTTCCAGGGGTAGGTCTGGCCGAAGAGCGTGATCATCGGCGGCCGAACAGGCGTTCGATGTCGTGGAGCGACAGTTCCACATAGGTGGGCCGCCCGTGGTTGCACTGGCCGGAGAGCGGCGTCGCCTCCATCTCGCGAAGCAGCGCGTTCATCTCCTCGGGGCGCATCTGGCGGCCGGAGCGGACGGAGCCGTGGCAGGCCATGCGGGAGAGGATGGCGTCGATTCTGGTTTGGATGAGCTGGCTGTCGCCGGAGTCGGCCAGTTCGTCGAGGATGTCGCGGAGGAGGGCTGCGCCGTTCACCGGGCCGAGGATGGCGGGCGTTTCGCGGATGGCGACGGCAGAGCCACCGAAGGGCTCAACGGTCAGCCCGATCTGCGCCAGCGCCGGGGCGGCGTCGAGGAGGCGGGCGGCGTCGGTGGGGGAGAGATCGACGATTTCAGGGATCAGCAGGGCCTGGGCGCGGATGCCGGAGTCAGTCATCTGGCGTTTCAGGCGTTCGTAGACCAGGCGTTCGTGGGCGGCGTGCTGGTCGACGAGGACGATGCCGGTCGCGGTCTGGGCGACGATGTAGTTTTCGTGGAGTTGGGCGCGGGCGGCGCCGAGCGGGTGCGACTGGGGATGCTCGTCGTGCGGCTGCGCCTTCTCCTCGCTGGGGGGCGCGAAAGTGGCGACCTGGGGTTCTTCGGCAAAACCGGGGGCCTGGAAGGCGAAGGCACGGGAGAGGGCCGGCTGGCTGGGGCGGTCCATCTGGTAGACGGGGCGGAACGCCTGCAAGGTCGCGGCGCCCACGGTGGAGGAGGCGCGGTGGCCAGCGCCGGTGAGGGCGGATTTCAGCGCGGTGATGATGAGGGAGCGCGCCGCGTCGGGCTCGCGGAAGCGGACTTCGGCCTTCGCCGGGTGGACGTTCACGTCGACGCGCTGCGGGTCGGCGATCAGGTTCAGCACCGCCGCCGGGTGCCGGTCGCGGGAGAGGACGTCGAAATAGGCGGCGCGGAGGGCACCGTAGAGCATCCGATCCAGCACCGGGCGGCCGTTGACGAAGAGGTATTGCTGCGCCGAGGAGCCGCGCGAATAGGTGGGCAGCGCGGCATAGCCCTGCAGGCGCAGGCCTTCGCGTTCGGCGTCGATGCGAAGGGCGTTGTCGGTGAAGTCGCGACCGATGACGGTGGCGAGGCGCGATTGCAGGGCGTCGAAGAGGTCGCCGGACTGCGGGTCGGCGCGGAACAGCACGCGGCTTTCGCCCCCGGTCACGTCGCGCAGGGTAAAGCCGACCTGCGGCTCGGCCATCGCCAGGCGGCGGATCACTTCGGTCACGGCCTGCATCTCGGCCCGGTCGGAGCGGAGGAATTTCAGCCGCGCCGGGGTGGCGAAGAAGAGGTCGCGGAGTTCGACCACCGTGCCACGGGTCAGGGCGGCGGGGCGGACGGGAGTGATCCGGCTGCCCTCGCAGGCGATCTGCGCGGCCTCGCCTTCCGCGCGGGAGGTGACGGTCAGGCGACCCACGGCACCCAGCGAGGGCAGCGCCTCACCCCGGAAGCCGAAGCTGCGGATGTCGAGGAGGTCGGAGCCGTCGATCTTGGAGGTGGCATGGCGGGAGAGGGCCAGCGGCAGGTCCTCGGCGCCCATGCCGCAGCCGTCGTCGGTGACGCGGATCAGCGTCTTGCCGCCATCGGCGATATCGACCTGGATGCGGCCCGCGCCTGCGTCGAGCGCGTTCTCCACCAGCTCCTTCACGGCAGAGGCCGGACGCTCCACCACCTCGCCCGCCGCGATGCGGTTGATCGCGGCCTCGTCCAGTTGCCGGATCACCGGGCGGCCGGAAGCGCCCGTTATCTTGGGGGTGTGAAGCGTCATGCCCCCATCTGTAGCAGGCCGCTCTGAGTCGGGGAAGAACGAAACGGGATTGCTCTGCCCTAGCTGCGCGGGGAGAAGACGTAGAGGCAGCGGCAGGTCTCCGCCCCGGATTTCAGGCAGGCATGTGGCATCGCGCCGTCGAAATGCACGCTGTCGCCGGGGCGCAGGGTGGCGGGGGCATAGCCTTCGGTGTGCAAGATCAAGGTGCCGGAGAGGACATGCAGAAGGTCGTCGGTGTCGTGCCGGTTCCACTCGCCGAATGCGTCCAGGTCGGTTTGGGTGAACTCCACCAGCATCGACTGGAACGGCCGCCCCTTCAGCGCGGCGCCCAGCGGCCAGAGGCAGGTGTTGGGGTTGGTGATCGCCTCGCCCTTTGCCGCCCGGTCGATGACCATGCGGCCCACGAGGCTGGGGGTTTCGGCCCGCACCAGATCGGACAGGTCGCAGCCGAAGCCCTGCGCAAGCTTCAGCAGGATCTCGAAGGTGGGCGACAGGAGCCCGTTCTCGATCTTCGACAGGGTGGAGCGGGCGAACCCTGCCCGCTCGGCCAGCGCCTGCTGGTTCCAGCCCCGCGCCTCGCGCCAGCGCTTGATGCGGTGGGCCAGTTCCTGATGCGGTTCCACAGCGCGGGGGCGGTCGGTGAGCGGGGGCATGATGTTCCGTTTGACGGCAGAATGTTCTTATAATAACAATCACCGCAGCAATCACAAGGGGCATCAGATGGCCGGTCCGAAATCGCAATCGCTCTTTGAACGTGGGCAGAAGGTGCTGGTCGAGGGGGTCTCCTCCGCCTCTCGTGGCCCGGCGACCTTTGGCGGGGCGCCGCGCTACATGAGCCACGGGGCGGGCGCGCGGTTGTATGACGTGGACGGGCGCGAGTACATCGACTGGATGATGGCCTTCGGCGCGCTGCCCCTGGGCCATGCGCATCCGAAGGTGGTGGAGACCATTGCGCGGGAAGCGGCCCGTGGCACCCATTTCGCCACCGCGCTGGAGGTCGAGGTCGAGGTGGCCGAGATGCTGGTCAAGCTTCTCCCCCATGTCGACAAGGTGCGCTTCGCCAATACCGGGACCGAGGCCGCGATGGCCGCCTTCCGCCTTGCGCGGGGGCATACCGGGCGGCGCAAGATCATCAAGTTCGAGGGGCATTATCACGGCTGGTGGGATTCGGTGCTGATCAACACCAACCCCTATCCCCCGACCCTCTTGGGCCATCCGAACGACCCGATCCGCATTCCGGATTCGTCCGGCATCCCGGAGGAGGCGTGGAAGGATACCATCGTCGTCCGCTGGAACGATGTCGAGGCGCTGGAACGGGCAATGGCCTTGCATGGGCCGACGGCGGCCTGCGTCGTGACGGAAGGCGTCATGTCCAACATGGGGGTGATCCCGCCGAAGCCCGGCTACCTCAACCGCATGCAGGAACTGTGCCAGAAGCACGGGGCGCTGTTCTACCTGGACGAGACGGTGACGGGGTTCCGGCTGGCGGCGGGGGGCTGCGCGGAGCTTTATGGCCTGACACCCGACATCGTGACCTATGGCAAGGCGCTGGGGGGCGGCCTGCCGATGGCGATGATCGGCGGGCGGGCCGAGGTGATGGCGGGCCTCGAATGGGGCAAGGTGCTGCATTTCGGCACCCACAACGCGGGCCGTCTGGCGCTGCATGTGACCAAGGTGATGCTGGAGACGATGCTGGCGGACGATCAGGCCGGGTTCCGGCGGATCAAGAATCTGGGCAAGGCGATGACGGACGAAATCCGCAAGCTGGCCAAGCACTCCAACCGGCACGGGATGGTGGTGCAGGGGGTGAACTCGATGTTCCAGATCTTCTTCACCGACCGGCCCGAGATCGGCGACTACCGCGATTTCTGCACCCATGTCGACCGGATGAAGTTCCGCGACTTCGCCCTGCGGCTGATGGAGAAGGGGGTCTACATGAACCCCTCGGCCACGCTGCATTCGCTGTCCTCGGTCGTCCATACCGAGGCTGACATCGCCGCGACCGCCTCTGCGATGGCCGAGGTGCTGGAAGAAATGCCGTGACCACCATCGGCATCCTCGGGGTCGGGCATCTGGCCGAGCTGATGGTGCGGGGGCTGGCGGGGTCGGGCTACCGGCTGGTGCTGTCGCCCCGCAATGCCGGGGTCGCGGCGCGGCTGGCGGCGGAGCATGGCTGCGAAGTTGCGGTGAGCAATCAGGCGGTGGTCGATGCGGTGGAGGGGGTGTTCGTGGCGCTGCCTGCGGCCACCGGGGCGGAGGAGTTGGCGGGCCTGCGCTTCCGGCCCGGCCAGCCGGTGCTGTCGGCGATGGCGGGCACCGGGCTGGCCCGGCTGCAATCGCTGATCGGCCCGGCCCGCGCAGCGGTGACGATGATGCCGGGCTACGCCAATGCCTATGGCGTCGGGCCGTCGATCCTGTGCCCGGAGGACCGGTTCTGGCGCGATTTCCTGTCGAAGACCGGCCCGGTGATCGCCTTCGCCGACGAGGCGCAGTTCACCATCGCCGCGACCTTCGGCGGGTTCTCGGGCGCCACTTTCGGCTGGATGGCGCATGTCATCGGCTGGTTCCAGGCGCAGGGCCTGCCGCCGGAGACCGCCCGAAGCCTGATTGCCGCCACCCTGCGCGGCAATGCCGAAGTGCTGCTGCGCGAGGACCGGCCGCTGGACGACATCGCGCGAAGCGTGGTGACGAAGGGCGGGATCAGCGAGATGGTGCTTGCCGCTCTGTCCGAGCATGGGGCGCTGGCGGCCTGGGACGAAGGGCTGGACCGGGTGCTCAAACGAATCGGCGGCTGACAGGTTGCTGCGGGCGGGGATTGAGCCCCCGCCCGTCAATCTGCGTCAAGCGTGGCGGCTGCGGTGGCCGATGTTGTAGTAGTTGCCGGTCCGCGTCTTGAGGTAAGGCTCCAGCGGGATCGCCTCCTGCTTCAGGAAGCCCTGCTGCGGCAGGTGACCGCCGCGGACCATCTCGATCACGCCCACCACCGAGGCCGAGGTCGTCCAGGCGATCGCGGTGCGCATCTTGCCGCCGATCTCGATCGGGTAATAGGACCGCACGAATTCCTTGCGGCGCAGCTGCCCGCCCTGCCAGCCTTCGGCGGCGACATGGACATAGACCACGTCCTCGTCCACCGGGGGCTTGGCATTGGTCAGGATGCGCCCGGCTTCCGAGCGGTTCTCGCGCATCAGAAGCTCGTGGAAGAAGAAATTCATCAGCTTCACATGGCCCGGATAGCGCATGGTCTTGTAATCGAGGTTCTCGATCCTGTCGGCATAGGTTTCGCACATGGTGCCCAGTCCGCCCGAGGTGGTGAAGGCCTCAAGCTGCATCCCGTCGATGTAGATCGTCTCCAGCCATTCCATCGCCGAGACGGTCTTCAGCACGCCTTCCTCGATCACCTCGCAGTCGTTCAGGTATTCGTTGACCACGCCTTCCGGCGACCAGTTGAAGGCATAGCCCAGCAGCCCGGTCGGGTTCTGCGGCAGGGCGCCCACGCGCAGGCGGATCGAGCGGACCTTGTCGAACTGTTCGGCCAGATGCGCGCCGACGATGCCGACGAAGCCGGGGGCAAGGCCGCATTGCGGGGCCATCAGGCCCTTGGAGGTGGTGGAAAGCTCGCGGATGTGCTTGGTCGTCGGCACATCCTCGGTCAGGTCGAAGTAGTGCAGGCCGAGGGAATGCGCCACGGTCGAGACGCCGATGTTCAGGTGGAAGGGCAGGCAGGAGAGGACGGCTTCCTGGCCTTTCAGGAGGTCGGCGATGGCGGCCTGGTCCTGCAGGTCGACGGTACGGGTCGGGAAGGGGGCGTTGACCTTGCGGGCGTCGACGCCCGTCACCTCGAAGCCCGATTCCACCAGAAGCTCGGCTGCCAGATGGCCGACCTTGCCAAGGCCAAGCACGGCCACTTTCCTGAACGACATGGGTATTTCCTTTCTCAGCCGCAGTCCTGCGCGGCGATCTTCTTTCGGCGGAAGGCTATCCGCGGAGGCTGCCGGTTGCGCCGGGCCGTTCGGCGAAATCACTCGCAATACCTGACAGAATGACGGCGCTTTCGGCATTCTATCAGTGCCGGTCGACAGGCTGAAAATGGAAAGGCGCGCCGGTCGGAACCGGCGCGCCTTGATGCTGTCGGCCTGCGGATCAGACCGGGAATTCAACCCCCTGCGCCAGCGGCAGCTTGGCGGAATAGTTCACCGTCGAGGTCTGGCGCCGCATGTAGCCCTTCCAGGCATCCGAGCCGCTTTCGCGCCCGCCGCCGGTTTCCTTCTCGCCGCCGAAGGCCCCGCCGATTTCCGCGCCCGACGGCCCGATGTTGACGTTGGCGATGCCGCAGTCCGAGCCAGAGGCCGACAGGAACGTCTCGGCTTCGCGCAGGTTCAGGGTGAAGATGCAGGAGGACAGGCCCTGCGGCACTTCGTTCTGCAGCCCGATGGCTTCGTCCAGCGTGTCATAGGTCAGGACATAGAGGATCGGCGCGAAGCATTCCTCGCAGACCGTGGCGGTCTGGCCCGGCATCTCGACCAGCGCCGGGGTGACATAGGCCCCGCCCTTCACCCCGTCGACCGCCTGCCCGCCGTGGACGGTGCCGCCCTCGGCGCGGGCCTTGTCCAGTTGCTTCAGCATCCGGTCGCGGCTCCCTGCGTCGATCAGCGGCCCGATCAGCGTGCCCGCTTTGCGCGGGTCGCCCACCGGCAGGTTGGCGTAGACCTTGGCCAGCCGCTTGACCAGATCGTCGCGGACCGAGCGATGCACGATCAGCCGCCGCAAGGAGGTGCAGCGCTGGCCTGCCGTACCCACGGCCCCGAAGGCAATGGCGCGGACGGCCATTTCCAGATCGGCGGAAGGGGCGACGATCATCGCGTTGTTGCCGCCGAGTTCAAGGATCGCCCTGCCCCAGCGCGCGGCGACCTTCGGGCCGACGATGCTGCCCATCCGGGTGGAGCCGGTGGCGGAAAGGATCGGCACGTCCTTCGACGACACCAGCGCGTCACCCACCGCCGGGCCGCCGATGACCAGTTGGCACAGGCCCTCGGGCGCGTCGCCGAAGCGGGCCAGCGCCTTTTCGAGGATCTTCTGCGTCGCCATCGCGGTCAGCGGGGTCTTCTCCGACGGCTTCCAGATCACCGGGTTGCCGCAGACGAGCGCAAGCGCCGCGTTCCACGACCAGACGGCGACCGGGAAGTTGAAGGCGCTGATCACGCCGACCGGGCCCACGGGAAGCCAGGTCTCCGCCATGCGGTGCCCGGCGCGTTCGCTGGCGATGGTCAGGCCGTACAGCTGGCGCGACAGGCCGACGGCGAAGTCGCAGATGTCGATCATCTCCTGCACTTCGCCCAGCCCCTCGGAGGTGATCTTGCCGACCTCCAGCGTCACCAGCGCACCCAGTTCCGCCTTGGCCGCACGCAGTTCCTCGCCCAAGAGGCGCACCAGTTCGCCCCGACGCGGCGCAGGAACGTCGCGCCACTGGCGGAAGGCGGCTTGCGACCGGGCGATGATGGCGGGCATTGCCTCGGCCTTCGTCTCGGCCACGCGGGCGATCTCCGCACCGTCGATGGGGGAGTGGACGGCAAGGGTGCCTCCGGTCAGGTCGGATTTGGTCAGCCCGGCGGCGGCGAGGATTTCGGCATGGGTCATTTGGTGTCTCCGGTAACGAGGGGGCGCTGGTCGGGCAGCGCCATCGAGATAAGGAAAGGATCTTCGGCCTGCAACCGCTGGAAGTCAGCCTTGGAGGCCAACCCGCGCCAGTTCGCCCGGATCAGGCTTTGCGCCACCGCCCCGCCCAGGGTGGTGCCAGGGCCGGGGACGATGAAGTAATCCGGCGCGAATTCGCGCGCGGCGGTGCGGATGGCGGCGGTGAAGTCGTAGGGTTCCACCACCTGATGCCCCAGCGTGTAGTCACGCAAGGCGGCGGTTGTCGCGGCGCCCGGCCACCAGACCTGCCCGCGCCCGTCGATCAGCGGGGTCTTCGGCTGGCCGAACAGGCTTTCGGGCAGCGCGGCCCGACCCTTGGCTGCAATCGGGGCCTGCAAGGCGGTATGGAAAGCCGCGTGGTTGCCCAGCCGCAGCGGGAAGCGGCCCTGCACCGGCGGCACGGCGGCCTCGAAAGCCTTCAGCCCCGCCTCGTTGCCCGCGATCACAAGCATCCCGCCAAGGTCGATGGAGAGGGCAAGGTCATGGCCGGGGCGGTCGCCGATCTCCTCGACCAGCGCCAGAAGCTCGGCGCGGCGGGCGGGGGCGTCTTGCCAGTCCTCGGCCATGAACGGATAGACCAGTTGCCCGCCGATCAGCGCCTCCTGCATCAGCGTGCCCATCGTGTTGACCACGGTGAACCCGTCCATCGGCGACACGGCACCGGCGCAGGCCAGCGCGGAATACCAGCCCATCGAATTGCCGGTGACGGCGACCACCTCGACGCCTTGCAGCGACAGGGCGTCGCCCAGGGTGCAGGCGTAGATCAGCGCGGAGGCATTGTCGCCGCGGGTATGCCGGGCGACGGAATAGCTTTGCGCGCCATCCAGCGCACTCAGCGTCTCCTGCCCCAGCCGGGCGCGCTCGGCGTCGAAGCGGGACAAGAGCGCCGCGTCGGGGAACCGGGCCAGCGAGCCGAGTTCGGTCTTGGTATAGGTCCCGCGACCGGGGCAGATCAGGACGGCGGTCTTCATTTCACCAGCCCCTTCGCTGCCGCCACGATCTGCGCCGATGACGGCATCGTCGCCGCATAGGCCGGGCCGGTGGCGATGAAGCTGTCCTCGGCGGTCAGGCGGGCCAAAGGCACCCCCGGCGCGGCTTCGTGGAAATGCGCCATCAGCGCCTCGGCGACGCCGCCGGAATGGCGGGTTTCATCGACGATCAGGATGTTGCGGCAACCCTTGACCGCCGCCGTCAGGGCCTCTTTCGGCAGGGGAGAGAGCCAGCGCGTGTCGACGATCCGGGCCTTGATCCCGGCGGCTTCGATCTGCGGCAGCGCCTGCTGCGACAGGTACATCCCATTGCCGAAGGTGACGATGGCAAGGTCTGTCCCCTCACCGCTGACGCCCACCTCACCCAGCGCAATGCTCTCTGACGGGTCAGGGTAGCGGGTCATCCATTGCCCGTCCTTGTCCCCATGCAGGTCGCGCATCGGATACAGCGCGATGGGTTCCAGGAACACCACCACCCGCTGCTCTTCCCGTGCCAGACGGACACATTCGCGCAACATCCGCGCCGCATCCGCCCCGTTCGAGGGCACGGCAAGGATCAGCCCCGGAATGTCGCGCAGTACGGCGACGGAGTTGTCGTTGTGGAAATGCCCACCGAAGCCCTTCTGGTAGCCCAGACCGGCGATCCGCAGCACCATCGGGTTGGTGAAGGCGCCCTTGGAGAAGAAGGACAGCGTCGCCGCCTCGCCCCGCAGCTGGTCCTCGGCATTGTGCAGATAGGCGAGGAACTGGATCTCCGGCATCGGCACGAAACCGTTCTGCGCCATGCCGATGGCGAGGCCCAGGATCGACTGCTCGTCCAGCAAAGTGTCGATCATCCGGTCCTGGCCGAAGCGTGCCGTCAGCTTCTGGGTGACGCCATAGACCCCGCCCTTGCGGCCCACATCCTCGCCCATCATCACGATCTCGCGGTGGGCAAGCATCAGGTCGGTCAGCGCCCAGTTGATGATCCGCGACATGATCTGCGGTTCGTCCATCGCCTTCAGGTCCGCGCCGAAGGCTTCGGCCCGCGCCTCGGGCGTCGGCCCGTTGGTCGGCTTGCAGGGGCGCAGCGGGGGGATGAGTGAGGCCATCACGTCGGAAGCCGTCTTCAGCCGGGGCCGCTTGACCGCGTCGCCCGCCACCCGCTCGACCCGGGCGCAGGTCTCCCGGTAGATCGCCAGCGCTTGCGCCGGGTCCATCACTCCGGCCTGGTCCAGAAGCCGCACGGAATGGAGCAGCGGGTCCTGCGCCTCCTCGGCCTCGACTTCCCCGCGGGGAAGGTAGGTGGTCGGCACATCCGCCCCGGCATGGCCGTAAAGCCGGATCGTCCGCAGATGCAGGAAGGCGGGCTTTTTCCGGGTGCGGACAAAGTCAGCCGCCTCAGCCGCCACGCGGTAGGTGTCGTAAAGGTCGAGGCCATCGGCCTTGAAATAGGTCAGGCCGGGGCGGGCACTGAACGTCGCCTCGATCCAGCCCTTCGGGGTCTTGGTGGAGATGCCGATCCCGTTGTCCTCGCAGACGAAGAGAAGCGGCAGCGGCACCGACTGGTAGCTCGTCCATTGCGCCGTGTTGAACGCCCCCTGCGCGGTGGAATGGTTGGCAGAGGCATCGCCGAAGCTGCACATCACCACCGCGTCTTCCGGCAGGATCGCATGTTCCGGCCGGTGCCTGCGGGCCGCACCGATGGAATAGGCAGCCCCCACCGCCTTTGGCAGATGCGAGGCGATGGTCGAGGTCTGCGGCGGGATCATCAGCTTGCGCGACCCCAGCACTTTGTGCCGACCGCCCGAAATCGGGTCATCGGTCGAGGAGGCGAAGGACAGAAGCATGTCCCAGGCCGGGTTCTCGCCCGGATCCTGCCCGGCCCGGGCGATCTGGAAGGCCGCGTCGCGGTAGTGGAGGAAGGCCATGTCGGTCGGGCGCAGGGCCAGCGCCACCGCCGCCAGCGCCTCATGCCCCGAGGAGCCGATGGTGTAGAAGCCTTGGCCCGCCCGCTGCATCGCGCGGGACTGCCGGTCCAGCGCCCGCGTCAGGCAGCCCGCGCGGAAGGCCTGCACGGCCAGTTCCGGCGTCAGCGGCCCTTGCGGCGCCTTCCCTTCAGGGAAATCCCGCGCGGCGACCCGGCGCAGGAAGTTGTCATGCACGATCTCGCAGCGGTCCATTCAGGCCCCCAGGGCGGCGGCGATGCGCGAAACGCCCGCATCCAGCTCGGCATCGGCATAGGCGAAGGAGAGCCGCGCGTGGCCCGGCAGGCCGAAGGCCCGGCCCGGCACGATGGCGACGCCCGCCGTCTCCAGCAGCCATTCGCACAGGGCGGCGTCGGTCGCAAAGCCCTTGGCCGCCATCGCCCCGGTGATGTCCGGGAAGACATAGAAGGCCCCGTCCGGGCTGGGGCAGACCACCCCCGGCACCGCGTTCAGCCCGGCGACAACCCGGTCGCGCCGGGCGCGCAGGGCCGTGCGGCGCTCCTCGATCAACGCCTTGTCGCCGGTCAGCGCCGCAACCGCCGCCGCCTGGGCGATGGAACAGGCGCCCGAGGTGACCTGCCCCTGCACCGCCCCCATCGCCTGGATCAGCGGGGCCGGGCCGATGCCCCAGCCGATCCGCCAGCCGGTCATCGACCAGGCCTTGGACGCGCCGTTCACCGTCAGGAGCCGCGGCTTCAGGTCCGGCGCGGCCTCGGCGAAGCGGGTGAAGGGAACAAAGCTCAGATGCTCATAGATCTCGTCCGCCAGGATCATGACCTGTGGATGCCGCCGCAGCACGTCGGCCAGCGCGGCGATCTCGTCTGCCGCATAGACCGCGCCGGAGGGGTTCGACGGCGCGTTCAGCATCACCCAGCGCGTCGCCGGGGTCAGCTCGACTTCCAGCCGGTCGGGGGTCAGCTTGAACCCGTCCGCCATGCCGCAGGGGATAACCCTCGCCACGCCACCCGCCATCGCCACGATGTCGGAATAGCTGGTCCAGTAGGGCGCGGGCATCACCACCTCGTCGCCCGCATCCAGCGTCGCCAGCATCGCATTGGCGATCACCTGCTTGGCGCCGGTCGACACGATCACCTCGGCGGGTGTCGCCCCCGCATCCGCCGCCACCGCCGCCCGCAGGTCGGTCGTGCCCAAGGTCGGCGGATAGCGCGTCTGGCCGTTCAGCGCGGCCTGGTGCGCCGCCTCGATCACATGCGGCGGGGTGGGGAAGTCCGGTTCCCCGGTCGCGAGCGACACGATATCGCGGCCCGCCTTCTTCAAGGCACCCGCGCGCTCGCTGATCTGGACGATCTCGGAAATCTCAAGCCCCGTCATGCGCTTGGCACGGCGGAAGGGGAATGCGTTCATGGTCTGACCGATCGGTGGTTTGGGGGAGTGTATCTGAAGTAAAACTCAAGTAAAACCGATGAAAACTCGCCTGCCTGTGAGGTTTCCGCACATGATCGCCCCCCGCCGCTTCCTCCCCTCGGTCAGTTCCCTCCTCGCGCTGGAGGCGGTGGAACGCCTCGGCTCGGCCACCCTGGCAGCGGCGGAACTGTCGCTGACCCATTCCGCCATCTCGCGCCAGCTCAAACATCTGGAGGACCAGATCGGCGTCACCCTGTTTGAACGCGCGGGCCGGGCGCTGGTCCTGACCCCCTCCGGCCGCGACTATGCCGCCACCGCGCGGGGCTATCTGCAAGACCTCGCGCGGGCCAGCCTGAAGATCCGCGCGGCGGGGGCGCGGATGAGCCTGAACCTCGCCGTCCTGCCAGCCTTCGGGTCGCATTGGTTGCTGCCGCGCCTGAAGGCCTTTACCGACGCGCATCCCGAGGTGACGGTGAACCTCTCCACCCGTCTGGCGCCTTTCGACTTCGCCCGCGACCCCTTCGACGCCGCCGTGCATTTCGGCACCGGCGACTGGCAGGGGGTGGAGTATCTGGACCTGATGCGCGAACGGGTGATCCCCGCAGGATCGCCGTCGCTGCTGCCCGACGGCCCCCTGCCGCCCCAGTGCCTGCTGGATTTCCCCCTCTTGCACCTGGAAAGCCGTCCGGGCGCCTGGGAGGACTGGTTCGCCCGCCGCAAGGTCCCGGTGGACCGCCTGCGCGGGATGCTGTTCGACCAGTTCTCCCACATGTCCGAAGCCGCGGCCCTGGGCTTCGGCCTCGCGCTGCTGCCGTCCTTCCTGTTCGAAGCGGAGGCCGAGCGAGGTCGGCTGGTCGCGGCGGTGGAGGGGTTCGAGGAACTGGAAGGCAGCTACTCGCTGGTCTGGCCGAAGGGGCGGGTGGTGAGCAGGCCGCTGGGGATGTTGTTGGAGTGGTTGGGGGCGGTCGGCTGATGCTTGCATTTTCTGCCAGCATTGCTATTTTGCAATCATGAACAGCAAGCATCGCCGCACGCTTGAGGCCGTCTTCGCCGAGCCGGTGTCGGGGACGATCAACTGGGCAGACATCGAAAGCCTGCTGGTCTGGGCGGGGGCCGAGGTGATCGAAGGCCGCGGCTCGCGGGTCAGGTTCGTGTGCCGGGGCGAGGTGGAGAGCTTCCATCGCCCGCACCCGGCCAAGGAGGCCAAGCGGTATCAGGTCCGCGCGGCGCGGGAATTTCTGGAACGGATCGGAGTGATCCCATGAGCAACGCGATGAGCTACAAGGGCTATTCGGCCCGGGTCGAGTATGACGATGAGGACGGCATCTTCACCGGCCGGATCGCGGGCATCCGCGACGGGGTGGGCTTCCATGCCGACACGGTGGAGGGCCTGCGCGAGGCCTTCCGCGAGGCGGTGGAGGACTATCTGGAAACCTGCGCGAAGATCGGGAAGGAGCCGCAGCGTGCCTATTCCGGCCAGATGATGTTTCGCGTGAACCCCGAGGTCCACCGCAAGGCCGCGCTGGCGGCGGAACTGGCAGGCAAGAGCCTGAACCAGTGGGCGGAAGAGGTGCTGGGGAAGGCGGCGGGGTGATCCAGTGTTGCGATCTTTTTTGCCCCTAAGCTGGCAAGCAAGGTCAGCTGACGCCAGAGAACGCAACACCCCCAGCAATCAAAGATGCAAACAACCAAAGGATGCAGAAAACCCCTGATCCTTTTCCAAGTACGAGATAAGCGCAACCAATAGCGATCGGGCCCAAAAAAGCCCAAGCTTGGGCGGCCAGAGTTAGGAAGCCCCTGAGTGTCAGCCCGCCTCCTCCAATCGTAGACAGGTTTCCAAATGTAACGGTGGCCAGGACACAGCCAACAAATACCAATCCAGCAAGCAGTTTCCCGACAACTCTCACTTCTAACTCCATTAAATCAAGCGATAGGAGTCGGACTTGGTCGCCCCATTAGAGAACATTTTTCAGGACCGCCACCGAGTCACTTACCCCCACTTCACCATCACATGCCGGACCACCGTATAGTCCTCCAGCGCATAGGCGCTCATGTCCTTGCCGTAGCCGCTCTGCTTCAGCCCGCCGTGCGGCATCTCGTTGGTCAGCATGAAATGGGTGTTGATCCAGGTGCAGCCGTAGCGCAGCCGCGCTGCCGTAGCCATCGCCCGACCGACGTCGCGGGTCCACACCGATGACGCCAGCCCGTAGTCGCTGTCGTTGGCCCAGCTGACGGCCTCGTCCACCTCCGAGAAGGGTGTCACGGAGACCACCGGGCCGAAGACCTCCCGGCGGACGATCTCGTCGTCCTGCTTGGCCCCGGCCACCACCGTCGGGCGGTAGTAGAAGCCCTGGTCCATCGCCTCGCCGCCGGTCGTCACCTGCACATGGTTCAACTCGCGGGCGCGGTTGACGAAGCTCGCCACCCGGTCGCGCTGGCGCTGGCTGATCAGGGGGCCGATTTCATTGGTGGTGTCGTCCTCAGCGCCCAGAACGATGGAGGACGCGGCAGAGGTCAGGTCGGCCACCAGATTGTCGTAGACCTTCTTCCCGGCATAGACCCGGCAGGCGGCGGTGCAGTCCTGCCCGGCGTTGTAGAAGCTGAACGCTCGCAGCCCCTCGACCACTTCCGCCACATCGGCATCGTCGAACACGATCACCGGCGCCTTGCCGCCCAGTTCCAGATGGGTGCGCTTCACCGTCTTGGCGGCGGCATCCAGCATCTTCTTGCCGGTCGCCACGTCGCCGGTCAGCGAGATCATGTCGACCTGTGGGTGGTTGATCAGGTAGCTGCCGACGGTCTGGCCACGCCCCGCGATCACGTTGACCACGCCCTCGGGCAACACATCCGCCAGGATATGCGCCAGTTTCAGCGCGGTCAGCGGGGTCTGCTCGGATGGCTTGAACACCACCGTATTGCCGCCGCCGATGGCCGGGCCAAGCTTCCAGGCCATCATCATGAGGGGGTAATTCCAGGGTGCGATACTGGCCACCACCCCCACCGGGTCACGGCGGATCATCGAGGTATGGCCCGAGAGATATTCCCCGGCCACCGTCCCGGTCATGCAGCGCACGGCGCCCGCGAAGTAGCGGAAGCAGTCGACGATGGCGGGGATCTCGTCATTCCGCGCGGCGTTGATCGGTTTGCCGCAGTTCAGCGCCTCCAAGGCGGCGAAGGCATCCGCCTCGGCCTCGATCCGGTCGGCGATGGTCAGCAGCGCGGCGGAGCGTTCGGCGGGCGTCGTCCGCGACCAGCCTTCGAAGGCCTTCCGCGCCGCCGCCACTGCCCGGTCCACCTGCGCGGTTGAGGCTTCCGGGACCTCCAGGATCAGCGCGCCGGTGCGGGGGTTCAGGACGGATTCCTTCGCCTCCTGCCCCACCTCAAAAGCGGAACCGATCAGGAGTTGCGTCTGGATGGTCATGCGGAGGTCTCCCTATTTGCCCATGCCGGCGGTCTCGGAGCCGCCGCGGGTCAGGTAGTAGGCTGCGAGGATCGGGAAGAAGGTGGCCGCGAAGACCACGATGGCGACGACGTTGGTCACGGGCCGCTGGCGCGGGCGGATCAGCTCGTCCAGCATCCAGATCGGCAGGGTCTTCGCCTCGATGCCCGATCCGGCAGTGAAGATGGTGACGATCACCTCGTCGAAGCTGAGCGCGAAGGCCAGCATCCCGCCTGCCAGCAAAGCCGAGCCCATGTTGGGCAGCAGCACATGCCGGAAGGTCTGGAAGGCGTTGGCGCCAAGGTCGGCGCTGGCCTCCATGATGCCCCCCGACAACCGGCGCAGGCGGGCGACGGCGTTGTTGTAGACGATGACGATGCAGAAGGTGGCGTGGCCCAAGACGATGGTCCAGACGCTGAACGGGATGTCCATGATCCCGAAGGCCGAGCGCAGCGCCATGCCGGTGATCACCCCGGGCAGGGCGATGGGGAGGAGGATCAGCAGGCTGATCTGGTCGCGCCCGAAGAAGGCGGTGCGCGTCATCGCGGCGGCAACGAGCGTGCCGAGGACGAGGGCGATGGAGGTGGCGACGGTCGCGACCTTCAGCGACAGCCAGAGCGGCGGCCAGATGTCCGGGCGGTCATACCAGGCGGTCGCGAACCAGTGCGTGGTCAGGCCGGGAGGGGGAAACTGGAAGCTGCGCTCCTCGGTGGTGAAGGCGTAGAGGAAGATCAGCAGGATCGGCAGGTGCAGGAAGAGAAGCCCGCCGATGGCCGCAGCGCGGAGCGAGAGGGGGGAGCGGTCAGAGAGCATCGAAGGCCCCCATCCGGCGGGCGATGGTCAGGTAGATGAGCATGATGAGGATCGGCACCACGGCGAAGGCGGCGGCCAGCGGGATGTTCCCGGCGGTGCCCTGCAGCTGGTAGACCGCCATGCCGATGAAATTTGCGGAATTGCCGATGATCTGGGGAATGATGTAGTCGCCGAGCGTCAGCGAGAAGGTGAAGATCGACCCGGCGATCACCCCCGGCAGGGCGAGGGGCAGCACGACCGTGCGGAAGGTCTGCGCACGGGTGGCGCCAAGGTCGGCTGAGGCCTCCAGCATGGAAGTCGGCACCCGCTCCAGCGCGGCCTGCATCGGCAGGATCATGTAGGGGAGCCAGATGTAGCAGAAGACCATGAAGGTCCCGAGCGGCGAGGTGGAGAGCGAGGAGCCCTCCAGCCCGGGGATCGAGAGCAGCCCGTCGATGATCCAGGAGGTATGGGTGCGTTCGGCGGCCCAGCCGATGATGCCTTCCTTGGCGAGGATCAGCTTCCAGGCATAGACCTTGACGAGATAGGACGACCAGAGCGGCAGCATGACGCCCAGGTAGAAGGCCGCCTTCCAGTGCCCCTTGGCGTAGCGGGCGGCATAGTAGGCGATGGGGAAGGCCAGCACGGCGCAGGCCAGCGTCACGGCGGCGGCCATCGTCACCGTGCGAACCAGAATGTCGAGGTTCGACAGCCGGAAAAGCTCGCCATAGGTCTTCAGCGTCAGTTCGTGCTTCACCAGCCCCGACATTTCGTCGATCGAGTAGAAGCTTTGCAGGAGAAGCGCGGCGAGCGAGCCGAGGTAGACCACGCCAAGCCACAGAAGCGGCGGGGTGAGGAGCAGCGCGAGAAGCACGCGGGGGTGGCGCCAGAACGTCGAGGTCAGCCGGTCGGCAGGGCCCCTTGCGGGCAGGATCGCCGGGGCGGTCATCGCGGCGCCCTCCGGCCGTCAAAATTCTTGCAGAAAGAATTTTGGGCGCCTTGTCCTGCAGCCTTGCGCGGGAGGGAGGAGTCGGAGCCTCCGGCGGGGATATTTGCGGACAGAAAATGGACCTTGGGTGATGCTGTTTTCTGTCCCCAAATATCCCGGGGGTGAGGGGGCAGCGCCCCCTGCGACAGGGCGGCCTGGAGGCGGCGCATCAGGATGCCCCCATCAGGTGCAGGGCGCCGGGGTCGAAGGCGATGGCGGTGATCGCGCCCTCGGACGGCACGGGCTGGCCTGCGGGAACCAGCGCCGCGATCTCGGTGCCCTGCGCCTCGATCACCACGCGGGTGCCGGAGCCGAGGTAGCGCAGCGCGGTCACGGTGCCGGAAACCAGGCCGGTGGGCGCAAGCCGCGTCGCCTCGGGGCGGAGCGAGGCCCATTCCGCCGGGCCTCCAAGGGCCCGGGTCAGGTCGGGGGGCAGGACGTTGGAGGAGCCGACGAAATCCGCCACGAAGCGGGTGGCGGGGCGGTCGTAGATCTCTTGCGGGGTGCCGATCTGGGCGATCCTGCCCTCGTTGAACACCGCCAGGCTGTCGGCCATCGACAGCGCCTCGTGCTGGTCATGGGTCACGAAGACGAAGGTCAGCCCAAGGCGTTTCTGCAGCGCCTTCAGTTCGTCCTGCATCGCCTCGCGCAGCTTCAGGTCCAGCGCACCAAGGGGTTCGTCCAGCAGCAGCACGCGGGGCTCGTTCACCAGCGCGCGGGCGAGCGCCACCCGCTGCCGCTGGCCGCCCGACAGCTGCGCGGGCTTGCGGTCGCCGTAGGCGCCGAGCTTGACCAGCGCCAGCATCTCCTCGGCCTTCGCGTGGCGCTCTGCCCGGCCCATGCCCTTGACCATCAGCCCGTAGCCCACGTTGTCGCGCACGTTCAGGTGCGGGAAGAGCGCATAGTCCTGGAACACCGTGTTCACGTTGCGCAGGTGCGGCGGCGTCGCGGACACATCCTCGCCGAAGATGCGGATCGCGCCGCCGGTGGGTTTCTCGAAGCCCGAGATCAGCCGCAGGCAGGTGGTCTTGCCCGACCCCGACGGACCAAGCATGGCGAAGAACGAGCCTTCGGCGATGGTCAGGTCCACCCCGTCGACGGCCTTCACCGGGCCGAAGTGTCGGGAGACATTCTGAAATTCGACGGCAGCGGTCATGGCACGATCGTAGGGTGCGCTACAGCGCACCATCCCTTTGCGAAGTTGGAAAAGCAGGGTGGGCAGGCCGCCCACCCTGACAAGAAGATCAACGCCCGCCGATCACGCCGATATAGTCGCTGACCCAGCGGTAGTAGGGCACGCAGGCCCCCTCGCCCTGGCTGCAGTTCGACACCGGGGTGGTCCAGAACCGGATCTTGTCGAAGTCGTCCATCCCGTTCGCCGAGCAGCTTTCCTTGGTCGACATGCCCGACCCGTCGGTGCAGGCCGCCGGAACCGAGGGGTTCGCCCCGAACCAGACCGCAAGGTCGGATTGCAGGTTCGAGGACAGCGTATGCTCCATCCACAGATAGGCGCAGGTCGGGTTCTTGGCGTCGACATGCATCATCGTGGTGTCGGCCCAGCCCGTCGCGCCTTCCTCGGGGATGGTCGAGGCGACCGGCTGCCCTTCGGACTTCAGCAGGTTGACCTGGAACGGCCAGGAGCCGGACGCCACGACGCCCTCGTTCTTGAAGTCGTCGATCTGGATCATCGCGTCGTGCCAGTAGCGGCCTACCAGTTCACGCTGGCCGCGCAAAAGGTCGAGCGAGGCCTTGTACTGGTCCTCGTTCAGCTCGTAGGGGTTGGTGATCCCCAGTTCCGGCTTGTGCGCCATCAGGTATTGCGCGGCGTCGGCGATGTGGATCGGGCCGTCATAGGCCTGCACCCGGCCCTTGTTCGACTTGCCGTCGGGCAGGGTCTGTTCCTCGAACACCACCGACCAGGACTTCGGCGCCTCCTTGAAGACATCGGTGTTGTACATCAGCACGTTCGGCCCCCACATGTAGGGCACGCCGTAATGCACCCCGTCGACCGTGTGCCAGGCGGCATTCTGCAGCCGCTCGTCCACATTCTTCCAGGACGGGATCAGGTCGGTGTTGATCGGCTGCACCCGGTCGCCCGCCACCAGCCGCAGGCTGGCGTCGCCCGAGGCGGTCACCAGGTCGAAGCCGCCCTCGTTCATCAGGGCGACCATCTCGTCCGAGGTGTTCGCGGTCTTGACGTTGACCTTGCAGCCCGAGGACTGTTCGAACTTGGTCACCCAGTCGAAGGCCTTGTCGCTTTCGCCCCGCTCGATATAGCCGGGCCAGGCGACGATGTTCACCTGACCCTCGGGTTCGCCAAGCGCGGCGACCTGGGCAAAAGCGGGGGTCAATCCGGTGAGAAGCGCAAGCGTCGTGGTTCCCAGAAGTTTGAGGCGGTTCATGGCAGGCTCCCGTTGGTGTGTCTCTGGCGATGGCGCGGACGGTCCGTTTCCCGGACTTGGGCGAAAGGGTAGGAGGTCGCGGAACTTTCGCAATGGCAAAATACTGAAGCTAGGTATCGGATTTTCCGATGGCAGAGAGCGGCCCGGCAGTCCGGCGTCGAATTCGCGATACTTGGCCCCGGTTTCACACTAGATATCCGGTATCGAGTTGTTATGGGACCCTGATGGCACGCATGCTGATGATTGCTCCGGCACCCGTGATCGAGAGCGGGGGCCGCGTCCGGCTGGACGTGAAATTCGTCGAGGGCATGCGTGTCCAGCAGGCGCATTGGCCCAGCCGGATCACCTGCCTGCTGCGGCGCGGGGCTCCCTCCATCCCCTTCGGGCGCGACTTCGATCCGACCGAGCTGCCGTTCGACCTTGTTCTGCTCGACCCCGACGAACCCATCACCGCCCGTCACCTGGCGGGGCACGCGCTGGTCTATGCTTCGGGCGACGACTTCCGCTGCCTTGGGCTGACCGATCATCTGACGCCGGGCCAGAAGATCGTCTATGTCATCGAATACACTGACGAAACGCGCCGCCAGATCAACGATCTTGACCGTAGTCGCGGGCTTGTCAGGCGGTTGAAGGGCCGTATCTGGCTGCGGCAGCAGGAAAAGCGCCGTCGACGCGATTTTCGCGCCGCGCAGGGGCTGCAATCCAACGGCTATCCGGCGCATGACCTGTATGGCCCGATGTGTCGCGACAGCCTGTTGTATCTCGACGGGCGGATGACGCCCGAGCTTTTCGCCACCGAGGCCGAGATGGCCGCGCGCGAGGTCCGGCGCGCCGCAGGCGAACCGCTGCGGCTGGTCTATTCCGGGCGGCTGGAAACCATGAAGGGCGCGCAGGACCTGATCCCCGTTGCCCGCCACCTGAGCGAGCGGGGCGTCGCCTTCACGCTGGACATCTTCGGCACCGGCGCGCTGGAGACCGAAATCGCCGAAGGCATCCGCAGCCTGCCCGATCCGCAGCGGGTGCGCTTGCGCGGAGTGGTGGATTTCGAGACCGAACTTGTCCCCTTCACCCGCCGGGAGGCCGACATCTTCCTCGGCTGTCACCGCCAGTCCGACCCCTCCTGCACCTATATCGAGGCGATGGGCTGCGGTGTCGCCGTGGCCAGCTACGACAACCGCATGTGGCAGCGCCTGAACGGCGAGGCGCAGGCCGGCTGGGGGGCGCCGCTGGGCGATGTGCTGGCGCTGGCCGACCGCATTGCCGACGTGGCACGCAATCCGGTCGAGATCACCCGCTGCAGCCGCAATGCCTGGACATTCTCGCAGGCGCATGGCTTCCAGCCGGAATTCCGGTGCCGGATGGAGCATCTTGCCCGCATCGCCGGGGTGACGCTTCTGCCGGTGGTCGCCTAGCTGGGACGGACCGCCGTCGTGCTTTGCGCCGAGCGGATGAAGTTGCTGGCCGGAACGGTCAGCGGCGCGCCCTTGCGCCAGGCGAGGCCGACCTGAACCGAGGGCAGGTCGCCCGACACATCGCGGATCTCGATCCGGTCGCCTTCCAGCGACCAGGGCCGGTAGACGAGGCTGGGCAGGATCGCCAGCCCCGCCCCGGTGGCGACCAGCGAACGCACCGCCTCGACGCTGCGGGTGCGGAAGGCGATCTGCGGCTTCACCGGCAGCGCGGCGGTCAGGCGGCGGGTGGATTCCTCGATCTCGTCCACCATCAGCTGGATCAGCGGCTGGCCCGCCAGCTCCTCCAGCGTGATCAGCTCCTGCTGCGCCAGCACATGCCCCAGCGGCAGCCACAGCCGGTAGGGCGACACGACCAGCGTTTCCACGTTCAGCGCCAGCCGGTCCTTCACCGATGAGGTGAGCAGCACCGCCACGTCCAGCTCGCCCCCGATCAACAGGTGCTGGAGATAATCGCCATTGTCCTCGATCACGTTCAGCTCGATCCGCGGATAGGCGCGGCGGTAGCGGGCGAGGATATCCGACAGCACATAGCCAGCGACGAGACTCGTCACCCCCAGCGACAGGCGTCCGGTCGCGGTCTCGGCCTCCTCGACGAAGGCCGACCGGGCGGTGGAGACATCGGCCAGGATCTGCCGCGCATGGCGGAGGAAGGCGCTGCCCTTGTGGGTCAGCAGGATGCCCCGCGCCTGCCTGTCGAACAGCCCGACCCCCAGATCGTCCTCCAGCGCCCGGATCGCTTCGGTCACCGAGGACTGGCTGATCGACAAGGCCCGCGCCGCGCCGGAGACCGACCCGGCCTCGGCGGCGGCGACGAAGAACTGCAACTGGCGCAGGGTGAAAGGCATCGGGAACTCCGAAGGCAACCGGGCATATCTTGGGGTATACCGATGGCTCGACGCAAGACTTGCCGCCCGACTCCTGCCATGCTCAGATGCGAGAAAACAAAATGGAGGCGTCGATGTGGTGGATCGTGGCAGCGGTGGTGCTGGGCGGGACGGCGGTGGCCTTGCAGGCCCCGGTCAATGCGGCGCTCGCGCGTGAGCTTGGCGGGCCGGTTCCCGCAGCGGCGGTGTCGTTCGGCGTGGGCTTCGTGGTGTTGCTGGTCATCGCCCTGGTGCAGGGACAGGGCGGGGCCTTCCTGAAACTGCCGCAGGTGCCCGCCTGGACGCTGATCGGCGGCTGCCTTGGCGCCTGGTATGTGCTGACCTCGGTCTGGGGCGTCTCGCAGCTGGGCGTGGTCACCCTGGTCGCCGCGCTGATCCTGGGACAGATGACCGCAGCGATGGTGATCGACGCGACCGGCGCGCTTGGCGTCACCGCACGCGAGATCACCCCGACCCGCATCGCCTCGGCCGGGCTGGTGATGGCCGGGCTGCTGCTGTCGCGGGTCTAGGGAACCCAGCGCCCGCCATCCAGCTTGACCCAGGGCGCGGCGACCGGCGGGGGCGGCGCGCCCTCCTGCCAGAAGCACAGGCGCAGGTGATCCGCCGCCTCGCCCTCGCCGACCAGCGCCCAGTCCATGTGGAAGCCGTCGATCAGCAGCCCCTCGGCGTAGAAGGCGATCTCCTCCGCCTCCAGCGCTTCGGACGGCGTCGGGTCCCAGCCCTCGGTTCCGCCCCAGAACACCAACCCCTCGATGTCGCGATGCTTCCGCGCCAGCCGCGCCAGCGGGACCAGGAACGCCTCGACCGGGCTCAGTTCCTTCGCCATCAGCGCAGCGCCGCCGCCAGCGCAGGGGTCGCCCTGGCCACCAGCGCCTCGTAACCCGCCAGCTTCTCCGGCGTGAAATGCCCCGCCTCGGCCAGGATGTTGACCGTCCCCAGCACGCGCGCGCCATCGACCACCGGCACGTTGATGCAGGAGCCAAGGCCCAGCGACACGATCAACTCATGGTCGAAGAAATACTTCGCGAACTCCGGCGGTGTGTTCGCCACGAAAGTCCGCTTCCCCGCGATGGTCGTGTCGTACCAGCCGTCCTTCTCCATCGGCTTGGTGCCCGACACCGGGTATTCCAGCGGATGCGAGGTGAAGACCCGCGCGAAGAGCGCCGCGCCCTCGTCCAGCCGGGTCACGGTGAACAGCCGCGTGCCCAGCGCGGCGCAGCGGGAGTGCAGGTCGGTGAATGCGGTCATCTTGCCATGCTTTCGTCGAGCGGTTTCGCGGTACTGTCAGGGGCACCACCCCGACTGTCAATGTCGCCCCCGTGTCCGTCGTGGACCGGAGTTTTCAAAACTCCGGACCGATTTCTTCGAAGAAATCGGCCCCTACCGCCGCGTCATCGCGATGCGGATCAGCGCGCGTTCCATCAGCGCCATGCCGGGCGCCTTGCTGGCCGAGCGCAGCGTCAGGTCGGTCTCCAAGAGCACCGCCACCGCCTGTTCCAGCGCGCGGACGCCCCATTGCCCCGCCTGCCGCCCCATCGCGTCCTTCTGCTTGAAGTTCACCCGCGCCTTCTGGATACCGACGCCCGGACCTGAAGGATCGGTCGCCGCCTGATGCAGCACGCGGAAATGGCGCAGCGCGCCAATGCAGATCGTCACCGGCAGCACGCCCTGCCCCTCCAGCCGCCGGAACAAGGGTCCGATGGCCGCACTGCGCGCCTCGGCGACCGCGTCGATCAACTCGTCCACCTCGGCCTCGATGGTCGCCGGGGCCATCGCCGCCACGTCCGCCGGGGTCAGGGGCGAGGGATCGCCATGCTTGTAGAGCGCGATCTTCTCCAGCGTCTGCCGGAAATCGCCGGGGTCGAGTGCGCGCGCAAGGGTGTTCAGGTCGGTCATCGCCTCGCGGTCGATGTCGCGCAGCCCCGCCTTCTTCAGCGCCTCCTCGATCTCTTCCCGGCTGGGCGGATCGTCGTAAAGCCCGATGGAGACCGCATTCGGATGCTTGTCGAACAGGGTCTTCAGCGCAGACTTGCCCGTCAGGTTGCCCGCCGTGACCACGATCGCCGCATCGCCCGGCTTCCAGTCCTTCAGCGCGACGGCAACCGTCTCGGCCAGCCCGTCGGTGGCCTCCTCCACGAAGGCCACGCGCGGGCCGGGGAAGAACCCCACTTCCTTGATCGCATCCAGGAGCAGGCTGCCGTCCTTGCGCAGGTCGCCGCCGGACATGCGCGACAGCCGCATTTCGGCCTCGCCCTCGGGACCGACCAGCGCCGCAATCGCCTCTTGCCGCTTCAGCGCGACCCGCATCGCATCGGCACCGAAGATCAGCAGACCCGCCCGCGCAGGGTCGGGCTTCGCACAATACCGCGCCGCCTCGACCCCCTTCAGGATCATGGCAGGCTGGCCGAGGCCGCGATCAGCCGGGCGACGATCTGGTCGGCGAGGATTCGCATCAGCCGAAGGCTTGCGTCCTCTTCCGCCGCCAGCCCGGCAACGGTCGAGCCGGTGGCGGAATAGGCGGTGAAGCTTTGCACCCGCCCGCCGGTGACCTGCGCCCCGGTGGCGCGGTCGGTCAGGGCATAGTCGACCACGCCCTTCAGGTCATAGCGGGTGATCTTGTTGTCCGGCGTGATCCCCACACCCACGCTTTCCGTGGTGATCGTATAGGCGAGGTCATAGCGGATCGTTTCGGGCCGCCCGAGCCGTTCTTCCAGCCGCTCGACCAGGTCGAAGGCATTCTTGTCGGTCGGGTCCTGCACCCAGACGGTTTCCGTCAGCTTGCCCGCACTGCCACCGGGGCCATAGGCGGGGGTGAAGCCGCAGGCGGCAAGGGCGAGGGGGGCGAGGATCATTGTCCGACGGGTCAGAGCCCCCCCACCCCATCCCTCCCCCACCGGGGGGGAGGGAGGCGCCGGTCTTGAAGCGCTGCGCTCGATGCCAGGCGCAACAGGTCCCCTCCCCCCTTCGTGGGGGAGGGCTAGGGCGGGGGGGCACCCTGTTGTGGGGGGGATACGGTCAGACGACGACATTGATGATGCGGCCCGGCACGACGATGATCTTCTTCACCGGTTGCCCGGCAAGGAACCTGATCACATCCTCATCCGCCAGCGCCAGCTTTTCAACCTCCGGCGCGGGCATATCCTTCGGCACGCTGATTTCCGCCCGGCGCTTGCCGTTGATCTGGATCGGCAGGGTGACGGTATCGTCCACCAGAAGCGCCGGGTCGGCCTTGGGCCAGGCCGCCAGCGCGCACAGCCCCGCGCCGCCCTGCGCCGCCCAGATTTCCTCGGCCAGGTGCGGGGTCATCGGCGACATCAGCTTGGCCAGCGTGCGGATCGCCTCCTTCATCACCCCGGTCGAGGCATTGGCCTTGGCGATGGTGTTGCTGAAACCGTAGAGCACCGCGATGGCCTTGTTGAAGGCAAAGCCCTCGATGCCCTTGGTCACCTCGTCGATGGCCTTGGCCGTTGCCTTCGCCAAGGCCCCGTCGCCCTCGCCCTTGTGGTCGGCAGGCATCTCACCGATCCGCACCGACAGGCCCCAGACGCGCGACAGGTGCTTGTGCGCGGCCTCGGCGCCGGACGAGGTCCATTCCACATCCCGCTCCGGGGGCGAATCCGACATCACGAACCAGCGCGCGGTGTCGGCGCCGAAATCGGCGATGATGTTCATCGGGTCGACGACGTTCTTCTTCGACTTCGACATCTTCGCCGAGGGGATGATCTCGACCGCCGTCCCCGCCGCCTCTTCCAGCTTGGCCTTCAGCTCGTCCTCGCTCAGTTCGGAAAGGTCGGTCGCATGGTCCGCCCGCAGGAAGGCCACCGGCTCGTTGCCGATGTTGAAGCGCAGGATGTCCTCGGGCAGGTGATAGACCGGGCGGCCCTGCGCATCGGTGGACCGGTAGATCTCGTGCGTCACCATGCCCTGCGTGAAGAGCGCATTGAACGGCTCGATGGCCTTCACGGGCAGGTGGCCGGTCTTGTGCATCGCCCTTGCGAAGAAGCGCGAGTACAAGAGGTGCAGGATCGCATGCTCGATCCCGCCGATATACTGGTCGACGTTCATCCAGTAACCGGCGTCCTCGGCCACCGTCGGAGTCGTCGCCCGCGGGGCGGTGAAGCGGGCGTAATACCAGGACGAATCGACGAAGGTGTCCATCGTATCCGTCTCGCGCCGGGCCTTCCCGCCGCAGGTCGGGCAGGTGCAGTCGCGCCAGGTCGGGTGACGGTCCAGGGGGTTGCCCGGCACGTCGAAGCTGACGTCATAGGGCAGCTCGATGGGCAGATTCTCCTTCTTCTCGGCCACCACCCCGCATTTGGCGCAATGGATCACCGGGATCGGACAGCCCCAGTAGCGTTGCCGGCTGACCCCCCAGTCGCGCAGGCGGTATTTCGTCACGCCCTGGCCATAGCCCTTGGCCTCGGCATCGGCGATGGCCGCAGCCACGCCCTCATCCCCCGTCTGCACGTCAGCGCCAGCGAAGCCCCGCACATAGCGGACCCTCTCGGATTTCATCGGCGTATAGGCTTCGGCCAAAGCCGCCTCCTCCGCGCCCTCGGCCACGAAGACCGGCCTGATCGCCAGCCCGTATTTCGTCGCGAAATCGAAATCCCGCTGGTCATGCGCCGGGCAGCCGAAGATCGCCCCGGTGCCGTAGTCCATCAGGATGAAGTTCGCGATCCAGACCGGCAATTCCCATGAGGGATCGAGCGGATGCTTCACGCGGATGCCGGTGTCATAGCCGATCTTCTCCGCCGTCTCGATTTCCTCGGCCGAAGTCCCGCCCTTGCGGCACTCCGCGACGAAGGCGGCAACCTTCGGGTCCGTCTCCAGCGCCTTCGCCAGCGGATGATCCGGCGAGATCGCCGCGAAAGACGCCCCCATCAGCGTATCGGGCCGGGTCGTATAAACCTCCAGCTTTTCAAAGCCTTCCGGCGCCCCCACCGTCTGAAACGCGAACTGCAGACCGCGCGACTTGCCGATCCAGTTCGCCTGCATCAGGCGCACCTTCTCGGGCCAGTGCGTCAGCCCGTCCAGCGCCGACAACAGCTCTTCCGAATAATCCGAAATCCTGAAGAACCACTGCGTCAGCTCGCGCCGCTCCACCGCCGCGCCCGACCGCCAGCCCTTGCCGTCGATCACCTGCTCGTTCGCCAAGACCGTCATGTCGACCGGGTCCCAGTTGACCACCGCCGCCTTGCGGTAGACCAGCCCGGCCTCCATCATGTCGATGAACATCGCCTGCTGCTGGCCGTAATATTCCGGGTCGCAGGTCGCCAGTTCCCGCGACCAGTCGATCGACAGGCCCAGGGGCTTCATCTGCGCCTTCATGTCGGCGATGTTGCCGTAGGTCCAGTCCTTCGGATGGCCGCCCCGCTCCATCGCCGCGTTCTCGGCGGGCATCCCGAAAGCATCCCAGCCCATCGGATGCAGGACGGAGAACCCCTGCGCCGCCTTGGTCCGCGCCACCACGTCGCCCATCGTGTAGTTGCGCACATGCCCCATGTGGATGCGCCCCGACGGATAGGGGAACATCTCCAGCACATAATACTTCGGCTTCGTCGCATCGCGCCGCGCCGTGAAGGCCCCCGCCTTGTCCCAGGCAGCCTGCCAGTGGGGTTCGATCACCGAAGGGTCATAGCGCGACATCAGGGGCCTCTCACAACTTGCCGGGCGCAGTTACACGGAACGCGGCGAAAAGGTCCACCCCGCTCCATTTTCTGTCTGCAAATATCCCGGGGTCCGGGGCAGCGCCCCGGGGTCGCCACAGGGCGCAACGCACTTAAAGCTTGCTGTCGCGCACCCGCAACTGCCGCGCGCGGGTCAGGATCGCATCCTCGACCGCCCGCACCGTCTCCGGCGCGACCGAGGCCCCGCCCTGGCCCTGCAACGCCACCTTCAGGCTGCGCGCATCCAGCGCCGGGTCCTGGACATAGACCGTCGCGCGATAGGCCCGCCCGCCACCCGGAGGCCGCCCGTAACCCGTCACGATCACCCCGGTGAACGGGTCGACCGATTCGATGGGCAGGAAGTTCAGCACTTCCAGCGAGGCCTGCCAGATGTACTTGTTGACCTCGACCGTGGTGTTCGGATCGTCCGACTTCCTGAACAGGGTCCAGATCGAGGTCTGCTTTGCAGCCTTGCTTGTCCCGTCGCGGTGGGCCGTGGCCTCTGCATCGCGCTCGGCCTTCTGCTCGGCGGTCATCCTGCCCTTGCCGAACAGGCCGCTGTCCCCGCTGGCGATCCCGCCGCAGGACGACAGTGAAAAGACCAGACCGGTGGCCAACGCCATGCGTACGAGTTGCTGCAAGATCATCCGGCCACCCTTGGAACCTCTTGCCTGCTGTCTAGCGCGGCGTCCGGGGCCTGCCAAGGCCTTTCACTCCCGTTCGGCGCGCGCGCGTACGTGATGGGCCGGGGGCCGGGGGGGATTCCCGACCTGTGACTTTGCTGCACCAATGTCCCGCCGAATTCCCGCCGCCTGCCCGCAAGCGTTGCAATCCGGGGCGGCAAGGGTGAAATACACCTCATTCCCCTGCGGATTCCCCTGCGGCGGGCTTACCTTGAAGAAAGAGGGAAAAACATGAAAAAGGTTCTTTTGGCCTCGACCGCGCTGATCGGCTTCGCTGGCATGGCCGCCGCCGACGTCACGCTGAGCGGCTCGGGCCGTTTCGGTATCATCTATGAAGATGTTGCCGGCACCAGCGACACCTACCTGTCCTACCGCATGCGCGTGAACATCGACGCCTCGACCGAGACCGACTCGGGCGTGAAGTTCGGTGGCCGGATCCGCATGCAGTACGACGCTGGCGACACCGTTGACAGCTCGGGCGAAGGCGCTGCGGAACTGAACGCTGCGATGCTCTATGCCGAAACCTCGGGCTTCCGCTTCGAAGTCGGCAACGCGAACACCGCGTTCGACTCGCTGAACACCCTGTACAACGCGGAACTCGGCTTCATCTCGTCGACCACCGGTTCGTACGCGCTCTTCTCGTATGACTCGTACAACTCGGGCCCGTACGCTTCGGGCGAAGCTGACCGCATCGGCCTGTTCGCGTCGTACAGCGCTGGCGACCTCGTCGCTCGCGTGTCGTACATCGACTACGATCAGTTCACCTCGGCCGACGCCGAAGAAACCGGCATCTCGCTGGACTACACCGCTGGCGCCTACAAGCTGGGTCTCGGCTATGTGACCGACGCTGCCGGCATCGCTGACTACGACGTCTGGGCTCTGCTCGGCGAATACGCGATGAACGACTCGACCAACATCGGCGTGCAGCTCATCGGCGAAAACGGTGCTGAGAACGACACCACGTTCACCCTCTACGGCAACACCAAGCTGGCGAGCGGCCTGGGCCTGGGCGCGTTCATCTCGGGCGTCGACTCCGACGTGACCTACGACAACGACTACGCCATCGGCATCGGCGCGAACTACGACATCGGCGGGGCCACCATCGCTGGCACCATCCAGAAGGGCTTCGACGACTACACCTACGCCGACCTCGGCATCAACTTCTCGTTCTGATCCTTCAGGGTCCGGACGGACGGAAAGAGCGGGCGAAAGCCCGCTCTTTTCTTTTTGCGCCACGGCGTTAGGGTGCCCGAAACGGGGGCGAGCATGACCTTGACCGACATCACCACCCGCCTCCGCGCGGCGGAACGGGCCTCCGGGCGGGCGGAAGGATCGGTCCGGCTCATCGCCGTCTCCAAGGTCCAGCCGCCCGAACGGGTGGAAGCCGTGCTGGACCAGGGCCACCGCGTCTTCGGCGAGAATTATGTGCAGGAAGCCGCCGGGAAATGGCCAGGCTGGCGCGCCCGCTTCGGCCCGGTGGAACTGCACATGATCGGCCCCTTGCAGACCAACAAGGCGAAGCTGGCGCTCGACCTCTTCGACGCGATCCACACGCTCGACCGGCCCTCGCTGGCCACGAAGCTCGCCAGCCTCGGGCAGGCGCGCGGGTCCTTGCCGCAGCTTTTCGTGCAGGTGAACACGGGGGCCGAGCCGCAGAAGGCCGGCGTCCTGCCCGCCGACCTCACCGCCTTCCTGCGCGACTGCCGGGCGATGGACATCTCGCCCATCGGCCTGATGTGCATCCCGCCCGAGGGCGAGGAGTCGACCCCGCATTTCGCAATGCTGGCGCGGATGGCGGCGGATCACGGCCTCAGCGGCCTGTCGATGGGGATGAGCGGCGATTTCGAAGCCGCCATCGCCCAGGGCGCCACCCACATCCGCGTCGGCAGCGCCATCTTCGGCGCGCGGAGCTATCCGGGTTGACCGAAACCCCGCCCCGGACCTGATCCGGGGCCTCTCGCAACCACCCGAAGCCCCGGGTCAAGCCCGGGGCGCGGGGACATGCCTGCCGACCCTCTCAATCCGTTAAAAATCCCCTAACGCCCACGTGCAACCCTCTGCGATCATTCGGCAAATCGAAAATGTCCACCGTGGACACTCAGGTCAGCCAGACCCGCGCATAGGGCGGCAACACGACCTTCCCGTGATGCACCACGACCCGGCCGCCCGACAGAGCGTCCCACAACTCCGTCACCCCCAGCGACCGGACCCAGCCCTCCCCCACCTCCTGCCAGTGCTCGGTGAAATTGAACAGCCCCAGCAAAGTGCCCGTCGGCGCCAGCCTCTGGAACGCGAACACCCCGTCGTTCCCCGCCGACACCACCCGCACCGGCACCCCCCCGTGCAGCGCTGGGGTGACGGCGCGGCGGGCCAGAATCTCCCTCACCCCCCGGAACACCCGCGCCGAGGGCGTGTTGCCCCGATCCCGCTCCCCGGCCAGCGCCCAGTCCATCCGGGGCCGGTGCACCCAGCGGCTGTCATGGGCGTGGTGAGGGTCATTAAGGTAGGAGTAGTCGTTCCCCAGCGCCAGTTCGTCCCCCATGTAGATCAGCGGAATCCCCCCGAAGGCCGCGATCAGCGCGTGCCCCATCAGCATCCGCTGCACCGCCATCTCCGCCAGCGCCGGATCGCCCCCTGCCCGCTCCAGCCCGGCGAGGCTGGCGAAGGACCCCGAAATCCGCTTGTCCCCCGTCGCCTCGTTCACCTGGAACAGCGCGCCCCTGGCGAAGGTTCCGGGGAAGCGGCCCTCGTAGAACTCCGACAGGAACCCCCGGTGCCCCTGCCCCGAAACCCCCACCGCCGCCGCATCCTCATCCGTCACCGCCCAGCCGATATCGTCGTGGCAGCGGATATAGGTCGCATAGGTGGCGTTGGTCAGCCGGTCGGGGAAATGCGTGGCCAGCACATGCGTCATCAGCCGCACGTCGCGCGTCGCCAGCGCCGACCAGAACTGCACCATCAGGCTGTTGTGGTAGGCGAGGTTGCCCTCTCTCCCGTCATGCACCCCGCGCCCGAGATAGGGCAGCATCTCCTCCGGCGCGACGATGGCTTCCTCCAGATGGATCACCGCCGCCGAGGCGATCCGGCTGCACGCCCGCAAGGCCTGCAGCAGCATGTGGACCTCCGGCTCCGACTGGCAGCGGGTGCCGAGGCGCTTCCACATGAAGGCCACCGCGTCCAGCCGCAGCACGTCCACCCCCCTGTTCGCCAGGAACAACATGACCTCGACAATCTCCAGGAACACCGCCGGGTTGGCCCAGTTCAGGTCCCACTGATGTTCGTTGAAGGTGGTCCAGACCCATTTGCCGATCTCCGGGTAGTGGGTGAAATTGCCGGGAGCGTTGTCGGGGAAGACCTCGACCAGCGTCTGCTCATACAGCTTCGGCAGGTCGGGCGAATCGAACATCAGGTAGTAGTCCTGATAGGTCGCATCCCCCTTCGCCGCCTTCCGCGCCCAGGCATGTTCCTTCGCCGTGTGGTTCAGCACCAGATCGACGCAGAGCGACATCCCCCGCTCCCGCAAGGCGCGGCTCACCGCCTCGAAATCCGCCATCGTCCCGAAAGCCGGGTTGATCCGGCGGTAGTCCATCACCGAATAGCCGCCGTCCGAATCTCCGGGACGGGGCTTCAGGCAGGGCATCAGGTGGACATAGGTGATGCCGAGGTCTTCCAGATAATCCAGCTTCTCCAGCACACCCGTCAGAGTGCCGTTGAAGCGGTCGATGTAGAAGACATAGCCCGCCATACCCGGGCGCTGGAACCAGTCGGGCTCCAGGTCGCGGATCAGGTCCAGCCGCTTCAGGTCCTCCGGTCGATCCGTCCAGCCCTTGCGCAGCGCCTTGACCAGCCGGTCGCGGAAGGCCGGGTAATCGGGGCGCGCGCCATAGATCGCCTCCAGCATCGGGAACAGGTCGGGGGCCGAGCGGGCCAGCCGCAGGTCGAACAGCTCATCCCCGGCAGTCAGCGGTTTCTCCATGACGTCCTCCCCCGAAACAAGGGCAGTTTACTGCGCCCAAAGCGTTTTGGAAAGAGCTTCCCGCCCCGGACCTGATCCGGGGCCTCGGGATGGCAAGGGAGGTCCCGGGTCAGGCCCGGGACGGGGCAGAACCGGGTCAGCCAGGGACGATCAGCCGCGTTCCCGGCGCGATGCGCAGGGCGATCCAGTGCAGATCATGCCGCGAGAGCGCCACGCAGCCAGCCGTGGGCGCACCGGGTCTGCGCCACTGGTGCAGGAAGATCGCCGAGCCCCGGCCCGGCTCGGCATCGGGCCAGTTCCAACCGGTGATCAGGATCAGGTCATACATCGGATCGGCCCGGCGCAGGCGTTCATGGCTGAACCCGTGCGGGGCGCGGACCAAATGGTTGTAGTGCTCGTCGCGGGGGTCGTCCGACCACAGGTCCGCTGGCCCGATCGGTTCCGCCCAGGCGGCAGGCTGTGCCATCCGGTCGGGCCGGTAGAGCATTCCGACCAGCCGGTGCACCCCGGCGGGAGTCGCCCCGTCGCCCTCGCGCTTGTCATCGGCGGCAACGATCCCGCCCCGACCGATGGAGCAGGGAAACCGACGCCCCAAGAACCGCAGCCCCATCGGCGTCACCACCAGATCGGCAGGCGTCACAGCAGATGCCCCGACTTCGCCGCCTTGGTGGCAAGGTAGGCCCGGTTCTCCGCCGTCTCGCCCACATGCAGGGGCACACGTTCCGTGACCTGCAGCCCGCAGCCTTGCATCATCGCCAGCTTCTTCGGGTTGTTGGTCAACAGCCGCACCGAAGAGAACCCCAGCTTCCGCAATATCTCCGCCCCGATGCGGAAATCGCGCTCATCGTCCTCGAAGCCCAACCGGTGATTGGCCTCGACCGTATCGAAGCCCTGGTCCTGCAAGGAATAGGCCCGCATCTTGTTCGCCAGCCCGATCCCGCGCCCTTCCTGATTGAGGTAGAGCAGCACCCCCGCCCCCTCCTGCCCCATCTGCGCCAGCGCGCTGCGCAACTGCGGCCCGCAATCGCATTTCAAGGACCCCAGCACATCGCCGGTGAAACAGGCCGAATGCAGCCGGGCCAGCACGGGTTGCGCGCGATCCGGGCGGCCGATCTCGATGGCATAGTGCTCCTCGCCGCCGTCGTCCGGGCGGAAGACATGCACACGCCCCGCTGCGGACGCCACCAAGGGCACCCGGGCCGACACCACCTCATCCAGTGGCGGCAAGGCGACCAGGGCAGGCGCGATCTCGTCCAGCGTCAACAGCGTCAGCCCGTTGGCCCCCGCCAAAGCCAGCGCGTCAGACACCGGCACCAGCAGCGCGGCGGGCAGAAGATGCGCCGACTTCGCCAGCCCCAGCGCAGCCCGCGACAACTCGGCCGACCCCTCGCGGAGCGATTGCAAGGGTCCCTTCATCGGCGTCC
>NZ_JAYRPN010000108.1:0-3593 GCF_041911175.1 Tabrizicola sp.
CGCCGACCTGACCGGCGTCGCCACCCAGGATATCGTCATGGCGCGCTGTGTCCTTTCCCGCGCCAGGGGTGCCAAATGACCGACTTGACCCTCGCCTCTGCCGCCCGCTCGGTTCAGGCCCGCCGCCGCATCCGGGACCATGTCTACCAGACGCCGCTGCTGCCTGCCCGACAGGACGGCCTGTGGTTCAAGGCCGAGAATTTCCAGCTGACCGGATCGTTCAAGATCCGCGGTGCGGCTGCGGTGATGACGGCATCGGCAAGCGACCAGCCGCTGATCACCGCCTCCTCGGGAAACCACGGCATCGGCGCGGCGCGGGCGGCGCAATCGCTGGGCCGGAAGCTGACGGTGGTGCTTCCCGAAACCGTGGTGCCCGAGAAACTGGCGAAGATCCGGGCCTATGGTGTCGAGGTGGTGCTGCACGGGGCCGAGACCGGGCTGGCCGAGCAGCACGCCCAGGCGCTGTCGCGGCAGACCGGGGCACGCTACGTCTCGCCCTACAACGATGCCGAGGTGACCGCCGGTCAGGGCACCATCGGGCTGGAGCTGCTGGAACAGGTCGGGCAGATCGACAACCTGGTGATCGCGATGGGCGGAGGCGGGTTGATCAGCGGTATCGGGGCGGTGATCAAGGCCTTCTCACCCGCGACCCGGATCATCGGGGCAGCGGCCGAAGCGTCGCAGGCGCTGGCGTTGTCGATGAAGGCGGGGCAGGTGGTGGACTGCGATCACCGCGACACGCTCGCCGATGCGGTGGCGGGCGGGATCGACGCGGACACGCTGACCCTGCCCTTGGCGCAGGCCGTGGTGGACGAGGTCGTGCCCTGTTCGGAAGCGGAAATCCTGTCGGCGCTGCGCAGCCTGGCGCAGGAGGAGAACCTGCTGGTCGAAGGTGCGGCGGCGCTGGCGCTGGCGGCGTTCCGCAAGCTGGGGGTGGCGACGAAGGGCGCGACCAACGTCGTCCTTTTGTGCGGCGGGAACTTCGACGGGCCCAGGGTTCGGGCGCTGGCGCTGGGGTAGTCGGCGGCATCGGGCGTCGCAAAACGGTGAACCCGGCGTCACCTGGGGGTTACGCAGTGTGACCAGCATGGCGCGGTTCATTTCCAGAAGGACCCGCGATGACGATCCAACGCCTTTGCCTGACGACCTCGCTCGTCCTGGCCTCTGCCCCCATCCTGACCCCGACTGCTGCAAGGGCCGAGATGGTCTTCGACCGCATCTCCGCCTTCGCCACGCCCGACAACATGGCCGAGGGCGAAGACCGCAGCCGGGCATCCTCGGCCGAGATCATCACCGCGACCGAGGACGGCAACACGCTGATCTATTCCGACAGCCCGCTTGGCGTGCTGGGCTTCGTCGACATCACCGATGCCCGCGCCCCGAAGCCGCTGGGCAATGTCGCGATGGGCGGCGAGCCGACGACGACGGTCGTCATCGGCAAGATGGCCTTCGCCGGGGTGAACACGTCGGAAAGCAAGGCCAATCCCTCGGGCAAGCTGGTGACGGTGGATGTGGCCGCGCGCAAGGTCGTGGCGGAATGCGATCTGGGCGGCCAGCCGGATTCGGTCGCGCGGTCCGCCGACGGCAGCTTTCTGGCGGTGGCGATCGAGAACGAGCGCGACGAAGAGGTCGATGACGGCGACCTGCCGCAGGCCCCGGCGGGCTGGCTGGTGCGGCTGCCCGTCAAGGACGGTGCGGTGGATTGCGCCGCTGCCCAAAGGATCGACCTGACGGGTCTTGCCGAGGTCGCGGGCGAGGACCCGGAGCCCGAGTTCGTGGCGATCGGCCCTGCGGGCGAAATCGCGCTGACCCTGCAGGAGAACAACCACATCGTCGTCGTCGGTGCCGACGGCAAGGTGTCCGGCTTCTCGGCGGGCAGCGTGACGCTGGAGGGCATCGACACCAGGAAGGACGGGCGGCTGGATTTCTCGGGCAAGGCCGAGGATGTCGCGCGCGAGCCCGATGGCATCGCCTGGATCGACGCCGACCATTTCGTGACCGCGAACGAGGGCGACTGGAAGGGCGGTTCGCGCAGCTTCACCATCTGGAAGAAGGATGGCACCGTGGTCTACGAGGCGGGCGCCTCGCTGGAGCGGGCGATGGCGGCGATGGGCCATTACCCGGACAAGCGCAACAAGAAGGGCGTCGAGCTGGAATCGGTCGCGGTCGCCGAGTTCGGCGGCCAGAAGCTGATGTTCGTGGTCTCCGAACGCGCATCGCTGGTGGCGGTCTACGACCTTGCCGATTTGACCCAGCCGAAGCTTCTGCAGATCCTGCCCTCGGGGATCAGCCCGGAAGGCCTGGTCGCCATCCCGGAGCGCAACCTGCTGGCCACCGCGAACGAGGTCGACCTGCGGGCCGAGGGTGGCCCGGCGGCGCATGTCATGCTCTACGAACGCGCCGAGGGCACGCCGGCCTATCCGACCATCGTGGCGGACGGCAACATCGGCTTCGCAGCCCTCTCGGCGCTTTGGGCCTCGGACCGGCCGGGGATGCTGTATGCCGCCTCGGACAGCTTCCTGTCGGGTGCGCCGACGATCTACACGGTCGATGCGACGGCCAGGCCCGCCAGGATCACCGCCGCCATGACGGTGACGCGGGGCGGCAACCCGGCGCAGCTGATGGACATCGAAGGGTTGACCGGCGACGGCGAGGGCGGCTTCTGGCTGGCCAACGAGGGCCGGACCGACAAGATGATCCCGCATGGGCTGGTGCATGTCGACGCCGACGGCGCGGTCCTGGAAGAGATCGGCCTGCCGCCGGAACTGTCCGCCCACGAGATCCGCTACGGGTTCGAGGGCATCGCCAAGGTCGGCGACGTGCTGTGGATGGCGGTGCAGCGGCCCTGGACCGACGATCCCGAGGGCATGGTCAAGCTGGTGGCCTACGACCTGAAGGAAAAGACCTGGGGCGCCGTGCGATACCCGCTGGAGGCCGCGCCGGAAGGCGGCTGGGTGGGCCTGTCCGAACTCACCGTCTACGGCGACCACGCCTGGCTGATCGAGCGCGACAACCTTCCGGGTGCCGCCGCGAAGGTCAAGCTTCTGACCCGCGTGGCGCTGGCCGACCTGAAGCCCGCCGCATTGGGCGGCGATCTTCCGGTGGTGAAGAAGGAAATCGTCCGCGACCTGATCCCCGACCTGCAGACCGGCCACGGCTATGTGCTGGACAAGGTCGAGGGCTTCGCCATCGACGCTGCGGGCACGGGCTATGTCGTGACCGACAACGACGGTGTCGACAATTCTTCGGGCGAGACCCTGTTCTGGTCGGTCGGCGCGCTGAAGTAGGACCTATACCGCCGCGCCCCATGCCTGGGACAGACCGACCGAGGCCATGCGCTGCACCGCCTCGGCCACCGGAATCCGGCGGTAGGTTTCGGTGGCGAGACCTTCGGTCGTGCGCAGCGACTGGCGGCGCGTCAGCGCCTGCTCGCGGTCAGCCGCGGCGATGTCCTTGTCGCAGGCCTCCAGCCAGCGGGCGTAGTCGTCATCGGCTTCCTTGATCGGGATCCCGGCCGAGTTCACCGCCCCCGGCGCACGGCGCTGGCTGACGAGGTCGGCCACCGGGCGCAGCGCCTGGGTCGGGTTGAACTC
>NZ_JAYRPN010000109.1:0-28322 GCF_041911175.1 Tabrizicola sp.
CTGGCCGAGGCGCGGGTCGCCGCGGGTCTGCCCGATGGCGTGCTGTCGATCCTCACCGGCCCCGCCGTGCCGATGGTGGAACGGCTGATCCGCTCAGCCACCATCCGCAAGGTCTCGCTCACCGGCTCGGTCGGGGTCGGGCGGCAGGTGCTGCGGATTGCGGCGGATGACGTGAAGAAGGTGACGATGGAGCTTGGCGGCCATGCGCCGGTGATCGTCCATGCCGACAGCGATCCCGTCGCGGCTGCACGCAAGCTGGCCGCGACCAAGTTCCGCAATTGCGGCCAGGTCTGCATCTCTCCCTCGCGCTTCTACGTTCACCGCGCGATCCTCCCGGCCTTCGAGACCGCCTTCACCGAGGTCGCCAACGCCATCCGCCCCGGCGACGGGCTGGACCCGGCCACGACGATGGGCCCGATGATCCGCTCCCGTGCGGTGGACAGCGCCCTGTCCCTGATCGCAGACGCCCGCGACAGGGGCGCGCGCCTGCTGGCCGGAGGCAGCCGCCCGGCGCACCTGAACCGGGGGCATTTCCTGGAACCCACGGTCCTGGCCGACGTCCCGGACAGCGCCCGCATCATGCACGAGGAGCCCTTCGCCCCGGTCGCCCCCATCGCCGCCTGGGACGATTTCGACGACGTCATCGCCCGCGCGAATTCCACCGAATTCGGCCTTGCCGCCTATGTCTTCACCGAAAACGCCGCGCTCGCCGCCCGCACCGCCGAGGCGCTGGAGGCAGGCATGGTCGGCATCAACGAAACCCTGCTCGCCACCGCCGAGGCCCCCTTCGGCGGCACCAGGCAATCCGGCTTCGGGCGCGAAGGCGGCAGCCTGGGCATCCTCGACTACCTGACGCCCAAATACACCCGCCACCGTCTGAGCCTTGCCTGAAGGAACCCGAGAATGACGAAACCGAAGGGCCTTGAGAACGGGCTGACCAACTACGGCGACCGCGACTTCGCGCGCTACCTGCGCCGATCCTTCGCCAAGTCGATGGGCTACACCGGGGCAGCGCTCGACAAGCCCATCGTCGGCATCTGCACCTCCGAGAGCGGGTTCAACAACTGCCACCGCCATTTCCCCGAGATGATCGAGGCGGTGAAGCGCGGCGTCCTTGCCGCAGGCGCCCTGCCCGTGACCTTCCCGGTGATCAGCCTTGGCGAGGTCTTCCTGTCGCCCACCTCGATGGTCTACCGCAACCTGATGGCGATGGCGGTGGAAGAGATGATCCGCGCCCAGCCGATGGATGCCGTCGTGCTGATGGGCGGCTGCGACAAGACGGTGCCCGCGATGCTGATGGGAGCGATTTCCGCCGACAAGCCCGCCGCGATGGTGGTGGCCGGGCCGATGATGACCGGCCGTCACCGCGGCGAACGGCTGGGCGCCTGCACCGATTGCCGCCGGTTCTGGGGCAGTTTCCGCGCCGGCAAGGTCTCGGCCGAGGAGATCGAGCAGGTCGAGGGGCGGCTCGCCGTAACCTCCGGCACCTGTGCCGTGATGGGCACCGCCTCGACGATGGCACTGATGGCCGAGACGCTGGGGATGCTGCTGCCCGGCTCTGCCGCGATCCCGGCGGTTCACGCCGACCGCTTGCGCAATTGCGAAGAAACCGGAGCCCTGGCGGCACGGATGGCGATGACGGGCGGACCAAAGCCCTCCGAAGTGATCACACCGGCGGCGATCCGCAACGCGGAGCGTGTGCTGCTCGCCGTGTCGGGCTCGACCAATGCCGTGGTGCACATGGCCGCCATCGCCGGGCGGATCGGGATGAAACTCGACCTCGACGATTTCAACCGGCGGTCCGACGAAACCCCGGTTCTCGTCGACCTCAAGCCGGTCGGCGCGGGCTACATGGAGGATTTCCACTATGCCGGGGGGCTTGAAGGCGTGCTGCGCGAGATTGCGCCGCAGCTTGAAACCGAAACCCGCAGCATCACCGGACAGACGCTGGCCGAGCGTTTGGCCCGTCCGTTGACCGATCCCATCGACCGCGCGGTGATCCGCGAGGCGAAGAACCCGATCTCGCCGGTCGGTGGCCTGATCGCTCTGCGTGGCAGTCTGGCACCCGAAGGGGCAATCCTGAAACGGGCTGCGGCGACCGAGGCATTGCTGGAGCATGAGGGCCGCGCAGTGGTCTTCACCTCGCTGGAAGACCTTGCCGCGCGCATCGACGACCCCGATCTGGACGTGGCTGCCGACGACATTCTGGTCCTGCAGAACGCCGGGCCGAAAAGCCCGTCCGGCATGCCCGAGGCGGGTTACCTGCCGATTCCGAAGAAGCTGGCGCAAGCGGGGGTGAAGGATATGGTCCGCATCTCGGACGCGCGCATGTCGGGCACCGCCTTCGGCACCATCGTCCTCCATGTCTCGCCCGAGGCGGCGGTCGGCGGCCCGCTGTCGCTGGTCAGGACGGGCGACCGCATCCGCCTGTCAGCCAGCGCCAAGCGCGTCGACCTCCTGGTCGACGCAGCGACCCTGATGCGCCGCGGGTCGGAACCCGCCAGCCCGGCCTATCAGCCCGCGCGTGGCTATGCCCGCCTCTACAACGAACATGTCACATCGGCGACCGAGGGCTGCGATTTCGACTTTCTCGGTCCGGCGGGCGACTGACACGGGCGCACCACGCGGACCAGTCCTTTCCAAATCCCTAACGCCCACGCGCAAGATTTTGAAAGGGCTATGTTATCCTGAACTGTCCACCGTGGACATCTCGCGGTCAGATGCGGTCTCCCAGGCCCCGGGCCACGAGATTCCGCACCAGTTCCCGGGTCCCGAAGGTCCATTCCGGGCAGTCATCCGTCCGCCGGACCCGGTTGACGAGCCGTCCCAGCAACGGGGTCGCGATTTCCACCAGATCGCCCAGCTCATGGGTGAACCCCTGCCCTGCCCCGCGCCGGTCCTTCACCGGGGCGAACATCGTCCCCAGGAACAGCACCGCCCCGTCGGGATACTGGTGGTTCCGGTTCAGCATCTGCCGGACCAGCTCCGCCGGTTTCCGGCTGATCGCCGCCAGGTCGCTTTCCCCCACCATCTCGAACCCGTCCTCTCCCGTCACCCGCAGCGAGACCCGAACCCCCTCCAGCGCCGCGATGTCGAACCCGCCGTGGAAGAGCCGCAGGAACGGCCCCACCGCACACGAGGCATTGTTGTCCTTGGCCTTCCCCAAAAGCAGCGCCGACCGCCCCTCCACGTCGCGCAGGTTCACGTCGTTGCCCAAGCTGGCCCCAAGGATCGCCCCGTCCGAACGGACCACCAGCACCACCTCCGGCTCGGGGTTGTTCCAGTCCGAGATCGGATGGATCCCCACATCCGCCCCGCATCCCACCGAGGCCATCGGCTGCGCCTTGGTGAAGATCTCGGCGTCCGGCCCGATCCCCACTTCCAGATACTGCGACCAGAGCCCCATGCCCTGCAGCACCCGCTTCACCTCCCGCGCCTTGTCAGACCCTGCAGCCACGCCCCTGAGACTGGAACCGATCACCGGAGCCAGCCGGTCGCGGATCTCCTGCGCGCGGGCCGCATCGCCCTTGGCCTGCTCTTCGATGACCCGCTCGACCATGCTGTCGGCGAAGGTCACACCCGCCGCCTTCACCGCCTGCAGGTCGATGGGCGCCAGAAGCCGCAGCCCCCGCCCCGCCAGCGCATCGTCCAGCGAGCCAAGGTCCGGCAGGCCCCCGGTCGTCGCCAGCCGGTCGGCGATCCCGTCGATCTCCATCAAACCCGAGACAGTCGCGGAAATGCCAGTCAGGTCGAAAAACCGCCCCTCGCGCAGCAAAGCCGGGCACGGCCCCCCTTCTGCCTCAGACCAGACGCGCCCGACAAGGATCGCGCGGTCCGCGTCGTCGGGCAGCACGGCTTGCGCGGTCAGGAACACGGAGGTCATGGGAGAGTCCTTTTCGCAAGAACACGGTCAGCCGCGTGATAGCGTCCGGCGGCGAGTGCGTCCACCGGCCCGCGTTCCGGTCCGAGACGTATCAGCCTTCGCAAAGCGGCACCGCCGCTCCCCGCACGGCACGGCGGCGGCCGGTCGGGCCTGCGTCACCCGGCGCGATTGCAGCGCCTGCTCGGGGCGCCGTCGCCGGATCGATCCGCGCCACCTGCTGCCCATCCAGCCGGAAATGCCGACCGAAGCACAACGCCAGCGTCGCCAGCACGGTCTGCCGCGCGTCGGACGCCGATATCCGTGGCTCGGCGATCAACATGTCGACCCAGCTGCCCTCCAGCACAAGGCGCAGGATTCGCGCGGCGTGGATCGGATCAAGCGGATACCCGCCTTCCCGCACCAATGCCGTGCACAGGCTCTCCAGCTGGCGGATATAGGCGGCATCGTTGTCGCCGCAGAGGCGCTGATAGGCCGGACGGCTTTGCGCTTCGCCCCAGAAGGCGCACCAGGCGGCCAGCCGGGTCGGCGTGATGATCCCCTGCCGAAAGTCGGCTTCGATCAACGCAAGCAGCCGGTCCGCCGGATCCGGCCCGGCGGAGTTGAGCGCGTCCTGCCAGTTCCGCGCATATTCCCCGGCCAGGAAAGCCAGCGTCTCGGCCAGAAGGTTCTCCTTGCTTTCAAAGTGAAACAGCACGAGCCCGTGGCTTATCCCGGCCTGGCGCGCGACTTCGGTCAGGGTCAGCCGGGCAAGGCCCCGGTTCGCGAGGGTGACGAGCGTCGCCTCGATCACCTGGTGGCGCCGCAGACTGCGCGACAGGGTGCGGGGCGGGCGGGAGACATCATCTTGCACGGCAGACCTCACTACGGTCACAAATCTGATTGACAACTCAGTCAGTCGGTTCAGATACTGTTAGCAGACCCGGACGGCAGACCAAAGCAGATTGCTGTCGGGGCGGATCGCGTTTCGAACGAGGCTGGAATGACCGCACATCTGCCGTTCCCGACCGAACCCACTCCGAACAGCTGGGATCGCGGCGGCCTGCCCGCCTGGACCTATCATTCCGAGGCCGTCCTTGCCCTGGAGCGCAGCAGCGTCTTCCTGACCCATTGGCAGGTCGTCGGCCATGTCAGCGACTTGCCCAAGGATGGCGACTGGCTGACCTTCGACATCCTGGGCGAACGGGCCGTCGTCATGCGCGGGCAGGACGGCGTGGTGCGCGCTTTCCACAACCTCTGCCGCCACCGGGGCGCGCGGGTGGTGGACGGGGTGCAGGGCTCTTGCCGGGGCTCCATCGTCTGCCCGTTCCACGGCTGGGTCTACAACCTGGACGGCACCCTGCGCGGGGCCTCGCGACCGGACAGTTTCGGCGGGATCGACCGCGAGATGTTCAGCCTGAAGCCCATCGAGATGGAGCTGTTCCACGGCTTCATCTTCCTGCGCTTCGAGCCGGGACCGCAACCGCCCGTCGCCGATCTTCTGGCCCCCTTCGCCGCCGACTTCGCCGCCTACCGCAGCGAGGCGCTGGTGTCGGACGGGCCCTCGCGCTGGATCACCGAACTGCCGGTGAACTGGAAATCGGTGCGCGATGTCGACAACGAGGGCTACCACGTCCCCTTGGCGCATCCCGGCCTGCAGGACCTTTACGGCCGCGACTACCAGGATCACCAGCTGGCGGGGGGCATCAACTTCTCGCGCGGGGCCTTCGGCGACCGACCGGGGCGGATCTGGTCGGTCAGGAACTACATCAAGTTGTCCGAGGACCCCGAGGGCCTGTCACCGCACCTGCAGAAGGCCTGGACCTACTACGGCCTCTTCCCGGCCACCGTCTTCGCCTTCACCCCCGAGGGCGCGCAATTCTACCACGAGGTTCCGCTCTCGGCGGGCAAGACCCGGCTGACCGGCAGGCTTTACCGCTATGCCGATGAAACCCGGCAACAGCGGCTGGCGCGCTATCTGGCAATACGGATCGACCGCGACACTTCCGCCGAAGACCAGCAACTGACGATCTGGTCGAACGAATCGATGGCCAGCCGCGCCTTCGACGGCTTCCACCTGTCGGACCTGGAATACGGGCTGCGCGCGCATCACGACCGACTGCGCGACCTGATCCCGGTCATGGCGCTGTCCGACCCGCCGCCCGAGGCCGATATCGCCCGCCGCAATGCCGAGCTTCTGGACAGACGCTGACGCCGGGATCACCATAAGCCAACGCCCGACAGAGGCGTGACCAACGGAGGATTGTCCATGCCCTTGAACCGCCGTTCCGCCTTGCTTGGCCTTGGTGCAGGCCTTGCCGCGCCCTGGGTGCGCCCGTCCTGGGCGCAAGGGGGCTCTGTCTCCGTCTACAACTGGGCCGACTACATCGGCGAGACAACGCTAGAGGACTTCACCGCCGAAACCGGCATCGAGGTGATCTACGATCTCTATGCCAGCAGCGAGGAGGCACAGGCCAAGATGCTGGCCGGGGCCACCGGCTATGACGTGGTGCTGCAATCGGGGCTGACCCTGCCGATGTTCGTGAAGGCGGGCGTCTTTCAGAAACTCGATCGGGCAAAGCTGCCCGGCTGGAGCAATCTCGACCCCGAGATCCTGAAGATCGTCGAAGGTTTCGACCCCGGCAACGAATATGGCACGCCCTATACCTGGGGTTCGGTCGGGATGGCCTACAACCTCGGTCTGGTGAAGGAGGTTCTGCCCGACGCCGACCTCGAATCGCTCGACACCGTGTTCAAGCCCGAGAATGCCGCCAAGCTGGCCGAATGCGGGCTGTCGATCCTGGATAGCCCGACCGATTTCGGCTACATGGCGCTGCGCTACCTGGGCATCAACAGCGACACCGCGACCGAGGCCGACTACCGCAAGCTGGCCGAGTTGATGGCCCCGATCCGCCAGTACATCACCACCTTCGACAACACCAACTACCTGTCGACCCTGCCGAATGGCGAGGTCTGCGCGGTCAACAGCTGGTCGGGCGACTATGGCGTGGCCAAGGCCCGGGCGGCCGAGGCGGGGATCGACATCGACCTCGCCTATTTCGTGCCGAAGACCGGGGCGCCTGCCTGGTTCGACCTCTGGTGCATGCCCTCGGACGCGGCCAATGTCGAGAACGGCTACAAGTTCATCGACTTCCTGCTGCGGCCCGACGTGATCGCGAAATGCACCGATTTCACCGGCTATGCCAATGCGAACAAGGCCGCGACGCCGCTGGTCGATCCGTCGATCTCGGGCGACCCGGCGGTCTACCCGGACGAGGAGACGCTGAAGCGCCTCTACACCCCGAAACCGCAGACGCCGGAACAGGAAGAGCAGCTGACCCGCATCTGGACCGAGATCAAGACAGGTGGCTGACGCGGACTTTCTGCGGATCGAGGGGGTTTCCAAGTCCTTCGGCGCATTCCAGGCCGTGCGCGACGTGACGCTGTCGGTCGCGCAGGGCGAAATCTTCGCGCTGCTGGGCGGGTCGGGCTGCGGCAAGACCACGCTTCTGCGGATGCTCGCCGGGTTCGAGGAGCCGACGGCGGGGCGCATTTACCTTGACGGCAAGGACATGGCCGGGGTGCCGCCCTGGCTGCGCCCGGTCCACATGATGTTCCAGTCCTATGCGCTGTTCCCGCACATGACGGTCGAGACCAACATCGCCTATGGCCTCAAGCACGAGGAGATGACCAAGGCCGACCGCGCCGACCGCGTGCGCGAGATGCTGGATCTGGTGCAGCTGACCCCCTTCGCCAAGCGCAAGGCGCACCAGATTTCCGGCGGCCAGCGGCAGCGGGTGGCGCTGGCACGGGCGCTGGCACGGCATCCGAAGCTTTTGCTGCTGGACGAACCGCTGGCGGCGCTGGACAAGAAGCTGCGCGAACACACCCAGTTCGAGCTGATGTCGATCCAGGAACGCACCGGCGTCACCTTCATCGTCGTGACCCACGACCAGGAAGAGGCGATGACGCTCGCCGACCGGATCGCGGTGATGGACAAGGGCGAGGTGCGCCAGGTCGGCAGCCCGACCGAGGTCTACGAATTTCCGGCCAACCGGTTCGTGGCGTCTTTCATCGGCTCGATCACCACCTTTGCCGCCACCGTTCTGGGGCGCGAAGGCGGCCAGCTGCGCCTGAAGGTGGCGGATTTCGGCACCGAGGTGCTGGCGCGCGACGTGCCGGGGATCACCGAGGGGCAGGCGGTGACGCTGGCGCTCAGACTCGAGAAGATCATCATCTCGCAAACCCGGCCCGAGGCCGCGAATGTGGTCGAAGGCGTGGTCAAGGACCTCGCCTATTTCGGCAAGGACAGCCTCTATCGCATCACCCTTCCCTCGGGTGCGCTGGTGCAGGTCCATGCCGTGAACGCCCGCCGGGGCGACGAGGCGGCGCGGGTGGCCGACTGGGACGACAGGGTCTGGCTGTCCTTCGAGCCCGGCGCCGCCATCGTGCTGGGGGATTGACATGGCACGGCTGAAAGCCTGGTTCGACCGCACCGGCTGGTCCGACCTGATCGTCGGGCTGCCCTATGTCTGGCTGATCCTGTTCTTCCTGCTGCCCTTCCTGATCGTGGTCGCCATGTCGGTCGCGACCAAGACCCCGACCGCCCCGCCCTTCTCCTTCGGCGGGGAACACCCCTGGATCAACCTTGGCGGCTATGCCCGGCTCTTCGGCGATGCGCTTTATGTCCGGGCCTTCCTGATCTCGCTGATGAACGCCGCGACGGCGACCTTCTTCTGCCTGCTTATCGGCTATCCGATGGCGCTGGCGCTGACCCGGGTGTCGAAAAGCTGGCGCAACATCCTGTTGATGCTGGTGATCCTGCCGTTCTGGACCTCGTTCCTGCTGCGGGTCTACGCCTGGATGGGGCTGATGGGCAAATCCAGCTGGTTCAACGCCGCGCTGACGGATGTCTGGAACTGGATCGTCCCGATCGACTGGGCGGTGAAGTCGCTGCCGATGATGCATTCGAACTTCGCCGTCGTGCTGGTGATGGTCTACACCTACCTGCCCTTCATGATCCTGCCGCTCTACGCCAGCCTGGAACGGCTGGACCCCACGCTGGACGAGGCCGCACTGGACCTTGGCTCGCGGCCCTGGCAGGTGTTCCTCGACGTGACCCTGCCGCAGTCGATCCCCGGCATCATCGCGGGGGGCCTGCTGGTCTTCATCCCGGCGGCGGGGGAACTGGTGATCCCCTCGCTGGTCGGCGATGCCGCCGCCCCGATGATCGGGCGGGTGATCTCGGACGAATTCAGCCAGGCGCGCGACTGGCCGATGGCCTCGGCGGTGGCGGTGGCGCTTCTGGCGCTGATGGTCATCCCGACCATGATCTACAGCCACTACCAGGCGCGGGCGGAGGGCACGAAATGAAGCGCCGCCCGACCTTCCTTCTGTCGATGCTGGCCTTCGGCTTTGCCTTCTTCTACGTCCCGATCCTGTCGATGATCGTCTATTCCTTCAACGCCTCGCGGCTGGCGACGGTCTGGGGCGGGTTCTCGACGAAATGGTATGCGGCGCTCTGGTCGAATGCCAAGGTGATCGAGGCGCTGATGCTGTCGCTGAAGATCGCCCTCGTCTCCGCCACCATCGCCACGATCCTCGGCACTCTGGCCGGGATCACGCTGGTGCGGATGGGCAGGTTCCGGGGCCGGACGCTGTTCAGCGGCCTCGTCACCGCCCCCCTGATCATGCCGGAAGTCATCACCGGGGTCTCCTCGCTGATCTTCTTCCTGCTCCTCGCCCAGTGGATCGGCTGGCCCGCCCAGCGCGGTTTCGCGACCATCACCCTGGCGCACATCACCTTCTCGATGGTCTTCGTCACCACCATCGTCCAGGCCCGCCTGCTGCAATTCGACCGCGCCATCGAAGAAGCGGCGATGGATCTCGGCTCGAAGCCCTGGCAGGTCCTGTTCGACATCACCCTTCCCGTCATCTCTCCCGCCATCCTGTCCGGCTGGCTTCTGGCCTTCACCATCTCGCTCGACGATGTGGTGATCACCTCCTTCACCACCGGCCCCGGCTCCACCACCCTGCCGCTTCTCATCTGGTCCAAGGTCAAGCTGGGCGTGACCCCCGACATCAACGCGCTGGCGACGCTGATGGTGCTGGCCGTCGGAGTCGGGGTGATCATCGCGGGCATCGTCATGAACCGGGCCGAGGCGCGCAGGCTGGCCGACGAACGGCTCGCCTACCGGGCGAACGGATGACCGCGCTCCTGGGCATCCCGCTCGGCGCCAAGGGCTCGGGCCGCGACCGCTATGGCAGGGCGATGACCCTCTATGTCCGGGGCCGGATCAGCCCCGCGCAGCTTGAGGTCTACCGCGTCGCCGCCGCCCACGACCGCCTGCACCCCGAGCTTTTCTTCGCCGACCGCAACCTTCCCGCGCCCGACGCGAACTTAGATGGAGACACGCCGATGACCTTCGCCCCCGAGGACCGCAAGATCGCAAACATCCACGACGCTGAATTCCAGCCCTTCGTCTATCCCGACGGCCAGGCCTTCGGCGACGATATCCTGCAACTCGACAGCGGCCTGCCTTTGGGAGAGGGCTTTCACGTCTACCGGATGCCCGCCGGGATGACGACGCGCCGCCACATTCACAACGGCCACGAACAGTTCCTGATCATCGAGGGCGAGTTGATCGAGGATGACGGCAAGGTGCTGGGTCCCGGCGATCTGGTCTTCTACCGCGACGGGACGGAACACCATTCCTACACCCCGAACGGCTGCCTCCTCGCCGTGCACATCGCCGGGCCGGAGATTTCGACCCGCTGACGGCGTCCCGGCTCAGGCCGCAACCGGCCTGATCAGCTCCGGCCCCGAGGCGCGGTTCGAGTTCACCGCCACCCCGACGCGGAACGGAGCAGCCATCACCCCTTCGGCCGAGGCCTGCATCAGCGCCGCCGCCCCGTGCCCCGCCTCGCCCAGCCAGAGCGGCCAGTCCGCCCGTTCCAGCACCACCGGCTCGCGGTGATGCACCTGCGCCATCCCCGGCCCCGCCTCGGTCGAGACGATGGCAACGGTGTCCATCTCCCCCCAGCGCTGCCAGACCCCGGCCAGCGCCATTGGCAGGCCATCCGCGCGGGTGAAATACCAGGGCAACCGCGCGCCCTTGTCGCCCTCGCTCCATTCGTAGAAGCCCGAGGCAGGGACGATGCAGCGCCGCGCGCGGATCGCTTCGCGGAAGGCAGGCTTCGTTGCCACCGTGTCCGCCCTTGCATTGATGATCAGGGGCCCGTCGTTCGGCGCCTTGTACCAGGTTGGAATGAACCCCCAGCGCATCGCCCTGAGCCGCCGTTGCCCAGCCTCCGAGGTCACCACAGCCACGCTGTTCGTCGGGCAGACGTTGAAGTTCGGCCCAACCGGCAGATCATTGCCCGGCACGGCGTCGAACAGTGCCGCCAACGCCTCGTTCGGATGGGTGATGGTGAAGCGACCGCACATGGTCCGAGGATAGGCGATCCGGGGCCAAAGACCAAGTCAAGGTCAGGCCTTCCGTCTTGCCCAGCTCGCACCGATCCGGCGCAGCGCCGGGTGCGAGCGAACCCGGCGAAGAAGAGGGCCGCGACCGGGCCCTGCAGTCGGTGGCGCTGCCTTGACGGATCGCTCGTCGTCCAACGCACGTCCACTTCGGCAGGACCCCCGCGAGGTGCAACGAAGTCGGACGACAAGCTGCCAGCCTACTGGCCCAGCTTCTTGATCCGCCCCTCGACGGCCAGCTTCACCGTCCCCAGCTTCTCGACATAGGCCATCACGTCATTCGCGACGAGCTGCCCCGTCGGGCCGTCGGTGATGATGCGGCCGCCCCCCAGCGCGGCATAGCCATCGCCGCCGCCCAGGATGTAGTCGTTGACCGCCACCTTGTAGAGCTTGTCGGCCTCCAGTGGCGCACCGCCCACCATCACCTCGCTCACCCGGCTGCCCGGCTCTGCCGCCGCATCGAAGGCGTAGCTTAGCCCCGAAACCTGCGCAAAGCGGCCTGCGCCCTTCTCGACCTGGCTCACCCCGTTCTCCAGCGCCAGCAGCACCTGGCTTCCCGGCAGTTCCGTCACCACGGTCACGTTGCCGAAGGGCAGTTCGGTCAGGATGTCGCGCCGCGTCAGCTTGCGGCCCGGATCATAGGTCGTGTCGCCCCGGATCCCGCCACCGTTCATGATCGCGATATCCGCCCCCGTCGCAGCGCGCATCGCATCCGCGATCAGGTCGCCCATCGTGCTTTCCTCCGAACGCACGACATTGCGGCGGCTGTCCAGCGGGGCCTCGACCGTGCCGATCTCGACGTTCAGGTTCGCGTCCATCTTGGCCCGCAGCGCATCCGCCATCGCGACAGACTCGGGGTCAGGCGTCACCGACGCCGTGTCGATGAAGCGGAAGCCGGGCACCCAGCTGATCTCGCGCTTGCCGTCGTCGGTCGTCTTGACCTCGACCACCAGGTCGAGCGGCGACAGGAACTGCCCGTCGATGCTGGTCTCGACATAGGCCGTCACCCCGTCATAGGCGGTGGCATAGGAATGGTCGTCGCCCGACAGGATCACGTCGAAGGCATGGCTCGCCATCAGCGCCCGGTCATTTTCCATGTCGGTCTGCGCGACCGCCACGACGATGTCCGCCCCGTCTTCCCGCGCCTTCTTCGCCGCCGCGATGCCGGTTTCGACCGTGGGCAGGAACTTCAGGCTGCCGGTCGAGCTTACCTCGGGCGAGGTGTCCTGCGCCAAGGGGATCAATGCCACCTTCAGCCCGCCGACCTCCTTCACCGTGACTCCGCCCAGACCCTCCACCGGGCTGCCGTCATCCTTGGTGATGTTGATCGCGGCCCAGGGGTATTTCGACGCCTTCATCTTCGCCGCGAAATTCTCCGGCCCGAAGTCGAACTCGTGGTTGCCCGGCACCGCAAGGTCGAAGGGCACCAGATTGGTGAAGTCGATGGTGTTCTGCCCCTGGTCGAACCCCGAGGCCAGCGAGGGCGACAGCATGTCCCCGTCGAACAGGTAAAGCGTGTTCGGGTTCGCGGCGCGTTCGGCCTTCGCCACCGCGTTCAGCCGGGCAAAGCCGCCGCGACCGTCCTCTTCCTCGAAATTGTAGACATCGCCCACGCCCAGAAGCGTCAGCTTCACCGTCTCGGCGCCCGTCGGCCCCGCGACCAGTGCTGCAAGAATGGCCAGCCTTGAAATTCCGCGCATCGCGATTCTCCCTGCGATTGTTCTGTTGAATGCGCAACATTGCGCCCCGAGCGCCGCCGGTGTCAAAGGAACATCACCTCCGGCGGTGTCAGGCCCATGACAGGCCGCAGACCATTGCCAGGTTCCTTCCGCTTCGCTATTCGGCCCCCATGCTGATCCTCAAGATCTTTCGCCGCCCCGAATGGGATGCCTTCCGCGCTGCCGGGGAAACCTTGGGCGCGCCGATCGACCTGGCCGACGGCTACATCCACTTCTCCACCCCCTCCCAGGTGGCCGAGACCGCCGCCAAGTGGTTCGCCACAGAAAGCGACCTCGTGCTGGTCGCCTTCGACCCCGACCGGCTGGGTCCCGCCCTGAAATGGGAGCCTTCGCGCGGTGGCCAGCTTTTCCCGCATCTTTACCGCGCCCTGTGGCTGGACGAGGTGGTCTGGGACAAGTCTCTGCCCCTTGGCGCCACCGGCCACATCTTCCCCGAGGGCCTGCTGTGAGCCTGCTGGAGCGGACCGGCCTCGCGCTCCTGCACCGCATCGACCCCGAACGCGCCCATGCGCTGTCGCTCCTGGCTCTCCGTTCCGGTCTCGCGCCGCTGCCCGGCCCGGTCGACCTGCCCCGGCTGCACACCACCCTCGCCGGGATGCCGCTCCTGAACCCGGTCGGCCTCGCCGCGGGCTACGACAAGAACGCCACCACGCTCGCCCCCCTGTCCCGCGCGGGCTTCGGCTTCATCGAGGTCGGCGCCGCCACCCCCCTGCCGCAACCCGGCAACCCACGCCCGCGCCTTTTCCGCCTGACCGAGGATCGCGCGGCAATCAACCGCTTCGGCTTCAACAACGAGGGCATGACCGCGATCTCGGCCCGCCTCGCGCAACATCCGCGCGGTCCGGTGCCGGTCGGTCTGAACCTTGGTGCCAACAAGACCTCGGAAAGCCGCGCCGCCGATTTCGCCAAGGTGCTCGCGACCTGCGGCCCGCATGTCGACTTCGCCACCGTCAACGTCAGTTCGCCCAACACGGAACGCCTGCGTGACCTGCAAGGCGCGGCGGCGCTGACAGCGCTGCTGAAAGGGGTGATGGAGGCGCGCGCCACCTTGCCCCACCCGGTCCCGGTCTTCCTGAAGATCGCCCCCGACCTGACGCCCGACGATCTCGCCCAGATCGCCGAGGTCGCGCTTGCCTCCGGCATCTCCGGGATCATCGCCACCAACACAACGCTTTCCCGCGAAGGTTTGAAATCTGCAAGCCGGGGCGAAGCCGGTGGCCTGTCCGGCGCGCCATTGTTCGAAAAGTCTACCCGCGTGCTGGCGCAGCTGTCGCAACTGACCCACGGCCTCTTGCCGCTGATCGGGGTCGGCGGCATCAGCAGTGCCGAGGAAGCCTACCAGAAGATCCGCGCTGGCGCTTCTGCCGTGCAGCTTTACACCGCGATGGTCTACCGGGGCATTTCCCTGATCCCCGAAGTCGCCCGCGGTCTGGATGCGCTCCTCGCCCGCGATGGCTTTGCCACTGTCGCGATGGCCGTCGGCACCGACCGCGGCGCCTGGCTCTGAGAACGCCACAGCTTCCTCTTGGTTCAAATACTCATTCTGCCCGGCCCGGCCAGAGCCGCCTTCAGAACGCCTTGAACGTCATCGTCGTCAGTGTCCGCTGGATGCCCGGAATGTCGAACAGCCGCGACGACAGGAAATGCCCGGTGTCCTCGCCCTCGGGGATGTAGACCTTGGCGATCAGGTCGTAGTCGCCGCTGGTGGAATACAGCTCGCTCACCACTTCCCGGTCCCAGATCGCATTGGCGACCGCATAGGTCTGGCCGGGGGTGCAGCGGAACTGGACGAATACCAAAGCCATCGAAAGCCTCCTGTCTTGGCCGGACCCTACGCCCAAGCGTCCGGAAGGAAAAGCCTCACTCCTCGCCCAAGGCCAAGGGTGACGGCGCCCGCTTCAGATCGTCGATCGACAACGGCCCCGAAGGCCGCGCCAGCCGGTTGCGCACCACCCAATGCAGCCGGTGCTGCGCCCGGGTGATCGCCACATAGGCCAATCGCTTCCACAGCGGCACCCCGGCCTCGGACCGCCCGGAATAGGCGGCGGCGGCAAGGTCCGGCGCGAAGACCTGCACCTCTTCCCACTGGCTGCCTTGCGCCTTGTGGATCGTCACCGCCGCCCCGTGCAGGAAGGCCGCCCCCATCCGCGCGGCGTGCGGGATGAACGGCTCCTCCTCGTCCGGCTTCTCGATCTTGATGATCGAGGCCGCCGAAACCTGCGGCTCCTCCGCCCCCACCACATGCAGCCGGGCAAAGCCCTCGCGGTTGCCCTCGCCCAGATAGATCACCTGCGCGCCCTTGATCAGCCCCCGCGCCTCCAGGTCGATCCGCTTCTTGCGATGCTTGAGCGGCAGCTCGATCCCGTCGCAGATCAGCGGCTCTCCCGGCAGAAGCTGGTCCTCCGGCGCGCCGTAAGCGCTGCGAAACGCCTGGATCAGCCGCACCCGCGTGGCGTTGCGCCAGACCAGCACCGGCGAGCGCGCCATCAGCGCCGCCTCCACCCGCTCCGCCCAGACCACCCGGTCGTCCTTGCGCGCCGTCTCCTCGACCAGCCGCTCGAACTCCTCGAACCCGATCCGCTCGTCCCCCAGCGCATGGGCCAGGTCCAGGATCGGGTTGTCCTCGGTCTGCCGGTGGATGCGGTGCAGCACCAGCTTGCGCCCTTCGGACAGCTTGTCGAACACCATCTCACCCGACTGCCCGACCGGGGCCAGCTGCGCCGGGTCGCCGAACAGGACCAGCGTCGGGAAGATCTCGCGCAGGTCTTCGAACTGGCGCTCGTCCAGCATCGACGACTCATCCACGAAGCCCACATCCAGCGGCTCCTCCCGCCGCTTCCAGCCCTTGATGAAATCGCTGCCCTTCAACCCCGCCGCCGCCAGCGCACCGGGAATCGAGGCAACCTGCTGGTAGAACGCATGCGCCCGGTCCAGCGCCAGATCGGTCAGCCCCGCAATCGCCAGACTGTCGATGACGGGCCGCGTCCCGGTCCCCGCCAGCCACTCGGCGATCTTCTCGTATTCCGGGTCGTAGACCGGCGTGTACAAAATCCGGTGGATCGTCGTCGCCGGCACCCCGCGCAGCCGCAACACGCTTGCCGCCTTGTTGGTCGGTGCCAGGATCGCCAGCGTCCGCCGGTCCTTGCGCTTCTTCCCCTCGTAGTCGCCCGAGATCACCTCGACCCCAGCCGCCTTCAGGCCCCGGTACAGCTCCGCCAGCAGCATGGTCTTGCCCGACCCGGCCTTACCCACCACCGCCAGGACCGAGGTTCGCCCCTCGGCCAGGGGCGTCAGCTCCCCCTCGCCCAGGTCGATCCCGGCCCCGACGAAAGCGGCGGCCAACCGGTCGTAAGCCTCGGCCTGGTCGTCGGAAAAGATCAGCGCGGGGGACTGCATCTGGCGACCATAGCCGTTGCAAGACCCAAGCGGTAGGGTCAGTGCATCCTGCGGCCCTTCGTCGGCGGCTTCGGCGGCTCGTCCGGCGCCTCGCCCGCAGCGGCGATCTCGTCCCTCGCCACGTCGATTGTTTCCGAGACCTTGGACGCCAGCCGGGGCAGGCCGTTCTGGGTCGCATAGGAAAGTAGATCCGACAGAACGTCGAAGACCCAGTCGTGACGCATTCAACCCCTCGGCCCGATATCTGTGCCGCCCCCGGTCCGGCCATTCAGAACGGCCAGACCACGGCGACTCACTTAAGCACAGATATCCGGGCGATGGGTGAATTGGTTGTTAAAGGTAGAGTTCAACTGGATTTGCTCGCCTCAAGCGTGTCCTCGAACGTCCGCAACCCGGTGCGCGGCGCCTGAACCAGCACCGCCATGTTGCCCGGCTTGTGCTGGTTCTTCCACATCAGCGTATGCGCCCGCGGAATCTCGGCCCAGGGAAAGACCTCGGACATGCAGGGGTCGAGCCGCCGCTCGCACATCAGCTTGTTGGCCGCCGCCGCCTGCTTCAGATGCGCGAAGTGGCTGCCCTGCAGGCGCTTCTGGTGCATCCACATGTAGCGCACGTCGAAGGTGCAGTTGAACCCGCTGGTCCCGGCGCAGATCACCACCATGCCGCCCTTCTTGCAGACCAGGCTGGACACCGGGAAAGTCGCCTCGCCCGGATGCTCGAACACCATGTCGACGTTCACGCCCTTGCCGGTGATGTCCCAGATCGCCTTGCCGAAGCGCCGCGCCTCCTTGAGCCAGGCGTTGTACTCCTCCGAGTTGACCTTGGGCAGCTGCCCCCAGCACTTGAACTCGTTGCGGTTGATCACGCCCTTGGCGCCCAGCGACATCACGAAATCGCGCTTCGACTCGTCGCTGATCACCCCGATCGCATTCGCCCCCGCCGTGTTGATCAACTGGATCGCATAGGACCCCAGGCCCCCCGACGCGCCCCAGACCAGCACGTTCTGCCCCGGCTGCAGGTCATGCGGCGCGTGGCCGAAGAGCATCCGGTAGGCCGTCGCCAGCGTCAGCGTGTAGCAGGCCGATTCCTCCCAGGTCAGGTGCTTCGGGCGCGGCATCAGCTGCTGCGCCTGCACCCGGGTGAACTGGCTGAACGACCCGTCCGGCGTCTCATAGCCCCAGATCCGCTGGCTGGGGCTGAACATCGGGTCGCCGCCGTTGCATTCCTCGTCGTCGCCATCGTCCTGGTTGCAGTGGATCACCACCTCGTCGCCGACCTTCCAGCGCTTCACCTTGTCGCCCACCGCCCAGACGATGCCCGCAGCATCCGAGCCCGCGATATGATAGGCCGCCTTGTGCCCGTCGAAGGGGCTGATCGGCTGGCCCAGCCCAGCCCAGACACCGTTGTAGTTGACGCCTGCCGCCATCACCAGGACCAGCACCTCGTGACTGTCGATCCTCCAGGTGTCGACCACCTCCTGCACCATCGCCTGTTCCGGCGCGCCGTGCCGCTCCCGGCGGATCGCCCAGGCATACATCTGCTTCGGCACATGGCCCATCGGGGGCATCTCGCCCAGCTCGTAGAGGTCCTTCTTCGGCGCGTCGTAGGTGACGGGTGCAGTTTGCGTGTCCAAAGCCAACTAAGCCTCCAGGTCAGATGCCGCGCCGCAGAATCGCCGCGCCCTTGACGGCAGATAAAACTCCATCGCGCAATTTTGCAATAGTCGGAACCAGTAATATTGAAATTTTATGTCTGCGGCGTCGCAGCAATGCCGATCTCCGGCACCGAAGCCGCGTAGAAGTCCAGCAGTGGGCGTTCGACGGGCACCGGCTGCAACTCCGCCGTTACCAGCCCGCGCCGGATCAGCGGCGCCAGCCCTTCGTCCAGCACCGCGCCCACGCCTTGCGGTGGCAGCTTCAGCACCGCCCCCGCCGCCTGCAACCGCTGAACCAGCGCCTCGACCCGCCCCCGCAGCTCGTCCCGGCTCGCCGCGCCGTCACCCAGCGCGCGGGCCACCAGCGGCACCGGCAGCACAGGAACCACGGCGCCGATCGCCGCCATCAGCCGCTCGCCCAGCCCCTCGACTGTCCCCCCCTCCGCCAGATGCGCCCGCAAGGAAACCGGAGCGCCGAACCCCGCCGCCGCCGTCCCGAAACCCTTCGTCCGTCCCCGGAACCGCGCCCACAGGAACCGCACCGCGTGCAGCGCCACCCAGAACGGCCGGTTCCTGAAGCGCCGCGTGCCCGACTGCGCCGCGTCGACCAGCACCCGGTCCTCGAGCACCCGGTCATAGCCAAGGCCCACCGGCACGAAGACCACGTCGCGCGACTCCGGCGTCCAGCCCTCGACGATATAGCTGATCAGCCCCAGCTTCGCGGGCCCCACCCGCCCGTCCAGCGACAGCCCGCCTTCCGGGAACATCGCCTGCGTCGTGCCTTCCTCGGTCGCCATCTGCACATAGCGCGCCAGCACCTTGCGATACAAAGCGTTCCGGCTGCCCCGCCGGATGAAATAGGCCCCCATCGACCGGATCAGCGCCGAGAGCGGCCAGACCCGCGCCCATTCTCCCACCGCATAGCTGACGGCAGACCGCCCCGCGACCAGCCAGGTCACCAGCACATAATCCACGTTCGAACGATGGTTCATCACGAAGATCACCGTGGCCTTCGGGTCGATCCGCTCCAGCGCCCGGTCCACCTTGCCGACCCGCACCCGGAACAACAGCCGCGACAGCCACTTCGCCGCCCTTGTGCCGAAGCCGAAGTAGACCGTGGCCGAAAACCCCGGCACGATCTCGCGGGCATAGCGATGCGCCTCCTCGAAGGCCACTTCCCCCGGCACCCCGGATTCCGCCGCCTGCGCCATCGCCGCCTCGACGACCGTCCGGTCATAGGCCAGCCGCGCCACCATGTCCGACCTTTGCGCCAGCTTGAACAGGTCGATCTTCCGGTCCAACCGCGCGTTCAACCGCGCCAGTGCCTTCTCCGCCCGGCGCCGGAAGAACCAACGCACACTTGGAAACAGGAAATGCGTGGCAAAACTGACCGCCGCGAAGCCGAGGATCAGGACAAGCAACCAGACCGGAACCGCCACCGTGCCGAACATGGTCTCACCCTGCCCCATACCGGCAACCTCGTCGATGACTTCGTCACTCCTCGGAAGACCCCAGCGACGAGAAGCCGAAGGCGCACGAGGAGCAACGCCGCAGCGCAGCGATTGACATTGGCACGATCTTTCCCATATGCCATCATCAGCGCAATAAAATTACCCGCCCGACTCGCGAGGTCCTCATGTCCGAAAAACCCTGGCTCTTCCGCACCTATGCCGGCCATTCCACCGCCGCGGCCTCGAACGCGCTTTACCGCACGAACCTCGCCAAGGGTCAGACCGGCCTCTCCGTCGCCTTCGACCTGCCGACCCAGACCGGCTACGACAGTGACGACCCGCGTAGCCGGGGAGAGGTCGGCAAGGTCGGCGTCCCCGTCGCCCATCTTGGCGACATGCGGGCCCTGTTCCGGGACATCCCGCTCGACCAGATGAACACCTCGATGACGATCAACGCCACCGCCCCCTGGCTCCTGGCGCTGTATATCGCCGTGGCCAAGGAGCAGGGCGCCGACATCGCCGCCCTGCAAGGCACCGTGCAGAACGACATCATCAAGGAATATCTCTCGCGCGGCACCTACATCCTGCCGCCGCAGCCGTCCCTCCGCCTGATCACCGATGTCGCCGCCTATACCGGGAAACACCTGCCGAAGTGGAACCCGATGAACGTCTGCAGCTACCACCTGCAAGAGGCCGGGGCCACGCCGGAACAGGAGCTGGCCTTCGCCCTCGCCACCGCCTGTGCGGTCCTTGATGATCTGAAAGTGAAAGTACCAGCGGCAGATTTCCCCGCGATGGCGGGAAGAATGTCGTTTTTTGTCAATGCCGGCATCCGCTTCGTGACCGAACTGTGCAAGATGCGCGCCTTCACCGCGCTTTGGGACGAGCTTCTGGAAACCCGCTACGGCATCACCGACGCCAAGCATCGCCGCTTCCGCTACGGGGTGCAGGTCAACTCCCTCGGCCTGACCGAACAGCAGCCGGAGAACAACGTCTACCGCATCCTCATCGAGATGCTGGCCGTCACCCTTTCCAAGAACGCCCGCGCCCGCGCCGTGCAGCTTCCCGCCTGGAACGAGGCCCTGGGCCTGCCCCGCCCCTTCGACCAGCAATGGTCGCTGCGGATGCAGCAGATCCTCGCCTACGAGACCGACCTTCTCGACTACGACGACCTTTTCGACGGCAACCCCGCCGTGGACCGCAAGGTCGATGCGCTGAAGGCCGGAGCCTTGGAAGAACTCGCCCATATCGACGCGATGGGGGGCGCCGTCGCCGCCATCGCCTACATGAAATCCCGTCTGGTCGAGGCCAATGCCGAACGCCTCGCCAAGATCGAATCCGGCGAAACCACCGTCGTCGGCGTCAACCGCTTCACCACCTCCGAACCTTCGCCGCTGACCACCGGCGACGGCGCGATCATGACCGCCGATCCCAAGGCTGAAGCCGACCAATGCGCCCGCCTCGCCGACTGGCGCGCGACCCGTGATCCGGCGAAAGTTGCCGAAGCCCTCGCCGCACTGCGGCAGGCCGCGCAATCGGGCCAGAACATCATGCCCGCCTCCATCCTCTGCGCCAAGGCGGGCGTCACCACCGGCGAATGGGGCGGCGCGATGCGCCATCTCTACGGCGAATACCGCGCACCGACCGGCGTCTCCCGCAACCCCTCAAACCGCACCGAAGGCCTGGAACCCGTCCGCGACGCCGTGGCGCAAGTCGCCACCAAACTCGGCCGCCCGCTCCGGCTCCTCCTCGGCAAGCCCGGCCTTGACGGCCATTCCAACGGCGCCGAACAGATCGCCGCCCGCGCGCGCGACTGCGGGATGGAGATCACCTACGACGGCATCCGCCTCACCCCGCAGGAAATCGTCACCGCCGCGACCGAGAAACAGCCCGACGTGATCGGCCTTTCCATCCTGTCCGGCAGCCACCTGCCGCTGATCCGCGAAACGCTGGACCTGATGCGGGAGGCGGGCCTTGCCCAGCCCCTCGTCGTCGGCGGCATCATCCCGGACGACGACGCGAAAACCCTGAAGGCGATGGGCGTGGCCCAGGTCTACACCCCCAAGGATTTCCAGCTGAACCGCATCATGCTGGACCTCGTGGCCCTGGCGGACCCCGCCCAGATCGCCGCCGAATAGGGTTTTCCTGCCTTTCCGGGCCGTCGGCCTCGCCCTACCAAGGTCTCGACTGCAACCGGAAAGGCCCGCCCCATGCGCACTGCCCTCGCCCTGATCCTCCTCGCCACCCCGGCCCTTGCCGAAGACTGGCCCCCCGAAGTCGCCGCCATCGTCGAGGAAGCCAGCGCCAGTTGCGACGGCGACTTCACCGCCGCCCCCGAGGCCGTCACGCAAGCGGACCTGAACGGCGATGGAACCCCCGACTGGGTGGTGGACAGCGGCGCCTTCCAGTGCTCGACCTCGGCCACCCTTTATTGCGGCACGCAGGGCTGCGGCGTCGACACGGTGATCGACGGCACGCGCGCCAGCTTCACCCTGCACGACTGGGCCACCGAGACCGAGAACGGCACCACCTACCTCACTGCCCCGAACGACCAGGGCGGCACCACCCGCTTCCTCTGGAGCAATGGCGAATGGCAGATCCAGTGATCCGCGCGGCGCTCCTTTTCGCCTTCGCCACACCCGCCACTGCTGGAACGCCCGTCGCCCTGCAATCGCTCCTGAACTACCACCAGGCCGCCTGCACCGCCCAGGGCGGCGCCCTTACCGTCCCGGAGGACGCAGTGAGCGAAGCGCATTTTCTCGATGCAGGGGCCCCGGCCCTGATCCTCGACAGCGGCAAGCTCACCTGCTCCACCGCGCCCGCCATGTTCTGCGCAGACGGCATCGGTTGCGAGCTGAACGTCTTCCAGGGCGAGGCGCAGCACAGCCTGATCGTGCTGGACTGGTCGCTTGTCCCCGACGGCGACCGCCAGATCCTGCAGGTCACCATCGCGGGCACGCTGATCAACCGGCCCGAACCCGGCACCTTCCGCATGACCTGGGATCAGGCCACGGCCGCTTTGGTGGAAGTCGATCCACTAGAATGACCCGCCCGACCGGAAGCTTGACGTAAATCAAGGCTCATCTGCCGATGACGGGCCTATCCGGGAAGCACACAGCCCACCGGAGCCCCCGCCATGTTCGATCGTATCCGCAGCCTGATCGACCGCTTGCACGAAGTGCAGGAGGTCAACTCCCTGTCCGACCGCGACCTCGACGATCTCGGCATGAGCCGCGAACAGGTTCTGGGCTTCCTGAAGATGCCGCGCGACATCAGCGAGCGTGTCACCGCGATGGGCCGGATCTTCGGCGTCCCGGAGGTCGAGTTGAAGCGCGATCATGCCCAGTGGGTCGACCTGCTCACCGTTTGCGGCCACTGCGCCGACCGCGCCGCCTGCGCGCATGTCCTGGCCAAAGGGACTGCCGCCCAACCGTCCGACGCGCCGTTCTGCGGCAACCGGGACAGCTTCGGCGCGATCATCGTGAACGCCGGCTGAGCCCGGCGCCACAAGAACCATTGTTCCGTGCCTGACGGTCTGGACCGACCCGGTTTCCGCAGCGCAAGATGACCTTGCGACACCCCCGCATCGACACGCGGCATGTTCTGCGAACCGCTTGACGCTCCGGCGGGCATCCCACAAGATGCCCGCAATTCCGGTTGAAGGCAAAGTCATGGGCGCGAATGCGCGGGAAAGTCTGACGCGCAGGCGCAAGGACGATTGGGTACAGGGCCAGTATGCGCAACTGCAGTCCGTTCCGCCCGCCATCGGCAGGCCCCGCCATCTGATCTTCACGGCGCTGACCCGCTTCGGACTGGGCGGCAAGGGCAAGGTCTATATTCCCGAGTACTTTCCCGGCTTCACGCAGCGGCTGGCCGAGGCGGGCGTGGACTGCAGTTTTGTTTTCAGCGAAGACGAACTTGAGGCCGCCCAGGACGACCGCGACACCGCGATCCTGCATATCTTCAATGAAGAGAAGGCCTACCCCACCAACGCCCGCATCCGGCAGGCCGAAGCCCGGGCGGGCGTGGTCTTCTGTTCGCAGCGTGCCGCACAGATCGCCGCCGTGAAGCCTCGCGCCAATCGCTTCCTGACCGCGCGCGGCATCACGATGCCGCCTCTGATGCAGGGGGCAACCTCGGATGCAACCGTCTTTTCAAACGCCGCGATTGGATCAGGCCGCCGAACGGCCGTCGTTGCCGAAGGCAAGGATCTGGACCCTGGCCGATACAATACCCGCTTCATAGACACACGCCTGAGCTTCGAGGGCACGACCTATCACACGATGTTCCGCATCCAGGCCGTCGGTCGGAAGGTCCAGCATGCCTATCCCCGCGCCCGCGATGTCAACCAGCGCTCCGCCTCGGTCCACAGCAAGGACACACCAGCCAACGGCCCCCTGATCGAGTTCCTGTTCCAGACCCTGATCGAGCCGAGGCGAGAGGAAATCGAACGCCACGCGCTCGCATTGGGCGAGATTCTGGGTCCGGGATTTTACGCGCACGACATGGTCGTCTGCAACGCCACCGGCGCGCTTTACATGGTTGAAACGGGGTTCAAGTTCAATGATACACCCTATGCAACCTACCTTGAGCCTGACGCAGAACGAATGCCGTCGAACCGCATCTTCTATACCGGGGAGTATCCGGTCCGCGCTGCCGAGCTGTTCCTGGCCGAATGGGACAATGCCCGGCAGAACGGCCAGCCCGATCCGACCGGGACAGATCTATGGGAAGATCCGGCGTTCCAGAACGCCCCCGCCTCGGAATAAGCCTCTTTCGGCCGACCGCTCATCCCCGACCCGTCGCAGGAGACCAAACCCTTGACCTTCCACATTGGCGCCAAGCCCGGCGACATCGCCGAAACCGTCCTGATGCCCGGCGACCCCTACCGCGCCCGCTGGGCGGCAGAAACCTTCCTCGAAGGCGCCGTGCTGGTGAACGAGGTGCGCGGCATGCTCGGCTACACCGGCACCTGGCGCGGCCGGCGCGTCACCATCCACGGTTCGGGCATGGGGATGCCCTCGCTCTCGATCTACGCCAACGAGCTGATCCGCGACTATGGCGCCAGGACCCTGATCCGCATCGGCTCGGCCGGGGCCTTGCCGACCCATGTCAAGGTCCGCGACGTGATCCTGGCGCAGACCGCCTCCACCGTCGGCTCGCCCTCGCGCACGATCTTCAAGGAGCTTAACTTCGCCCCCTGCGGCGATTTCGGCCTTCTGTCAAAGGCTTACGCTGCCGCCACCGCCAAGGGTACCCCGGTCCATGTCGGCGGCATCTACTCCTCCGACACCTTCTACGACGAACGCCCCGACCTCTCGGACCAGCTTCTCCGCCACGGCTGCCTGGGCGTCGAAATGGAAGCCGCCGAGCTTTACATGGTCGCCGCCCGCCACGGCGCCCGCGCCCTGGCCATTCTCACCGTCTCGGACCACATCACCACCGGCGAGGCGCTGCCCGCCGACCAGCGCGAGCGCAGCTTCGGCGCGATGGTGGAAATCGCGCTGGAAGCCGCCCTCGGCTAGAACAGAATGGGATGTGCCGAGGGCGGCCTGCCCGGCCTGCAGTCCAAGGATTTTCTAGAAAATTCTTGGACTTGATCCAGCGGAAGAGCATTTGATCCTGTCGCGACCCGCTTCCGCAACGGGTCCCTAACCCGCCAGGAAATCCGCCACCCGGGCCACGGCGCTGCCCTTCGCCTGGGGCCGTGCCGACCACAGCCGGAGGCCCGCCGCCAAGCTGACCCTTTGGGAAAACGGCGCAACCAGCGTGCCCCGCGCCAGATGGCCCGCCACCAGCGGCCCATGCCCCATCAACACCCCGGCCCCGTTCACCGCCTCCTCCACCGCCAGCGCATAGAGCGAAAACGCCGGTCCCCGCACCGCCACATCCACGCCGACCGCCTGAAGCCAGACCTCCCAATCCCGGTCCCAGGCCGTATCCGACAGGCAGGGGACCGACCCCAGTTCCTCCACCCGGACCAGCCGCGCCGCAAGCGCCGGGGAACACACGGGAAACAGCGCATCCTCCGCCACCAGCCGCCCGCCCGCCTCCGCCGGAAACAGGCTCAGGTCATGCAGGCTGCGCTTCAGGTTCGGCGGCGCCTCCAGCGCGGTGATCGACACCGAAATCTCCGGCGCGGCGGCCCGAAGCGCGGGCAAACGCGGGGAAAGCCACAACTGCGCAATCGCGGGCAAGGTCGCAATGTGAACCTCCTGCGGCAAGGCCAGCGCCCTGAGCCGCACCTCCGCCCCCGCCAGGGCATCGAAGGCCCCAGTCAACTCCTCCACCGCCGCGAGGCCCAAGGCCGTCAGCCGCACCCCCCGTGCCTGGCGTTCAAACAAGGCCGCCCCCAGCCGGTCCTCCAGCGCCTTCACATGCGCCGTCACCGCGCCGGGCGTCACCCCCAGCTCCGCCGCCGCCAGCGTGAACGCCCCCGTCCGCGCCGCCGCCTCGAAGGCACGCAGCGCGTTCAACGGCAACCGGGTCAGGGGTGGCGGCGCGACAGGCATGGCTCAGCTTTCCTGACCCTAATTTTCCGCAGAACTGATTTGTCCGCAAGCCCTGCGCCGCCTAACCTGCCGGAAAAGGAGTCCCGCCATGCCCCACCTCGCCCCTCGCCCCTGGGTCCCGCAAGCCTGCGAGACCTATATCCAGCGCCTTGCAACCGACGCCGGGAAACCCTCGCCCAAGGTCGCCGCCCGGCTGGACGCCCTCATCGCGAAGAACCGCGAAATCCACGACCAGGACTGCTTCAACCTCAACCCGGCGACCAACGTGATGAACCCAAGGGCCGAGGCCGCGCTGGCCTCCGGCATCGGCTCGCGCCCCTCGCTCGGCTACCCCGGCGACAAATACGAAATGGGGCTGGAGGCCATCGAGGAAATCGAGGTCATCGCCGCCGAACTCGCCGCGGAAATCTTCCACGCGCGTTACGCCGAGATCCGCGTCGCCTCGGGTGCCTTGGCCAACCTCTACGGCTTCATGGCGCTGGCGAAACCCGGTGACAGCATCATCGCGCCCCCCGGCACCATCGGCGGCCATGTCACCCACCACGCCGCCGGTTGCGCGGGCCTCTACGGCCTCACCACCCACCCGGCCCCCATCGACGCCGATGGCTATACCCTTGATCTGGAGGCACTTCACGACCTCGCCCATGCCGTCCGGCCCAAGATCATCACGGTCGGCGGCAGCCTGAATCTCTTCCCCCACCCCGTCGCCGAGGTGCGCAAGATCGCCGATCAGGTCGGCGCCAAGGTCCTGTTCGATGCCGCCCACCAATGCGGCATCATCGCGGGCGGGGTCTGGGCCAACCCCCTGACCGAAGGCGCGCATCTGATGACGATGAGCACCTACAAATCCCTCGGCGGCCCCGCCGGCGGCCTCATCGTCACCAATGATGCGCAGATTGCCGAACGGCTCGACGCCATCGCCTTCCCCGGCCTCACCGCCAACTTCGACGCCGCGAAATCCGCCGCCCTCGCCTACACGCTCCTCGACTGGCGCGATCACGGGGCAGCCTATGCCAAGGCGATGACCGACCTCTCCCGCGCGCTGGCCACCGAACTCGGCAAACTCGGCCTCCCCGTCTTCGCCGCCGACCGCGGCGCCACCACCTCGCACCAATTCGCCATCGAGGCCGCAGCGTTCGGTGGCGGCCAAGCCGCCTCCAAGACCCTGAGGAAAGCCGGTTTCCTCGCCTGCGGCATCGGCCTGCCGATCCCCGAAATCCAAGGCGATCTCAACGGCCTGCGCATCGGCACCCCCGAGCTTGTCCGTCGCGGCGTCACCCCTGCCGACGCGCCCGCGCTGGCCGCCCTGATCGCCGAGGGCCTGCGCTCCAACGCCCCGGAAACCGTCGCGCCCCGCACCAGGGCGCTGCGCGCCCGCTTCCAGGGCCTGCACTTCGTCAACGCTTGACCATCCTCGCCCCGTCCCGTCTTCTGCCGCCAAACTACAGGAGACGGCGATGCGGCAACGGCACCTCGGCAGGAACGGCCCCCAGGTCTCGGCCCTCGGCCTCGGCTGCCTGTCCTTCGGCGGCATGTTCGGCCCGACGACCGAGGCCGAGACCCTCCGCACCCTCGACGCCGCCTGGGACGCCGGGATCACCCTTCTCGACACCGCCAACCGCTATGGCGAGGGCGTCAGCGAGACGATGATCGGCCAATGGCTGAAGACCCGCCATCACCGCCCCCATATCGCCACCAAGGCCGCCTTCTCCGACGACCCCGCCCGCCGCATCGACAACCGCCCCGACCACCTGCGCGCGGAACTGGAAGGCTCGTTGAAGCGGCTGGGCGTCGACCATGTCACCCTCTTCTACGCGCACCGCCACGACCCGCAGGTTCCGGCCGAAGACCTGGCGGGCACCATGCAACGCCTTGTCGAAGAAGGCAAAATCCTGGGCTACGGCCTCAGCGAAATCGGCCCCTACACGCTGGAACGCTGCCACGCCGTCCATCCCGTGATGGCCGTGCAGAACGAATACTCGCTCTGGACCCGCACCCCGGAACTTGGCCTGATCCAGCGCTGCGCCAGCCTGGGCGTCGCTTTCGTCCCCTTCTCTCCCCTCGCCCGCGGCGCCTTCGGCACCCCGATGGCCAACCCCGCACTGTTCGCGCCGAAGGAATTCCGCACCCGCATCCCGCGTTTCCACCCTGAGAACTGGCCGCACAACCGCGCGAAACTCGATGCCTTCCACGCCTTCGCACGGGACAGGGGCTACTCTCCCGCCGCC
>NZ_JAYRPN010000110.1:0-3474 GCF_041911175.1 Tabrizicola sp.
CACCCAAGGCTTGCCTGCGGCACCGTCCGTGATCGGCGTGCGGATCTGGGCCGACCTGTCGGCGGCGGATGCATAGAACCAGTCGAAGCCCTCGCCCCCTGCGATGTTCGCCTGCAGGTAGCCGCGGTCATGGATCGCCGCCCAGCCTGCCAGCGCATCCGCATGGTCGAAGCCGTCGCGCCAGTCGGAGAGCGGCATGTAGTTGTCGATGCCGATGAAATCGATGTTGGCATCCGACCAGAGCGGGTCGAGGTGGAAGAACACGTCCCCCGTGCCATCACCGGGCTGGTGCCCGAAATACTCCGACCAGTCGGAAGCGTAACCCACCTTTGTGCCCGTCCCGAGGATCGCCTTCACATCCGCGGCCAGTGCCTTGAAGGCGGTCACGGCCGGATAGGCGCTGGCGCTCGACCGGATTGTCGTGAGCCCGCGCATCTCGGTGCCGATCAGGAAGGCATCGACCCCGCCCGCCACGGCGCAGAGATGGGCGTAGTGCAGGATCATGCGGCGCAGGCCCCAATCGCCCGAGGGACCGGTCCAGCTGACGGTGTCGCCAGAGATCGCGAACTGCGCCGGGGTGGCCGCGCCGAAGAAGCTGGAGACCTGCGTCGCCGCAGCGGCGGTCTTGTCCGCGGTCCCGGTGTAGCCAGCAGCAGGCGAACAGGTGATCCGCCCGCGCCAGGGGAAGGAAGGCTGGACCAGTGTGGCGACGTTGTTCGAGTAGGGGTTCGGCAGCGTGTTGCCGGGCGGCACGTCCATGAGCAGGAAGGGATAGAAGGTGACGCGCAGGCCACGCGCCTTCATCTCGCGGATCGCCTGCACCACCGCGAAATCGGCAGGCGTGCCGCCATAGACCGGACGGTCCTCGGCATCACGGCTGACCAGATGCGCATTGGCCCGCGCCACGCCGTTAACCGTCCAGGTCTTGGGGCTGGTGGCCTTGGCCGCCACTTCGACGCCGGGCTTGATCGTGCAGTTGCCCGCCCGCAGATCATTGCCGAACCAGGCGACGACGAGGCTGACGCTCTCGACGGCCGGGGCCATGGCCTGAAGCCGGTCCAGCGCTACAACGATGTCGGCCTCATCCGGCAAGGCGTTCAGGTTCTCGGCCGAGGTGGTGCCGCCGGTGGTCTGACCGAAGACCGTCGTCGTCGCCCCGACTGTCTTGCGCACGGCCTCAGTCGCATAGGTGAACTCGCCAGAGGCGGGGATCATTGTCACCGCCTTCACGAGCCCCTCGGCCGTGTCGGGATCGGCGAGGGGCCGGAAGACCTCGAAGCTGAGCTGTGGCAGGCGGTTGCCGTAGGTCGAGAGCGCCAGTTCCTCGAAGACGACATAGGCGGTGCCGCGGTAGGCGGGAGTATTGGCCGCGCCCATCTTGGCCGCGATGAAGGGATCGGCCGCTTGCGCCTCGTTGCCAGGATACCAGCGCCAGGTCACACCGGTCATGTCCATCGCCTTGCCGTCGGCCCAGACGCGGCCGATGCCGGTGATCGGGCCTTCACACAGGGCGACCGCGAAGCTGGCATAGTACAGATACTCGGTCGTCTGGACCCTGCCGCCGCCCCCGCCCTTGCCACCACCCTGCGTCGTGGTCTTGGTCTCCTCGCGGAAATCCGTGGCCCAGATGATGTTGCCGCCGATACGCATGCGGCCGTAGAGGCGCGGGATGATGGCGCCTTCGGTGGCCGAGGTGATCCGCAAGCTGTCGAGGCGCTGACCCTCGATCTTCTGCGCGGGGGCCAGCGAGGACACGATCCAGCTGTCGACCACCGAACCGATGGTCGAGCCGATGAAGCCGCCGATGGCAGCGCCAGAAAAGCCGAGGATCGCGCCGCCGAAAGCCCCGCCGATGGCGGAACCGACGGCACCGAGGACAAGGGTCGCCATTGCGGAAACTCAGTGTTCGAAGGGTTGGGACGTCAGCGTGCGGGAAAGAGAAAGGCGAAGGCGATGCGCCGCCGCCATGCAGGTGTCATCGCTTCCTCGATCACGCCGAGGCGTTCATAGGCGTGGAGGAAGGTGTCTGGGCCCGTGAGGATCCCTACATGCTTGGCGATGGCGCGCGGCATCATGCGGAAGAGGATCAGCGCGCCGGGTGGGGCGTCGACTGCAGCGATCTCAGGCATCATCCGTCGCGCGCCGTCCGCCAACACCTCCCTCGGCCCGGTCTCGCCCCAATCCCGGCTGTAGGGCGGGATCGGGAAAGGCTCAGGCCCCACCAATTCGCGCCAGACACCGCGCGCGAGGCCGAGGCAGTCGCAGCCGATCCCGCGCAGGCTGGCCTGGTCGTGATAGGGCGTGCCCAACCATGATCGCGCGGAGGCGATGACGCGGGCGGGATCGGCGGTCTTCAAAGCACCGCCTCCTCGTGCTTGCCATCCTTGGTGGCGTATCGAAGAACCGCGTCCTGACCGGGGATGTGCGGGAAGCCCCGGAAGTTCGCGACATTGGCGAACTTCGCGCTGCAGGTCGCCATCCGCTTGTCGCAGCCTGCCCGGATCACGAAGGCATCCGCCGCCGTGATCGGGCGCACCGGGGCTTCGAGCAGGGTCAGGATCGCGACGCTGTCGACGATGTCATGCGACAGCACTTCGACCCGCCGCCCGGCATTGGCGCCGGTCGACCATTCCACCAGCCCGAAGGCGAACCAGCCTGCCGCGAAGGAACCGAGGCCGGAGGCGGTGAAAGCACGGTCGCGCAGTGCATCGATCACCGCGCCGGTGCCCTTGAAGGCCGGGGCTTCGATGTTTACCCCGCAGCGGGCGTCGCCCAGCGCGGCGTCGCAACTGGCCTGAAACGTCCGCCCGACCGTCTGGCCGAGGACGTGTGCAAGGCTGCGAACTTCGGCCACGAAGGCCAGCCGTCCGCGCCGGATCTGGCCGATGGCCCCGCGCCGCAGCAGCACGCGCTGCGCCGGGTTTGCCCAGTTCACCCGCCAGACCTCGACAACTGCGGCGTCCCAGCGGCCGTCGAGGATGTCGGTTTCCGTGATCCGGTCCGACGACAGCACGCCTTGGGCATCCTGCGCGTCGACCGACAGGTCGGAGCCCGAGCGCACCTCGGAGGCTGTCAGACCGCTTTCCGGCTCGAACTCGGTGCCATCGAAGGTGAGTGTCCGGTCGTGGTCGGTGAAGCCGAAGCTGACCCCATCGGCGCGGGCGATCCGCCAGCACCATGCGAGGGTTGTCGTGCCCTCGTCGAGATGGGCCTGCAGCGCGGGCGGGAGGGACTTCATGGCCGGTCTCCCCGTGCTGCAGCCACACAAAGGGCGACGACAAACATGCCGATCGCTCCACCCACGACCATGCCCGTGAGAAACTCAGTCATCGCCGCGGAACCCGCGTTCGATCCGGTCGCGCAGGCCGATCAGGCCGAGGCCGAGGGCAATCAGCGCCGCAGGCGATGCATCGCCTGAGCCTGCCAGCGTCGCGACGAGGCGGGCGAGGTCGGCCAGCGGGCCGGTGGCGGGCA
>NZ_JAYRPN010000111.1:0-27766 GCF_041911175.1 Tabrizicola sp.
GCGGCCCCGCGCCCGACCGAGAGCGAATCGCCCAAGGGATGCAACCAGCCCAGGTACCCCCCCGCCAGCCCCAGCACCGCAAGGCCAAGCGCGATCCCGATCACCTGTTGCCAGACCCTGCCTTCGTCGTCCATCCGCCTGCCCTTCGCCGCTTTGCCCGGCGGCCATACTGCCGTTTCTCCATCCAGTAACCCGATCACTGCGGCATAAATGCGTTGCGGCTTTGGCAACAGTTCGATGACAGTCCCGCGACGGGGGCCAGAGGCTTGCACCGCTATGGCCTGCAGCGTAAGGGGGCGGCACCTTCCCCTGACCAAAGGTTGCCCCCATGATCCCGCGCTATTCCCGCCCCGAGATGGTGGCGATCTGGTCCCCGGAAACCCGCTTCAGGATCTGGTTCGAGATCGAGGCCCATGCCTGCGATGCGCAGGCAGCACTCGGGGTGATCCCGAAGGCCAATGCCGAGGCCGTCTGGCGCGCGAAGGACGTACAGTTCGACGTGGCCCGCATCGACGAGATCGAAGCGGTGACCAAGCATGACGTGATCGCCTTCCTCACCCATCTCGCCGAACATATCGGCGCCGAGGATGCCCGTTTCGTCCATCAGGGGATGACCTCGTCGGACGTGCTGGACACCACGCTGAACATCCAGCTTGTCCGGGCCTCCGACCTGCTGCTGAAGGGGCTGGACCGGGTTCTCGCCGCGCTGAAGGCCCGGGCTTTCGAACACAAGGATACCCTCCGCATCGGGCGGTCGCATGGCATCCATGCCGAACCCACGACGATGGGCCTGACCTTCGCACGCTTCTACGCCGAGATGTCGCGCAATCGCGCCCGGCTGGTTGCGGCACGGGCCGAGGTGGCGACGGGGGCGATCTCCGGCGCGGTCGGCACCTTCGCCAACATCGACCCCCGCGTCGAAGAGCATGTCTGCAAGATGCTGGGCCTGACGCCCGAGCCGATCTCGACGCAGGTCATCCCGCGCGACCGCCACGCGATGTTCTTCGCGACGCTGGGGGTGATCGCCAGCAGCATCGAGAACGTCGCCATCGAGATCCGCCACATGCAGCGGACCGAGGTGCTGGAGGCCGAAGAATTCTTCTCGCCCGGCCAGAAGGGCTCGTCCGCGATGCCGCACAAGCGCAACCCGGTCCTGACCGAGAACCTGACCGGCCTCGCCCGGCTGGTGCGCATGGCGGTGGTTCCGGCGCTGGAAAACGTGGCGCTCTGGCATGAGCGGGACATCAGCCATTCCAGCGTGGAGCGGATGATCGGCCCCGACACCACGATCACGCTCGATTTCGCGCTCAACCGGCTGGCGGGCGTGGTGGAAAAGCTGGTGGTCTACCCCGAGAACATGCTGAAGAACATGAACAAGTTCAAGGGACTGGTCATGTCGCAGCGCGTCCTGCTGGCGCTGACCCAGGCGGGCGTCAGCCGCGAGGACAGCTACCGCCTGGTCCAGCGCAACGCGATGAAGGTCTGGGAGAAGGGCGCGGATTTCAAGACCGAGCTGCTGGCCGACCCCGAGGTGACAGCGGCGCTATCCCCGGCAGAGATCGAGGAGAAATTCGATCTCGGCTATCACACCAAGCATGTCGACACGATCTTCGCCCGGGTGTTCGGCGCGTAACGCAACCGTGATCCGGCGGGTCAAGCGAGGCGCGACTTTCCCCGCTTGACCCGGCGGCATTCGTGCTACCTTTCGTCAAATTGCCGAAAGGGACGCCCATGCGCATGATCCTTGCCGCTGCCATTGTCCTCATGCCGCATCTGGCCCTTGCGGCCGGCAGCGACGACAGCCAGCCGCCGACCCCCACCGAAACCACGACCAAATGCGAAAAGGGCACTGTCTGGGACGAGAAGACCAAGACCTGCATCAAGGCCGAGGACCAAAGCCTGAACGACGACCAGCGTTTCGGCGCGGTGCGGGAACTGGCCTATGCCGGTCGCTATGACGAGGCGACGATGGTCCTTGCCGCGATGCGCGAGGGCGAAACCAGCCGCGTCATGACCTACCGCGGCTTCCTTCTGCGCCAGACCGGCCATGTCGAGGAAGGCATCACCGCCTACGAACGCGCCATCGCGCTCGACCCGGCGAACAACCTCGCCCGCAGCTACTACGGCCAGCTTCTCGTCCAGATGGACGAGCTGGCGCTGGCGGGCGACCAACTGACCCAGATCCGCGCGCATGGCGGCAGCGGCACCTGGGCCGAGACCGCCCTTGCGACCGCCATCAAGACCGGAGTGACCTACACCTTCTGACGCATGGAGGATCCGATGAAGACAGCCACATTGCTCGCCGCGCTGGCCCTTGGCCTCCTGCCCGGCCTCGCCCTTGCCGAATGCCGGGGCGACCATCAAAGCGCCGCCAGTTGCATGCCCGGCATGATCTGGGATGCCGCCTCGGGCACCTGCGTGGAAAAACCCACCAGCTGACGTCAAGCCCCTGTTAACCCGGGGCTGCGAGGGTTCCATCGAGAGGAATCGATGAGGACCCCGATGCCGCAGGACATGGTGCCGCTTGCCCGGATCACCCCGGAACGTCGGATCGTCTCGGTCCCGCCGCCGCAGAAACGGGTGCTGAGCCCCCGGCAGAAGGCGGCGGTGATCGTGCGCTACCTTCTGACCGAGGGCACCTCGCTGCCCTTGTCCTCCCTGCCCGAACACATGCAGGCGGCGCTGGCCGAACAGATGGGCCAGATGCGGCTGATCGACCGGGCGACGCTGGACGATGTGGTCGCCGAATTCCTGACCGAGTTGGAAACGGTGGGCCTCGCCTTCCCCGGCGGGATCGAAGGCGCGCTTTCCATGATGGACGGCCACATCTCGCAATCCGCCGCCCAGCGCCTGCGCCGGATGTCCTCCACCTCCTCGAAGATCGACCCGTGGGAACGGATCACCGCGCTGCCCCCCGACCGCCTGCTGCCGATCCTGGTGAACGAGGCGGTGGAGGTCGGCGCAGTGATGCTGTCGAAACTGCCCGTGGGCAAGGCGGCGGAACTCCTCGGCAAGCTTCCCGGCGAAAGGGCGCGGCGGGTGGCCTATGCGGTGTCGATGACCGGCAATGTCGATCCCGAAACCGTCCGCCGCATCGGCGCGGCGCTCTTGGCCGAACTGGACAACCAGCCGCCCAAGGCCTTCGACCAGGGCCCGGTGGAACGGGTGGGCGCGATCCTGAACGTCTCGCCCACGCTGACACGCGACGACGTGCTGCAAGGGCTCGAGGCCGAGGATGCCGAGTTTGCCGCCGAGGTGCGCAAGGCGATCTTCACCTTCGTCCACATCCCCGCGCGGCTGAACCCCCGCGACACGCCGAAGATCACCCGCCTGGTCGACCAGCCGCTGCTGGTCACGGCGCTGGCCGCCGCGACGGGCAAGCCGGGGCTGGAGGAAGCGGCGGAGTTCATCCTGGCGAACATCTCGCAACGCCTGGCGCAGGGCCTGCGCGAAGAGATGGGCACCCGCGGCCGGGTAAAGGACAAGGACGCCGAGGAAGCGATGACCGCGATCATCGCCGCGATCCGCACGCTGGAGACCAGCGGCGAGATCACCCTGATCCAGCCGGATGAGGAGTAGGCGGGGGGCAGACCCGCCGACAGCCAGCACCAGTCTTCTGCGAAAACCGTTTTCAAGGGATCGCCGAAAAGAACCTTCCCCGATCCTCCCCATGAACTTTCGCAGAAGGATCGTTCAATCCGATTCTGCACCCGGCCTCGCCTATCACGCCCAACTCGTCATGACGCCCCACCCTTGCGCCCCCCAGTCCCAGCCCCTACAACCGCCCCATGTCCGCCGCCCCCACCCCTTCCGTCACGCGCGGCGTGGCCCTGATGATCGCCGCGATCTTCCTCTTCACCGCGATGGATGCCACCGCCAAGGGGCTGATCGACCGCTACCCGGCGCCGCAGGTGATCTGGGTGCGCTTCATCGGCCAGCTGACCCTCGTCCTTCTCATCCTGCGCCACCGTATCGGCCCGGTCCTGCGCACCCGCTTCCCGGTGCTGCATTTCTGGCGCTCGGCCTCGCAGTTCGGGGCAACCACCTTCTTCTTCCTGTCGCTGCCCTACATCGGCCTGGCCGAGGCGACCGCCATCGCCGATCTCAACCCCGTCCTGATCACCCTTGGCGCCGCCCTCTTCCTTGGCGAACACCTTGGCCCCCGCCGCGTCGCCGGTGTTGCCGTCGCGCTGATCGGCGCGCTGATGGTGATCCGGCCCGGCGCCGGGGTCTTCACCTGGTGGGCGCTCCTGCCGTTTTGCTGCGCGCTCTCCTACGCCACCTCGGCGCTGCTCACCCGCAAGATCGGCGCGCAGGAAAGCGTTTGGGCCTCGATGATCTATGCAGCACTTTTCGGCAGCATCGCCGCCGGGGCCGCGCTGCCCTTCGTCTGGGAACCCGTCGCAGCGCAAGACCTGTGGAAATTCGGCCTGATCGCCTGCCTCGGCACAACGGCGCAGCTCTGCATCATCCGCAGCTTTTCCATCACCGAGGCCGGGATCGTCGCGCCTTTCGCCTATCTCGGCATCGTCTTCGCAACCGTCTGGGGTGCGGTCCTCTACGGCCAGTGGCCCGACCGCTGGACGGTGGTCGGCGCGCTTGTGATCGTGGGGGCCGGTCTTTATGTCTGGCATCGCGAAACCCGGGCGCTGCGCGCGTCCTGATCCAAGGCCCCGATGTCAGACGGCAGCGATCCCCCGTTCCGACTGGACCATTTCCTGGTCAACCTCGCCGCGCGCGGGCTGATCGGGCTGGCGCTGGCCCTGCCCTACCCTTGGCGCGTCGGCTTCACCGGCTGGCTGATGCGGCGGGTGATCGGGCCTTTCGCCGGCTACGACAGAAGGGCGCGCGAAAACCTTGCGCTGATCTGGCCCGGCAAGCCGCAGGCCGAGCGCAATGCCACCGCGGCGGCCTCGCTCGACAATGCGGGCCGGACGCTGATCGAGAACTATTCGACCCGCGCCTTCACCGCCCGCGCCCGCAGTATCGAGCCGGAAGGCCCCGGCTATGGCGCCCTGATCGCCGCGCGGAACGACAAGCGCCCGGTGATCCTCGTCTCGGGCCATTTCGGCAATTACGAGGCCGCGCGGGCGGCGCTGGTCGCGCGCGGCTTCGACATCGGCGGGCTCTACCGCAACCTGTCGAACCGCTATTTCAACGCGCATTACGTCAAGACGATGCAGGCCTTCGGCGGCCCGGTCTTCCCGCAGGGCCGGGCCGGGACGGCAGGCTTCGTGCGGCATCTGAAGGAAGGGGGGCAACTGGTCCTGCTCTTCGACCAGGACGTGCCGGGCGCGCCCGCCCTGCCCTTCCTTGGCCATCCCGCCCGGACGGCGCTGTCGGCGGCGGAGCTGGCGCTGCGGCTGAAGGCGGACCTGATCCCCTTCTTCGCAACCCGCCAGCCTGATGGGCTGGGCTTCCGGGTGGAACTGGACGCCCCCGTGCCGCATTCCGACGCCGAGACAATGATGCGCGAGGTCACGGCGGCGCTGGAGAAGCGGGTCACGACCCATCCCGGCCAGTGGTTCTGGATTCACCGGCGCTGGAAGGGCGGCACCCTGTAGGCTGCGCCACAACACACCGTCGGATGGTGCGGCTCGTAGCGCACCCTGCGCCTCACTCCACCCGCGCCGCCGCGAGGATCGCCGCCGGACCGGCGGTCTGCACGATCACCGCGCCCGGCTCGTCACCCGGATAGGGCGTGGTGACTTCCAGGGGCGCGGTGCCACCCCAGTCCTGCAAGGGTTCCCACGAGGTCACGATGTTGCGGTAGGTGATCGTCTTGCCGGCATTCTCGCCGCGCTCGATCGTCACCGTCTCCTCCGGCTTGTAGCGCACCAGCTGCACCCGCACGGGTTCGGTCAGCGGCGGGTCGGCCTCGGCCCGGATCACCAGCTTGTCGCCCTCGCGCGTCACCGTCAGCCGCACCGGCGTCGCCGCGCCCAGATGGTCGCGCAGCCGTTCCGCGGTTTCCTCGGGCGAATAGCCCTCGATCCGGTCGGCCCCGCCGATGATCAGCTGCGGCGTGTAGATCGTCCGGCTGCCGACGGCATGGGCATAGGCTTTCTGCCGGTCGGTGAACTGGGCCAGGGCGAACTTGTCCTCCCAGCCGATATAGTCCCAATAATCCACATGCAGCGCCAAAGGCAGGATCCGCGGGTCCGAGGCCAGCATCCCCAGGAATTCATCCGCCGGCGGGCAGGACGAACAGCCCTGCGAGGTGTAAAGCTCCACCACCACCACCGGCTCTGCCTGCACCTGGGCCGTGGCCGCCAGCCAGAGGCCGCAAGCGGCGCTGACGAAATGTCGCATGGTGCCTATCCTGATCCTTGGTCCCCGACCCGGTTATAGGATTGCGCGGCGACACGAGCCAATCAAGGTTTTGCGAGAGACCTGTCATATGCTTTAAGGAACGCCAAAAGCGGGGCTGGATATTCGGCATACAATGGTATACAACGCCGCAGCAGCCGCCTTCTTCAGGAGCCAGAGATGACCGTCACCGTTGGACAAGACCTTTCCAAGACCCGCAAGACCCTGACGGCAGGGGGACAGACGGTCAGCTATTACTCGATTCCGGCCGCCGAGGCCGCGGGCCTGGGCGAATTCGCGAAGCTTCCGGCCAGCCTCAAGGTCGTGCTGGAGAACATGCTGCGATTCGAGGACGGCAAGACCGTCACCGTGGATGACATCAAGGCCTTCTCGACCTGGGGCAAGCAGGGCGGCCAGAACCCGATCGAGATCGCCTATCGCCCGGCCCGCGTGCTGATGCAGGACTTCACCGGCGTCCCCGCCGTGGTCGACCTTGCCGCGATGCGCGACGGGATCAAGGGCCTGGGCGGCAATGCCCAGAAGATCAACCCGCTCTCCCCCGTCGACCTTGTCATCGACCACTCGGTGATGATCGACGAATTCGGCCACCCGCGCGCCTTTCAGATGAACGTCGACCGCGAATACGAGCGGAACATGGAACGCTACGTCTTCCTGAAATGGGGCCAGAAGGCGTTCAACAACTTCCGCGTGGTGCCCCCCGGCACCGGCATCTGCCACCAGGTCAACCTGGAATACCTGGCGCAAACCGTCTGGACCGATACCGACCAGAACGGCCAGGTGGTCGCCTACCCGGACACCCTCGTCGGCACCGACAGCCACACCACGATGGTCAACGGCCTTGCCGTCCTCGGCTGGGGCGTCGGCGGGATCGAGGCCGAGGCCGCGATGCTGGGCCAACCGGTCTCGATGCTGATCCCGGAAGTCGTGGGCTTCAAGCTGACCGGCAAGATGGTCGAGGGCACCACCGCCACCGACCTCGTGCTCAAGGTCGTGCAGATGCTGCGCAAGCATGGCGTGGTGAACAAGTTCGTCGAATTCTACGGCGAGGGGCTGGATCACCTGCCCCTGGCCGACCGCGCCACCATCGCCAACATGGCCCCGGAATATGGCGCCACCTGCGGCTTCTTCCCGATCGACGGCGAAACCATCCGCTACCTTCGCAACACCGGGCGCGAGGAGTCGCGCATCGCGCTGGTCGAGGCCTACGCCAAGGCAAACGGCATGTGGCGCGGCCCGGACTATGACCCGGTCTACACCTCGACGCTGAACCTCGACATGGGCAGCATCGTGCCCGCCATCTCCGGTCCGAAACGCCCGCAGGATTACCTGCCGCTCGGCGACGCCGCCCGGGGCTTCTACAAGACCGTCGCCGACTATCGCGGCGTCGATGTCGGCACCGACGCCCGCGAGATGCAGGGTGAAGGCGGCGGCGTGGTCGTGGCCCCGCATGATTGCCGCAAGACGGCGACGGTCGAGGGCCAGGACTACAAGCTGCGCGACGGCTCGGTGGTGATCGCCGCCATCACCTCCTGCACCAACACCTCGAACCCCTATGTGATGGTCGGCGCCGGCCTGGTGGCGCGCAAGGCCCGCGCGCTTGGCCTGACCCGCAAGCCCTGGGTCAAGACCTCGCTCGCCCCCGGATCGCAGGTGGTGGGCGAATACCTCGCCGCCGCCGGATTGCAGGAAGACCTTGATGCCGTGGGCTTCAACCTCGTCGGCTACGGCTGCACCACCTGCATCGGCAACTCCGGCCCGCTCCAGCCTGAAATCTCCAAGGCGATCAACGAGGGCGACCTGATGGCCGCGGCCGTCCTCTCGGGCAACCGCAACTTCGAGGGCCGGATTTCCCCCGACGTGCGCGCCAACTACCTCGCCTCGCCACCCCTCGTCGTGGCCTATGCGCTGGCGGGCGACATGAACATCGACCTGACCAGCGAACCCCTGGGCATGGGCAGCAACGGCCCGGTCTACCTGAAGGACGTCTGGCCGACGAACAAGGAAGTGGCCGACATCGTCCATTCGGTCGTGACGCGGCAGGCGTTCCAGTCCAAATACGCCGACGTGTTCAAGGGCGATGCCAAGTGGCAGGCGGTGCAGGTCACCGAAGCCGAAACCTACGACTGGCCACCGACCTCGACCTACATCCAGAACCCGCCCTATTTCCAGGGCATGTCGAAGACGCCGGGCGTGATCAAGAACGTCACCGGCGCCCGTATCCTGGCGCTTCTCGGCGACATGATCACCACCGACCACATCTCGCCCGCCGGCTCCTTCAAGGCCTCAACTCCGGCCGGCAAGTATCTGACCGAACGGCAGGTTCCGGTGTCCGAGTTCAACAGCTACGGCGCCCGGCGCGGCAACCATGAGGTGATGATGCGCGGCACCTTCGCCAACATCCGCATCAGAAACGAGATGCTGGATGGGGTCGAGGGCGGCTATACGCTGGGGCCGGACGGCAAGCAGACCTCGATCTTCGACGCCTCGATGGAATACCAGGCGGCAGGCACGCCGCTGGTGATCTTCGGCGGCATCGAGTACGGCGCGGGCTCCAGCCGCGACTGGGCCGCGAAAGGCACCGCGCTCCTCGGCGTCAAGGCGGTGATCGCCGAAAGCTTCGAGCGGATCCACCGCTCCAACCTCGTCGGCATGGGCGTGATCCCGTTCGAGTTCCTGCCCGGTGAAAACCGCAAGACCCTTGGCCTGAAGGGCGACGAAGTGGTCAGCATCGCCGGACTTGAGGGCGGGCTGAAGCCGCTGAGCCAGGTCCCCTGCACTATCCGCTACGCGGACGGGACCGAGAAGGTGATCCAGCTCAAGTGCCGGATCGATACCGCCATCGAGATCGAATATGTCGAGAACGGCGGCGTCTTGCACTATGTGCTGCGGAATCTCGCGGCCTCCTGATTTCGGAAACGCAGTGTTTCCATCGAAAGCCCGGTTCACCGCCGGGCTTTCACTTTTTGTTCTCACCTTGGCGCACAGTCTGGCCCTGTATTCCCAGCCAGAAGGCTTTGCACCATGCCCAGCCGTTTTCCGCCGCTCCGTCCGCAAGCTGCGCTGAGACCCGACAGCGCAAGCCGGGCCCTGCCCGCCCTTGCCCCCGTCGACCTGACCCTCGCTGTGGCGCTGGCGTTCGTCATCGTGCTGGCCCTGATCTGACGCACGAATTGCAGGGATATCCCTTCCCGCGCTCCTTCACGCGGGGTCAATCCACGGCCCTCAAAAGTTAAAAAACCCTGAACGTCCGCAAGCAAGGCATTGAAATCGTTTGGTCGAAAATTCTGTCCACCGTGGACATCACTTCTGCCCGGCCAGCGCCTTCTCCAGTTCCGGCACGAAACGGTCCTCATAGTCGGTCCCGACCAGCGGCCCGACGAAGCGGAACAGCACGGTCCCGTCCCCGCCGACGATGAAGGTCTCCGGCGGGGCCGTGACCCCCCAGTCGATCGCCCCCCGCATCGCCGGATCGCTTGCCACGGCGAAGAAGGGATTGCCCTCCTCGGCCAGGTAGGCGACCGCCTTCTCGTCGTCGTCCCGGATGTTCACCCCGGCGACCCGCACCCCGTCGGCGGCCATCTTCTTCAAGACCGGATGCTCGGCCCGGCAGGGCGGACACCAGGTCGCCCAGAAGTTCACCACCGTCACCTTGCCCGACCGCAGCTCGGCCTCGGTCAGTCCCGGAATGCCGGGCAGCGTGGTCGCAGGCACCGCAGGCGCCGGGTGGCCGACGAAGACCGACTGCAACTCGCCCGGGTTTTCCCGGTGCATCCCGGAATAGAACAGCCCCGCCAGCCCGGCGAAAAGGACCGGGGGCAGCACCATCAGCCATCTAGCCATCGATCTTCCCCTGCCGCGCCTCGACCTCGGCCAGCGCCCGCTTCATCCGCGCCGACTGCCACAGCGTCAGCCCGACCAGCACCGCGATCAGCGCCGCCGTCGCCAGATAGGACCCCAGCACCGCGAAGGCGTATTTCCCCAGCTCCGGCATCACGCCACCCTCTCCCGCGCCAGAAGCGCCTTCAACCGCCGCGACCGGATCTCCGTCCGGGTGCGGAGGAGAACCATCGTCACGAACAACAGGATGAACCCCGCGATGCAGACCAAGAGCGGCAGCCAGAACACGTCGGCCACGTTCTCCTGCTCGTCCATCGACAGCGAGGCCCCCTGGTGCAGCCCCTGGTTCCAGAACAGCACCGCATAGCGCGACAGAAGCGCGAAGACCGATCCCACGAGGCAGAGGATCGAGGTCAGGTCCGCAGCGGTATCCGGGTCCTCGATCGCGGCCCAGAGCGCCATGTAGCCGAAGTAGAACAGGGTCAGGATCAGGAACGAGGTCAGCCGCGGGTCCCAGGCCCACCAGGTCCCCCACATCGGCTGGCCCCACAAAGCCCCCGTGACCAGCGCGATCAGGGTGAAGGTCAGCCCCACCGGGGCCGCGGCCTTGGCGGCCAGGGCCGAGACATGGTGGCGCCGCACGATCCAGATCAGTGAAGTGACCAGCATCATCCCCCAGGCATTGATCGCCATCATCGCCGAGGGGACATGCAGGTAGATGATCTTGACCGTCGCACCCTGCTTGTAGTCGTCGGGGGTGAAGAAGAAGCCCCAGACAAGGCCCGTGACCAGCAGCGCAATCGTCAGCCCCACCACCCAGGGCAGGGCCCAGGCCGAGGTCTGCATGAACTTCTTCGGGTTCGCATATTCCCAGATCGACATGGGGTTCGCCTATCCTGTTCCGGGTTGCCGCTCAACACACCATCGCGCGACAGACTAGCGCAAATTGACGCGGATCGCGCTGGCCGCCGCGAAGGGGAGGAGCGCCGCCGCGCCAAGGCTGATCGCGCCGAGAAGTGCAAGGGGCGTGGCCAGCGCCATGCCCTCGGCCCCGCGCCGGACGACCTCGCCGCCGAAGATCAGCGTGGGCACGTAGAGCGGCAGGACGAGGAGGCTGAGGAGCAGCCCGCCGCGCCTGAGCCCCACGGTGATCGCGGCACCAAAGGCCCCGATGACCGAGAGCGCCGGGGTGCCGAGGAGAAGGCTCAGGACCAGCCAGGAATAGCCTGCGGGCGGCAGGTTCAAGAGCACGGCAAGGCCCGGTGCGATCAGGGTCAGTGGCAGGCCCGTCACCAGCCAATGCGCCAGCGCCTTGATCGCGACCACCGCCTCCAGCGGGATCGGCGCGGTGGCGAGGAGGTCGAGCGAGCCGTCCTCGTGGTCCAGCGCAAAGATGCGGTCGAGCGAGAGCAGGCAGGCCAGCAGCGCGCCGACCCAAAGGATGCCGGGGGCGATGCGGCCCAGCATCCCGCCTTCGGGTCCGACGCCCAGCGGCACCAGCACGGAGAGGAGGAAGAAGAACGCGAGCCCCAGCCCGAAGCCGCCGCCCGAGCGCAGCGCAAGGCGCAGGTCGCGGAGGAGAAGCGCCTTCATGACCGCCCCTGCAGTTGCTCTTTGCCCAAATACTCCCGCCGGAGGCTCCGACGGCTGGACCCGGTGCGACGCATCATGCGAAAGCCTCGTCGAAGCCGGTGTTCTGGATGTCCCGCGCCCGGTGAGGGTCGAGGTCGAGCACGGTTGCCTCGGGCAGGCCAAGGTCGACATGGGTGGCGATGACGGCAAGGCCGCCCTTGGCCAGATGGTCCTGCACCACCTCTGCAAACATCGCGACGGAGGCGACGTCGAGGCTGACGGTGGGCTCGTCCAGCAGCCAAAGCGGCCGGCCCGTGACCAGCAGCCGGGCGAGGCCGAGGCGGCGTTTCTGGCCCGCCGAAAGCTCCCCGGCGCGGCGGCGGGTGAGCTGGGTCAGGTTCAGGGCGCGAAGGGCGTGGTCGATGCCGGGGCCGCCGTAGATGCGCGACCAGAAGGCGAGGTTCTCGGTCACGGTCAGGGTGGATTTCAGCCCGTCGGCATGGGCGGCATAGGCGACGCTGTCGGGGGGCAAGTCATAGCCGCCCTCGGCGGGCGGTTGCAGGCCCGCGAGCGTGCGCAGGAGCGTGGTCTTGCCCGACCCGTTCGGTCCGCGCAGGATCAGCGCCTGGCCGGGCGTGACCGACAGGGTCAAGCCGCGCAGCACGGTGACGCCGCCACGTGCCACGGCAAGGTTCTTGAGGCTCAACATGGCGCCGTGCCTATCCGATGCGGCGGCGGGCGAAAAGGGGATTGGTCAAGCCCGCGACGCTATTGCCACTCGCCGAGAAGGATGTTGCGCGTCACGGTTTCCACCGGGGTTTCGCGGGCGATCAATCCCGCGACCCATTCGCAGGAGCCTGCGTTGAAGACGGCTCCCCTGCCCCGCCGGTACTCCGCCATGCAGCCGTTGCCCCGGCTGGCGAGGCCCAGCGTCTCCGGTGTCACCTTACCGTACTTGGTGAAGGCGACCTCCTCTGCGTCGAGGCTGCCGATGAAAGGGTCCGCGTCCTCCGGCCCGGTGGAATGCGCCAGGGTGGTCGCCAGCGAGAGGGCGACGATGGTCAACTCTCCCTTCAGGGCCGGGTCCACCGGGTAAGGCAGGCCCTGCCGGGTCTCGTAGTCGATGCCGTCGACCTCGTAGCCGAAGATCTTCGACGCGCGCCCCAGAACGTCGCCGTAGCCAAGCCCGGTGCCCCGCAGCGACCAGTGATCCGGGCGGTAGAGGGTGAAACCGCCCGCACCGTGGGCAGCACAGCGGCTCCACCCGGCGTAGACGCCCATGCTGCCGGTCAGGCCCATCGTCGCCACCCCCGGACGGCCCGCCTGCGGGTGGTCCCAGTAACTCGTCAGCCGGTCGGTCGCGCCCAGGGGGTCTTCCGCCTCGGCGCGGGTCTTGTAGCAGGTCTGGGTGGTGAGGTCCGCCGAGAGCCGGGTCTGCCAGAAGAAATTGCCGCCGAAGCGCGCCAGCTGCCCGCCGCGGTCCAGCCAGCCGTCGAGATGGTCGCGCATTTCCCAGGTCCAGTATTCGTCATGGCCGACGATCACGGCGCGGGCGTAGCCATCGAGGAAGCCGGGGGCAGAATGCAGGTCGTGCTGGGTGTAGTAGTCGAGCGCGATACCTTGGCCCTCGCACCACAGCACAAAGGGTCGCTCGAAGGCCGCCCAGCCGGAGGAAGCGTATTTCTTGGAAATGCCGTTGGCGCGGGCATAGTCCATATGCGGATAGCGCGGGCGGGTCAGGGGCGGCGAGGCATGGGGGATGCGGGGCGCATCCTCGGGCCAGCGCACGAAGCCCTTGGCCCAGGGGCGCAACAGGCTGACCTCCCCCGCGAAGTCCTGCCCCGAAGCGCCGGTGAGGCCCTGGTAATGGTTCGACCCGCCCCAGTCGTTATAGGCGCACCAGGTGCCGGTGGCGAGGATCAGGGCGAGTTTCGCGGTGGGCCGGGCGGGTTTCAGGACGAACATGCCCCGGCTTTCGTGGCCGTCGACGGCAAGGGTGAAGGCGTAGACCCCGGTCGGCCAGTCCGGCGGGATCGTGGTTTCAAAGGCGACCGGCCAGCCGCAGCCGGTGACCGAGCAGTCGGCCGGGGTGGCGGCGAAGCGGGTGGGGATCGTCGTCTCCAGCACCGTCCGGGGCAGCAGCCCGTCACGCTGGATCGTCAGTCGGGCCGAAGGGGCGGAAGACATGGCATGCAGGCGCAAGGTCTCGCCCGGCGCATAGGAGAGCGCAGCGGTATAGCCCCAGACCTGCGGGCGGGCGGGGTCGTCCGAGGCCATCTCGTAGTAATGCCCTGTTACGGGATCGCCATCGTCGAACGGCCCGGCGACGAAGAAGCCCTGCATGTCTTGCTCCCTGCTTTTCCGGCAGCATCGGCGGGCGCCGGGGCCTTGGCAACGGGGCAAATCACCGCTTGGCCCTTGAAATGCGGCGGACCCTGTGCCCCTCTCTCTCGACAAAAGGGGGGATCATGCGGATCGGGGACGTTTCTTTCTGGTATGCCGACATCGGCCTGCCCTTCCGCCGTGCGGTGCTGGCGGGGGATACGACGGCGGATGTGGCGATCATCGGGGCGGGGTATACCGGGCTTTGGACCGCCTACTACCTGAAGCGGGCCAATCCGGCGCTGGATGTGCTGGTGATCGAAAAGGATTTCGCGGGCTTCGGCGCCTCGGGGCGGAACGGGGGCTGGCTGACCGGCGGCTTCGCCTGGAACCACGCGCGCTATCTGGAGACCTCCTCGGAACATGCCCTCCGCGCGATGGTCGAGGCGATGAACGGTACGGTGGACGAGGTGATCCGCGTCGCCGAGGCGGAGGCGATCGAGGCCGACATCCAGCGGACGGACGAACTGATGGTGGCGACGAAACCCGCGCAGGTCGGGCGGATGCAGGCCGAAGTCGCGCACCGCCGCCACTGGGGCGAGGAGGGCCGGGTCTTCGAGATGGGCGCCGCCGACCTGGCCGAGCGCATCCGCATCCCCGGCGCGCTGGGGGCGATGGTGGTGACGAACGTCGCGCGGGTGCAGCCGGCCAAGCTGGTCCGGGGGCTGGCGAAGGCGGTCGAGCGGCTAGGGGTGCGGCTGGTCGAGGGGACCACGGTCACGGAGTTTCAGCCGGGCGTGGTCACAACTGACCACGGCAAAGTGGAAGCCCCGGTGATCCTGCGCTGCACCGAAGGCTTCACGGCGGGCCTGCCGGGGCTGAAGCGGGAGTGGCTGCCGCTGAACTCGGCCCAGATCGCGACCGAGCCTTTGCCCCCGGAGGTCTGGGAGCGGATCGGCTGGCAAGGCCATGAGATCGTGGGGGATTTCGCCAATGCCTATTGCTACTGCCAGCGCACGCGGGAAGGCCGGATCACGGTGGGCGCGCGGGGGGTGCCCTATCGCTTCGGCTCCAGCCTTGACACCAACGGCGCCCCGGATGCCGAGACGATCCGGCGGCTGACCGCGATCCTGCACCGGCATTTCCCGGCCGCACAGGGGGCGAAGATCGACCATGCCTGGTGCGGCGTCCTCGGCGTGCCGCGCGACTGGTGTGCGACGGTGGGGCTGGACCCGGAGACCGGGATCGGTTGGGCCGGGGGCTATGTGGGCGTGGGCGTCTCGACCTCCAACCTTGCCGGGCGGACACTGGCGGACCTTGCGCTCGGCCGCGACACCGACCTGGCGCATCTGCCCTGGGTCAATCGCCGGGTGAAGGGCTGGGAGCCGGAACCGATCCGCTGGCTGGGGGTGCACGGGATGTATGCGCTGCTGAACGCTGCCGACCGGCAGGAGGACAGGCCCGGCGCCGGGCCGTCGAAGCTTGCGAAGCTGGGGAACTGGCTGACCGGGCGCGGTTAAGCAATGTTTGTTGCAAAATTCCCTGCTCCGTGAGACAAACGTTGCAGAATGGGAGGACACCATGAAGCTGCATCGTCGCCAGGTCCTGGGGCTGACCGTCGCGGCACCCTTCGCGCTGAGCCTCCGGCCCGCGCGCGCCGCCGCCCGCGCCGATGTCTCGCGCGAGGTGCTGCTGACCTGGCACAAGCTGATCCTCGAACTTGTCCGCCATACCGCGACCTATGTGCCGCCGGTCGCCGCCCGCAGCTTCGGCTATATCGGCGTCATCGCGCATGAGGCGCTGGCAACCGGCAACCCCGGCCTGCGCAGCCTGGCCGGGCAGTTGACCGACCTCTCCCCCCTGCCCGCCCGAGGCGAGGGCGACTTTGACGAGCCTTGCGTACTGCATGCCGCGCTGAACGCCGCCGTGCAGGGGCTGTTCGCCAACACCGGCCCGACAGGGCAGCGCGCGATGCTGAAGATGGCCGAGATCATGGGCCGCTCCGCCCGCGACGGCATTGCGGAAGACGCGGTGGCACGCAGCGTCGCGCATGGCGAAGCCGTGGCGGCACATGTCCTGGCCTGGGCCGGAACCGACGGCGGCGCGGTGATCGACAACATGGGCTTCCCGCGCGACTACACCCCCGGCACCCGCCCGCAGGACTGGGTGCCGACCAGCGCGATCCGGCTGCAGCAGGCGCCGCTCTTGCCCGACTGGGGCAGGAACCGCCCCTTCGCCATGCCGGACACCAAGGCGCAGGATGCCCCGGACCATCCCGCCTATGACGAGGCAACGGGATCGGTCTTCCGCGGCTTCGTGCAAGAGGTTTACGACACCGGCCGCGCCTTGACCGACGAACAGAAGCTTGTCGCGCGCTTCTGGTCGGATGACGCGATGCTGACCTCCACGCCTGCCGGGCACTGGATCTCCATCGTCATGCAGATCGCCGACCGCGACGCGTTGCCGGTGGAAACCATCGCCTCGACGCTTGCCAAGCTGGGCGTCGCGCAGGCGGATGCCTTCATCTCCTGCTGGTCGACGAAGTATCGCTACAACCTCCTGCGCCCGGTCACCTACATCAAGCGCCACATCGACAAGGCCTGGGAACCGCTGCTGATCACGCCGCCCTTCCCGGAGTACACCTCGGGCCACTCCTGCCAGTCGGGCGCGGCCTCCGCCGTGCTGACCGCGATCTTCGGCGAGGATTTCGCCTTCGACGATGCCACGCACGAGGACGACGGCCTGCCGGTGCGCAGCTTCCCGTCGTTCCGCGCGGCGGCGGAGGAGGCCGCGATTTCGCGGATGTATGGCGGCATCCACTACCGTTTCAGCAACGAGATCGGGCTGGACCAGGGCCGCGCCGTCGCCGTCCACGCCGCCGCCCTGCAGACCGAAGCCTGATGCGGGCGCTGTTGCTCCTGGCCCTGGCGACCCCGGCTTGCGCCGAGCCTCTCATCCCGCAGTTCACCGACGAGACGAAGACCGCGGGCCTTGCCACGGTCTATGACGGCGAATGGGAATACATGGCGGGCGGAGGGGTCGCGACCTTCGACTGTTCGGGCGACGGCTTCCCCGAGGTATTCCTGTCCGGCGGCGCGGCGCCATCGGCACTGTATCTGAACCGCAGCCCGCAAGGCGGCGCGCTGGCCTTCGAGAAGACCGACGCGATCACGCTGGACGCCGTGCTGGGCGCCTATCCCCTGGACGTCGACAGCGACGGGGTGATGGACCTTGTCGTGCTGCGCCAGGGCGAGAACAAGCTGCTGCGCGGCCTTGGCAACTGCCGCTTCGAAGCGGCCAACGAGGCCTGGGGCTTCGACGGCGGCGATGCCTGGTCCACCGCCTTTGCGGCGATCTGGGAGAAGGGGCAGGACTGGCCGACGCTGGCCATCGGCAACTACATCGACCGGACGGCGGAGGCCTTCCCCTGGGGCTCCTGCACCGACAACTGGCTGCATCGCCCGGACGGGCAACGCTTCGCGGCGCCGATCCCGCTGACCCCGTCCTACTGCGCGCTGTCGATGCTCTTCACCGACTGGAACCGTTCCGGCCACCCCAGCTTGCGGGTGTCGAACGACCGCGAATACTACAAGGGCGGGCAAGAGCAGATGTGGCACCTGGAGCCGGGCCAGCCGCCGAGGCTTTACACGGAAAAGGACGACGGCTGGAAGCGCCTGCGCATCTGGGGGATGGGGATCGCCAGTGCCGACGTGAACCTGGACGGCTACCCGGATTATTTCCTGACCTCGATGGCCGACAACAAGCTGCAGGTGCTGAAGGATCCGGCTGCGGCCAAGCCCGACTTTGCCGACATCGCCTTTCCCTCGGGCGTCACCGCGCACCGCCCCTATACCGGCGGGGATCAGAACGCCTCGACCGCCTGGCATGCCCAGTTTGCCGACGTGAACAACGACGGGTTGCAGGACCTGTTCATCGCCAAGGGCAACGTCGACCGGATGCCGGATTTCGCCGCCAGGGACCCGAACAACCTGCTGCTGGCGGTCGGCGACGGCACCTTTGCCGAAGCCGGGGACAAGGCCGGCGTGGCCAGCCTGGCCGTATCACGCGGCGCGCAGGTGGTGGACCTGAACCTCGACGGCAAGCTCGACCTCGTGGTGCAGAACCGCTGGACCGGGGCCGAGGTCTGGCGGCAGACGGGCGAGGCCGCGGCCTGGGTGGAACTGCGGCTGGTGCAGGACGGGGTCAACCGCGACGCCATCGGCGCCGTGGTGGAACTCCGGCGCGGCGAAGCGGTGGAGCGGCACGAGATCACCTCGGGCGGCGGGCATGCCTCTGGCTCGAACGGCTGGCTGCATTTCGGGCTGGGCGCGGCGGACGCTGCGGAAATCCGGGTCATCTGGCCGGACGGCACCGAGGGAGAGTGGCAGAGCCTGCCCGCCGGAAGCTTCCAGATCCTGCGTCCCGGCGCCCCGCCCAAGGTCTGGATGCCACATTGATCCGCGAATCGCTTCGGGTTGCGGGCAGCTGAATCGGCGCGCAACCTGAGGTATTGTTTCCCAATTCACCTGCGCGCGGCGGTCGATCCGCTTCGGGGAATAAGGCAAGATCGCGGCGCATCCCTCTGGTATCCTTGATGTTTTTGTCACAGTGTGCATTTTGCAAACGCCTATGCACGGGCTCCCAGACTGGATATTAAAGCGTTTGCAATCAACAGCTTGCATGCGCCCAGCCACCCCCGCGAAGCCCCCGGCCCCTCGCGTTGCCGGTCCCGGGCCCTTCGACCCTGTCGCTGGCCCACGCAGCGGGTTTGCGCGGACGCAGCGTCAAGCGCTACAATGGAACCGGGACACATGCCGATCCGCCACTGAGGGCGGAGCGGATTTACCGGTGAGAAAGTAGACCTGTTTACGCTGGCGCGACGCTGTCCTCGTTGCGCCGTCGTTCGTGATGAGTGGCCAGCCCAGTAGGAATGAACCGTGACACAGGGTCCGACACAGATCAGCAATCAGCTCGAAAACGAGTTGGGCCGGGTCGATCCCGACTCTTTTGCCGATGATCTGAAGCCCGGCACGCAGCTCTTGGGCGGGCACTATACAATCGAAGGCTTCCTGAACAGCGGCGGCTTCGGCATCACCTATCTGGCCAAGGACAGTCTCGACCGCACGGTCGTGATCAAGGAGTGCTTCCCGAACGCGCTCTGCCGCCGGTCGACCAGTCTGGTGCGCGCCCGGTCGCGCAAGCACCAGGGCGATTTCCGCGGCTTCGTCGAAAGCTTCGTGGCCGAGGCGAAAAGCCTGGCGCGGCTGGTGCATCCGAACATCGTCGGCGTGCATCAGGTGTTCGAGGACAACGACACCGCCTATATGGCCATCGACTATATCGACGGGCGCGACCTGCACGACATCCTCGATTCCACCGACCAGGCCTTCACGCCCGACCAGATCGTCACCCTGCTGAAGAAGATGCTCAGCGCGGTGGAATTCATCCATCAGGTCGGCATCCTGCATCGCGACATCTCGCCCGACAACGTGCTGATCGACAAGTCCGGCAACCCGATCCTGATCGACTTCGGCGCCGCCAGCGAACAGGTCGCGCGTGCAACCCGTGTCCTGACCGGCCGACGGGTGATCAAGGAAGGCTATTCGCCGCAGGAATTCTACCTGACCGGGGCGGAACAAAGCCCGGCGAGCGACCTTTATTCGCTGGGCGCGACCGTCTACCATGTCATCACCGGACAGGCCCCGCCCGAAAGCCAGCGCCGCCTGGCGCGCGTGGCCGAGGGCGAGCCCGATCCCTACGAGCCGCTCGCCGGGCGGTTCGAGGGCTATCCGCCGGGCTTTCTGGAAGCCATCGACAAGGCGGTGCGCGTCATGCCGAAGGACCGTATCCAGTCGGCGGGCGACTGGCTGGACTGGATACGCATCGGCGAAGAAGGCGGACCGCTGCCCGCCGCGCTGACCGATGAACCGCCGAAGCTGAAGACCCGGCCCGTCACGCGCCAGTCGGTTGCGGCCCCGGGCGGGTTCCTGCAGGACAACATGGGCTATGCCATCGGTGCAGGTGCCGTCTTCCTCGTTGCCGGGATCGCGCTCCTCTGGTCGGTCCTGACCTGAACCCGCTCAGCTTCGCCGGACAACGCGGCGAAGCCGTCACTCGTGCCGCAGCGCGATGATCGGGTCCAGCGAGGCCGCCTTGCGCGCCGGGAAATAGCCGAAGATGACCCCGATCAGCGCCGAGAAGCCGAAGGCCAGCACCACGACGTAAAGTTGCGGCGCGAAGGGGATCGCCATGACCAGCGAGGCGACGAAGGCCAGCGCCAGCCCCACCGCCACGCCGATGATCCCGCCGACCAGCGACAGCACCACCGCCTCGACCAGAAACTGCATCTGCACCTGCCGCCCCTCGGCCCCGACGGCCAGCCGGATGCCGATCTCGCGCGTCCGTTCCGTCACCGAGACCAGCATGATGTTCATGATGCCGATCCCGCCGACCAGAAGGCTGACCGCCGCGACCGAAGACAGCATGCCGGTCAGGACCGAATTGATCCCGGTCAGGATCGAGGCCAGCTGCGCCATGTCCATGACGCTGAAATCGTCTTCCTCATCCATCGCGATCCGCCGCCGTTCGCGCATCAGCGTCTGGATGTCCCGGATTCCGCGCGCGCTGGAGACGCCGGGGGTCAGCGCCACCGAGATCGAGCTGACGCTGTCGCTGCCCAGAAACCGGCGCTGCACCGTGCGGATCGGCATCAGCACGATGTCATCCTGATCCTGCCCGAAGGTTCCGGCCCCCTTCGCCTGCAGAAGGCCGATCACCTCGCAGGAGACATTGCCCGCGCGCATCTGCTGGCCGGTCGGGTCGGAATTGCCGAAGAGCGCCTGCCTTACGGTCTCGCCGATGATGCAGACGGCGGTGCCCGAACGATCCTCCGACGGGCTGAAGCCCCGGCCCCGCAGCAGCGTCCAGTTGCCGGTGACCAACTGCCCCGAGGTTGCGCCGGTGATCGTGGTCGACAGGTTCTGCCCCCCCGCAACCACGGTCTGCGTGCTGCTCACGCTGGGCGAGATCGTGGCGACGACCGACAGATCGGCCAACGCATCGACATCGCGCAGCGTGAAGGGGCGTGAGACGGTCGTGCCCCCCGGCCCCGGCCCGCGGTCGGGGCGGATCGACAGCACGTTGTTGCCAAGGCTCGCGACGCTGGCCGTGACCGACCTCGACGACCCCTGCCCCACCGTCACCATCGCGATGACCGCCGCCACCCCGATGACGATGCCCAGCATGGTCAGCCCCGAGCGCAGCTTGTTGCGCCGCAGGGCCAGAAGCGCCAGGCGAAGCGTCTCCCAGATCATGCGCCCGCCCTTTCCGGGACCGGCCCGTCGCTGCGCACCTTGCCGTCGGCAAACACGACCAACCGGCTGGCATAGGCGGCAATGTCCTCTTCATGCGTGACCATGACGATGGTGATCCCGTCCTCGCGGTTCAGGCCCTGCAAAAGCCGCATGATCTCGTGGCTGCGGTGGCTATCGAGGTTGCCGGTGGGTTCATCCGCCAGGATCACCATCGGGGTGCCGACCAGAGCCCGCGCGATGGCAACGCGCTGCTGCTGGCCGCCCGAAAGCTGCGAGGCATCGTGACCCTCGCGCCCCTCCAGCCCGACCTTGTGCAGCGCGGCGCGCGCCCGTTCGATCCGTTCGGCGCGCGGCATCCCCTTGGAGATCAGCGGCAGTTCCACATTCTCCAGCGCCGGGGTGCGCGGCAAAAGGTTGAAGCCCTGGAAGACGAAGCCCAGGAAATGCCGACGCAATAGCGCCCGGCTGTCGCGGTCCAGACCCTGCACCTCGACCCCGTTGAACAGGAACCGGCCCGACGACGGCCGGTCCAACAGCCCGATCGTGTTCATCGCCGTCGACTTCCCCGATCCCGACGGCCCCATGATCGCGACGAATTCGCCCTGGCCGATCACCAGGTCGACATGATCCAGCGCCCGCACTTCGGCCTCGCCGCTGCCATAGACGCGCGAGACATCGGCCAGTTCGATCAGCGGCGGGGCGGCGGCTGCCGTCATCTCAGCCCCCGCCGCTCTGGTCGACAATCACCAGATCGCCTTCGGCCAGGGCGTCCGAGGTGACCGCCGTCAGCTTGCCGTCGCTCTCGCCGGGCTTGACCTCGACCTCGGTCGCGACGCCATCGCGCAGGACCCAGACCGTCGGCCTGTCCGCCCCGCCGGACGCTTTCGGCGCGGCGGTCGGTCGGCGTGGCATGATCATCCCCAGAAGCCCGTTGCCGCCCCGGCTGCTGCCGGTATCGGCCACCTGGGGCGGCTCGAACCGCAGCGCGGCGCCTGGCACGCGCAGGGTATCCTCGATCACCGTGACGGCAATCGTCGCCGTCGCGGTCATCCCCGGGCGCAACAATCCCTCGCTGTTGTCGACCGACAGGATCGCCTTGTAGGTCACCACGCCATCGGTCGTCTCGGGCGCATAGCGGACGGTGGTGATCACCGCCGGAAAGCTGCGGCCCGGGAAGGCATCGACAGTGAAACTCGCCTCGTTGCCCACCGCGACACGGCCGATGTCGGCTTCGTCCACATCCACCCGCAACTCCATCCGCGCCAGGTCTTCGGCCAGCGTGAACAGCACCGGCGCATTCAGCGAGGCGGCGACGATCTGTCCCGGTTCCGCCGCGCGGTTCAGCACCACCCCGGAAATCGGCGAGCGGATCGTGGCCTTGCCCAACTCGGTCTTGGCCTCCGACAGCCGTGCCCGGGCCAGCGCCACTTCGGCCTTCGCGCCGTCGACCACCGCTCGCGCCCGGTCGCGCGCCACCTCGACTGCGATCATCTTCAACCGCGTGCTCTGCCCGCGCTTGTCCAGCTCGCTTTGCGAATCGTAATTGACTTCGGCCTCGCGCACCGCGCTTGCGGCCTGCTCCAGGCTTGCCTCGGCTGCCTGCAACTGCGCCTCGGCGGTGAGGATCTGGTCGTTGAGCTTGGTGTCGTCCAGCCGCGCCAGGACCTGCCCCACCTCGACCCGGTCGTTGAAGTCCACAGCCACCTCTGCCAGCGCGCCCGACAGTTCCGACGACACATCGACCTGCGTCGTCGGCTGGACCGAACCTGTCGCGGTCACCGTCACGACCAGCCGCCCCCGGCTGACCGCCTCGGTCTCATAGCGCACGTCGCCCGCTTCCTGCCGCAGACCGTACCAAAGGCCGGCCCCCGCGCCCGCCAGCCCCAGCACCGCCAGCAAGACCCAGAGCCAGCGTCGGCGCGGCCGCCGGGCCTGGGCCAGGATCCGGGCCATGTCGTCCGCCGGGTTCGCCATCACTTCCATCCCTTGCTGCAGGCACATCTTCAGACCGGCGCACCCGGCGATCCGCGCCGCCTTGCCCCTTGTCTAACGCCACAGCTTGCCGTTTCCGTCGCTGCTTGCAATCGGGTGGTGGGCGGTGAGGGACTCGAACCCCCGACATTCTCGGTGTAAACGAGACGCTCTACCAACTGAGCTAACCGCCCTCGACCCTGCCTAGCCGCCGCGCCCGGGCAATGCAAGGGGCGGCCCTTGTCGGAAAGTCCCGGTCCATCTTCCGACCGAATGACAAAGGCGCGCCGGTCGGGCGCGCCTTTGCGAAAGGATGGTGGGCGATAACGGATTTGAACCGCTGACATCTTCGATGTGAACGAAGCGCTCTACCGCTGAGCTAATCGCCCGATGCCGGGTCTTCTAGCTATCCTCGCCGTCGTCCGCAAGGGCCAATCCCGCAGCCTTTGCTGCCTCAGCGCGGCGCAGCTTCAGGGTCAGGGCCGGGCCCTTGCTCTTGACCACCCGCAGCTTGCCCAGAGGCGGCACCGCAAGCGCCTTGCCGCTGGCCAGCGCCTCGCCCAAGGCTGCCAGAGTGGCCTCGACCGCCGCCTTCACCTCGGGCTTCCGGCCGCCGGTCGCGCTGGCCACCGCCTCGACCAGATCCTTCAGCTTCACCGCCACGGGCTTGGACCCGGAGGCGCTTTCCACCACCGTCAGCGCGGGTTTCGCCGCTGCTTCGGCCTCGGGCTTCACCTTGGGCCTGGCGACCCGGGCGGCTTTCGTCTCGGTCTTGTCCTTGGGGGTGCGGGCCATCCTGCCTGTCCTTCGATCACTGTCGGCGGCGGACGATAGAGCCGCTTTCCCCGCAGGGCCAGCCGATTCCCCCGGCTCCATGCGAAAAGGCGCGCCCCGGAAGGGACGCGCCTTTCCCCGTCTCATCCGGCGGTCAATGCGCGGTCTGCACCGGCGGCACAACCGCTGCCGCCCGGGCCGCTGCGGCCGCCTCTTCCGCCGCCTCGTCCCATTCCACCGGCTCGGGCTGGCGCACCAGCGCCTGGGCCAGGACCTCGCGGACATGGGTCACCGGGATGATCTTCACCCCTTCCTTCACGTTCTCCGGAATCTCCGCCAGGTCCTTGGCGTTCTCCTCCGGGATGAAGACGGTCTTGATCCCCCCGCGCAGCGCGGCGAGCAGTTTCTCCTTCAGCCCGCCGATGGCGCTGGCGTTGCCGCGCAGCGTCACCTCGCCGGTCATGGCGATGTCCTTGCGGACCGGGATGCCGGTCAGGACCGAGACGATGGCCGTGACCATCGCGAGGCCGGCCGAGGGCCCGTCCTTCGGCGTCGCCCCGTCGGGGACGTGGACGTGGATGTCGATCGCGTCGAACTTCGGCGGCTTCACCCCGATCTGGGGGCTGACCGAGCGGACATAGCTGGCCGCCGCCTCGATCGATTCCTTCATCACATCGCCCAGTTTCCCGGTCGTCTTCATCCGGCCCTTGCCCGGCAGCTTCAGCGCCTCGATCTGCAACAGATCACCGCCGACGCTGGTCCAGGCCAGGCCCGTCACCACGCCAACCTGATCCTCCTTCTCGGCCAGGCCATAGCGGTGGCGCTGGACGCCCAGGTAGTCCTCGACCTTGGCCGGATCGATCTCCACACGCTTGACCTTGCCCTTCAGGATGTCGGTCACGGCCTTGCGGGCCAGTTTGGCGATCTCGCGCTCCAGGTTCCGCACCCCCGCCTCGCGGGTATAGTAGCGGATGACATGGTTCAGCGCATCGTCGCTGACGCTGAACTCGCCCTTCTTGAGGCCGTTCGCCGCGATCTGCTTCGGCAACAGGTGCTGCCGGGCGATCTCGCGCTTTTCATCCTCGGTGTAACCGGCCAGCGGAATGATCTCCATCCGGTCCATCAGCGGCCCCGGCATGTTGTAGGAGTTCGCCGTGGTGATGAACATCACGTTGGACAGGTCGTATTCCACCTCAAGGTAGTGGTCGATGAAGGTGTTGTTCTGTTCGGGGTCCAGCACCTCCAGCAGCGCCGAGGCCGGGTCGCCCCGGAAGTCCTGGCCCATCTTGTCGATCTCATCCAGAAGGATCAGCGGGTTGGTGGTCTTGGCCTTCTTCAGCGACTGGATGATCTTGCCCGGCATCGAGCCGATATAGGTCCGCCGGTGGCCGCGGATTTCCGATTCATCCCGCACGCCGCCAAGGCTGATGCGGATGAACTCGCGCCCCGTGGCCTTGGCCACCGACCGCCCCAGCGAGGTTTTCCCCACGCCCGGAGGGCCGACGAGGCAGAGGATCGGCCCCTTCAGCTTGGTCGACCGCGCCTGCACCGCCAGGTACTCGATGATCCGCTCCTTGACCTTCTCCAGCCCGAAGTGATCGGTATCCAGCACCTTCTGCGCGGCGCCCAGGTCCTTCTTGACGCGGGACTTCACGCCCCACGGCACGCCCAGAAGCCAGTCGAGGTAATTCCGCACCACCGTCGCTTCCGCCGACATCGGCGACATCGACTTCAGCTTCTTCAGCTCGGCCTCGGCCTTCTCGCGCGCTTCCTTGCTCAGCTCGGTCTTGCGGATGCGCTCTTCCAGCTCGGCGACCTCGTTCTGGCCGTCCTCGCCGTCGCCAAGCTCCTTCTGAATGGCCTTCATCTGCTCGTTCAGATAGTACTCGCGCTGGGTCTTCTCCATCTGGGTTTTCACCCGAGACTTGATCTTCTTCTCCACCTGCAGGACGGACAGTTCCCCCTGCATGTGGCCATAGACCTTCTCCAGCCGCTCGGCGACGTCCAGCGTTTCCAGGATCGCCTGTTTCTGCGCCACGTCCACGCCCAGATGGCCCGCCACCAGATCGGCCAGCCGCGCGGGCTCACGCGTGTCCGAGACGGCGGCAAGCGCCTCTTCGGGGATGTTCTTCTTCACCTTGGTATAGCGCTCGAACTCCTCGCCCACCGCGCGGACCAGCGCCTCGACGGCAGTCTGGTCGCCCTCGGTCTCGGCCAGCACTTCGGCACTGGCCTCGAAGAAGGCCGGGTTCTCGATGAAGCCGGTGATCTTCACCCGGGCCTTGCCCTCGACCAGCACCTTCACCGTGCCGTCGGGCAGTTTCAGCAGTTGCAGCACATTCGCCAGCACGCCGGTGCGGAAGATGCCATCGGCGTCCGGGTCGTCTGCGGTGGGATCCTTCTGCGAGCTGAGAAGAATCTGCTTGTCGTCCTGCATCACCTCTTCCAGCGCGCGGACAGATTTCTCGCGCCCGACGAAGAGCGGCACGATCATGTGGGGAAACACCACGATGTCGCGCAGCGGCAGGACCGGATAGCTTTGGGTGCTCATTTGTCTACCTTCGTTCGCGGCAGCGTGACATGGTCCCGACCATCGGCAACCCCGCCCGCTCCGCCATCATGTTCGTTAACTTGTGGTCCCCGGCGAGGGGATTCAAGTTCCGGTTTGGTTCGGCAGAATGAACCTCTGCGTGAACGGGTGCAAGGTGGGAAAGCCCCCGGGGGGCGCGGGAAGTGTCGGCGATGCGGGATCGGCGTTAACGTCACGTTGACTTCTTGCCCCTATGAAAATCTTGACAAGGCCGACTTTATGTAGATACAAAAATATGGTAATTGTGTGGGAAGAACCGAAGCGGTTGGCTAACATTGCGAAGCATGGTCTCGATTTCGCCGATCTGACTGCGGAATACTTTCTCTCCGCGACTTTCGTCCCTGCCCATTCCGGCCGCCGCGCCGCCATCGGTGTCTTGGAAAACGGCGTGGTGACGACGATCTACTATGAACTTGGCGCCGAGGCTCTCTCCATCATCTCGCTTCGGCCTGCCAGCAAGAAGGAAAGGGCGATCCATGAAGGCATTTGATTCCCGGCACGCCGCCAAACACGGCTATACCCGCGAAGACTGGGATGCCGTCGACAGCCCCGAACTGACCGACGAGGAACTGGCCCAGGCCCGCCCCTTCGTCGAAGTCTTCCCCGAATTGGCGGAAAAGATGCGCAAGTCCATCGCCGGACGACCGAAGTCGGCGAACCCCAAGGTCGCCGTCTCGTTGCGGCTGGACCCCGACGTGGTCGCGGCGTTCAAGGCGGCTGGACCGGGCTGGCAGTCGCGCATGAACCAGGCGCTACGCAAGGCGGCGGGGGTGTGATTTCGCGTTGACTGTCATCCCCGCGCAAGCGGGGACCCATGAGCAGCGTGTCGACAGATGGCTGCCCGCTTGCGCGGGGATGACACATGGCTTCGGTGGATGACCGAACCACCGCCAAGCCTCACACCGGCTCCACATCCCCCTCGGCCCGCCGCGCATGGAACCCGGCCACAAACGCCCCGAGCCGACCGCCCGCAATCGCGTCCCGCAGCCCCTGCATCAGCACCTGATAGTAGTGCAGGTTGTGCCAGGTCAGCAGCATCGACCCGATGATCTCGTCC
>NZ_JAYRPN010000112.1:0-10066 GCF_041911175.1 Tabrizicola sp.
CGGGAACCAGTCCTCGCGCAGACGCTCCCCGGCCTTCATCCCGTGCCCCGGAAACGGCGGCGAGGTCGGGCCGGGCCGCTCGACATAGCGCGCATCCTCGCCCACCAGCCGCAACGAGAACGCCCGCCGCCGGTTCGCCGTGGTGTTCCCCCGCGCGCCGTGCAGGGTGCGGAAGTTGAAGGCGACCGCGTCGCCGGGCTCCATCTGCCACTCCCGGATATCCATCCCCTCGGCCTCGGGGTCCGGGACGGCCATGTAGTCGTCGTCGCCCGGATAGAAGTTCGTCTCGGACATCCAGCGCGTCGGCAGCACGTCCTTCTTCCACAGATGCGACCCCGCCACGCAGCGCAGCGCCGCCTCCCTCACCGGGTCGAGCGGCGACCAGAAGCTGACCGTCTGCCGCCCCTCGACGAAGTAGTAGGGCCCGTCGGTGTGCCAGGGGGTCGGCTTTGTCGTCCCCGGCTCCTTCACCAGCACATGATCGTGGAACATCTGCACCCGATCCGACCGCATCAGCCGCGCCGCCACCTCCGCGACCCCGGACTGGCGGATCACCGCGCCGAATTCCGGCACCTTCTGCCAGTTGCAGTAGTCGTCGAAGAAATACCCCGGCTCGCCCGGCTTCAGCGTCGCCATCTGGTGCGTCGGGTTCGCCATGTTCCGTGCCACGCCCGCGCGCAGCATCTCCACCCAGTCGGCCCAGAGCCCCTTGACCAGCACCACCCCGTCGCGCTGGTAGGCCTCGACCATCTGGTCCGTGATTTCGACTGTCATTTCCTGGGTCTCCCGTTTTCGCTTTCGCAGGGAATGCCCGGCAATTACCATTAAGGCAAATCATACCTTTCTATGAAAGGCATAATCCGGTGTTATCGCTTACCCTGCGCCAGGTCGAATTCGCCCTTGCCGTCGCCCGCCACAGCGGGATGAGCGCCGCTGCCCAGGCCCTGCATGTCAGCCAGCCCGCGCTGTCGGTGGCGATCGGCCAGCTTGAAGCGCGACTTGGCGAGGCGCTGTTCCTGCGCCGTCCCGGCGGGCGGTTGCAGCCCAGCCCCTTCGGCCGCCGCTGGCTGATCGAAGCGGAAACGGGCCTTGCCCAGATGCAGCGACTGGCGGATCCGACAGCGCTCAGATCCTATCCCCTGCGTCTGGCGGTGTTTCAGGATATCGCGGCCTCCTGCCTGGCGCCGCTCCTGGCGATGGCGGCAACCAAGGCGCCGACGCTGCGGCTCGACACCCGGCCGATGGGGTTCGAAACCCTCTTGTCCGCGCTGCGGGACGGGACGGTCGACCTGGCGCTGACCTGGGATCTGGGGCTTGAGACCGACATAGACCGCAGGCTTGTCACCCGAATCCCGCCGCATGCGGTGCTGGCCGAGGCGCATCCGCTGGCTGCCCGGCCCGCCCTGTCCCTGCGCGATCTGGTCGATGAACCGCTGATCCTGACCGACCAGGGCCTGTCTGTCGGCCATATGCGGGGTCTCTTCTCTTCTGCCGGGCTTGCGCCCCGGATCGCGCACCGCACCGCAAACCTTGACCTGATGCGCAGCTTTGCCGCCAACGGCTTCGGGGTCGGCCTGTCCTATACCAACCCCGCGCCGCGCCAGTCGCAAGACGGCAAGCCGCTGGTCACCCGGCCCCTGCTCGACGCCGGAACCGAGGCTCTGGTGCTGGCGCGCCTGGCAACCGCGACGATCCCCCCGGCGGAGGATGTGCTTGTCGGGCTTCTGCCAGAAATCCTGGCGACATGTGGCTTCTCCGGCAACCCGGTTCCGGCCTGACCTCCGGCCTCACGGCAGGACCAGCATCGTCGCCCCAAGCCGCTTCAGCACCGCCCCGGTCCCCAGCTTGAACCGGGCGAGCCCCGGCGCCCGCTCGCTGTCCACCGAGCCGAGGTCCAGCCAGCGCACGCCTTCCGCCCACAAGGCCTCGACCGCCCGGGCCAGCATCAGCTGATGCACCCCTGCCCCACGCGCCTCCCCCGACCCCCAGCCCAGGTGATAGCTGGCCGACGCGCCATGCACGACGAAGCACATCGCGGCCTGCAGCGTCCCGCCCTGCCGCCACTCCCACAGCCGCAGCGCCTGACCCGGCAAGGCCCGCGTGAAGCCCACCGGCAGCGCGCGATACCGCCGCTCTGCCCGCTGCGCCGCCTCAGCTGCGATCAGCGCCGCCAACGTTGCCGCATCGCCCTGCCGGACCCGCACCCCCGCCCGCTCCGCCTGCCGCAGATGCCCCCGCCAGTTCCGCGCCATCCCCGCGCACAAGTCCGGCCCCAGCGCCCAGATCGCATGGTGCATCGGCGTGACCAGCGGCACCAGCCCGAAGCCCGCGATCCCTGCCTCCGGCGTCGCCAACGTCACCCCCGGCCAGCGCGCCAACCGCCGCAGCCCCGCCCGGTCCAGACCCGCCACCCGCGAGACCAGCCGGACCCGCCCCCGCTCCACCGCCAGCACGCCGCCTTCCAGCCAGCGCACCCGCGCACCGCAGCCCGCGACCGCCGCCGCATAGACGGCACTTTGCTGCAGGGGCAGAATCCCCCCGGTTTCGCCTGCATCGAACATGGCCGCGATTAACGCCGCAGAAACCTTTCCATGCCGTTAATCGGGGCCATGAAACCCGTCTCGCTGCGCAAATCCCCGGCCCAGTCCCCCCGGTTCACCCTCTGGGTGCCGCTCGCCCTCGCCGCGGCGCTCAGCCTCCTCTGGCTCGGCCTTCTTGCGGTGATCGCGCTAAGGCTTTGACGCCTCCCCGACCGGGGGCTATGGTCCCACGCGTCCTGACCGCGTTGAAGTGCCGCCCACCGATGAACCTCAAGGAACTTGCCCAGAAACTCGGCCTGTCGCCGACCACGGTGTCGCGCGCGCTGAACGGCTACCCCGAGGTCAACGAGGCCACCCGCACCCGTGTCATGGCGGCGGCCAAGGAACACAACTACCACCCGAACGCCCGCGCGATCCGGCTCGCCACCGGGCGCGCGATGGCCGTGGGCCATGTCATCCCGATCGCAACAAGGCATGAGATCGTGAACCCGGTCTTCGCCGATTTCATCGCCGGTGCAGGGGAAACCTACAGCCGCAACGATTACGACATGCTTCTTTCCGTCGTCCCGGACGAGGAAGAGGAACAGACCTACCGCGCGATGAAGGTGAAGGGGAACGTCGACGGCGTCATCGTCCATTCCCCGCGCGAGAACGATCCCCGCATTCCCCTGCTCCTCGAAATCGGCCTGCCCTTCGTCGTGCACGGCCGCGCCACCGGGACCACAGTGCCCTATTCCTGGCTCGACGTGAACAACCGCCGCGCCTTCCTGCGGGCGACGGAATACCTTCTTGACCTCGGCCATGCCCGCATCGCGCTGGTGAACGGCCTCGAATACATGGATTTCGCCATCCGCCGCCGCCGCGGCTATGTCGAGGCGCTGGACGCCCGCGGCCTGCCCCCCGACCCTGCGCTCATGTCATCCGACGAGATGTCCGAGGTCGCAGGCTTCCGCGCCGCCGAACGGATGCTGCGCCTGCCACATCCCCCGACCGCCTTCCTCGCCGCCTCGATGATCTCCGGCATGGGCATCCGCCGCGCCGTCGAAGGGGCGGGGCTGGTGCTGGGCCGCGACATCTCGCTGATCGTCTTCGACGACGATCTCTCCTACATGAAGAACGGCGAGGAGAAGCCGATCTTCACCGCCATGCGCTCTTCGGTGCGCGAGGCCGGGCGGCAGGTAGCCGAACTGTTGCTCGACCGGATCGCCAACCCCGACCAGCCGCCCGCCGAACAACTGCTGGAAGCGGAACTGGTCGAGGGAACCTCCACCGGACCGGCCCCGAAACCCAGACCCGAAGCGCTTTGACCCTCTGGCGTGTGGCGCGGTTTCCCCGTATCACCAACTGATCCCCGAAGCGACGGACCCGGCCCATGACCCTAGCGATCCTAGCCGACATCGGCGGCACCAACACCCGCGTCGCGCTGGCCGAAGGCACCCGCGTCAGGATCGACTCGATCCGCCGCTTCCCGAACGCCGAATACCAGACGCGCGGCCAGGACATCGCCCAGGTCCTGCGCGACTATCTTGACCAGACCGGGGCCACAGTCTCCGGCGTCTGCGTCGCTGCTGCCGGCCCGGTGCAGGACGGCATCGCGACCATGACCAACCTCGACTGGGTGATGGACGGGGCGAAGCTTTCCGCCGCGACCGGCGCGCGCAAGGTGGCGATCCTGAACGACCTGCAGGCCCAGGGCCAGGCGCTTGGCCATATCCCCGAGGCCAATCTTCGGACCGTGATCTCCGGCCCGGTCAAGGCAGGGGCCACGATGCTGGTGGTCGGGCTTGGCACCGGCGTCAATGCGGCCCCCGTTCACCCTGCCCCGAAGGGCCGCGTCGTGCCGCCCTCGGAATGCGGCCATGTCAACATGCCGGTGCGGACCGAGGAGGACTTCCAGCTCGCCCGCTTCGTCGAGGCCCGGCTGAAATCCGAAGGCGAGGTGCCCCATGCCGGGGTCGAGGAGGTGCTGGCCGGGCGCGGCCTTGCCAACCTGCACGCCTTCGCCGCCTATGCCGCAGGCCACCCGGCCAGCCTGACCTCTGCCGAGGTGCTGGCGGCGCTGGACGCGGGCGACGCGACCGCCGCCCATGCCGCACGGCTCTACGTCCATATCCTTGGCCAGATGCTCGCCGACCTGGCGCTGATCCACCTGCCCTACGGCGGGATCTACCTGATCGGCGGCATGTCCCGCGCGATGACGCCGCATTTCGCGCGCTTCGGATTGCAGACCGCCTTCCGCGAAGACCGCCGCGTCGACCTCTTGCGCAAGGATTTCGCCATTTCGGTCGTCGAGGACGATTATGCAGCCCTTACCGGCTGCGCTGTCTACCTGAACAACGCGCCATAAGCCATTGATCAGACGGCAAGACGCTCCTTGATGAACTGCAGCGCCACGCCCAGCCCGTCCGGTGCGATGCCGTGTCCGGTGCCCTTCATCACATGGCCATAGGTCGGGAACCCGGCCGCGACCAGCGCATCGCCCGCCTTCGCCATGTCGGAAAACGGCACGACAGGGTCCTGGTCGCCGTGGATCAGCAGCACCGGCGGCTTTACGCGCGCCTCGACCGCCAGCGCGTCGGGGCGCAAGAGCCGACCGGAAATCGCAACGATTCCCGCCACTTCCTTGTCACGGCGCGGGGCGACATGCAGGCTCATCATCGCGCCTTGGCTGAAGCCCAGCAGCACCAGCCGATCCGCCGTCAGCCCCTCCTCCACCAGCCGGGCGTCAAGGAACCCGTTCAGGTCTTCCGCCGCCGCAGCCAGGCCCTCTGCAGCCGCTGCCTCGCTCGACCCGTCGATCCAGGGAATCGGAAACCACTGCCGGCCGAACCCGCCACCCCGACAGGGCTCCGGCGCATCCGGAGCAAGGAAGGCCGCCCCCGGCAAATGCGGCTCCAGCACGTCGGCCAGCCCCAGAAGATCGGCCCCGTCGGCGCCATAGCCGTGCAGGAAGACGACCAGCGCCCCGGCCTTGCCCCTCTCTGCCCCTTTCCGCCCGAACCGCAATTCCCGCATCAGATGACCCCTTCCCGATCCTTCGCGACCCGGTAGTAGGCCCAAAGAATCCGCGCCGCAACCGACCGCCAGGGCGACCAGGCCTCGGCCATCTGGCGCAGCGCCTTGTCCGAGGGCCGCGCCTCCAGCCCGAACAGCATCCGCGCCGCCTCCTGCAAGGCAAGGTCGCCCGGCGCGAAGACATCCGCCCGGCCCAGGGCGAACATCGCGTAGATCTCCGCCGTCCAGACCCCGATCCCCGGCACCGCGACCAGGGTCTTGACCACATCCGCATCAGGAACACCGCGCAAGGCGTTGAAATCAATGCCAGCCTGCGCCAAGGCCCGCCCATAGCGCGCCTTCTGCCGCGACAGCCCCGCCGCCCGCAGGTCCTCGTCCGAGGCCGCCGCCATCACTGCCGCCTCGGTCAGCCCCAACCCCTCCAGCCGCCCCCAGATCGCCCGCGCCGAGGCGACAGAAACCTGCTGCCCCACGATCGCGCGCAGAAGTGCGGCAAACCCGTCCGCCTCGCGCCTGAGCGGCAGGTCACCGACCAGCGGCAAGGCCCGCGCAAAGGCAGGCTCCCGCCCGGCCAGCCATTCCGCGCCCTCGGCCACGCAGTCCAGCGATGTGATGATCCGCCCTACCATGTTTCATCTTTGCCCAAGTATCCCCGCCGGAGGCAACCCACCTTTCCGCTTGCCCCTCCGCTTGGGCAGTTCTACCGATAGCCCATGACCAGCGACTCCACCGCCCGCCGCAACGTTCTCGTCCTTGTCGCCGCCCAGGCCATCCTCGGCGCGCAACTGCCGATGATCTTCACCATCGCCGGGCTCGCAGGCTCCAGCCTCGCCCCGAACATCTGCTGGGCGACGCTCCCGGTGACGATGATGGTCGTCGGCTCCATGCTGACCGCCACCCCGATCTCGGCGCTGATGCAGCGCTACGGGCGCCGCGCCGGGTTCTTCTTCGGCGCCGCCGGGGGCGCCGTCGGGGCCGCCATCGGCGCCTGGGGCCTCGCGACCGGCAGTTTCCTTCTGTTCAACATCGGCGCGGTCTGTTCCGGCATCTACATGTCCGCGAACGGGTTTTACCGCTTTGCCGCCGTGGATACCGCGTCCGAGGCGTTCCGCCCCAAGGCGATCAGCTGGGTCATGGCGGGGGGCCTGCTCTCTGCCGTGGTCGGCCCGCAGATGGTGAAATTCACCGCCGACGCAATGGCTGTCACCTTCCTCGGCTCCTATCTGGCCGTGATCGTGCTGAACCTTGTCGGCTCGTTCCTGTTCTTTGCGCTCGACATTCCGAAGCCGAAACCCCCGGTTGCCGGGGCGCCGGTCGGGCGCAGCCGGGGCGAACTGCTTCGCACGCCCACCATCCTCGTCGCGATGATCTGCGCCACGGTATCCTATGCGCTGATGAACCTCGTGATGACCTCCTCCCCGCTCGCCGTGGTCGGCTGCGGCTTCGACAAGGGCAATGCGGCGGATATCGTGACCGCGCATGTCCTCGCGATGTATGTGCCGTCCTTCTTCACCGGCCACCTGATCGCCCGCTTCGGGACCGAGCGGATCATCGCCCTCGGCCTCGTGATCCTTGCCCTGGCCGGGGCTGTGGCGATGGCCGGGGTGCAGTTGGAGAACTTCTTCGCCGCGCTGATGCTCCTCGGCCTCGGCTGGAACTTCGGCTTCATCGGCGCAACCACGATGCTGACCTCGGCGCAACGCCCCGAGGAGCGCGGTCGGCTGCAGGGCCTGAACGACCTGGTGGTCTTCGGCGGCGTGACCCTGGCTTCCTTCTCCTCCGGCGGGCTGATGAACTGCTCCGGCGGATCGGTCGAGGCTGGCTGGCAGATGGTCAACCTCGCCATGCTGCCCTTCCTGGTGCTTGCCGGCGGCGCGCTGATCTGGCTCTGGCTCCGCCCCGAGGCGCGTCGGATCTGACGGGCCGCTCGTCGTCGCATGTCATGCGCTCATCGCGGACGACGAGAAGACGAAGTCGCACGAGGAGCTTGCCCTACCAGCGCCCCGTGATGGCCTGCCACAACAGTCCCCAGCGCTTCCGCGCCTCGGACAATTCGGATGAGGATCGCCCCGCAACCACCTGACGCAAAATCGCTTCCGCCTGCCAGCCCGCCAGCAGGGCCGGGGCCACATCCTTCGGAACGGCTTTCCTTGCGGCCCGCGCTTCGGCCAGCTTCTCCAGCCCCTTCCGCGCAAGCTCCGTCGCCTCCATCCCCTCCGGCAGCGGCTGGCGTCCCCGCGCCTGAAGCTCCGGGGCCGCCCGCAGATAGCCCGCCGCCGCCGCCGCCCAGCCATAGGCGCGCACCGCGGCCTCCGCCCCGTCCGGCGCACCAAGCGCCCGGGCCGCCAGCCACATCAGCCCTGCGCCGGTGTCCTCCAGATAGGCGTCCAGCGCCGATGCACCGGCATGCGGGTCGCGATGGATGTCCCAGCGCCGCGCCGCGATCAGCCGATCCAGCACCGCGACCGGCAGGCCGAAGTCCCGGATCAGATCATGCAGCGGCCCCGCCACCTCATGCGCCCTGGCCGCCCCGGAAGCCGCATTCTCTACCATGTCCCGCCACCATTGCAGGCGCATCTCGGCGATCAGCGGCTCCTGCGTCACCCAGGGCGCGCGCGCGACCTCAAGGTTGAAGGCGTAAAGCGGAAAAAGCTGTGCGCGGGCCTCCACCGGGGCGGCCATCACCGCACGGAAGCGGTCGGGGTCGCCCCGTTCCACCAGCGCCGCGCAGGCCTCGACGGTCACACCGGAACCCCGAAATCGCGGATCAGCTTCCACTGGATCGCGTCCAGCAGCGCCTCGAACGAGGCGTCGATGATGTTGGCGCTGACGCCCACCGTCGACCAGTGGTTGCCCTGCCCGTCCTCGCTGTCGATGATGACCCGCGTCACCGCCTCGGTCCCGCCATTGGTGATGCGGACCTTGAAGTCGACCAGCTTCATGTCGTCGATGCAGGCCTGGTAGGGCCCGAGATCCTTGGCCAGCGCCTTCGACAGCGCGTTCACCGGCCCGCGGTCGCTGCCGGTCTCGTCCATGCTGTCCGAGACCGACATCATCTTCTCGTCGCCGATCTTGACCACCACCACCGCCTCGGAAAGCGAGATCATCCGGTCGTACTTGTTCTTCCGCCGCTCCACCGTCACCCGGTAGCGCTTGACCTCGAAGAACTCCGGGCAGAGGCCCAGCTCGCGCCGCGCGACCAGCTCGAAACTGGCCTGCGCACCGTCATAGGCATAGCCCTGGTCCTCACGGGCCTTGATGACCTCGATGATCCGGCCGAGGCGGGCATCCTTCGGGTCCGCCTCGATCCCCGCCGCCGCCAGCCGGGCGCGCAGGTTCGACAGGCCCGCCTGGTTCGACATCGGAATGATGCGTTCATTGCCAACCACTACGGGGTCGATGTGTTCGTAGGTCGTCGGGTCCTTCAGGATCGCGCTGGCGTGGAGGCCCGCCTTGTGGGCGAAGGCCGAGGCGCCGACGTAGGGCGCGCTGCGCAGGGGGACCCGGTTCAGGATGTCGTCCAGCATGCGGCTGGTCTTGAGAAGCCCCGCCAGCGCCTCGCGGCTGACCCCGGTCTCGAACCGGCTGGCATAGGGGTCCTTGAGGAGCAGCGTCGGGATCAGCGTCGTCAGGTTCGCATTGCCGCAGCGCTCGCCGAGGCCGTTCAGCGTGCCCTGGATCTGCCGGGCCCCCGCCTCGACCGCGGCCAGCGAATTCGCCACCGCGTTGCCGGTGTCGTCGTGGCAGTGGATGCCGAGCCGGTCGCCGGGGATACCGGCAGCGATGACTTCCGCCGTCACCCGGCCCACTTCGGCGGGCAGCGTGCCGCCGTTGGTGTCGCAGAGGACCACCCAGCGGGCGCCGGCCTCGAGGGCGGCCTTCAGGCAGGAGAGGGCGTAGCCGGGGTTGGCGCGGTAGCCGTCGAAGAAATGTTCCGCATCGAAGAGCGCCTCGCGGCCCCTGGCGACGAGGTGGCGGATGGAACTGGCGATGGCCTCGCGGTTTTCCTCCAGCGTGACGCCGAGGGCGGTGGTGACGTGGAAATCATGGGTCTTGCCGACCAGGCAGACGGCGGGGGTTCCGGCATTCAGGACCGCCGCCAGAACGTCGTCATTCTCGGCGGACCGTCCGACGCGGCGGGTCATGCCGAAGGCGGTGAGGGTGGCTTTTGTGGCCGGGGGGGCGGCGAAGAAGTCACTGTCGGTCGGGTTGGCGCCGGGCCAGCCGCCCTCGATGTAGTCGACCCCGAGGGCGTCGAGGGCAGTCGCGATCTGGGCCTTCTCAGGCGTGGAGAACTGGACTCCTTGCGTCTGCTGGCCGTCGCGGAGGGTGGTGTCGAAGAGAAAGAGGCGGTCGCGGGTCATGGGTATGTCCACGGTGGACAGATTTTCGAGGCGAGTGATTTCAATGGGTTGCGGGCGCGGGTTAGGGTGGTGTTAAGGTTTGCCGAGACCCCGCCCCGGACTTGATCCGGGGCCTCGGGGGTCACGCAGAGGCCCCGGATCAAGTCC